>NZ_JBSFNE010000001.1:461779-1085342 GCF_053586935.1 Nonomuraea sp. NPDC003727
TGCCCGACCGGGCAGGCCTGGTGCCCGACCGACCTGGCGGCCCCGAGGTGTACGGCATGGCCGACCTGGCGCGCCACTATCTGCGGGCGTGCGGCAGGTACCGGCTGATGACGCCGGTCAGGATGCCGGGCAAGGCCGGGCGCGCCTACCGGGCCGGGCAGAACCTCACCCTCGACGGCGCCACCCCGGGCACCCGCAACTGGGAGGATGGCCTGGCCGAGCGGGTCGGCCGGCTCTCGCACAGACGGCCTTCCCGCCTTGATCGCTCTTTGTCCAGCGCAGTCCTAGACGGGCACGACGTTGGCGTTGAGACGGAACAGGTTGTCCGGATCGTAGCGCCGCTTGACGTCCCGCAGCCGCTCCAGGTTGTCGCCGAAGGCCGACTGGACCACCTCTGGCGTCTCTTCCGGCGCGGCGCTGTCGAAGCTGAGGTACGGCCGGCCGGTCGAGAACTTCTCGGCATCGGCGATGACCTGCCGTACCCAGGCGATGTGAGCGTCCGCGTCCTGGTCGCGCCAGTTGGCGTCCACGCTCAGCATGCTGCTCGCGTCGCGCGCGGCGTACGCCGTCGCGTGCGGATTCACGTGGTTGATCGCTCCGCCGAGCAGCGGCACGTGCACCATGGACTCCGGCGAGGTCCGCGCGAGCCCGTGCCGTACGATCACGTCCGCCGCCTGGCTGGGAGGCCCGCTGAGCATCAGCGACTTCCAGTAGCTGGACAGCTGGCCCTTGACGAAGAAGAAGTCGAAGGCCGCCTGGAACATGCGGTACGGCATCGGGGCGCTCAGATCGGCGAGCGGGGTGCCGAGCTGCCGTAGCGGCCGCAGCACCTTCTCCCCCTCGTCGGGCGGCCCCGCGTACAGGGCGCCGGTGATGAGCACGTCCCTGCCGTGGATCTCCGGTGGCATGTGCGGATCCGTCGGGATCGTCCAGAAGATGGCCCTGGTGGTGACCTCGTCGGGCACCGTCCCGGCCCAGTCGCTCCAGGCGCGGAACACCTCGTCCTGGTGGTCGGCGTAGACCGGGACCGCGCACATCACGATCGGGCCGACGGGCTGGGCGGCGAACTCGAAGGCGGTGACCACGCCGAAGTTGCCGCCGCCGCCCCGCAGCGCCCAGAACAGGTCATCGTTCTCCAGCTCGCTGGCCCGCCGCAGCCGTCCGTCGGCCGTGACGATCTCGACAGCGCGCAGGTTGTCGCAGGACAGGCCGTACTTGCGGTGCAGCCACCCGATGCCGCCGCTCAGGGTGAGCCCGGCGACGCCGGTCGTCGACACCACCCCGCCCGGAACGGCGAGGTTGAACACCTGGGCCTCCCTGTCGACGTCGCCCCACGTGGCGCCGCCCTGGACGCGCACCAGACGGGCGTCGGGATCGACCCAGACGCCGCGCATCCCGGACAGGTCGATGAGCAGCGCGCCGTCGCGCGCGGAGTGCCCCGCGATGCTGTGGCCGCCGCTGCGCACCGCGGCCAGCAGGCCGTACTCGCGCGCGAGATTGACCGCGTCGATGACGTCCGCGGCGCCCGAGCACCTGATGACGAGGGCGGGACGGCGATCGATCAGCCCGTTCTGCACCGCCCTGACAGCGTCGTAGTCGGCGTCCTCCTGCGTGATGAGCGAACCCCGGAAGGTCATCCGGAGTTCTTCGAGTTTGTCGTCGTCCAGTGTGACGGTTTCGCCCGAGAGCGTCTCGACCTTGATCGACATGGGCTGCCCCCTTCAGGGCGGTGCGTGATCCCCCCAGCGGACCGGTCTCTCCCCGCACCGGGGCGACCCCGTCCGCGGCGCTTGCCTCATCCCTCCGAACATGCCGCCTATCTGCGGCGATGTCCCGACCTCACCCCGTGACTTCCCACAGTAACCCGTCACCACGCCCCCGCATCAGACCTCCGGCTCCCATCCACCCACCCGCCACCACACCTCAAGGCCCACCCCTGCCCCGGCGTTTGAGGTGGGCCTTTTGATCAGGCTTTCTGGTGGGGCCTTTCTGGTGAGGCCTTTTGGCGGAGCCTTTCTGGGGGCCTTGCGCCGGGAGGCCTTCTGGTGGGGCCTTCTGGTGAGGCCTTTTGGCGGGGGCCTTTTGGCGGGGGCTTCTGGTGGGGCCTTTTGGCGAGGGGCTTTCTGGCCTTCTGGTGGGGCCCCTGTGGTGCGCCGGCCCCGGCGGTCCTGCCCCCGCCCCCGGCGTCGCCGCGCTTCCCGGCTGCCAGTACGACGAGAGAACGGCATCCGACCTGCGCCGACGCACCGTCCGCTCCATAGGATCAGAAGCGCCGCCCACCACCGTCGAGGGAGCCCGAGTGAACCGCAGCATCCGCACCATGGACGACGTCATGAACCTGCTCGACCGGCTGTTCGCGTCGGACGCCGACCGATGGACGGAGCAGGCGTCGACCTGGTGGGACGACTTCTACACCGACCGCTCCAAGCCGGTCCCCTTCTTCGCCGACAAGCCGGACGAGAGCCTCGTGTCCTACCTCGAACGCGGCATGCTCCGCCCCGGACGCGCGCTGGACCTGGGCTGCGGCCCCGGCCGCAACGCCATCCACCTCGCCACGCTCGGCTTCGAGGTCGACGCCATCGACCTGTCCCCGACGGCTGTGGCCTGGGCGGAGGAGCGCGCCAGGAAGGCCGGCGCCGATGTCCGCTTCCACTGCGGCGACGCCTTCACCGCCGACCTCCGGCCCGGCCGGTACGACCTGGTCTACGACTCCGGCTGCCTGCACCACCTGCCGCCGCACCGCCGGGTGAGCTACCTGAACCTGCTGGACAGGCTGCTGGCCCCCGGCGGCCACCTCGCCCTCACCTGCTTCGCCTCCGGTGCGATGGGCTCCGAACTCCAGGACGAGGAGTTCTACCGCGACGGCCGCCTGCACGGCGGGCTCGCCTACACCCCCGACGAGCTGCGCTGGATCTTCAGCGACTACAAGGAGGTGGAGATCCGCCAGATGCGCGAGCAGTCACCCGACGCCCCCACCTTCGGCGTCCCCTTCCTCCTGACCGCCCTGTTCCACCGTCCCGCGAACAGCTGACGAACCCACCCCACCCCACCGCCCCGGCAGACGCCCCCCCCCCGGAGACCACTCACACCACCGCCCCTCCGGAAACCACTCACCCCACCGGCGGACGCCCCTCCGGGAACGGCACTCGCCCCATCGGCGGACACTCCTCCGAAAACCACGCTCGCCCCACCGGCCCGGTGGACGACGGCCCGGAAACCACCCTCACCCCACCGGCCTGGCGGACGCCCCTCCGGAACCGCCCGCCCTCGCCCGCCACTGCGGACATCCATCCGGAAACACCTCCACCCGCCCTACAAGCAACCGCCCGGAAACACCCTCGCCCACCGCCCCGCGGCCGACCGCCCAAGAAGCAGCGCGGACGGCGGCGGCACTCGCTCCGCCACCCCGCAGACACCAGCGGGGATGAACGTCAGCAGAGACTGCCGCCACTGGGCGCGGAACTGACCTGCACCACGTAGTCCGCGCCATCCTTCTCGGGCGCTCCGTCAGCGACCCACACCGACAGATAGACCACCCGCCCCTGGACGGACTTCCTGAAACACAGCCCCGCCGCGTCCTCCTCGCCTGCCACCCTCTCCCACCCGCCCTTGCCGGCGGCCTCCCGGTAGAAGGGCAGCACGCCCGCTCGCGAACCCGGAAGACGGTAGTCCTGCTCGGCATACGCCAGCCGGTCGTCGTCATCGCATCCACCGCGACGCCCGCCGTACGGCTCGGCGGCGTCCGGGCGGACATCGAGAACGCCGAGCCTGACGAGGGACGACGCGACCCGCTTGTCCTCCTCGGTGCACCTGTAGGGAAAGAAGGGGCGATTCGCCACGACCTCAAGGATCCAGAAGGCACCCGCGACGGCGGCACAGCCCACCACCAGGACGGCGACGATCGCCCGCTTCACGTCCGCACCACCCCTGGCCGGAGCCCCTGCCCGCCGGGGACCACGACCACGCCGGGCTCCCGGGCCAGCTTCACCACGGCCACGAACACAGGCAGCAGAAGCAGCACGACGGCGACGACACCCACCGGAAGCAGCCACCAGGGCCGCCCGGCGGCACGAGTCATGGCCGGCCCGGAAGGCGCCGTCCGGTGCGTCCCCTGACGACCGGAGGGCGGCGGCACGAGCGGTCCCCGCGATGCGTCCACCTGAGATCCCTGCCCTTCCGCCCTGGTCGGACGATCATCGGAACGCTAGCAGCCCGCCCGCTCCCCAGGGGAAGCGCCAGGACCGCCTCGACCCTCCTGGACCCCGCGACCACGGCGTCCAGCTCTGGACAGATCCGGCGACGCGAAGAGGTCCGACCCGACGGCGGACGCGGGTGACCACGCCAAGGCCGCCACAACGATCCCACGACCGGGTGGGATGATGGGTGCGGGAGGGCTCCCGGACGCCTCGGTCGTCCGCGCGACGCGCGCCGAGCGTGCGAGCCTGACCCCGAGCGCCTGGTCAGCGAGATCAGCTGTGATCGTCGTTGGAGGACGCCATGGGGACAGCCCTCGGTGATGTGCTCGGGCTCGCCGCCGCGGTCGCGATCAGCCCACTCCCGATCGTCGCCATCATCATCATCCTGGGTACGCCGAGGGGACGTCTCAACGGGCTGCTGTTCACCCTGGGATGGGTCATCGGGCTCTTCGTCCTGGGCGCGGTGATGCTGGCGATCGGCGGGCCGGCCGCCGGCGCGACCCCGTCGAAGCCCGCCGCCTGGGTCGGCGACCTCAAGCTCGCCCTGGGCGTGCTGCTCGTCGTGCTCGGCGGGCGGCAGTGGCACCGGCGACCTCCCGCGGGCGCGGAGGCGGAGCTCCCCAAATGGATGTCCGCGATCGACCGCTTCTCACCGGCCAAGGTCTTCGGGCTCGGCATCGTGCTGTCGGCGGCCAACCTCAAGAACGCCCCGCTCACCATCGCCGCAGGCGCCTCGATCAGCGCGGCCGCGATTCCACCCGGGCAGCAGATCACGGTACTGGCCGTGTTCGTGATCATCGCCTCCCTGGGACTTCTGGCGCCCCTGTCGGTCTTCCTCCTCATGGGAGAACGCGCCAAGAGCATGCTCGACAACTGGAGGGGCTGGGCCGCCCGGCACAACACCGCCATCATGGCCGTCCTGTTCGCCGTCCTCGGCGTGAAGCTGCTCGGGGACGGCATCCGCATCCTCGCCCCCTGACCGACGCCCGCGCCACAGCCGACCAGCCGGCCCCTACCCGCTGCTGTGACCGACCCCCCGGCGCAGCACCGAGACCTCGTTGAAGACCGCCTGGTTCCAGGAGAAGCGAAGCCCGCCGGGCGGAAAGCCATCGTGGAAGACCCCGGGCGTCAGAGACGCGTAGGTAACCAGTCTCCCCTTGCTCCGCCGATCTTGCCCAGCACGCAGGAGACCTCACCTGCCACGACGCCCGGAACGAGAAACCGGCATACGTACCCCTGGAACAGCCCGCATGAGGAGATACCGGTTCGTGGGGCGCGACAACCACGATTTTGGTTCAATAGCCGATCATGAAGGCGCGGGCGATAGCGGCGGCAGTCGCCGTCCTGGCGTTGCTGCCGCCTGCCGCCGTGGCCGAAACGCGGACGGCGGTGGCCGTGATGACGTGGAACGTCTGCACGGGGACGAACCCCGCCTGCGGCCTCTACCGTGCCGACGCCCCTCAGCTGGTGCAGGCGATCGGCGAATATGCCGTGAACCAGCCCATCAGACCCGACGTGATCTTCTTGCAGGAATTCTGCACCGGGGCCGACAGTGCCCTGGAACTGGGACTGCGGCAGCGCACCGGCCGCAAGTGGACCGTCCGCTCGTTCGCCCTCACCTCGAACACCGGGGCCCCGTACGCCTGCCACCCCGACAAGCTCGGCCGCCCGCGAGGCACCCAGAGCATCACGGTCGCCGTCGCCGCCGACACGGCGACCTTCCAGAGCCTTCCGCTGACCACACCGCCTTGGTACGTGAAGCGGGCGGTGCTCTGCGCCACCATCCCCGCCAAGCGCGTCCACGCGTGCGGCACGCACCTGTCAGTGGGCACGGCTTACGATGACCGGCAGCCCGGCGCGCCGTACCGCACCAGGCAGATCAAGGAACTGATGGCCTACGCCGCCAAGCCCGGCTACCACAGCGTCTTCGGCGGCGACCTCAACGTCGCCCCTCCGGACAGCACGAACGGCAGCGCCGCCGGCCGGCGTGCCATCATGCCCGCCTACCAGGCCTACCGCGAGTGCGACCAGCGTGGGAGCAGCCGTACCGGGCGCTGGACACACAGCGCCGGCGAGAGACGCAAGAAGCTCGACTACCTGTTCGTCACCAAAGGCGGCACCCGTCGGTGTCACGTCCCTCCGCCCACCTCCATGTCCGACCACACGCCCCTCTATCTCAGAGTGGAGTTCTGACAGAAGCGGCCCAAGATGGTCGTGCTAGCGTGATCTTCTCCGCATCCCCTTGTCAGAGATGGTCGACAGCCATCTTCTGCGCAGTCACGCGAGGGCCCCTTGAAGATCACACGTTGGATCGCGAGCGGCACGGCCCTGACCGCCGCGGCCGCCCTCACCCTGGTGTCCGCCACTCCCGCGCAGGCCTACCCCCAGGGCACCTGCCGAGGGAACTCGTTCCGCAAGGTAGCCAGCTATCCCATCACGGTAGGAGCGAAGGACGGGGAGGTCTACGGCACCGTCTCGCTCTACCACAGCCGCCTCACGCGCAGGAAGTGCGCCATAGCCCGGGTGGCGAGCCCCTACGTCGGACGGACGAGCTATCTCTACGTCGCGCTCCTCGCGGACAAGAACAGGAACAAGAAGTACGACAGCCCTGACATCGGGGTGGCCGACGGCAGCACGCGCTACAAGTGGTTCGCGGGCCCGGTCTACGCCTACGCCGACCAGTTGTGCGTCCAGTTCCACGGAACGATCCGCATCGGCTCCCAGCCCGCCGTCCACGGAGGCACCCCGGAAGGCACCTGGAAGTACTGCGACTGACCGCGCAGGCCGGGGGCCGGGAACGCTTTTACCAGGCCGCCGCCGTCCTGGCCTGAGTGATGAGATCGAACTCGAGCGTTGCTTCCCCAGCAAGGCGAAGCACAGGGGCGACCTGCTCGTCCGGTAGCAGGTTCACGAACTGATGGGGTGCCTCGCGCAAATACACCGCTTCCAGAAAGACACGTGACCCATCCGAAGGACGCGCGAACGAAGACCGGCTCGCCGGATAGAGATTGGCCGCCGGGCCCATGCCTTCGGTCCTCGCGCCTCAGACGCCGGGCACGCGCGCTGGTATCGCCGATACCGCAGTAGCCGTTCGGCTACTCGGTGTCCTTGGGGTGTCGAGGAGACGCGTAGATCACCCAGACGGTACGGGCGACGTCATCGACCGCATAGCGCACCCGCCCACCACTGGTGACCTCGAATTCCCACTGCTCCAAATCCTTGCCGTTGTGACGGTGAGTCGCGAGATCGCCGCGTAGGCGATGTTGCCGATCATGGCTGAAGCTTGAACGGGGATCAGCCCGCAGCGCCTCGAGGCATCGGCGCGTATTGGCCAGGGCATGACGACACAGCTCCTCCCAGCCCCTGACCGCGTCACTGGCACCGAAGCGGACATCCCACTCGTCATCCGGCGGTGGCACCGTCACTCGATCTCCCCGCTTCGGGCTCACGCCGAAACCTGCACCGGCCCGAAGTCGCCGCTCGTGGGCTTGCGAGCCTCGGCGTAGCGCGCGGGGTCGGCCTTGATTCTGGCAGTGGCCCGCCACCCCGCGATGACTTCCTGGGTGGTGGCATCGACATCCAGCTCGGCCGCGTCGGAGAGCGCTTCGACCAGTTCCAGAGTGAAGGCACGCAGTTCGTCCGACGACAGGTGGCGAACCCAAGGGAAGACATCTGGCATGGCCAGGACCAGCGCACGCGCGGTGGGATCGTGCTTGATCAAGGCAAGGAACAGCCGGGACGCGGTGGCCAGGGTCCGTTCGCGCTCCTCTTCACGGTCCGCCGCGGTCAGGTAGAAGTCTGGAGCATCCCGATGTGTGACGCGCACACGTCCCAGGCGTGCCGCGCGCTCGGCGACCGCTCGCGGGTTTCTCGACAGATCAGAGAAGGTCACTGCGTCGGCATGGCTGGTGCTCACTCGACGAGTTTACGTCAGAACACGTTCTGATGTCAGCGATCGACCATCGATGCGGCTGATCAAAAGCTGATACGGAGCCGTCATCGCCGAACACGCCCGCCGAGCCCACACAGTCCACACCGCTGCCCAGGCAGGGCCCAGGAGAGCCAAGCGGTCAAGACGCGGGGTGTGAGGCTGAGGCCCATGCTTTTCAGTCTGGGCAGGAGACCCCAGCGCCGCCGATGCCGCAGTAGCCGGGATTCTTCTCCAAGTACTGCCGGCGGTAGCGCTTTGGCCGGCGCGTCAATAGCCGATTAGGCGTGCCGAAAAGATGATAAAATTACGGACCTTATTCCTTTTGGCCTCTGCGGTCGTGCCGCGCCCCTTTTCGCATCACCTTGGCCACGGTATTGAACCGCCGAGCGCGGGGGCTGTGATGCCGGCATGAGGAATTCCCGAGCTGACGACGGCGCGCCGAACCGTACGCCTCGCAGGCGAGCCGCTCCCGGGCTGTCGCGTACCGCCCGCCTGGCTCTGCTGGCACCGAGCGCTGCCCTGCTGATCGCCGGCTACGCCCTTCCCGCAGCGGCGAGTTTCCCGGCTTTCCCCAACTCGTCGCCCACACCTACGGCCACGGCGAGCGCCCCCACTCAGCCGGCACTGAAGCCGATCGATCCGGCCGTGTTCCAGTCCGCCGTCGAACGTGCGGCGAAGAAGCTCATGGTTCCCGGCGCGGTGGTCCTGCTCCGCACCCCACAGGGAACCTTCCGGGCAACCGTCGGCACGACCGAGCTGGGCACCGCCAGACCGCCCACCACGCGCGACCACTTCCGGATCGCCTCCAACACCAAAACCATGACCTCGGCGCTGATCATCCTCCTGGCCCAGGACGGCAAGCTCCGGCTGAGCGACCCGGTGTCCGCCTACGTTCCCGGAGTGCCCAACGGCGGGCACATCACCATCGCCGAGCTGCTGAAGATGCGCAGCGGACTCTACAACTACACCAACGCCCCCGAACTGGCGGCGACCATGGACGCCGACCCGGGCAAGGCCCAGACGCCACAGGCGATGCTGGACATCGCGTTCCGCCGCCCGCCGACCTTCGCACCCGGCACGCCCTTCGAGTACAACAACACCAACTACGTGCTGCTGGGTCTCGTCGCCGAGAAGGCGGGCGGCCGGCCGCTGGCCCAGCAGTTCCTGGACCGGCTGTTCGTCCCGCTCGGGCTGGCGGGAACCTCGCTGCCCGCCGCCGACGACCTGTCGCTCCCCATGCCCTCTTCGCACGGCTACATGTACGGCGGAACGGCCTACGCGCTGGTCGACCGGCCCTACCCCGCCGACGTGCAGGCGGCGGCCCGGTCAGGAAAGCTCCGGCCGGTGGACTACACCCATCAGAACCCCTCCTACGCGGCCGCCGCCGGAGGCGTCATCTCCACCGCGGACGACCTGGCCACCTGGATCCAGGCCCTGGTGACGGGCAAGGTCCTCAACCCGGCGTTCCAGCGGCAGTGGCTCCACAGCCCGCAAGCCGAGGACCCGGCCGCGCCACCCGACGGGAAGAAGTACGGGTACGGCATCGCCTACCAGCGCTTCGGTCCGAACGCCTCGATGTACTACCACGGCGGTGAGCTGCCCGGCTTCAATTCCTTCATCGGCCACGACACGGACAACGAGGTCACGCTGGTGATCTGGACGAACCTGACCTTGTCGCCCGGCGGCAGGACCACGGCCCAGGCCCTGCTGCCCACCGTCCTCAACCAGGTCTACGCCGGCCTCTCGCTCCCCACCGGCGTCGACTAGTCGATCCGGGAAGGTGGCGTCTCTTCATGTTCTGGCACGCGGTGTTGACGCACCGGGTCCTGCTCCCGCCCGCGATGGCCTGGTCGCTGACGCGACCGCGGGCAGGAGCGGGTGCCAAGGTGCAGCGCCGCAGACCCGAGGGCTACGGCGTCGCACCACGATCAGCCGGTGTAGGCCGGCCTGGCGACGACGGGCTCCGGGCCCCCCGTCGTCTTGACCACTGGCCGCTGGTCGGCCGGCGCCGGGGCGGGCGAGACGGGCGAGGCAGCCGGCTTCGTGGGATCGGCCGTGGCCGTGCCCGAGAAGCCTGCGAGGCCCGCGGTCACCGCCAGCACCGCGCCGATGCCGATGAGCGTGGCTTTGATCTTCATAGGATTCCCCTGTTCATTCGCGTTGGGCCTCAGCCCTGGACGACGACCGGAGTACCGATCGCCAGGTTGTTCGCCATCCAGGTGATGTCGTCGTTGCTGATCCGGACGCAGCCGTGGCTGGCCCGCGTGCCGATGGCGGAGGGCTTGTTCGTCCCGTGGATCGCCAGCTGGCCTGGGCCGCCGGCGAAGCTCTTCAGCACCGGCGAGAAGCCGCTCAGCCCGAAGGCGTAGGCGCCGTACGCCCCGCCCGGGTCGGCGGGCTTCACCAGCTCGGTGAAGAAGTAACGACCTGGAGGTGTCGGTGTGCCCGCTTCACCCGTCGCGACCCCGCCCGTCCTGACCGGCCTGTCGCCGTCGTAGACCGTGAACCTGAACGCCCCACGATCGATCTCCACCCGGTAGGAGGTCTCCGCAAGCGTCACGTCGGCGGCCTTGATCCAGCCCTTGCTGCCGTTCGGCCGGACCGGCAGCAGCACCTGGAGCCATTCGCCCTCGTCACGTTCCACCAGGAAGACACGCGCCGCGCCGTAGTCGTTGGGACTCGTGATCGTCCTCTGGGTCACCCCCTCCTTGTTCTTGTAGACCGTGATCCGAGATCCCTTGACGGTCGCGATCTTCGAGCTGGCGCCGGTCGCCGGCTCGGGCCGTACGGCGGTGCTCGCGGAACCGGCGCCGGCCGCCGGCTCGCGCCGTACAGCGCTGTCCGCGCTGCTCACACAGCCGGTCAGCAGGAAGGCGAGTGTCGCCGCAGCAGCCGTACGAAGCAGGTTGGTTCTCACCTGCCGCAGCCTGGCGACAGAATGTGTGAAACCTGTTTGGTTGTCATGCGAATCCCATGTGCATCCCTGACATGGGCATAGCCTCGGCTCATGTGCGCGTACGTACTGGTCGCCGAGGACGACCCCAAGCAGGCCGAACTGCTCAGGCGGTACCTGGAGCGGGAGGGCCATGAGGTCCACGTCGTGCACGACGGGCGTTCCGCGATCGACGAGGCGCGGCGAGCGGACCCCGACCTCATGGTGCTCGACGTCATGATGCCGAAGGTCGACGGGTTGGACGTCTGCCGGGCGTTGCGTGCCGAGTCCGACCTGCCGATCCTGATGCTGACCGCCAGGTCCACCGAGGATGACCTGCTGTTGGGGCTCGACCTCGGTGCTGACGACTATGTCGCCAAGCCGTACAGCCCGCGTGAGCTGATGGCCCGCGTGCGGACCCTGCTGCGCCGTACCGGGAAGTCCCAGGGCACCGACCGGCGGGTGTTCCAGGCGGGCGATCTCCTCGTGGACCCGGTCAGGCACACCGTCACCGCGGCGGACACGGTGGTGGACTGCACGCTCGCGGAGTTCCGGATCATCGAGACGCTGGCCGCCGAGCCGGAGCGGGTGTTCACCAGGAAGCAGTTGCTGGAGCGCATCCACGGGTTCGACAGGTTCATCACCGAACGCACGGTCGACGTGCACGTGATGAACCTGCGCAAGAAGATCGAGCCTGATCCGCGCCGCCCGGTCCGGCTGCTGACCGTGTACGGCGTCGGCTACAAACTGACCCACGCATGAGGTCGTTGTTCGTCAGGTTGCTCACGAGTTCGGCTGTCGTGGCGGTCTGCTCGATCTCGGCGACCGCGTGGCTGGCTGCCAGCAGCACCTCCGGCGCCATCCGGCGCGAGCAGGGACAGACGCTGGCCAGCGACGCCCGGATCAACAACAGCCTGCTCGGCTACGCGTCCCGCCACTCGAACTGGTCGGACGTCGCCCCCACCCTGCGCGACCTCGCTACCCGGAACAGCCGCCGCATCGCGCTGGCCACCGAGAGCGGCACCCTCATCGCGGACTCGGCGACCGCCGGGACCCCACTGCCCGCCAAGGTGTCGGCCGTCGTCGACCCGCTGGCCGTGGACGTGACCCTGGTGCCGGGAGCGGCCAGGGACCGTATCGATCCACGCGCGGTGGGCCCTTTCCTGCTGTCCGCCCGCGACCGCGCGCGGCTGAGGAAGGCCGCCGACGCCTACGCCGCCTGTACGGCCCGCACCGGGCAGGCCGTACAGGTGACCGTCTCGAACACCGGCAGACCCCTCGTCACGCCCCTCGACCAGGGGGTCGGTCAGCAGTCGAGACCGGCGCAAAGTCCGATGCCGATGCCGATGCCGACTGCGGCCCCCGTCGTGATGAGCGGCTGCGACGCCACCACCTTCAGCACGCCGACACGCACCGAGAAAGCCGCGTTGAAACAACTCAACCTCCTGGTCAGCAGGTGCCTCAAGGGCAAGGGCGCGGGAAGAGGCTCGGTCGGTCTCGACTTCGCCTGGGTGTCCAAGGAAAGACAGCCGATGCCGCCGGCCGCCGAACCCGATCAGGTGATCTCCTCCTGCATCGTCACGGGCCGCAAGGAACAACTCGATCCCTACGTCGCCCCCGCGGCGTACCTGTACATCGGCTCCCCCGTCGAGGCGACCGGCCAGCTCATACCGCTGCCCTCGATCGCCGGCGCCGCTCTCCTCGTGCTCGTGCTGACCGTGGGCGTGAGCGTCATGGCGGCCAGGCGCCTGGTCAGGCCCGTCAACGCGCTCACCCACGCCGCGCAGCGGATGCGCGACGGGGACAGCTCCGCCCGCGTCACGGTCAGGACTACCGGCGAGATCAGCGAGCTCGCCACGGCGTTCAACGAGATGTCGGAACACCTCCAGCGCATGGAGGAGCAGCGCAAGGCCATGGTCAGCGACGTCTCCCACGAGCTGCGCACACCGCTGAGCAACCTCAGGGGCTGGCTGGAGGCCGCCCAGGACGGCGTCGCCGAGTTGGACCCCGCGCTGATCGCCTCGCTGGTCGAGGAGATCCTGCTGCTGCAGCACATCGTCGACGACCTTCAGGAGCTCGCCCTCGCCGACGCGGGCAAGCTCCGTCTGCACGTCGAACCCGTCCATCTCGGCGACCTTCTCGACCAGGTAAGCATCGCTCACCGAGGCCGCGCCGAAGCCGCAGGGCTCACGCTGACCACCGTGGTCACCGACGACCCCTCGCTGACCGCGGATCCGGTACGGCTCCGCCAGGCCATCGGCAACCTGGTGACCAACTCCCTGCGCTACACGCCACGCGGCGGGCACATCACGCTGGGCGCTCGGCAGGATGGCGACCAGGTCGTCGTCGAGGTGACCGACACGGGGATCGGGATCCGCGCCGAGTACCTCCCGCACGTCTTCGACCGGTTCTGGCGGGCGGAGAAGTCCCGCAACCGCCAGACCGGCGGCAGCGGGCTCGGGCTCGCCATCGTGCGCAACCTGGCCGAGGCGCACGGCGGCACAGCCACGGTCGCCAGCGTGCCAGGTGTCCGCACCACGTTCACCCTGCGTCTTCCGTCGTAGCGGCCCGCCGTACCACCAGGAGCACGTTGGCGGTGCCGACCGCGACCGACCGGAGATCCGCAGCACGGCGAGCAACCGCAGGCGGCCGGCCGTGACCCTGGAGAGAAGTGTTACTGACTGTGACGATCGGCCGGCGCAACCCGGCCGAGGATCAGGTCCGTGATCCTGACGGACCGGGCCACATATACACGGGCCTCGCGGCCACGAACGCGCTTCAGCACCCAGCGCAGATCACGGGCGCACGAGCTCAGGACGCGCCGCTGCTCCGCATCGATCTCACCCCGTCGGGAGCCGACTTACGAGGTCACGATGCCTGCCATAGAAGACTCGGCCAGCACGAAGTCCGGGAAGACCTCTCCCATGCTCGGGTACGGTCGACCGACGTGCTGCGCCCACAGCACCGAGACCTCGTTGAAGATCTCCAGGTTCACTCGCCCCAGGCGCGACGCCCACAGGGCAGGAGACCCCGGTCCCACCGATCCCGCAGTAGTCGCCGGGCTTCTTCTCCAGGTGCTGCTGATGGCAGTGCTTCGCCTCAGGCAATGGATGCATAACCTAACGGACCTTCGACCGGTACTCCGCCCACAAGTCGACAGCCTCTTGGAGATCAAGAGCGGCAACGTCCTCGCGAGCCATCCCCACCGTGTAGATCAACCGGTCCGCGAGCCAATCTGGAACCGGTTCCCGAGGGGGCGCTTTCTCCACCCGAATGTGATCGGCCAGCGCGCCAAGACGCTCGATCACCTGGCCGAGCTGGACAATCTCCGGACGGCCGGTACCCGCCTCGCGAACCCTCACCGTCGCCTCTGCGTAGACTTCCGCGTCGGCCCGTTCACCGACAGCCCACACCTCGCAGATCTCCACCGACTTGTCGTCGGCGATGCGGTAGACGACACGCCAGGTGTTGCGACCGACCACAAGCTTCCGAAAACCGGTCAGTTCCCCACCGAGCGGGTAACCAGCTTCAGGGTTGTCCAACAGGAGAAGGATCTTCTTGAGCACCTTGGGCACCGCGTCTGGGCCAATGCGTCGGAGGTCATCGACCGCTGGTGCCGTAAAGACGACGTCGGACATGTCTACTCGTCGTCCGGGATGGCCGTCAGCGACTCGCGAGTGTGCCCGAAAGCGGCCAGCACCTCATCGAGCGAGACCCGCTCCCCCGTGTCCGTGACCGACCGAGCGAGCACAAGCGCCAGATCCCGCAGGTCAGCCGCCGCCTCCTCCAACTCGTTGAGTCGGCGAATGCTCACCACGGCCGCCACCGGTTGGTGTCGACGGGTAACCACCAGGTCGGCCCCCTGCTCCGCCTCTGCCACCAGGCGGGCAACCCCTCGCTGGGCCGCCTCGGTGACGCTCAACTCAGTAGCGTCATGCAGAACAGTCATACATCAACTGTACAGCTTTCTATACAGAACCGCGATCGGAGCGTGGGCACTTCCTGTCCCACACTCCGGCGGAGCGACGCCCACCGGGCAGGAGACGCCCGTGCCGCCAAGGCCGCGCCGTCCTTGTGGGAGTCCTGCAGGAGACGGCCATGGCCCCGCGGGTCAGCGGTCGCCGCCCTCAGCGAGGAGACGCAGCCCATATCCACCCCTGGCCTTAGCCCGAGCTGCTAGTGCTAGCACCTGCCCTGCTAGCGCTAGCAGGCTACGAGGGCGCCGACCTGGCCGTGATCTCGGTCTGGGTCGGACTGGTGGTCTGGTGCGACGGCGAGCACTTCTGGTGGCGAACGGGATGGAACTCGGCGAAGCGCCGGGTGATCTATGCCTGGCATCCGTCGACGGAACCCATCAGGGCCGCGCGCCGTGTAGCGCTTCGCTATGCCGATCTTCGCGTCGCGCATCCGCTTTCCGAACTGATCGCAGAGGGACCGTCGTGGGGGTGACCTTGAGCCAGCTGATCAGCGCGTTCCCCGGCTGGGAGAGATCCAGGGTGCGGCCGCAGGCAGCTGGTACGCGGCCCGAACCCGACCCGGAGCGCAGGGCCAAGGCCCGAGCACAGGAAGCGGGGCGGCAGCTCTCTTGAAACACAGTGGCGCTGGGTCGCGGCACACGCGCGACCGGTTGCGGTGGCGCGACCTGTCTCGCGACCGGTCGCAAACCACGTGACCAGCTCGAACACTCACAGGTCGCGGGTAGCGGACACCGCCGGTCACATCGCAGAGACCGCCCGAGTCAGACCGCCATGCCCTCTCAGGCCGCGACCGCAACCCGACAGCGCCTCGCAGATCATCGGGGAACGGCAGCCCCGAGTGCTCCGCCCACAGGACCGCGACCTCGTTGAAGATCTCCCGGTTCACTCGCCGGCAGGCGCGACGCCCACCGGGCAGGCGACCCCGGTCCCTCCAATCCCGCAGTAGCCGTTTTTGTTGCGGTGAAGGTACTGCTGGTGATACTCCTCGGCGTAGTAGAACTCGCCGGCCGGGGCGATCTCGGTCGTGATGTCGCCGTAGCCCGCCGACCTCAGCATCTGCTGGTAGGCGTCCCTGGACGCCAGCGCCGCCTTCTCCTGCTCGGGCGAATGGAAGTACGCCGCCGACCGGTACTGCGTGCCCATGTCGTTGCCCTGGCGCATGCCCTGGGTGGGGTCGTGCGCTTCCCAGAACACCTTGAGCAGGTCGGCGTACGACACCTTCGCGGGGTCGTACCAGACCCTCACGACCTCGGCATGTCCGGTGAGGCCGGAACACACCTCCTCGTACGTGGGGTTGGGCGTGTAGCCGCCCTGGTACCCGACTGCCGTGGAGATCACGCCCGGGGTCTGCCAGAACTTCCGCTCGGCGCCCCAGAAGCAGCCGAGCCCGAAGTCCGCGATCTCGCCCTGCGCGCCGACGAGCGGAGCGTCGAGGACGGCGTGGCGGGCGGGGACGGGTATCGGTGTCGAACGTCCGGGTAGGGCGTCCGAGGGGTTCACCATCGATGTCTTGTGCGAGCCGAACAGCCAGCCCATCTTGTACCTCCTCCTCCATCAACCCTATGTCGAAACACTTAAGAGTCCCTACATCATCCCAGATAGCAATACGCATTTGTATTTAATGGAGTAAGGGGCGAAGATGGGTTACATGCCTGACCAACGCCGTGGTGTGCTCTATGGTGTCGCCGCCTACTCCCTGTGGGGCCTCTTCCCGCTCTACTGGCCGCTGCTGAAGCCGTCGGGACCGATGGAGATCCTGGCGCACCGCATGGCGTGGTCGCTGGTGGCGGTGGTGGCGATCCTGGCCGTACGCAGGCACTGGTCGTGGTTCAGGCACCTGGAGCCGAGGCAGTTCGGGCTGCTGGGGCTGGCGGCGTTGCTCATCACGGCCAACTGGGGCACCTACATCTACGGCGTCAACTCGGGCCACGTGGTGGAGTCGGCGCTCGGCTACTTCATCAACCCGCTGGTGAGCGTGCTGTTCGGGGTGATCCTGCTGAAGGAGCGGCTGCGGCCGCTGCAGTGGGCGGCGGTGGGGTTCGGCGCGCTGGCGGTCCTCGTGCTGGCCCTGGACTACGGCCGGCTGCCGTGGATCGCACTCACGCTCGCGGTCAGCTTCGGCATCTACGGCCTGGTGAAGAAGAAGGCGAACGTCGGCGCCGCGGAGAGCCTCACGGTCGAGACGCTAGTGCTGCTGGGACCGGCGCTGGCCTACCTGGTGTACCTGGAGCAGTCGGGCGGCGCGACGTTCGGTGACCACGGGCCGTGGCACGCGCTGCTGCTGGCGGGCGGCGGCCTGGTGACGGCGGTGCCGCTGCTGTTCTTCACGGCCAGCGCGATCAGGGTGCCGCTGACCACGATCGGGCTGCTGCAGTACATCGCGCCGATCCTGCAGTTCCTGGTGGGCGTGCTCATCGCGAAGGAGACGATGCCCGCCAGCCGGTGGGCGGGCTTCGCGATCGTGTGGCTGGCACTGGTGATCTTCACCTACGACAGCCTCAGGGCGGCGCGGCGCTCCCGCCGCGCGGAACCCGAACCCGTTCTCTCCGGTACGGCAAGCCGGTCCGGCGCCCCCGCCGATCACCGCTGACCGCCCGCCGCAGGCGCCCCGCCCAGCAGGACTTCGGTCCCCGCCGTCACGGCGCCCCTGAACCCCGCCCAGCAGGACCCCCGGCGTCACGGCGCCCCTGAAACCCCGCCCAGCAGGACTTCGGCCCCCGCCGTCACGGCCCCCCTGAAGTCCAGCGCGTAGGCAAGCCCGGCAGGTGGACGAACCGGTGCGCCGACCACGCATCACCCCAGGATGAGTCCGTCAGGCGGGGATCCCGCACGGTCGACGATGCGGGCGACGGCAGTGGCGACGCCGTCCTCGGCCGCCACACGCCGACCGAGCGCGCCGGTCGCAGGGGCGAGAGGTGCCGCCTCCTCAAGGCGGCGGCCAAGCGCCACGCCGTGAGCCGACCGGCCCGACGCCCGACGTCCGACGGACGGCTGAGCGAACCCTCAGCCCGGCAGCGCCAGGAACGCCGCCCGCGCCGGGATGTCCGGCAGCGCCTCCAGGACGGCCCGAGCGGCCAGTCAGCCCGACCGCTCCACCACGTAGTCGCACAGCGCCAGGAACGCCGCCCGCGCCGGGATGTCCGGCAGCGCCTCCAGGTCGGCCCGTGCCCTGTTCACCCACGACTCCAGCTCCTGCCGGGCCCGCGCCATCCCCTGGTCGGCCCGCAGCAGCCGCAGGGCCTCGGCGACGTCCTCCTCGGCCACCGGCCCCTGGAGCAGTTCCCGCAGCCGCGCCGACGGCGACGACTCCAGCGCGTAGAGGACGGGCAGCGTCCTGATCCCTTCGCGCAGGTCCGTGCCGGGCGTCTTGCCGGACTCGGCGGACTCCGATGCCACGTCCAGCAGGTCGTCGCCGAGCTGCCAGGCCACGCCGATGGCCTCGCACGCGCTGGACAGCCGTTCGACCACGTCGGTGGGGGCGCCGGACAGCAGGCCGCCGAAGCGTCCCGAGGTGGCGATGAGGGAGCCGGTCTTGTCGGCCAGCACCCTGATGTAGTGGTGGATCGGGTCGACGCCCTCGGCGGGCCCGATCGTCTCGCGGATCTGCCCGCGCACCAGGCGGGAGAACGTCTGCGCCTGGATCTTGATCGCCTCGGCGCCGAGGTCGGCGAGGATCTCCGACGCCTGCGCGAACAGGTAGTCGCCGGTGAGGATGGCCACCGTGTTGTCCCAGCGGGCGTTGGCGGAGGGAGAGCCACGGCGGACGGGGGCCTCGTCCATGACGTCGTCGTGGTAAAGCGTGGCCAGGTGGGTGAGTTCGATCACCACCGCGGCGGGCACGACGCCCGGCGCGGAGGGATCACCGAACTGCGCGGCCAGCAGCACCATCATCGTGCGGAAACGCTTTCCGCCGGCCTCGATGAGGTGCTTGGACGCCTCCGTGACGAAGGCGTCCTCGCTCTCGACCGACGTGCGCAGCAGTTTCTCGACGGAGGCGAGACCGCTGGCAAGGTCTTGCGCCAACCGCTCATCGTCGATAGGAAGATCAACAACCGGTGGCGCAGACATATATTCCCCTTAGCGGATGAACAAGGCAGATGCAGCCTTGTCAGCGAGATCCAGGACAGGCTGCGGGAAAACCCCCAGCACTACCGTAACCGCTGCCGCGAGAGTGATAACAGCCGCGGTGGCCGCAGAGGGCACCGCGATGGTCGGGCCGTCGGCGGCGGGCTCGCTGAAGAACATCAGCACGATCACGCGGACGTAGAAGAACGCGGCGATCGCGGAGGTGACCACGCCGACGATGACCAGCGGCGTCGCGCCGTTGGCCACCGCGGCGGCGAAGACCGCGTACTTACCGAAGAACCCGCTGGTGAGCGGGATGCCGGCGAAGGCCAGCAGGAAGAACGCGAACACGCCCGCCAGCATCGGCGACCGCTTGCCCAGACCCGCCCAGCGCGACAGGTGGTTGGCCTCGCCGCCCGCGTCGCGCACCATCGTGACGACGGCGAACGCGCCGACCGTCGTGATGCCGTAGACGAGCAGGTAGAACATGATCGCCGACAGGGTGTCGGCGTTGCCCTGCGCCTGCGTGCTGGTCGCGATCACACCGATGAGCAGGAAGCCCGCGTGCGCGATCGAGGAGTAGGCCAGCATGCGCTTGATGTCCGTCTGGGTGATCGCGAGGATCGCGCCGACGATCATCGTGAGAATGGCCACACCCCACAGGACCGGACGCCAGTCCCAGTCGAGGTTGCCCAGAGCCACCCAGAAGACCCTCAGGACCGCGCCGAAGGCCGCGACGAGCGTGCCGGAGGCCATGAGCGCGGTGACGGGGGTCGGGGCGCCCTGGTAGACGTCAGGCTTCCACGCCTGGAAGGGCGCGGCGCCGATCTTGAACATCAGGCCGACGCCGAGAAGCGCCAGACCGATGAGGAGCACCGTGTCCAGGCCGCCCACCTTGCCGAGCGCCTCGCTGATCTTGACCAGGTCGACCGAGCCGGCGAAGCCGTACACGAAGGCCATGCCGTACAGGAAGAAGGCCGAGGAGAACGCGCCGAGCAGGAAGTACTTCATCGACGCCTCCTGCGACAGCAGGCGGCGACGGCGCGCCAGGCCACACAGCAGGTACAGCGGCAGCGACATGACCTCGAGGCCGACGAACATCACCAGCAGGTCGTTCGCGGACGAGAACAGCAGCATGCCGCCCACCGCGAACAGGATCAGCGGGTAGATCTCGGTGTGCGCGCCACCGGTGATCTCCGCCTCCTCCTCGGCCGCGCTACCAGGTACGGCGGCGGCCGAGGCCACGAAGGTGTCGTCGTCGAGCACCAGCAGCGTGCTGACGAAGGCCAGGACGAGGATGACGCCCCAGAAGAACAGGGCGGGACCGTCGACCGCGACGGCGCCCATGGCCGCGGGCGCGGTCGGCAGTCCGCTCATCACCTGGAAGACGACCAGGACGAAGGCCCCGGCCATGCTGAGCAGCGTCACCGGCACTTGGATCGACTTGCGCAGGTAGCGAGGCGCGAACGCCTCCACCAGCACGCCGATGACCGCCGCGCCGAAGATCACCAGCATCGGCGCCAGCAGGCCGTACTCGATCGTCGGCGCTTGGATGGTGCCGTTCACTGTCCGGCCCCCTTCTCGGCAATCGCCGGGGTGAACTTCTCCACCTGGACGTTGGACAGGGTGTGGTCCACCGCCGGGTTGATCACGTCAAGCAGCGGCTTGGGGAAGAAGCCCAGTCCGATGATCAGAGCGATCAGCGGGGCGACCACCCACAGCTCGCGGCCGTTGAGGTCCTTGAACTCCTTGACCGGCTCGGCCGTCGGCCCGCCCGCGACCCGCTGGTACATCCACAGGATGTAGATGGCCGCCAGGATGACGCCGGTCGCCGAGATGATCGCGGGGACCAGGTAGCGCTCGTAGGTGCCGATCAGCACCATGAACTCGCTGACGAAGGACGACAGGCCGGGCAGCGACAGACCGGACAGGCCCGCGATCAGGAACACGCCGGCCAGCTTCGGCGTGACCTTCTGCACGCCGCCGTAGTCCTCGATGTACGGCGAGCCCCGCCGCGCGATGAGGAACCCGGCGATCAGGAACAGCGCGCCGGTCGAGAAGCCGTGGTTGACCATGTAGAGCGTGGCGCCGGCGCCCGCGTTCGCCGTCATCGCGAACACGCCGAGGGCGATGAAGCCGAAGTGCGAGATCGAGGTGTAGGCGATCAGGCGCTTCATGTTCGTCTGGCCGATGGCCACGATGGCGCCGTAGATGATGCCGACCACCGACAGCACGATCACCAGCGGGGTGAAGAACTTCGACGCGTCCGGGAACAGCTCCAGGCAGAAGCGGAGCATGCCGTACGTGCCGACCTTGTCCAGGACGCCGACCAGGAGCACCGCCGCGCCGGCCGGAGCCTGCGCCGCCGCGTCGGGCAGCCACGTGTGGAACGGCCACAGCGGCGCCTTCACCGCGAAGGCGAAGAAGAAGCCGGCGAACAGCCACTTCTGCGTGGTCGGGTCCTGGATGGCCCCGATCAGCTCGGGGAACAGGAAGGTGTTCTTGCCCGCGATGACGTAGAGGCCGATGACCGCGACCAGCATGAGCAGGCCGCCGAACAGCGAGTAGAGCAGGAACTTGACGGCCGCGTAGGACCGCTGCGCGCCGCCGTACGACCCGATCATGAAGTACATCGGGATCAGCATGGCTTCGAAGAAGACGTAGAACAGGAAGATGTCGGTCGCCGCGAAGACGCCGATCATCATGGCCTCGAGCACCAGCAGGAGCGCGAAGTACGTCTTCACCGAGTACTTGGCGTGCGGGGCGTCGGCGTCGTTCCAGGAGGCCAGCACCACGATCGGCACCAGCACCGCCGACAGCGCGATCAGCACCAGCGCGATGCCGTCGACACCGACGCCGTAGTGCACGCCGAAGCGCGGGATCCAGTCGTAGGTCTCGACGAACTGGAAGCGCGGGCCCTTCGGGCTGAACTGCGCCGCCATCGCGATGGTGAGCCCCAGCACGACGACGGAGACGGCCAGCGCGAGCTGCTTGGCCAGCTTGCCGCTGCCCTTCGGCGTGAGGGCCACCAGGACAGCGCCCACCACGGGCACTGCCATCAGGATCGTAAGCCAGGGCATCACAGGTTCCCTACAAGGAGCAGAGCGCCGGCCAGGACCGCGGCGCCGAAGAGGATGGACAGCGCGTACGTCCGCGCGAAGCCCGTCTGGAGCCGGCGCATCCGGCCGGAGGTGCCGCCGACGGCCGCCGCCAGCCCGTTGACCAGGCCGTCGATGCCGCGGTTGTCGAAGAACACCGCGATGCGGGTGAGCCACTGTCCCGGACGCATGAGCAGTGTCTCGTTGAGGGCGTCGCCGTAGAGGTCACGCCTGGCGAAGGTGGTGAGGAACGAGCCGCGCGGGGCCGTCTCGGGGACCGGCGCCTTGCCGTACTTCATCCAGGCGAACCCGGCGCCGACCGCCACCAGGGCGAGCGTGGCGAGACCCGCGACGCTGTTCCAGTGGAAGGTGGGCAGCTCCTCCGGACGGCCGACGGCCGGGGCGAGGAAGAGCATCAGCCGGTTGCTCAGCACCAGGTAGCCACCGAGGAAGATCGAGCCGATCGACAGGATGACCAGCGGGATCGTCATGACCTTGGGCGACTCGTGCGGGTGCGCGTCGTCGGCCCAGCGCTTCTCGCCGAAGAAGGTCATGAAGACCATCCGCGACATGTAGAAGCCGGTGATGCCGGCGCCGATCACGGCCAGCCAGCCGAGGATCTGGTTGTGCTCCATCGCGGTCTCGATGATGCCGTCCTTGGTGAAGTAGCCGGACAGCAGCGGGAAACCGATGATCGCCAGGTAGCCGACGAAGAACGTCGCGAAGGTCAGCGGCATGTACTTGCGCAGGCCGCCGTACTTCCTCATGTCGACCTCGTCGTTCATGCCATGCATGACCGATCCGGCGCCGAGGAACAGGTCGGCCTTGAAGAAGCCGTGCGTGATCAGGTGGCCGATCGCGAAGGCGTAGCCGGCCGGGCCGAGGCCCGCGCCGAGCATCATGTAGCCGATCTGCGACATCGTCGAACCGGCCAGGCCCTTCTTGATGTCGTCCTTCGCGCAACCGATGATGGCACCGGCCAGCAGCGTGGCCACGCCGACGATGGTGACGACCAGCTGCGCGGTGGGCGCGGCCTCGAAGACGAAGCCGGAGCGGACCACCAGGTAGACGCCGGCGGTGACCATGGTCGCGGCGTGGATGAGGGCCGAGACCGGGGTCGGGCCCTCCATCGCGTCGAGAAGCCAGGACTGCAGCGGCAGCTGGGCCGACTTGCCGCAGGCGCCGAGCAGGAGCAGCAGGCCGATGGCGGTGAGCGTGCCCTCCGAGGCCTGGCCGACCTTGGCGGAGATGTCGCTGAAGGCCAGCGAGCCGAACGTCGTCCACATCGTGAACATCGCGATCAGCAGGCCGAAGTCACCGACGCGGTTGACGATGAACGCCTTCTTGGCCGCGACCGCCGCCGTCGGCTTGAACTGCCAGAAGCCGATCAGCAGGTAGGAGGCGAGACCGACGCCCTCCCAGCCGATGAACAGGCCGACGTAGTTGGCCGACAGCACCAGCAGCAGCATCGCCGCGACGAACAGGTTCAGGTAGGAGAAGAACCTGCGCCGGTCGGGATCGTGCGACATGTAGCCGATCGAGTAGATGTGGATCAGCGAACCCACACCCGTGATCAGCAGACAGAAACTGATCGACAGCGGGTCGATCAGCAGGCTGATGTCCGCCATTCCGGGAATGAAGTCGTACAGGTGGACGCTGTAACGACCACCATCGAGCTCCATGAAGGCGAGCACCGCGACGACGAACGAACCGAGCGACATCAGGACGCCCAGGTAGTGCCCCCAGGCGTTGGTACGGCGGCCGCCGAGCAACAGGATCGCCGCGCCCAAGAGGGGCAGTGCGATCATCAGCCATGAGGCCCCGATCACTCCACCGGAGTGCGGGATGATCTCTGCCGGTTCCACTGTCACCTCTTAGTACTTCAGCAGGTTGGCATCGTCCACGGACGCCGACCTGCGGGTTCGGAAGATCGTCACGATGATCGCCAGACCGATCACGACCTCGGCCGCGGCCACGACCATCACGAAGAAGGCGATGATCTGGCCGTCCAGGTTGCCGTGCATGCGGGCGAAGGTGACGAACGCGAGGTTGCAGGCGTTGAGCATGAGCTCGACGCACATGAAGACCACGATCGCGTTGCGCCTGATCAGCACGCCGAGCGCGCCGATCGCGAAGAGCAGTGCGGAGAGGACCAGGTACTCGGTGGTCACTTGGTCACCTCACCCAGGTGCTCGGAGTCCGTCGCAGAATCCTCTGTCACGGGTTCCTCCTCGACCGCGTGCTTGATGGCCTGGGCGAGCTTGGGGTCGTCGGGCAGATGGTCGTGCTCGACGTCCCAGCGCGCGATGTGCCGGTTGACCGACAGTTCGGCGACCGAGCCGTCGGGCAGCAGCGCGGGCATGTCGATGGCGTTGTTCCTGGCGTAGGTGCCGGGCGCGGGCAGCGGCGACGGGTCGCCGGTGGCGAACCTGGCGCGCGCCAGGTCCTTCTGCGACGGCTTCGGCTCGGCCCTCTCGCGGTGCGCCAGCACCATCGCGCCGAGCGCGGCGGTGATGAGCAGCGCGGAGGTGATCTCGAAGGCGAAGACGTGGCGGGTGAACACCAGCCTGGCCAGCGCCGGTACGTTGCCGCCCGCCTGCTCCGTGGCGGCGGCCAGACCCGCGGGCTCGGGGACGAACAGCGCGTTCCCGATCGCGAGGATCACCAGGACGGCGAAGCCGACACCGGCGACGCCCGCCCAGAAGCGCTGTCCCTTGAGCGTCTCCACCAGGGAGTCGGCCGAGTCGACGCCCACCAGCATGAGCACGAACAGGAAGAGCATCATGATCGCGCCGGTGTAGACGATGATCTGCACCGCGGCCAGGAAGGGCGCCTCCTGCACGGCGTAGAGCACCGCGAGGCAGAGCATCACACCGCCCAGCAGGAGCGCCGAGTAGACCGCCTTGCGGCTGAAGATCATTCCGAGCGCGGCGCCGACGGAGACGACGGCCAGCACCCAGAACGTGATGGTCTCACCCATTCTCGCGCCCCAAGCGGTAGTAGTCCTCTTCGGTCTCGCCGAGCCGCATGGGGTGCGGAGGCTGCTCCATGCCCGCGGTGAGCGGAGCGAGCAGCATCTCCTTGGTGTAGATGAGGCTCTCCCGGTCGGAGTCGGCGAGCTCGTACTCGTTGGTCATCGTCAGCGCCCTGGTCGGGCACGCCTCGATGCACAGGCCGCACAGGATGCACCGCAGATAGTTGATCTGGTAGGTGCGCCCGTAACGCTCACCCGGCGAGTAGCGCTCCTCCTCGGTGTTGTCGCCGCCCTCGACGTAGATCGCGTCGGCGGGACACGCCCAGGCGCACAGCTCGCAGCCGACGCACTTCTCCAGCCCGTCGGGCCAGCGGTTCAGCTGGTGACGACCGTGGAAGCGAGGAGCCGTCGGCTTCTTCACCTCCGGGTAGTTCGTCGTGACCGGCTTCTTGAACATCGTGTGAAAGGTCACGCCGAACCCCTTCACGGGGTTCAGCCAATCAGTTGCTCCCACTGGGAACCTCCTTGCGCCCCACCCCGTGGTAGTGCGGCAGGTCAAGCGGCGGCACAGGGAAGCCGCCGGCGGTCGGCTCGTTGGCGAGCTGCTCGAACTCAGCCGCCACCTTGGCCTTCTCCGCCTCCTTGCGGCGCTGGTTCACGGTGTCGAAGCGGAACCAGATGGCGAAGGCTCCGACGACCACGATCGCCCCGATGACGTACACGAAGGTCAGGTCGACGCCGGGGGTCCTGAGCAGCTTGACGGTGGCCACGAGCATGATCCACGCCAGGTTGAGCGGGATCAGCACCTTCCAGCCCAGCGCCATCAGCTGGTCGTAACGGACGCGGGGCAGCGAGGCGCGGACCCACACGACGAACGAGAAGACCAGGACGAACTTGATGAAGAACCACAGGAACGGCCAGTAGCCGGTGTTCGCGTCGTCCCAGAGCGAGATCGGCCACGGCGCCCGCCATCCGCCGAGGAACAGCGTGATCGCCATCGCCGAGGCGGTGAAGGTGTGCAGGTACTCGCCCATCATGATCAGGGCGAACTTCAGCGACGAGGAGTACTCGGTCTGGAAGCCGCCCACCAGCTCGCCCTCGCCCTCGGGCAGGTCGAACGGGATACGCGCGGCCTCACCGAAGGCGCACACCACGTAGATGAGGAAGGAGGGCAGCAGCAGGATCACGTACCACGAGGGCATCGGGATCTCGAGCCCGAACAGCTGCAGCGTGCCGCCCGACGCCTGCGCCGCGACGATCTCCGAGGTCGACAGCGTGCCGGCGAACAGGAACACCGCCACGAACGACAGGCCCATCGCGATCTCGTAGGAGACCACCTGGGCCGCCGACCGCAGACCACCGAGCAGCGCGTACGGCGAGCGGGACGACCAGCCCGCCAGCACCACGCCGTAGACCGACACCGCGCCCATCGCCAGCATGAACAGCACCGCGACCGGCAGGTCGACCAGCTGCAGCGGCGTCTGGACGCCGAACATGTTCACGATCGGCCCGAACGGCACGATGGAGAAGGCCAGGAAGGCCGGGACCACCATGATGACCGGAGCCAGCAGGTAGAGCACCTTGTCCACCGTGTTGGGGAAGATGTCTTCCTTCAGGCCCATCTTCACGCCGTCGGCGACCGACTGGAGCAGACCGAACTTGCCGGCCCGGTTGGGGCCGTAGCGGTTCTGCATGCGGGAGATCAGCTTGCGCTCGTACCAGACGCCGAACAGGATGCCCACCATCAGGAAGGCGAAGACGCCGACCGCCTTGATGATGGTGATCCAGAGCGGATCCTTGCCGAAGTCGGCGAGGGTCGGATCCGTCGCGAGGACTGTCACGCTCATGAGGCGCTCCCGATCTTGACGATGTCGCCGGCCAGCGCGCCCAGGTCGCGCCTGACCGAGCAGCCCGGGGAGTTCGTCGGCACCCAGACCACCCGGTCGGGCAGGTCCACGACGCGCACCGGCAGGGACACCGTCTCACCCACTACGATCTTGCCGCCGTCGGCCACGCCGATCTCGGCCGCGGTGCTCTCCGATAGCAGCGCCTCGACCGGGCGGGCGGTGCCCGCCAGGTACGGCTCGCCGTCCTGGAGGCGGCCGGCGTCGAGCAGCTGGTGCCAGGTGGCCAGCACGGCCTCGCCCGCCTGGGGCGCCGGCTGGGCCGTCGCGGCGGCGTTCGGCGCGCCGACCCTGGTGCCGCGCCAGGCGCCGAGGCCGCTGAGCTCCTTGCGGGCGGCGGCGGCGTCGGGCAGGCCCAGGTGCACGTCCATGTGGTCGGCGATGGCCGACAGCACGTTGAGGTCGCTCATGATGCCGGGGACCTTCAGCGCCCGCTCGAACGAGCGGCCGCGGCCCTCCCAGTTCACGAACGTGCCGGCCTTCTCGGCGACGGCGGCGACCGGCAGGACCACGTCGGCCCGGTCGGTGACCGCGCTGGCGCGCACCTCGAGGCTGACGATGAACGGCGTGTTCTCCAG
Organism: Nonomuraea sp. NPDC003727; assembly: GCF_053586935.1. NCBI lineage: Bacteria > Bacillati > Actinomycetota > Actinomycetes > Streptosporangiales > Streptosporangiaceae > Nonomuraea > Nonomuraea sp. NPDC003727. The sequence continues at coordinate 489,435 of NZ_JBSFNE010000001.1, forward strand.
GGCGGCCAGCGCCGCCTCGGCGTCGGCCAGGTCACGCGGGTCGACGCCGGCGACGAGCAGCGCGTCGACCTCCTCGTTCAGCGCGGCGGCCAGGATCGCGTCGGTGCCGCGGCCCGGCGTGGCGGGGAGCGAGGTGACGTTCCACGCCCTGGCCACCTCGGCCCTGGCGCTCTCGTCCTCGACCGGGCGGCCGATCGGGAGCAGGTTCGGCAGCGCGCCCGCCTCGATGGCGCCGCGCTCCCCGGCCCTGCGCGGGATCCAGGCCAGCCTGGCGCCGGAGGCGGCGCTGAGCCGTACCAGGGCCGACAGCGCGCCGGGGACGGTGGCCAGCCGCTCGCCGGCCAGGATGATCGTGCCCTCGGCCACGGAGCCGAGCTCGTCGAGCGCGTCGGCCTCGCCGCCCGGCAGCGTCCTGATGAGCGTGCCGCCCATCTTGGCCAGGCCCTCGGTCGCGAACGGCGCGATCGAGGTGACCTTCAGGCCCTTCTTGCGCCAGGCCTTGCGCAGGCGCAGGAAGACGATCGGCGACTCCTCGTCGGGCTCGAACCCGACCAGCAGGACGGCGGGCGCCTGCTCCAGGTCGGTGTAGGAGATCTCGATGCCCTTGCCGGCGACCGCGTGCGCGAGGAACTGCGCCTCCTCCGCGCTGTGCGGCCTGGCCCGGAAGTCGACGTCGTTGGTACCGAGCGCGACGCGGGCGAACTTGGCGTAGGCGTAGGCGTCCTCGACGGTCACGCGACCGCCGACCAGCACGCCCGCCTTGCCGCGCGCCTTGGCCAGACCCGCGGCGGCCACCGCGAGGGCCTCCGGCCACGAGGCGGGAACCAGCAGGCCCTCCTCGTTACGGACCAGCGGGGTCCTGAGCCGGTCGGGCTGCGTCGCGTAGGTGAAGGCGAAGCGGCCCTTGTCGCAGTTCCACTCCTCGTTGACCTGCATGTCCAGGCCGGCCAGACGGCGGGTGACCTTGCCGCGGCGGTGGTCGGTGCGCAGCGCGCACCCGGAGGCGCAGTGCTCGCAGGCGCTCGGCGAGGAGACCAGGTCGAACGGCCTGGCGCGGAAGCGGTAGGCACCGCTGGTCAGCGCGCCGACCGGGCAGATCTGGATGGTGTTGCCGGAGAAGTAGGAGTCGAACGGCTTGCCGTCGGCGACGCCCACCTGCTCCTTGGCGCCACGCTCGAAGAACTCGATGAGCGGGTCGCCCGCGATCTCGTCGGAGAAGCGGATGCAGCGCTTGCACTGCACGCAGCGCTCCCTGTCGAGCAGCACCTGCGCCGACAGCGGCAGCGGCTTGGGGAAGGTGCGCTTGTGCTCGTGGAAGCGCGACTCGCCCTGGCCGTTGGACATCGCCTGGTTCTGCAGGGGGCACTCGCCGCCCTTGTCGCAGACCGGGCAGTCCAGCGGGTGGTTCATGAGCAGCAGCTCCATCGCGCCGCGCTGCGCCTTCTCGGCGACCGGCGAGGTGAGCTGGGTCTGCACGACCATGCCCTCGGCGACCTCGATCGCGCACGACGGCTGCGGCTTGGGGAAGCCGCGGCCGTTGCCCGCGTCGGGAATGTCGACCAGGCACTGGCGGCAGTTGGCCGCCGGGTCGAGCAGCGGGTGGTCGCAGAACCTGGGGATCTGGATGCCCAGCAGTTCGGCGGCCCTGATGATGAGCGTGCCCTTGGGCACGGTGACCTGGAAGCCGTCGATCGTGAGGGTGACGACTGAGGTCTCGACTGCGGTAGTGGTCACTTGTCACCCCACACGGTGGACTTCTTGTGGTCGAACGGGCAGCCGCCGACCTCGAAGTGCTTGAGGTACTCGTCGCGGAAGTACTTCACCGACGAGTGGATCGGGCTGGTCGCGCCGTCGCCCAGGGCGCAGAAGGAACGGCCCAGGATGTTGTCGGCGATGTCGGTGATCAGCGCGAGGTCGTCCTCGGTGCCCTGGCCGGCCTCCAGACGCCTGAGCACCTGCTTGAGCCAGTAGGTGCCCTCGCGGCACGGCGTGCACTTGCCGCACGACTCGTGGGCGTAGAACTCGGTCCAGCGCAGCACGGTGCGGACCACGCAGGTGGTCTCGTCGAAGATCTGCAGCGCGCGGGTGCCGAGCATCGAGCCCTTGGCACCGACCGCCTCGAAGTCGAGGGGGACGTCGAGGTGCTCGTCGGTGAAGATCGGCGTGGAGGAGCCGCCCGGGGTCCAGAACTTGATCTGGTGCCCCTCGCGGATGCCGCCCGCCATGTCGAGCAGCTCGCGCAGCGTGATGCCGAGCGGCGCCTCGTACTGGCCCGGACGGGTGACGTGGCCGCTCAGCGAGAAGATGCCGAAGCCCTTGGACTTCTCGGTACCCATCGCGGCGAACCAGTCGGCGCCGTTCGCGATGATGCTGGGAACACTGGCCACAGACTCCACGTTGTTCACAACAGTGGGCGAAGCGTACAGGCCCGCCACGGCAGGGAACGGAGGCTTGAGACGCGGTTGACCCCGGTAACCCTCGAGCGAGTCGAGCAGTGCCGTCTCCTCGCCGCAGATGTAGGCGCCGGCGCCGCTGTGCACGACCAGCTCCAGGTCGTAGCCCGAGCCGAAGATGTCCTTGCCGAGGTAGCCCTTCTCGTACGCCTCGCGCACGGCCGCGTGCAGCCTGCGGATCACGTGCAGCACCTCACCGCGCACGTAGATGAAGGCGTGGTTGGCGCGGATGGCGTAGGAGGTGATGATGACGCCCTCGACCAGCGAGTGCGGGTTGGCCATCATCAGCGGGATGTCCTTGCAGGTGCCCGGCTCCGACTCGTCGGCGTTGACGACGAGGTAGTGCGGCTTGCCGTCGCCCTGCGGGATGAAGCCCCACTTCATGCCGGTGGGGAAGCCGGCGCCGCCGCGGCCGCGCAGACCGGAGTCCTTGACGGCCTGGATGACCGCGTCGGGGTCCATGCCGAGCGCCTTCTTCGCCGCGTCGTAGGGGCCGTAGCCCTGCAGCGTGAAGGAGTTGGGCTGGTCCCAGTTGGCGGTCAGGACCGGGGTGAGTGTCGTGCTCATGCCTCGGGAGCCTTCCATCCGTTGGCCTTGGCGACCTTCAGGCCCTCCAGCGAGGGGCCGGCCGCCGACGGGCCGTCACCGGCCAGGTCGTCGGGCAGCCCGGAGAGCACCCGCGAGGCCTCCTTGAAGGTGCACAGGCGCTTCGGGCCGCGCGTCGGCGAGACGCTCTTGCCGTCGCGCAGGTCGTCGACGAGCTGCTTGGCCGACTCGGGCGTCTGGTTGTCGAAGAACTCCCAGTTGACCATCATCACCGGGGCGAAGTCGCAGGCCGCGTTGCACTCGAGGCGCTCCAGCGAGACCTTGCCGTCGGCGGTCGTCTCGTCGTGGCCGACGCCGACGTGCTCCGACAGCTCCTCCCAGATCTGGTCGCCGCCCATGACCGCGCACAGCGAGTTGATGCACACGCCGACGTGGTAGTCGCCCATCGGCTTGCGCTTGTACATCGTGTAGAACGTCGCCACACCCACGACCTCGGCCTTGCTCAGGCCGAGCATCTCCGCGCAGAACTCCTGGCCGTCGTCGGAGACGTAACCGTCCTCCGACTGCACCAGGTGGAGCAGCGGCAGCAGCGCCGAGCGCGACTTCGGATAACGCCCGATGATCTCCTTGGCGTCCCTCTCGAGACGCTCCCGGACTTCCGGCGAGTAACTCACCGGTCAACACCTCCCATGACCGGGTCGATGGATGCCACGGCCGCGATCACGTCAGCGACCTGGCCACCCTCGCAGGTTGCCGGTACGGCCTGCAGGTTCGTGAAGGACGGCTCGCGGAAGTGGACGCGGTACGGCCGGGTGCCGCCGTCGCTGACCACGTGCGCGCCGAGCTCGCCGCGGGGGGACTCCACCGAGGCGTAGGCCTGGCCCGCCGGGACCCTGAAGCCCTCGGTGACCAGCTTGAAGTGGTGGATCAGCGCCTCCATGGAGCTGCCCATGATGTGCGCGATGTGGTCGGGCGAGTTGCCGAAGCCGTCGGGGCCGAGCGCCAGCTGGGCCGGCCAGCCGATCTTCTTGTCCTCGATCATGACCGGCTTGTTCTTCAGCGGTCCCGCTATGCGGTCGAGAGCCTGCTCAATGATCTTGAGGGACTCCTCCATCTCCGTCATGCGGACCAGGTAGCGGCCGAAGACGTCGCAGCTCTGCTCGGTGGCGACCTCGAACTCGTAGGTCTCGTACCCGCAGTACGGCTGCGACTTGCGCAGGTCCCACGGCAGGCCGGCGGCCCTGAGCATCGGGCCGGTGACGCCGAGCGCCATGCAGCCGGTCAGGTCGAGGTAGGCCACGTCCTTGGTGCGGCGGGTGTAGACCGGGTTCTCGTCGAGCAGCTTGCGGATGTCCTTGATGCGCTTGGGCATCTCCTTCAGGAACTCGCCGACCTTGTCGACGGTGCCCGCGGGCAGGTCGACGCTCACGCCGCCCGGCCTGACGTAGGCCATGTTCATGCGCAGACCCGTGATGTACTCGAACAGGTCCATGACCATCTCGCGGTCGCGGTAGCCGAAGAGGAACGGCGTGGTCGCGCCCAGCTCCATGCCGAACGTGCCCATCGCGACCAGGTGCGAGGAGATGCGGTTGAGCTCCATCATCATCACGCGGATGGCCTGCGCCCGCTCGGGGATGCGGTCCTCGATGCCGAGGAGCTTCTCCACGGCCAGGCAGTACGCCGTCTCGTTGAACAGCGGGGCGAGATAGTCCATGCGGGTGACGAACGTGGTCCCCTGGGTCCACGTCCGGAACTCCATGTTCTTCTCGATGCCGGTGTGCAGGTAGCCGATGCCGGTACGGGCCTCGGTGACCGTCTCACCGTCGAGGGTCAGGATGAGCCTGAGCACGCCGTGCGTGGACGGGTGCTGCGGGCCCATGTTGACGACCAGGCGCTCCTCTTCGGAGTCGCGCACCGCGCCGACGACGTCGTCCCAGTCGGCACCGTTGACCGAGTAGACCTTGCCCTCGGTCGCCTCGTCATAACCAGTACTCACGCGTAGTCCTCGCTTCGCTCGTCGACGCTCCGCTCGCTGTGCGAGCGCGCGTAGTCCTCGCTCCGCCCGTCGACGCTCCGCTCGCTGTGCTCGCTCACGCGTACGACCTCCTGTTGTCCGGCGAGGGGATCTCGGCGCCGCGGTACTCGACGGGGATGCCGCCCAGCGGGTAGTCCTTCCGCTGCGGGTGACCGTCCCAGTCGTCCGGCATCATGATCCGGGTCAGCGCGGGATGGCCGTCGAAGACGATCCCGAAGAAGTCGTAGGTCTCGCGCTCGTGCCAGTTGTGCGTCGGGTAGACGCTGACCGTCGAGGGGATGTGCGGGTCGGAGTCCGGCGCGCTCGCCTCGACGCGGACACGCCTGTTGTGGGTGATGGAGCACAGGTGGATGACCGCGTGCAGCTCCTCGCCCACGAGGTGCGGGTAGTGGACGCCGCTCACGCCCAGGCTGAGCTCGAAGCGCAGCTCGGGCTCGTCGCGCAGGCGCAGGCACACCTCGACCAGCTTCTCGCGCTTGACGTGGAGGGTCAGCTCGCCGCGGTCGACGACGACCCGCTCGATGGCGTCGTCGACGACCGACTCGAGCTTGTCGACGAGCTCGTCGAAGTAACCGCCGTAGGGGCGGGAGGTCGACAGGCGGGGGGCCCGCCGTACGACGAGGCCGCCGTAGCCGGAGGTGTCACCGGTGCCGGTGGCGCCGAACATGCCGTGGCGAGCCACCGGCTCCTCGGGCAGGTTGGCGGGCACCTCGGGGAGGTTCTCGCTCACTTGGCGGCCTCCTGGTCGATCAGCGGCAGCGTACGGAGCGCCCGCAGTTCGAGCTCGTCGATCTGCTTGGCGCGGTGCGCGCCGAACTTCATGTTCTGGATCTTGTCGTGCAGCTTCACGATCGCGTCGATGAGCATCTCCGGCCGCGGCGGGCAGCCGGGCAGGTAGATGTCGACGGGGACGACGTGGTCGACGCCCTGCACGATGGCGTAGTTGTTGAACATGCCGCCGCTGGAGGCGCACACGCCCATGGCGATGACCCACTTGGGCTCGGCCATCTGGTCGTAGATCTGCCGGAGGACCGGCGCCATCTTCTGCGACACGCGGCCCGCGACGATCATCAGGTCGGCCTGCCGGGGAGACGCCGAAGCGCGCTCCATGCCGAAGCGCGCCAGGTCGTAGTGCGATGCACCGGTTGCCATCAGTTCGATCGCGCAACAGGCGAGACCGAACGTGGCCGGCCACACCGAGTTCTTCCTGGCCCATCCGGCGGCCGCCTCGACCGTGCTGAGGATGAACCCGCTGGGGAGTTTCTCTTCAAGTCCCATTTTCAGTCCCAGTCCAGACCCTTGCGGCGCCACACGTAGGCGTAGGCCACCAGCACGGTGACGATGAACAGCACCATCTCGACCAGCCCGAAGACGCCGAGCATGTCGAACGACACGGCCCACGGGTAGAGGAAGATGATCTCGATGTCGAACACGATGAAGAGCATCGCGGTGATCATGTATTTCAGCGGGAAGCGTCCGCCACCGACGGGCTGGGGCGTCGGCTCGATGCCGCATTCATAGGCGTCAAGCTTGGCGCGGTTCCAGCGCTTGGGACCGGTGAACGGGGCGATCGCGACCGAGAAGAGCGCGAACCCTCCCGCGAGAACGGCGAGCACCAGGACGGGCACGTAAAGATCCATCGCTACGCCTCCTCTCCCATCTCCACGCGCGCGGGCGCGCAGTCTGATCTGTGTGTGTGCCGGGCGGATGAAACGTTCATGCTGGTGGGGCGACCTTCGCGAGAGCGTTGATGATCCGGTCTGACGCATCGCCTCGCCGGTCGGTGAGATTACCAAGGAGTTTGAGTGCGAAGCGCATCAGCCTGGGATGGTGCAGACCATGTCGTGTGCCGAAGCTCATCACGCCAGGCTTCCCGATAGCTTCGACAAACCACCTGCCTAGCGTGAAATATCCGCCGTATGCGTCCTTGAGCACCTTCGGGTAGGCGCGCAGGATCCGCTCCTGCTGCGCGGGCGTGGTGCCGCGCAACGCCTTGACGATGACCTCGGCCGCGATCTCACCGGTCTCCATCGCGTACGCGATGCCCTCGCCGTTGAACGGGTTGATCGCCCCGCCCGAGTCGCCCACGAGCACCAGGCCCCTGGTGTAGTGCGGCTGCCGGTTGAAGGCCATCGGCAGCGCCGCCCCCCTGATCGGGGTCGTCATGTTCGCCTCGGTGAAGCCCCACTCGGCGGGCATGTTCCGCGTCCAGCGCTTGAGCAGGTCGCGGTAGTCGATGTTCTTGAACGCCTCGCTGGTGTTGAGCAGGCCGAGGCCGACGTTCGAGGTGCCGTCGCCCACGCCGAACACCCAGCCGTAGCCGGGCAGCAGCGTCTCCTCGTCCCAGAGCTCCAGCCAGATCTCCAGGTAGTCGTCATCGTGGCGCGGCGACTCGAAGTAGGTCCGTACGGCGACGCCCATCGGACGGTCTTCCCGCTTGTACAGCCCCATCGCCAGGGCGAGCCGGGTGGAGTTGCCGTCGGCGGCGACCACCACGCGGCTGCGGTAGGAGACGCCGTCCTTCGTCGTGACGCCGACGATGTGACCGCTGCGGTCGTCGAGGATCGGGCCCGTGACGTTCACGCCCTCCATCAGGCGGACGCCGCCCTTCACCGCGTTGGCCGCGACGATCTGGTCGAAGTCCTGCCTGGTGCGCACCAGGCCGAAGTCGGGGAAGCTGTCGAGCTGCGGCCAGTCGAGGTCGTAACGGCCGCCGCCACCCACGACGCGCAGGCCCTTGTTCCTGACCCAGCCGGGGGCGTCGATGTCGACGCCCATGTTCATCAGCTGCTTGACCGCGCGCGGGGTCAGACCGTCGCCGCAGACCTTCTCGCGGGGGAAGCGCGTCTTCTCGAGTAGCAGGACGTCGAGCCCGGCCTGGGCGAGATGGAACGCCGTCGCCGAACCCGCGGGACCCGCGCCGACGACGATGACGTCGGCGTCGGTGGCGTTCACTGTCGCGCCCGCTTCGCCGCTGGCCGGCTCGTTCCTCGCGGTGTCGCGGCTGGCTCCTGCGCTTGCCTGATGTCGGCTGGCACGGTCACGGACCTGTCCTGTCCTACACGCTGGTTGGCCTCTGAGTGGTGGCCTTCGTTCCTTTGTGAAGCTCTTCACAAACTTTGTCGGCACGCAGTCTAGCGCTTTTCCGGATCCAGGTGGCAGCCGGGTAGGCGCTTACCCATACAGAAGGCCCTCCGTCAACGACAGAGGGCCTTGACCGGGTCACCGGCAGCGCGTCAGACGTCGAACTCGGCGTTGCGCACCCCGGCCAGGAAGGCTCGCCACTCACCAGGCGTGAAGGCCAGCACCGCTCCGGCGGGATCCTTGGAGTCGCGCAGCATCACGCCACCGTCAGCGGAGCGCCCGAACTCGACACACTCCCCACTGAGGTTGCTGAAACTACTCTTGCGCCAGTTCTCAACAGCGGTCTCAGCCACACCAGCGTTCACGGTACGGTCCATCCCATATCTACAGGCACCCGGAGTCTAGGCATGCCGGAGCGCGCGTTGTTTGCGAGCAACACTGCGCGCGATTTAATCGACTCTCGGACAGCCGCGCAGGACCTTTATGCAATCGTGATGAACCGATAGTGAACCCATGCCCTCTGGGGTATTGTCAGTCGAACTCTCCGTTTCGCACACCGGCGAGAAACGCACGCCACTCACCGGCGCTGAAGCACAAGACGGCCACGTCGGGCTGCTTGGAGTCCCTGACCAGTACGCCGCCATCATGGACGTGGGCGACCTGCACACACTCGCCGTTGAGTGCACTGAAGCTGCTCTTGCGCCACACGATCTCTTCAGGGATCGCTGACTCCATCGCACATCCTCACTGTCGGGGGCAGAGAGGGCATACCCCGACAGCGGGCGCGAGACTCACCGGCTGAGCTCTCCGAGCATCTTCAGCGAATCCTCCTCAGACAACGCGTCTGCTGACATTTGGCGAAATAGCTGCTCAACTCGGTACGTCTCGGCATAACGTTCCTCGAACACGGCACCTGTCGCGTGCTCGAAATACACCAGGTCCTCATGCATGCTGTCCAGCCCCTCGCGGGATGGGAACTTCAGGAGGACGAAGGCGTGCGTCAACGGGCCGTGGGGGCCGTCGAGAGGGACGATCCGAACGGAGACATTGGGCAGTTGCGCCACCTCGAGGATGTGGCGGAGCTGGTCGCGCATCACCTCAGGGGTGCCGAACCTCCGGTGCAGGACCGACTCGTCGATCAGCGCGTTCACCACCAGCGGCGAGGGGCCTTCGAGCATCTGCTGCCGCCGCATCCGGACCCGCACCAGTCTCTCGACCTCGGCAGGCGGGATAGCGCTGAGCGAATGTCCGAGACCGATGACACTGCGTGCGTAGTCGACGGTCTGCAGCAGCCCGGGAACGGTCACGTTCTGCCAGGTGAGCATCGAGTCGGCACCGGCCTCGAGGCCGATGTAGCTCATGTACGACTCGTTGAGCGAGTCTCCGAATGCCTCCCACCAGCCTTTCCTCTCGGACTCCTCCGCGAGGGCGAGCAGGGCCGCCCGGGCCGAGGGCGACACGTCATAGAAGTCCGCCAGCAGGGCCACATCGTCCTTGTGCGCGACGACCTGGGCCTTCTCCATGCGGGAGATCTTGGATGACGATCCGTCCAGGACCTGGGCGACCTGGGTGCCCGTCTTCTGGGCATCCTCTCGGAGTCGACGCAGCTCTGCGGCGAGACGGCGTCGGCTGACGGTGGGGCTCGGCTCCCGCGCCACTCAGCTCTCCTCACAAGCGTGTCGAAGTATTACCCACCGCCCAAGGGTTGAACCCCTTCAGACGCGGGCATCTCTCCAATAATCCCAGCGGGAATTGCACGACACTTCCCGGAGGGAAAACCTCATCCTAGTACGAGAAGCGGTGAGCAGACGTGAAGAAGCGCGCCCCTCCCCGGGAACGATCCAGCCGGATGTCCGCGCAGCAGACGCGGGCGGATGGGTCCCGCCACCACCCGCCCTGAAGTCCCCCAGCACCGCGTACCCACGACAGGACATCGGAGCCGTGAGACATGACCAGAGTCACCCCCAGGCGTGGATCGCGCAAGGGGAGCTTCCTCCTCTGGAGCTCAGCGAACGTCGGACGGGCCGACGCCGGCACGACGGAGAACGACGACCGGTTGGCTGAACGCGGAGGACACCCGCGCGGCCATCCGTACATCCCGCAGGCGCGCGACCTGCCCGCCCGCCTCGGAGCGGTGTTCAGATGGCGGACGGAGGCGACGTCGGCCGGCCTGTTCTTCCTGGTCACCGCGCAGGTGGCGGCGTGGACGGACGCCACCACGGCGGGGATGGCCGTGGTCGGCGTGGCGCTCGCCTGCATGGGAACGCCCGCCGCCAGGCGGCAGATCATGGGGCAGGTGGTGGCGGTGACCGTGCGGCACCGCTTCCAGGGCCTGGCCAGGAGGACGTCCATGCGCACGGACAGCGGCCGGCTGCCGCTCGTGCTCAGGATGAGCGTGGAAGGCGCCAGCGTGCTGCTCCTCCTCGGCCTGCGCTCGGGGCTCAGTCTCGAGTTGCTGGAGGACTACGCGGCCGAGATCAGGACCGCCTGCCTGGCCCAGGCGGTCGTCTTCTACCGGCACCCGGCCAACGGCGGCCTGGTGACCATGGAAGTGGTTCAGCCCTGGGGCTTGTGACCCCGGTGCATGGCGACGATGCCGAGGTTGAGGTTGCGCCAGGCGACCCGCTCCCAGCCGGCCCGCTGGATGATCGTGGCCAGGGCCGGCTGGTCGTGCCAGTCCCTGATCGACTCGGCGAGGTAGTCGTAGGAGTCGTCGTTCGAGCCGAAGACCCTGGCCACCTTGGGCAGGAGCTTCATCAGGTACTCGCGGTAGACCACGTCGAACGACTTGACCGTCACGTGGGAGAACTCGAGGATCACCAGCCGGCCGCCCGGCTTGGTGACGCGGAGCATCTCGCGCAGCGCCTGTTCGGTGTTGTGCACGTTGCGCAGCGCCACCGAGATCGTCACCGCGTCGAAGACGTCGTCGGCGAACGGCAGGTTCAGCGCGTCGCCCGCGATGAACGGCACGCCCTCGCCGGTGAGCGCGTTGCCGCCCCGGCGCCGGACACCGGTGGAGAGCATGCCGAGGGAGAAGTCGGAGGCGATGGCGCGGGCGCCGAGCGTGGTGAAGGCGTCGGTGGAGGTGCCCGTACCGGCTCCGAGGTCGAGGACGATCTCACCGGGGCCCGCGTCGACGGCCTGGGCGACGGCCTTGCGCCACGCTCGCACCTGGCCGAGCGAGATGACGTCGTTGACGAGGTCGTATCGCCTGGCCGTGCGATCGAACATCGCGGCGACCTCATGCGGCTGCTTGTCCAACTGAGCGCGGGTCATGGGGTCAAGCCTAGGGCTTGAGCGACGATAAACCGGAAGTAGCACCTCGATTACCCAGAGTGTGCTAAGACTTGGCGAATGCTTGTCCGAACCGCCCTCGCGGCGCTCGTCGCCGTCACCCCGGTCGCACACACCCGCGTGGTGGCCACCAATCCGGTCGACACCACGCCTCACGTCCTCGACGGCATCGTCAATGCCATCACCCTGGTCGGCGACACGGTCATCGTCGGCGGCGCCTTCTCCGAGGTGAGCGACTCGAGCCGGACCTTCGTCGTGGAACGTGACAATCTCTTCGCCTACAACGTGCGCACGGGCGCGATCCTGCCCGAGTTCGCCCCGTCGCTGGACGACCCCGTCTACGCGCTGGCCCCCGGCGAGGACGACACCGTGTACGTCGGCGGCTCCGGCCTCCTCAGGCTCAGCGTGTCCGACGGCTCGGCCGTGGAGGACTTCGATCCGCAGGTGAGGGGCGGCCAGGTCACGACGCTGGCCAGGAGCGGCTCGAAGCTGTACGCCGGCGGCGACTTCACCCGCCCGCGCGTGGCCCTGGCCAGGCTCGACGCCACGACGGGCGCGGCCGACCCCACGTTCGCCATCACACCGGGCGCCGCGCGCACGCCCCAGGTCAAGGTGCACGCGCTGGCCCTGACCCGCGACCGGCTGATCGTCGACGGCAGCTTCACCACTCTGAACGGCCTGCCCAGGCCCCAGCTGGGCGTCATCGACGTCGGCGCGGCGCGGGCGAAGGTGGCCGACTGGCGCACCGACGCCTACGCGCCGGCCTGCAGGGACGTCTTCCCGTCCTACGTCAGGGGGCTCGACGCCGCCCCCGACGGCAGCTACTTCGTCGTCGTCACGACCGGCGGCTACGGCGGCGCGCGCAAGCTCTGCGACAGCGCGTCCAGGTTCGAGACCTACGCCAGGGGCGACCGGGTCAAGCCCACCTGGGTCAACCACACCGGGGGCGATTCGCTCTATTCGGTGGCCGTGACGGGCGCCGCCGTCTACGTGGGGGGCCACCAGCGCTGGATGAACAATCCGCGGGGGCACGACTCGGCCGGACCGGGGGCGGTGCCGCGCGAGGGGATCGCGGCCATTCACCCCGTCTCAGGAAAGGCGCTCAGCTGGAATCCTGGCCGGGAGCGCGGGATCGGAGTCAAGGCATTTCTGGCGCACAAGGACGGACTACTCGTTGGTAGCGACACGACGCGACTCGGACGGGAGTACCATGCCCGGATTGGCATGTTCCCCCTGCCCTAGTCGGCCTCCGGCTTCGGCCGGTCGACCTTGTCGCTGATGCGTGCGCTCATGGCGTCACGCTGCTTGGAGAGCAGGACGTAGCTGGCAATCCCGCTGATGACGAACGCCACGGCGATCAGCATCAGCGGGTTCCGCACGTTCAACAGGTACAGCACACCCAGGGTCACGACAAACAGGCCGATCCGCGACGCGGTGTAAACGAGAACGGGACGCACAGCTCCGAGGTTACTCGGCCCCTGCGGCTGGTCGCTCTACGCACCAGGCGCGAGCGCTGCTAGTGTTCACAGTTAGGCGCTTTCGTAAAGAAACACCCACGAGAGCCCCAAAGAGGCTCTATCATATAACAATCGGGCAGTTGGCCTATAACAACCCGTGATCTTTGTCAAAAGCACGGATAAATCAGGCTTCGCTCGACACACTGGGTACCTGTCCGCCCGCTGGCAGGAAGCGGGATGCGAGGGGGAGAGATTGGTGGAGAGTAGCAGCGAGCGTCTGCTGACGCCGGGAGAGGTCGCCGCCCTCTTCCGGGTAGACCCGAAGACGGTGACGCGCTGGGCCGCGGCAGGCCGCATCAGTAGCATCCGGACCCCCGGAGGGCACCGTCGCTTCCGCGAGTCGGAAGTACACGCCCTTCTTCGTGGCGAGGACGCCCTTACGGCCGACCGGCCCGCAGGCGAGTCCCCGCGCGTCTGACGTCCGTCAACGGTGATCCTGCGCGTGCAACCCGGAACACGCAGGGTCACCCGACAGGGCGCTCAGCCGTACGGCGAGCAGGGCCGCGAGCGCGGCGGGCCGAGACCGGTCCTCCAAGCCGCTCCAGCGCGTCCGGCCGCCGTCACGTCGCACGGTCCAAGGGTCGAGTCGTGATGCGCTCCCCCGCCGTCAGACGTCCTCCTGCTCGGACTTGAAGGCGAGGAACGCGCGCTCCAGGTCGTCGTTCTCCTCCTCCCACCGCCGGCGCCGCTCGGCCAGTTCCTCCTCGGTCAGCGACTCGGCCAGCCATCGTTCGTAGTCGGGGTCGCCGGGCGCCACCTCGACGTAGGCGTTGCCGATGAGACGGCCGTCCTCGCTGGTCAGGCTCTCCGGCACGCGCAGGGTTCCGTCAGCGAGCCGGATCACGTACATGGTCGATCACCTAGATTCCGTAGCGCCGGTTGAAGAACAACATGACGTCGAGCGCCGTCCGCGTGTCGCCGCCGAGCATGTCGACCAGGGCCGGACGCTGACGCGAGGCGATCGCCGCGAAGGCGTCCGCGAAGAACTCCTTGCGTCCGAGCCCGCCGCCCTGCCGGTGGAAGGACGAGGCCAGGAGAGGTTCGGCCTGCTCGTAGAGTGCCACGAACTCCGGCGAGTCCGACACCCAATCGTCGTACGGAGCGTCGACGTCGTCGATCGCGTGGCCGACCTCGTGCATCATCACGTCAGGTGTGGGTGAGGGCCGGTCCCCCACGACGATCTTGCGGTCGCCGTACGCTCCGGCGCAGATGTCCCACGTCGCCCGTCCCGACGGCAGCGGCGCTCCCCGCAGGTATCCCATGTCGTCGAGGTCCGGGACGCCGCCCGCACCGACGTAGATGCCCTCCAGCTTCTCGGCGAGCAGGTCCTTCAGCCGCTCGGGCAGCCTGGCGAGGCTCTCGACGGCCCGGACGGCGTCGGCCGAGGGAGGGCCCTGCCTGGCGTCCCACTGGCGGTGCAGGATGGCTTCGAGCCGCCCGCAGTGGGCCAGCCCGTCTCCCTGGGGCGGCAGGTCGGGCCGGTTGGGCTGGGCCCTGGGGCGGTCGTCGACGAGCTCGAAGTCCTGCCAGGTGTACTGGGGCCGGTCGAGCACGGAGGCGGCGTACCGCTCGCCCCTGAAGTCGGCCCGGTAGCCGTCGTCGCGTTCCTTCTCCAGCCGTCCGGCGTAGGGGTGCGCTCCTGCCCGCCCGTCGCCCGCGTGGGGGCTGTCGGCCGGCCTGCCGTACGCGGGAGAACCCGCCGAGGCCGCCGCGCCACGCTCAGAGGATCCCGTGTCGCGCCCGGAGAGCCCCGTGCCACGCTCAGAGGATCCCGTGCCGCGCTCGGCGGGCCACCAGGACGGGCGGCGGCGCTCGGGACGGCTGTCGGGCTCCTCCAGGGGGCGCTCCGCCCTGTCACCGCCCCAGAACGACTCGCGGGGACCGTCCGAACGCCGCGACGACAGGTACGAACCCCGCCGCCACCACCGGCTGCCCCGTCGATGGCGGCCCCTGTCGCCGGTCCGCCGATCGTCAGACAAGGCCATCGCACCTCTTCACGACGTCGGAGCCATGGCTCCGTGCCCTCGCCCCGCAGCGGCGCGCCGCGGTGCCAACTCTCCCGCGCCGGCCCCGCGCGGGAACATCGAGACGTGCAGTCGCCGGGCGATGCCCGGTGGCGCCTCCTGGGTCGGACTGCCGGGAAAGACCGCCGGAGAAACAGGTACCACGGTACGACGGGGATCTTCCCGAGTCACCCGATATGGGAGAGCGCGCGGACACGATCACGCGATCCATGGCCTACAGTACGGGCATGCCTGGCGTGCTAATCGGACTGGCGATGCTGGCCTTCTGGCTCTACTCGTTGTTCGACGTCATCACGACTCCCGACGAGGAGTCCAGGAACCTGCCGAAGATCCTGTGGGTGCTCATCGTGGTCCTCGTCCCGCTGGTCGGCAGCGTGTTCTGGTTGCTGCTCGGCCGTCCGACGCGGTCACGCCCGTTCCAGTTGCCCGGCCGTTCCGCCACGGACAGGGGTGAGGCGCCCCGCGGCCCCGACGACGACCCCGACTTCCTGCGCGACCTCGACCGCCGTCTGCGCGACGACGACTGACCGTTCCGAAGGAGACGGCGGGTCACCGAGGACTCGCCGGAGTGCACGGCACGGACGGCAGGCGGTGACCCCCGGAACGGTGGACCACCGCCTGCCCGCAAGGAAGGGCGTCAGTTGCCGACGTCGGCGTAGCTGTGCAGGCCGCCGAGGAAGATGTTGACGCCGACCAGGTTGAACAGCAGGCACACGAAGGCCACCAGCTGCACGATCGTGACGGCGCGTCCCCGCCAGCCCGCGGTCGCGCGGGCGTGCAGGTAGGCCGCGTAGGCGATCCAGGTGATGAACGCCCAGACCTCCTTGGGGTCCCAGCCCCAGTAGCGGCCCCACGCCTTGTCGGCCCACAGCGCGCCGGCGATGACGGCGAAGGTCCAGATCGGGAAGGACAGCACGATCGCCTGGTGGGCGACCCGCTCCAGGTCGTCGCGCGTGGGCAGGCGGGAGAAGCCGTCCTTGCGGATGAGGTAGAGGATGCCGGAGACGCCTGCCACGATGAACAGCCCGCTGGCGATGACCGCGGCGGAGACGTGGATGGCGATCCAGTAGGAGTCGAGCGCGGGGACGACGGGCCCCGCCTGCACGTGCAGCCAGATGACCGCGAAGCCGAGCCCCAGCGCCGATGTCACCATGACGAACGCGCCGAGGAAGCGGACGTTGCCGCGCAGCTGGGTCACGAGGAAGGCGGTCACCGCGGCGAAGCAGATGGCGACCACGAACTCGTACATGTTGCCCCACGGCCACCGGTCGACGGCCAGGCCGCGGGTGACGAGGGAGCCCAGGTTGGCGGCCCAGCCGAGCCAGCCGAGGACGATCGCGACCATGCCCGCCTTGGGCGCCCACGACGGCGGCTCGGGCGGGCTGACGACGACGGCGCCGCCGCCCGCGGCCTCGGCCACGCCGCCACCGCCGGCCGTCCCCACCGCGACCGTCGCCTTCGCGGCGACGGCGGGCGCGTCCTCGGTGACGCCGTCCTCGGTGAGGGTGATCGAGGTGGCGCCCGTGTTGGTGCGGGCCCTGCCGAAGGCGAGCTCGAGCGCGAACCCGATCATCGAGGCCAGGTAGAGCAGCACGGTGGCGAGGACCAGGTCGTCGCTCAGTCCTGCCAGTTGGTCAGCGGACATCCTTCTCTCCTGCGGATAGGACCTTGACGATGTCGGCGAACTCGTCGGCGAATCCCGCGGCCGACCCTTCCGTGCGCGTCAGCCCGCCCACGTCCGCGGCGCCGTCCTTGATCCGGACGAAGACGCGGCGGCGGCGGATCATCAGCGACAGGACCAGGGCGACGGTCGCGAGCGCGGAGGCCAGCAGCGCGGGCATGCGTCCCGGGTCGTGCGCGATCTGGAGCGTCATCCACTCCTTCACGCCGGTGAACTCGATCTTCCCCACGCCGCCCGGCAGGTCGAAGGACGCGCCGACGGCGAGCGGCGGCGGCGCCTTCGACCCCATGACGAGGGGGGTCAGCTTCTTCATGACCTCGGGCGGGGCCAGTTCGTACACCGACTGCGGCTTGCCCGAGCGCACGCCCAGGTCGCCCGAGAACGCGCCGAGGATCTTCACCTCAGGCCTGGCTGCGCCGGGGAAGGCCGAGACGTGGCTGCCGTCGCCCAGCTGCACGCTGGTCGGCAGGAAGGTGAGCAGGAAGCCGAGCTGGGTGGGCTGCGCGTCGGGCACCTTGATCACGCAGCCGGAGGTCAGCGTCGCCTTCTGCTCGATGAGGCACGGCACCGGCCCCTCGAAGGCCACCTGCCCCTTGCCGTCGGTCACCTTGAAGACGGGCGCGTAGCCGTGGCCGATCAGGTAGGTGAGCGTGCCGTTGACGTCGAGCGGCTCGTTGACCTTGAGGTCGTAGTCGCGCGCGGGCGCGGCCGGCGAGTCCTGCACCGACAGCCTGGCGGTGTAGTCGAGCTCCTGCCCGCGCTTGGCGCCGGCGACCTGGTAGGAGGCCTGGAAGTCCTTCAGCGTGAAGGAGAACGGCTCCAGCGACTCGGCCGAGACGCGGTTGCCCGGCATGTAGCGGTCGTAGGCGGCCACGGTGTTGGCGAACCCGTCGCCCTCGACGACCAGGACGTTGCCGCGGTAGCCGTACAGGGAGCCGATGCCCACGGCGACCAGCAGCCCGAGCAGGGCCACGTGGAAGAGCAGGTTGCCGGTCTCGCGCAGGTAGCCCTTCTCCGCCGACACCCAGCCGGGGCCCGTGGCCACCCTGAAACGCAGCTTGCGCAGCCTCCGGGCCGCCTCCTCGACCTCGAGCGGGCCCTCGACCACGGCGTGGTGCGGCAGGCGCGACAGGTTCTTCGGGGCCGTCGGCGGCTTGCGGCGCAGCTCCTTCAGGTAGGTCGTGGTGCGCGGGATGACGCAGCCGATCAGCGAGGTGAACAGCAGCAGGTAGATGGCCGCGAACCAGGGGGCGGTGAAGACGTCGAACAGGTGGAGGCGGTCGTACCACTCGGCGAGGGCCGGGTCGTTCTGGTAGATCAGCGCGACCTTGTCGGGCTCGACCGAGCGCTGCGGCACCAGCGAGCCGGGGATGGAGGCCAGCGCGAACAGGAACAGCAGGATCAGCGCGGTCTTCATCGAGGTGAGCGTGCGCCAGAACCAGCGCAGCCAGCCGACCGGGCCGAGCTTGGCCGGTCGGGGCGCCTGCGTCCGCAGTTCGTCGATCGCCATCAGATCACCGGCTCGAATCCGCCGATCCACGTCTGCATGCCCGCGATGATCTGCCCCCACAGCCCGGTGACGAGCAGGAGGCCGACCGTGACGAGCATGCCGCCGCCGATCCTGGTGATGAGGCGCGAGTGCTTGCGGATGGCGCTGAAGGTGCGCAGCGCCCTGCTGTAGGCCAGGGCGGCGACCACGAACGGCAGGCCGAGCCCGAGCGCGTACGCCACGGCGAGGAAGGCGCCCCGCGCGGCGCTGCCCTCGGTGTAGCCGAGGGAGAGGACGACGGCGAGCGTGGGGCCGATGCACGGCGTCCAGCCGAGGCCGAACACCACGCCGAGCAGCGGCGCGCCCGCGAGCCCCGCGCTGGGCACCCGGTGGATGCGCACGTCGCGCATGAGCCCGGGGATGACGCCGAGGAAGGCCAGACCGAGCACGATCGTCAGCACGCCGACGACGCGCGTGATGACGTCGGCGCTGCCGTACAGGGCCGAGCCGAGGCCGCCGAACAGCGCGCCGCCCGCGACGAACACCGCCGCGAAGCCGGCCACGAACAGCGCCGTGCCGAGCACCAGCCGGCCCCGCCTGGGGTCGGCGCTCATGCCCGTCACGTACGACAGGTAGCCCGGCACCAGCGGAAGCACGCACGGCGACAGGAACGACACCAGCCCGGCCAGCACCGCGATCGGTATGGCGAGCAGCAGCGAGCCCGAGGCGACGACGTCACTCATCGCGCACCTGGGTCACGGCCTTGAGCAGGTCGTTGTACTTGACCGCGCCGAGCGCCCTGGCCGCCACCCTGCCCTGCTCGTCGATGACGAGCGTGGAGGGGATCGCGGCGGGCGGCACGGTGCCCTGGAACGCCAGCGCCACCTTGCCGGGCTGGTCGAAGATGCTGGGGTAGCCGGGCTGCTCGGTGCGCTCGAAGGCCAGCGCGTCGGCCTGGCGGTCCTTGAAGTCGATGCCGACGAACTCCACGCCGCCGGCCTTGGTCTTGGCGTGGATGTCCTTGAGCACCGGCGCCTCGGCCCGGCACGGGCCGCACCACGATGCCCAGAAGTTGAGCACCACGACCTTGCCCTTGTAGGCCGCGAGCGAGACCTTGCCGCCGTCGAGGGTCGTGCCCTCGACCGCGGGCGCCTGCTTGCGGTCGGCCGCGGGGAACACGGTCACCTTGCCGTCGCCCGCGACGAACCTGGTGTCGCCCGCCTGCGGCTGGCCGCCCGGACTCCCCGCGCAGCCGGCGACGGCGAGCAGGGCCAGGAAGGCGAGGGCGTGGGGTTTCGCGCGCACGGGAGAGTGATCTCCTTGTACTACAGCCGGTAGAGCTTGCCACTCTACCGGCGCGGTCAGGCGCCCGGGACGCTGGGGCCGCTCTTGACGAGCGCGGCGGCGGGCTCGCTGTAGCCGACGCTGACGAGCCTGTCTCCCTCGAAGGTGAAGGTCGTGAGGCTGGCCAGGGCGCACTGGCGGCGGCGCGGGTCGTGCCACAGCCGGCGGCCCTCGGCCGCCGTCCTGATCATCCAGATCGGCAGCTGGTGACTGACCAGCACCGCCTCGTGACCGCGCGCCTCGGCGCGCGCGCTTTCGACCATGCCGCGCATCCGTGCCACGACCTCGACGTACGGCTCGCCCCACGAGGGCCGGCCGGGATGCCAGAAGTGGCGGTAGTTGCCGGGGCTCCTCATCAGGCGGGCGATCTTGCGGCCTTCGAGCACGTTGCCGGCCTCGATCAGCCGGTCGTCGACGGTGACCTCGATCCCCAGCTTCTCGGCCAGCGGGGCGGCGGTCTCGCGCGCCCGTTGGAGCGGGGAGCTGTAGATGCGGACGATGTCGCGGTCGGCCACGGCCTTGGCGACCGTCTCGGCCATCAGGCGGCCGGTCTCCGAGAGGCGGTAGCCGGGCAGCCTGCCGTACAGGATGCCTTCGGGGTTGTGCACCTCGCCGTGTCGCAGCAGGTGAACGACGGTCGTCTCAGCCATGGTGGCCCCACCCTATCCGTTCCCGTCGATCCGGCTGCGACAGTGGAGGTGTGAACCCCCTCGCACTCGCCCTTGTCCTGGTCGCCGCCGTCTCCCACGCCGGATGGAACCTGTTGAGCAAGCAGGCGGCCAAGGCCGACTCCGTGGTCTTTCTGTGGCTGGTCGCCGCCGCCTCGACCGTGTTGTGGACGCCCGCCGCCCTGGTCTCCGGCGCCGTGCCGTCGTGGCGGGTGGTGCCGCTGATCTGTGTCAGCACGGCGCTGCACCTGGCCTACTTCGTGCTGCTCCAGCGCGGCTACCGGCACGGCGACCTGTCGGTGGTCTACCCGGTGGCCAGGGGCACGGGGCCGATGCTGGCCAGCGCCGTGGCGGTGGTGTTCCTCGGCGAGCACCCGACCCATCTCGGCATCGCGGGCATCCTGCTGGTGGGCGTGGGGGTGTTCCTGCTCAGCGGGGGCGGCGCGGGCGACGTCAAGGGGCTGCTGTTCGGGCTGATGACGGGCACGTTCATCGCCGCCTACACGGTGTGGGACGCCCAGATGGTCAAGGAGTTCGCGGTCGTCCCGATGGTGCTGATCTATCTCGGCGAGATGTTCAGGATGCTGGCGATCACGCCGCTCGTCGTCGTCGGCGGGCGGTGGCGGCTGGTCGCGCAGGTGTGGCGGCAGCACTGGCCGAAGGTGCTGGGGGCGGCCGCGCTGGTGCCGCTGTCGTACCTGCTGGCGTTGTTCGCCTTCCAGCTGGCGCCGGTCAGCGTGGTCGCGCCGATGCGGGAGGTGAGCGTGCTGATCGCGGTGGTCATGGGCGGGCGGCTGCTGGCCGAGGGGGACCTCGGCCGCAGGCTGGTCGCCGCGGGCGTCATCCTCGGCGGGATGGTCGCGATCGCGATCAGCTGATCCAGCCGGTCTCCAGCTCCCTGCTGGCGTGCATGAGCGCGTCGACGGCGGCGCGGATGGCGGGCCGCCGGGCCGCGTCGGTGCGCCACAGCGCGTAGATGCGGCGGGTCTGCCTGGGCCTGATGGGCACCATCCGCACTCCCGCGGGGATGTGGACCCTGCCGAGCCTGGGCACGATCGCGCAGCCGAGGCCCGCCTCGACCAGCGCGAGCTGGGTCGGGTACTCGTCGGCCATGCAGGTGATCTCCGGCTCCAGCTCGGCGCTGCGCAGCGTGAACACCAGCCAGTCGTGGCAGATCGTGCCGGGCGCGGTGCTGATCCACCGCTCTCCGCACAGCTGGGCCAGCTCCACCTCCTTACCGGCGGCCAGCGGGTGGGCGGCGGGCATGGCGACGTCGGCGATGTCGTCGAGCAGCGTCGCCCGCGACAGCCCGTCGGGGATGGCCAGCGGCCGGTTCATCCAGTCCTGCGCGACCACGAGGTCGAGCTCGCCCCTGGCGACCTCCCTGATCTGCCGCTCGGGCTCGCGCTCGGTCAGGTACACCGCCAGGTCGGGATGGCGCTGCTTGAGCAGGGACAGCGCGCGCGGCATCAGCCCTCTGGCCGCTGTCGGGAACGCGCTCACGGCCAGCTTGCCGACGACCGCGCCGCGCAGCGCCTCGAAGTCGGCCTCGGCGGTCTCGACCAGGGCCAGGATGCGCTCGGCGTGCTCGGCCAGCAGGCCCGCGGCGTCGGTGAGCTTCACCCCTCTGCCGTTGCGTTCGAGCAGGGTCGCGCCCGTCTCCCGCTCCAGCTTGGCCAGCTGCTGCGAGACGGCGGACGGCGTCACCATCAGGGCGTCGGCGGCGGCGCCCACCGACCCGTAGACGTGGACGGCGTGCAGCGCCTTCAGCCGGTTGAGGTCGAGCATGTAGCCATTCTAAACCTTTCACCGTAGAAGATGTCGCTTGTGCTCAAGAGTCGTCCCTTGTGAGCATGGGTGCATGCGTTTGCGGCATGTATTGCTCGCTGTCGGCCTCGCCGCCGTGTGGGGGTTCAACTTCGTCGTCATGGAGGTCGGTCTGCGGCACTTCCCGCCCCTGCTCTACGCGGCGCTCCGGTTCACCCTCGCGGCCTTTCCGGCGATGCTGCTGGTGGGCCGGCCCACCGTGGGCTGGCGGTGGATCGCCGGCGTGGCGGCCTCGGTCGGTGTCGGGCAGTTCGGCCTGCTGCTCGTCGGCATGCGGGCGGGGATGCCACCGGGACTGTCCTCGCTGGTGCTGCAGACACAGGCGCTGTTCGTCGTGGTCTTCGCGGCGGTCCTGCTCGGCGAGCGGCCAGGCGCGCGCCGGATCACGGGTCTCGCCGTCGCCTTCGCCGGGCTGGCCGTCGTGGCCGTCGACTTCGGCTCCGGAGGGCCGGTCGGCGCGTTCCTGATGTGCGTGGGAGCCGCGGCCGCCTGGGGCCTGGGCACCGTCATCCAGCGCAAGGCCGCGCCGCCGGACCCGCTGCGCTTCATGGTGTGGGTCAGCGCGCTGTCGGCGCCGCCGCTGCTGCTGCTGTCGCTGGCCGTGGAGGGCGTGCCGCGGCTGACCTTCGCGTGGGAGGGCGTGGCGTCGCTGGCCTACGTGGCCTTCGTCTCGACCCTCGGCGGGTTCGGGCTGTGGGGCTGGCTGCTGCGGCGCTACGACGCCTCGACGGTCGCGCCGTACACGCTGCTCGTCCCCGTCTTCGGGCTGTCGTCGGCGGCGCTGGTGACGGGGGAGAGCATCTCGTGGCTCAAGCTGGCGGCCGGGGTGCTCATCGTGTCCGGCGCGCTCTACGCGGGCACCCGGCCGCGCGCGGCGCGCCGGCCGGACCGGTCCCTCCCCGAACCCGTCACCGCGGGCCGCCCCTGAGGGCGGCGGTCAGCCCGCCTGGGCCGCCGCCTGCGCCGCCGCGGGCAGCGCCTCGACGATCAGCCCCAGCGCCTCCTCGTCGTGCGCCGCCGACAGGAACCACGCCTCGTACGCCGACGGCGGCAGGTAGACGCCCTGGTCGAGCATCGAGTGGAAGAACGCCGTGTACGCCTTGGTGTTCTGCGTCTGGGCCGCGGCGAAGTCCGTCACCTCCCGATCGGTGAAGAAGATCGAGAAGAGGCTGCCCGCGCTCTGCAGCCGGTGCGGGACGCCCGCCGCCTCCAGCGCCTTCGTCGCCGCGAGCGAGACCGCCGCGGCGGCGGCGTCCACCCTGGCGTAGGCGTCGTCGTCGAGGCCGCGCAGCGTGGCCAGGCCGGCCGCGCACGCCAGCGGGTTGCCCGACAGCGTGCCCGCCTGGTAGACGGGGCCCTCGGGCGCCAGGTTGGCCATGACGTCCGCCCGGCCGCCGAACGCCGCCGCGGGCAGACCGCCACCCATGACCTTGCCGAACGTCATGAGATCGGCGTCGACGGGGTCGAGACCGTACCAGCCGGCCCTGGACACCCTGAAGCCCGTCAGCACCTCGTCGAGGATGAGCAGGGCGCCGTTGGCCGCGCACAGCTCCTTGAGCCGCCGGTTGAAACCGGGCAGCGGCGGCACCACACCCATGTTGGCCGGGCACGCCTCGGTGATCACGCAGGCGATCTCGCCCGTGCGGAAGGCCTCCTCGACCGCCGCCAGGTCGTTGTACGGCAGGACGATCGTGTCGGCCGCCGCCGCGCCCGTGACACCAGGCGTGTCGGGCAGGCCGAAGGTGACCACGCCCGAACCGGCCGAGGCGAGCAGCGCGTCGACGTGGCCGTGGTAGCAGCCGGCGAACTTGACGACCTTGGAACGCCCGGTGAAGCCGCGGGCCAGCCGTACGGCGCTCATGGTCGCCTCGGTGCCCGAGCTGACCAGGCGCACCTTCTCCACGGGAGCGACCCTGGAGACGATCTCCTCGGCCAGCTCGACCTCGCCGGGGGTGGCTGTGCCGTACGACAGGCCGTGCTGGAGCGCGCCGGAGACGGCCTCGACGACGGCGGGGTGGCGGTGGCCGAGGATCATCGGGCCCCACGAGCAGACCAGGTCGACGTAGCGGTTGCCGTCGACGTCGGTGATGTAGGGGCCCTGGCCTGAGGCCATGAAACGGGGCGTGCCGCCGACGGCGCCGAACGCTCTCACCGGGGAGTTGACGCCCCCGGGCACGATGGCGCGGGCTCGCTCGAAGAGGTCCTCTGAGTTCTGTGTACGGCTCACGCGTCCCAGCCTACGGTCAGGGACCCTTCCCTCTTGCGTGGCCCTCACCTGGCGGCACGGACACGGAGTCAAGTCCGCTTTATGGGCATTTGGGGGAAGACGCAAAGGAGGCGGGGTATCTCAGGTACGCACGGGGAGTGACGGAGTGGTGATAAGCGTGCGCCGGAGCCGGGAGGGGCCGGCTCTCCGGCCATGCCGACCGGACGGCCAGCAACGCTACGACGGAAGACGCCCATGAACCTGCAAATCCTGCCCCTGGCCGTCACCATGATGGCGGGTCCGCAGATCATGACGGCGATCGTCCTGGTCATGCACCGGTACGCGGTGCGGGTCTCCCTCGCCTACCTGGTCGGCATCGCGCTCGCCGCGACCGTCGGAGTGATGCTGACCCGCTGGCTCGCCGCCCTGCTCGACGGCGCGATCCCGCTGGGCGACCCCCACGACAAGGGATCGCTGGGCTGGATCATCCAGATCGTCCTGGTCGCCCTCCTGGTCGCCATCGCGCTCAAGAGCTACCTGGGACGGGCGACCTCCAAGCCGCCCAAATGGCTCGACAAGCTGCTGGAGACCGGTCCGCGCAAGGCGTTCACCACCGCGCTGCTGCTCGTGCTGTTGATGCCGACCGACATCGTGGCGATGCTCACCGTCGGCGTGAACCTGCAGCAGAACCACGCCCCGCTGCGCGCGGCGGTGCCGTTCCTGCTGGTGACGCTCCTGATCGCGGCGCTGCCGCTGCTGGCCTACCTGCTGTTCCGGCACCGGGCCACGGCCGTCATGCCCAAGGTGCGGAGCTGGATGGACACCCACGGCTGGCTGATCAACATCATCGTCTGCGGCATCTTCGTCCTCCTCATCGTGTGAGACCCCCGGAGGACGGCTTCGGGCGGGCGGCCCGGGATCAGACGAGCCAGTCGAGCACGCGGAGCGGGTCGGGAAGGGGACGCCCGTCGGGAGGCCGCAGCCAGGACACGGGCTGGCCGCCGGCCATGGTGGAGGGCGGGGCCAGGACGTAGCTGTCGCGGCAGTGCCACCGCAGGCCGGGCGTCTCGTCGATCGAGGTGGGCGCGACGTCGAGGCTGCACGTCCACCACTCGTCCTCGTCCTCGGGATTGCCGCGGGTGGCCACATAAAAGAGCACCCGGTCGCCGTGAGAGGCGACCGGGCCGGAGTGGAAGTCGGCGGCGTCCATGCGGGACAGCGCGGTGAGGCCCGCCGTGAGCGGTACGTCGAAGACGTCGAACACGCGGCCGGTGGGCAGGATCACGTTGGCCTCGGGCTCGCGCTGCCACCAGCGGGTCAGCTGCGTCGTGTCCGTCGTGGCCTGCAAGGACCAGGCGGGCGAGAGCGGATGGGCACCGGGATCCGGACAGCCGATCCGGTCGCACGAACAGGCGCGGGCCCCCCGGCGCAGCGGATGGGCGCCCGGCACGCTCGCCCAGCCGAGGGCCGCGTACTGCAGGACCGATTCGACCCGGGTCGGGCGCGTCCGCTTTTTGGTACGCCGAGCGAGTGGTACCCCCACCATGGTGTCTCCCCGTTCGAGTCCGTGCCTGAGAGAGGTCCCCGGGCACTCGAGACGGCTTCACAAGGGACACACCAGCACTTGTCCTCGCACTCTAACGCATAGGTCCCATGACCCGACGGGAAACCCCTCTGCTCAGATGCGTCGCGCCACTTCCGTCGCCCAGTACGTGAGGATCAGGTCGGCCCCGGCGCGTCGGATCGCGACCAGCGACTCCATGATCGCGCGGTCGCGGTCGATCCAGCCGTTGGCCGCCGCCGCCTCCACCATCGCGTACTCGCCGCTGACCTGGTAGGCGGCCACCGGCACCTCGACCGTGTCGCGCACCTCGCGCAGGATGTCGAGGTAGGGGAGGGCGGGCTTGACCATGACGATGTCGGCGCCCTCGGCGACGTCGAGGCGGACCTCGCGCAGGCCCTCCCCGACGGGCCCGGCCGGGTCCTGCTGGTAGGCCTTGCGGTCGCCGAAGTTCTTCGGCATCTCGACGGCCTCGCGGAAGGGCCCGTAGAAGGCGGAGGCGTACTTGGCCGAGTAGGCCATGATCGGCACCTGGGCGAAGCCCGCCGCGTCGAGCCCGGACCTGATCGCGCCGACCTGGCCGTCCATCATGCCGCTCGGCGAGATCATCTGGGAGCCGGCGCGGGCCTGGGCGACGGCCATGGAGACGTAGCGGTCGAGCGTGGCGTCGTTGTCGACCTCGCCCTCGGGCGTCAGGATGCCGCAGTGGCCGTGGTCGGTGACCTCGTCGAGGCAGGTGTCGGCCATGACCACCAGCGCGTCGCCCACCTCGGACACCACGTCACGCAGCGCCTGCTGGGTGATGCCGTCGGGGTCGTCGGCGGCCGTGCCGTAGGAGTCCTTGACCGCGGGGACCCCGAACAGCATCACCCCGCCGAGGCCCACCTCGGCCGCCTCGTGGACGGCCTTGCGCAGCGACTCGCGGGTGTGCTGGACCACGCCCGGCATCGAGCCGACGGGCTGCGGCTCGGTGATGCCCTCCTTGACGAACAGCGGAAGGATCAGATCGGCCGGATGCAGCCGCGTGCCGGACACCATCCTCCGCAGCGCGGGGGTACGGCGCAGCCGCCGCGGTCGGGCGGCGGGGAACTCGGCGGTCATGACTCTCCTCACACGTGCCCCCGGGGACGGGGTTACTTGGCGCGCCTGCGCGCTCCCCTGCGGTTCTGCGACGGCCTGCGCGGGACGTCGCCCGCCTCCAGCGCCGCCTGCCTCTGCTTACGACCGTACTCGGCCAGCGCGGCGGCCAGGGCCGAAGCCGACGGCTTGTCGGCCATCACGTCGACGCGCAGCCCGAACTCCTCGGCCGTCTTGGCGGTCTGCGGGCCGATGACCGCGATCACCGTGACGTTGTGCGGCTTGCCGGCGATGCCGACCAGGTTGCGCACCGTCGAGGACGAGGTGAACAGGACGGCGTCGAACCCGCCGCCCTTGATCGCCTCGCGGATCGGCGCGGGCGGCGGCGCGGCGCGGACGGTGCGGTAGGCCGTGACGTCGTCGCACTCCCAGCCCAGCTCCGTCAGCCCGGCCACCAGCGTGTCGGTGGAGATGTCGGCACGCGGGAGCAGGACCCTGTTGATCGGGTCGAGCATCGAGTCGTACGGCGGCCACTCGGCGACCAGACCCTCGGAGGACTGCTCGCCCGAGGGCAGCAGGTCGGGCTTGACGCCGAAGTCGACCAGGGCCCGCGAGGTGGCCTCGCCCACGGCGGCGACCTTGAGCCCGGCGAAGGCGCGGGCGTCCAGGCCGTACTCCTCGAACTTCTCCCGCACCGCCTTGACGGCGTTGGCGCTGGTGAAGGCGACCCACTCGTAGCGGCCCGTGACCAGGCCCTTGATCGCGCGGTCCATCTGCTGCGGGGTGCGCGGCGGCTCGACCGAGATGGTCGGCACCTCCTCCGGCACCGCGCCGTAGGAACGCAGCTGCTCCGACAGGCCCGCGGCCTGCTCCTTGGTGCGCGGCACCAGCACGCGCCAGCCGAACAGCGGCTTGGTCTCGAACCACGACAGCCTGTCGCGCAGGCCGACCGCCTCGCCGACCACGATGAGCGCGGGCTCGGTGAACCCGGCGTGCTTGAGGTCGGGCTGCAGCCGGCCCAGCGTGGTGGCGACGGTGAACTGCTCGGTCGTGGTGCCGGCGCTGCTCACCGCGACGGGCGTGGAGTCGGGCTTGCCGTTGGCGATCAGCGCCTTGCCGATCGCGACGGCCTGCTCGATCCCGTTGTAGACGACCAGCGTGCCCGTGCACGCGGCGTGGGCGGCCCAGTCCTGCTCCTGCGCGGCGTCGACGATCCTGAACTCGGGGACGTCGGAGGCGGGCGGGATGCCCGCGTAGGCGAGCACGGCCGTGGCGGGCGGGACACCGGGCACGATCTCGAAGTCCACCTCGGCCGCGGCGCACGCCGCGACCTCCTCGGTGATCGAGGAGAACAGCATCGGATCGCCCTCGCACAGCCGTACGACGAGCTGCCCTGCCTTGGCGCGCTTGACGAAGTCGTCCTGGACGACCTCGACGCCTTCCTTGCAGTGCTTGAGAAGAGGGCCGAAGGCCTCCTGGTCGAGGACGACGGCGTCGGCCTTGCCCAGGAGTTCGGCGCCACGGAGCGTGAGCAGGCCTGCGTCGCCTGGACCCGCGCCCACGAAGGCGACGAAAGCAGCGGTCGGACTATCGGGGCTCAATGGGACTGCTCCCCCATCAATCTGTCGGCCCCCTCAGCGATCATGGTGGCCGCGAGATCGCGGCCCAGCTCCATGGCCTCCGAAGGAGAACCGGCGGCGGACTTGCGCACCGCTTCCCGGCCGTCGAGGGCGACGACCGTCGCGGTCAAATTCAGCGTGTGCCCGTCGTCGAGGGCGAACGCGCCGACCGGGGCCGAGCATCCCGCCTCGAGAGCGGACAGCACCGCGCGCTCGGCCGTCACCGCGGACCTGGTCCGCGGGTCGTCGAGCACGCTGAGGAAGTCGACCAGGTCAGACCTGGTCGAGAGGCACTCTACGGCCAAAGCGCCCTGACCGGGAGCAGGCAGCATCTCCTCGACCTCGAAGATCTGGGAGATCTCGGACACCCTGCCGATGCGGGTCAGGCCCGCGGCGGCCAGAACGACCGCGTCGAGCTCGCCCGAGGTGACCTTGCCGATGCGCGTGTCGGCGTTGCCGCGGATCGGCACGTAGTCGAGGTCGTCGCGCAGGGCGCGCAGCATCGCGATGCGCCGGGGCGACCCGGTGCCGACCTTGGCGCCGGGCGCCAGGTCGGCGAACTTCGTCCGGCCCACCAGCGCGTCGCGGACGTCATGGCGCACCGGCAGCGCCGCGACCACGAAGCGGGGGTCCTGCTTGGTCGGCAGGTCCTTGAGCGAGTGGACGGCGAAGTCGACCTCGCCCGTGACGAGCTTGTCACGCAGGGCGCTGACGAACACGCCGGTGCCGCCGAGCTGCGACAGCTGGGCCTTGGACACGTCGCCGAACGTCGTGATGCCGACCAGCTCGATGGCCTGGCCGGTCTTCTCCGTGTAGAGGTCGGCGACCATCTGCGACTGGGTCGTCGCCATCAGGCTGCGGCGGGTGCCGAGCTTCACAGGTCCACCCCTCTCACGGCTTCGGGCACCGTGGGATCGAGATCGAACAGCTCGCGCAGAGCCTCGGCATAATGATCGCCCGCGGGCGAGGCCGCGAGCTGCTTGACACGCACGGTCGGCTCGTGGAGCAGCTTGTCCACCAC
Organism: Nonomuraea sp. NPDC003727; assembly: GCF_053586935.1. NCBI lineage: Bacteria > Bacillati > Actinomycetota > Actinomycetes > Streptosporangiales > Streptosporangiaceae > Nonomuraea > Nonomuraea sp. NPDC003727. Next base: position 518,881 of record NZ_JBSFNE010000001.1, read on the forward strand.
GCGCCTGACGGTCTGCGCCACCTCGTCGCGGGCCCGGCCGTCCAGGTGGGGCAGGCGCATCATCAGCCTGCCGAGCTCGGCCTCGACGACGTCGGCCGCCTTGCTGCGCAGCGCCACCACCGTCGGGGTGACGCGGGCGGCGCGCTCGGCCGACAGGAACGCCTCGAGTTCCTGGGCGACCAGCCGCCGGACCGCCTCGACCGCGTCGCGCTCGCCGGCGCCGACACCGGACCGCTGGATCGTCTCCAGGTCGACCAGGGTGACGCCGTCGACGGCGCGGACGGCGGGGTCGATGTCGTGCGGCATCGCGAGGTCCAGCAGGAAGGCCGGGCCCTCGACCATGTCGGGCGTGATGACGTGGTGTCCCGCGCCCGTGCAGGAGATGACGAGGTCGGCGTCGCCGATCTCGCAGGAGACCTCCGACAGCTGCACGGCCCTGCCGCCGACCGACTCGGCCAGCCGTACGGCCTTGTCGTAGGTGCGGTTGGCGACCACGACGTCGGTGATGCCGACCCGCGCCAGCGTGGCGACGGCCAGGCCGCTCATCGCGCCGGCGCCGACGACCAGGGCGCGCCTGCCGGTCAGGTCACCCGCGAAGGACAGGCCCGCGGTGACGAGCGAGGCGCCCGCGCGGTCGATGCCCGTCTCGGCGTGGGCCCGCTTGCCGACGCGCAGCGCCTGCTGGGCCAGCTCGTTCAGGGTCGCGCCGACGGTGCCCTGCTCCTGGGCGAGCCGCAGCGCCTGGCGGGTCTGGCCGAGGATCTGGCCCTCGCCGACGACCATGGAGTCGAGGCCGGCGGCGACGGTGAACAGGTGCTCGACCGCGCGGTCCTCGTAGTGCACGTAGAGGTGCGGGGTCAGCTCGTCGACGGGGACGCCCGAGTGCGTGGACAGGAGGGTGGTGACGGCGGTCACGGCCGCGTGGAACCTGTCCACCGCGGTGTAGACCTCGACCCTGTTGCAGGTCGACATCACCATGACCTCGGCGACGTTCACCTCCCTGTGAACGTCCTGCATCAGCTTGACCAGCGCGTCGCCGGACACCGACACGCGCTCGAGCAGCGACACCGGAGCGGTCCGGTGACTCAGTCCGATCGCAAGAACGCTCACTGGCTGTCCACGGCCATCAACGGCCCCCCACTCATCCGATCCGCTTTGCGTTGCTCATGGAACGCGAGGATCTGCAGCTCGATCGACAGGTCGACCTTACGGACATCGACAGTGTCAGGCACAGAGAGCACGACAGGGGCGAAGTTCAGGATGCTGGTCACCCCCGCCGCGACCACGCGGTCGCACAACTCCTGCGCCGCGGCCGCCGGGGTGGCCAGCACGACGATCGACACCCCACGCCTCTTGATGACGGCTTCCAGCTCGTCGATGTGCTCAACATTCAACCCCGCTATGTCGTCGCCCACGATTTCGGGGTCGGCGTCGAGCAGCGCGGCGACGCGGAAACCCCTGGAGACGAAGCCCCCGTAGTTGGCGAGCGCCCGGCCGAGGTTACCGACTCCGACGATCGCGACGGCCCAGTCCTGGGTGAGACCGAGCTCCCTCGAGATCTGGTAGACGAGATACTCCACGTCGTAGCCTACGCCGCGGGTGCCGTAGGAGCCGAGGTGTGACAGGTCCTTGCGCAGCTTGGCCGAGTTGACGCCCGCCGCGGCCGCCAGGTCCTCCGAGCTCACCGTCGCGATGCCGCGCTCGGCCATCCCGTTGAGGGCGCGCAGGTACAGGGGGAGTCTGGCCACCGTCGCCTCGGGGATGCCGCGGTCACGCGGTTGGGACTGACGCATCACGTGCCGAGGCTCCTTGGGCTGCGGTATCAGTAATCGGGCCGCCTTTCAGATTAATCCCTTTGTGAACCGACGCACAAAGTCGTGGCTAGGCTGAGGGGATGCACCGCATCACATTGCTGGGCAAGCCAGGCTGCCACCTGTGCGACGACGCCCGCGCGATCATCGCCAGGGTGGCGGCGGACACGGGCGTCCCGTGGGAGGAGGTCGACATCAACTCCTCGCCCGAACTGACCGAGAAGTACTGGGAGATGATTCCCGTCACTCTCGTCGACGGGGTGCAGCACGACTTCTGGCGGGTCTCCGAGGAGCGCCTGCGCGCGGCCCTGTCCGGCTGACCTGTCCGGCTGACCTGCGCGGCCGACCTGCGCGGACGGCCCGCCTCAGACCTGGAAGGCGGTCGGCAGCGGCACGACCTTGGCCGCGTTGACACTGAGCTCGATGACGTTGGTGGCCAGCACCATCGACTGGCGATCGGTCAGGAAGCGCTCCATGTGGGGCTGGCGCTGGTGGTCGGCGTAGGCGACCTCGTCGCGGTACAGCTCGTAGACGATGCGCTGCAGCGGGGCCGACTTGACCGCGTGGCAGGCGTAGACCAGCGTGTCGGGCTCGCTGCGCCGGACGGCCTCCACGGTCTGCTCGGCCAGCCGGTCGAAGGCCTCGCCGGAGCCGTCCATGATCGTGAACACGGTCAGCAGGCCGTAGATGCTCGGCGAGGGCCGCGAACCGCCGCCGGCGGGAACCGTGGTGGAGCCGGTCGAGAAGCCGGGGATCTCGGCGCCGGGGTAGACGGCGCCGGTGGCGGGCATGCTGTACTCGGGCTCGCGGGCGTGCCCGCCGTAGCCGGGTGATGCCGCCGCCAGGCCCTCGGGCACGCCGAACATGCCGGTCTCCGGCGGATGGCCGCCCGGCATGGAGTGCGGGCCGGTGTGCGGGCTCGCGTGGCCGCCCGGCATGGAGTGCGGGCCGGTGTGCGGGCTCGCGTGGGAGCCGGCCGGGGTGGCCGCGTGGTGACCGCCCTGGGGGCCGCTGGGCGGGAGCTGGCCGTAGCGGCCGTCGGCGCCGTTGGACATGAACGTGCCGGTGGCAGGACCCGAGGCGAAGGGATCCATGCGGGCGGCGTAGTCGACCTCCTGCTCGCCGGCGCGGTACTCGGCGACCAGATCGCCGAGACCCGACCTGCGGGGCTGCGCCGGCTGCTGGACGGCCGGCTGCTGGACCGCCGGTTGCTGAACGGCCGGCGGCGGCACGGCGGGCTCCCTCGCGGCCCTGCGGCCGGCGGGACGGGACTCCCACTGCTCCTCGGCGATCTCGCCCTCCTCCTCGTCCTCGTACGGCGCCAGCGGGCGCAGCACGGAGTACCAGACACCGGCCGCGGCCACGACGAGCAGCGCGACGGTGAAGACCGCCGGCACGCTGAACCGCACGGCGCCGACCAGCGCGATGGCGCTGGGCCCGACGACCAGGCTGGCGTGCAGGTTGTCGGTGTCGTACTCGTCGCCCTTGCGCCAGCGCAGGCCCGCCATCACCAGGCAGCCGAGCATCACCAGGACGACGAGCGCGTGGACGCCCGTCAGGACCGATCCGGCGACCAGACCCCAGTGCAGGCTGCCGGACGGCAGGACCGTGTTCTTGAGCTTGGCCTCCTCGATCACGGGGTCGAGGATCAGGATGTAGCCGGAGACGATGGTGACGGCGATGCCCAGCAGCCAGGTGGCGAAGCTGGCCCTGCCCTTCTCCGCCAGCAGCTGGACGAGGCCGATGGCCAGCCACAGCGGCGCCAGCAGCGCCCCGAACAGCTGGTAGAGCCGGAAGGTGAGCGGCCCGAAGGTCTGCAGCGTGCCGAGCCCGACGGCGGCGAGCGAGAGGCACAAGGCGATCGCGGCCACGGTCCAGGCGATCAGCCAGCCGTCACGGTCTTCCTGAAAACGGCGTACCAGGGCGAACGCGGCGATCCCGGCGAGGAGGGCACCGGCGAACGCGATCACTGCGACGAGGAGTTCCATGGTGCCCCCAATGCTGCCGGACATTACCTCCCAACCGGTAGCCGAAGAGGGAAGCGGGTCGGTCCACACGGTATCCGCCGGTTACTGGTAGCCATGACGCACCCTGTGCGGATTGTGGAATTTCCAGTTGATTTCTAGAGTGTTCGAGCACGCCGCACCCCTTACCCCTAGGGATACCGGATGCCTGACTCGTGGTCGTTCGCCGGGCTACTTCCCTCCTCCGCACTCGGAGGAGCCCGGACGGGCGAGCTTGCTGTACGTGAAGACGTGCCGGACACCGATCACAATGAGCTGCGCGCACTGGTCTTACGGGCCAAAGCCGGCGACAACGACGCTTTCGGAACGCTCTACGACCGCTATCTCGACCTCGTCTACCGGTACATCTACTTCAGAGTCGGCTCCCATCCCCTCGCCGAGGATCTCACCAGCGAGACCTTCCTGCGCGCGCTTCGCCGAATCACCGACTTCACCTGGCAGGGTCGTGACTTCGGCGCCTGGCTCGTGACCATCGCCCGGAACCTGGTCACCGATCATTTCAAGTCCGGTCGCTACCGCCTCGAGGTCACCACGGCGGAGGTGCTCGACGTCCCCGTCGACGGCGAGCACATCCCTGAGAACGCCGTCGTCACGGCGATCATCAACGACCGCGTGCTGCGCGCCGTACGGGAGCTCAATCCCGAGCAGCAGGAGTGCGTGGTCCTGAGGTTCCTGCACGGCCTGTCACTGGCGGAGACCGCACTGATCATGGGGAAGAAGAGTGGAGCGATCAAAGCGCTGCAGTTCCGAGCGATCCGATCGCTGGCCAGGGCTCTCAAGCCGGATCTGGCGTAACCTCACCCCGCGGCAGGTCGTTAGGCAGGTATCACCAGTGGATCGACATGCGGGGGCGGCAGGGAGCGTTCATGGGTAGGTCGCCATTCCATCGCCGGCTGTCCGATCATGACGCTGATGCCCTCCTCGGACAGCTGACCGACCTCGGCGCGAACCTCCCCCTGGGAGGCGGGCCCGACCCCGCGTTCAGAGCCAGGCTGCGCGAGACGCTGCTGTCCGAGACCCTGGCGCCTGGACCGGCCACCGCGGCGCCGCCCGCGCGCCGTCGTGGATCGCTGCGCTGGCTCTCCCCTGTGCTGGCGGCCGGCCTCGCGACGGCGATGACGCTGTCGACGATCGTGACCTACCGCGCGGTGCCGGGCGACATGCTCTACCCGCTCAAACGGGCCGCGGAGGGCGCGGTGATGGAGCTGAACCCCGACAAGGCGGGCGGCGCCCTCGACGCCGCGAGCGAGCGGGCCGAGGAGTTGGCGGCGCTGCTCGACGCGGGCGGCGGCGGCCCGCACGTCGGCGCCACGCTCCAGGAGATGGAGGAGAGCACCCGCTCGGCGATCGAGCGGATGGACCGGGCGGTGCCCCGCGACCAGTCGAAGATCGACGACTTCGTGGCCGAGCAGCACGAGAAGGTCGACCCGATGCTGGAGCAGCTCAACGACGTCGACCAGCAGCAGGCCAACGATTACCTCGACTACATCGACGGGCTGCGGCTGCCTAACGGCTAGTCAATACTTCCCGGTTAAGCTGAGGGGCTATGAGGCGGCTACTACGACGGCATCGGGCGGCTGAGGCGGAGATTGCCGGCGAGGTGGCGGCAGCCGCCGCGGTGGCCACCGTTCCCCCCGAGCCCGACATGCAGGCCGCGGCCTTCTTCGACGTCGACAACACGATGATGCGCGGAGCCTCGATCTACCACTTCGCCCGCGGCCTCGCCACGCGCGGCATGTTCACCACGTCCGACCTGCTGAAGTTCGCGGTCGGCCAGGCGGTCTTCCGGCTGCGCGGCAACGAGAACCCCGAGCACATCGCGGTGGCTCGCGAGACCGCGCTGGCCTTCGTCGCGGGCAGCAAGGTCGACGACGTCGTACGGCTCGGCGAGGAGATCTACGACGAGACGATGTCGGACCGGATCTGGGCGGGCACCCGGGCGCTGGCCCAGTCGCACCTCGACGCCGGGCAGCGCGTCTGGCTGGTCACCGCCACCCCTGTCGAGCTGGCCAGGGTCATCGCCCAGCGGCTGGGCCTGACCGGCGCCCTCGGCACGGTGGCCGAGTCGCAGGACGGCGTCTACACCGGCCGCCTGGTCGGCGACCTGCTGCACGGCCCCGCCAAGGCCGAGGCGGTGCGGGCGCTGGCCCGCCGCGAGGGCCTCGACCTGACCCGCTGCACCGCCTACAGCGACTCGGCCAACGACCTGCCGATGCTGTCGCTGGTCGGCCGGGCCGTGGCCATCAACCCCGACTCGGAGCTGCGCGAGCACGCCAAGAAGCACAACTGGCCGATCCGCGACTTCCGCACGGGACGCAAGGCCACGCTGACCGCCCTGCCGATCGCGGCCGGGGTGGGCGCGGTCGCGGGCGGCATCGCCGCGGGCATCGCGCTGCGCCGCCAGCACCGCTCCGGCTGACCCGCCGCCCCCACGCGGGAGGCTCACAGGTCGGCGGCACCCGCGCCTTCGGGTGGCCGGGGAACCGGCGGTCGCGCGGCGCAGCGTTCCAGCAGGGCGGCCAACTCCAGGCTGACCGCCGTGGGGTTCTCCAGCCCGACCATGTGCCCCGCTCCCGGCACCACCACCAGCCTGGCCGACGGCAGCGCCGCGGCGATCCTGCGGCTGTGCTCCGGCGGTGTGAGCCGGTCGAGCGCGCCGACCAGCACCAGCGTCTCCACCGAGGCCAGCGCCTGCAGCGCCGCCAGCTTGTCGTGGGCGAGCATGCCGTGGAAGAAGCCCGCCATCACCGAAGCCGGCGTACCGGCGATCATGCGGTTGACGAAGCGCAGGTGCTCCCTGCGCGGGCCGAAGGCGAGAAAGCGGGTGACGGGCAGTGTCGTCATCGGGTTGATCATGGAGTCCCGCAGCCCGTTCATGACGAGGGGGGTCACCCGCGGCGCCAGCCTGCCCAGCGGGCCGCGCAGGCCGAACGTGCTCTCGCCCAGCCGGCCGGACGACGTGCTGACCAGCGCCGCGCCGACGATGCGGGAGCCGAACAGCGCGGGACGGGAAGCGGCCAGGCCCATCACCGTCATCCCGCCCATCGAGTGGCCGACCACCACCACGGGCAGTTCCGGGGGCACGACGGCCTCGATGACGGCGTGCAGGTCCTCGCCGAGCTGCTCGATCGTGCGGCGGTCGGCGGGTCCCTCGCCGGAGTCGCCGTGCCCCCGCTGGTCGTAGCCGACGAGCATCGCGCGTCCGGCCAGCGCCTCCCGCTGGAAGTGCCACGAGTGCCTGGTGAGCACCCAGCCGTGGGCGAACACGACGGCGTACGCCGGAGCGTCGGGCTCGTCGACCTCCACGGCCAGCCGTACGCCGTCAGGGGTGGTGACGGTGAGGGCCCGTCCTCGCGCCGTCACCGGGTGAGGGGCGCGCCGCCCGCGGGCCGCGACCGCCCCGATGGCCACACCCGCCAGCACCCCTGCCGCGATCGTCCACGCTCTCATGCGCAGACGATAACTTTTACTGGACTGCTAGTCCAATAGGCTGGTCGTCGGCGATGGCCTGGAACAGCCGGCCAGCCTCGGGCTGCTTCCACTGCAGTCGGTGGCGGTCCTGCGGATGTGGTTCGACCGGGACGGTGGAGAAGTGCAGTTTCGCGCCCGACACGCCCCTCGCGATGTCGGCCATCTGGCTCACACCGAGCCCGTCGTCGGTCGTCACCGCCTCGCTCGCGGCCCGGATGAGCGCGGCGAGCTTGGCCGGGTCGCTCCGCACCTCCGCCGCCATCGCGGCCAGGAAACCGTGCTGGCGCTTGATGCGCGACAGGTCGCTGCCGTCGGCGTAGTCGCGGAGCCTGACGTAGCCCAGCGCCTGCTCCGCGTTGAGCTCGTGCTCCCCCGCGGGCAGTTTCAGCTTCGACTTCCTGTCGTCGATCGGGGTGTCCACCTTCACGCGCACCGTCCCGACGGCGTCGACCATCGTCTTGAAACCGGCGAAGTCCACCTCCACCGCGTGGTCGATCCTGACCTTCGTCAGCTTCTCGACGCTCTCCCACACGCACCGCAGGCCACCGGCGTCGAGCGCGGCGTTGAGCATCCGCTGCCCGCCCGGCGCGCCCGCGCAGGAGGGCAGCTCCGCCATCGAGTCGCGGGGCAGGTTGACCGCGTCCGCGCTCCTCCCGTCGGCCGACAGGTGCAGCAGGATGATCGTGTCCGCTCGGGCGCCCACCCCGGTCCTGGACTGGATCGGGCCGTACTTCGCGTTGGCCTCGCCCTCGCGGGTGTCGGAGCCGACGAGCAGCACGTTGATCGCTTGGCCGGACTTGGCCGGGCGCGCGCCCGCGGGCGGGGCCACCGTACCGGCCGTGAGCTGGTCGCCACCCTTGAGCACCACCATCGGGACGGCGACGGCCGCCGCGGTCGCGACGGCGGCCAGGCCCAGCATCGGCCAGCCGCCCAGCCTGAACCCTCGGCGGGGGCGGCGCTCCATGAAGCTCCGGCGCCGGCCGGCCAGCGTGGCGGGCGGCTCGTGCTCCAACTCGTCGCCGAGGTCGCGGAGCATCCTCAGGTCGTCCATGGTCACGCCTCCTCCAGCATCGGGTTGGTGTCGCCGAGCGCGGCGCGGACCTTCCTGCGCGCTCGGTTGAGGCGGGAGCGCACGGTGCCGACCGGGATGGACAGCGCCTGCGCCACCTCCTCGTAGGCCAGATCGCCCCAGGCGATCAGCAGCAGGACGTCCCTGTCCCTCGCGGGCAGCGCGGCGAGCGCGCCGGCCAGCAGCGGCCGCGCCGCCTGCGCCGTCACGCCCGTCAGCACCCGCTCCACGGGCGACTCCACCACCTCGTCCGCCGGCACCCGCAGCAGCGCCCGATACCTGGTGGCCTCCCTGCGGTGGTGGCGCGCGAGCAGCTTGGTGACGATGCCGAACAGCCACGGCCGCGCATCCGTGTAGGACATGTCGTATTTCTTGCGCTTGGCGAAGGCGATCAGGAAGGTTTCGCCGACCAGGTCATCGGCCGGTTCGGGCCCCAGGCGCCGGGAGACGTAGCGGTACAGCATTCCCGCATAGCGGTCGAACAGCTCGGCGAACTGTTCAGGGTCGGCCAGGGAGCCACGGATCAGCTCGTCGTCCCTGAACCCGACAGGAGTTGGCGCGGTCAACAGGCCGGCCCCCTTCGTGGAATCGACGCGGTCCCCGGTATCTCTCCCTCAGGGGCGATCCGGGTTCACGCGCCCTCCGCGAGGGGTGCGGCGTGCCGTACCGGGGGGCTCAGAAGAAGGCGTGACCGCGGCGCAGGCGCAGGGCCGTGAGCAGCTGCTGGACGACCTCGCGGACGTGGTCGGTGAGCTCGAAGACCAGCATGGGGTCGTCGGCGGCGGCCGGCTCGAAGGTGTCGGTCCTGATCGGCTCGCCGAACTCGATCATCCACTTCGACGGCAGCGGGATCAGGCCGAACAGTCCGAACCACGGGAACAGCGGCGTGATCGGCAGGTACGGCAGGCCGAGCAGGCGCGCGAGGAAGCGCAGGTCGCCGATCTTGGGATAGATCTCCTCCGCCCCGACGATCGCCGTGGGCACGATCGGCACGCCGGCGCGGATGGCGGACGCGACGAAGCCGCCCCTGCCGAAACGCTGCAGCTGGTATCGCTCGGAGAACGGCTTGCCGACGCCCTTGAAGCCCTCGGGGAACACGCCGACGAGCTCGCCCTTGCGCAGCAGGCGGTCGGCGTCCTCGGGGCAGGCCAGGGTGTGGCCGGTCTTGCGGGACAGGTGGCCGAGCACCGGAAGCTGGTAGACCAGGTCGGCGCCGAGCAGTCGCAGCGCCCGCCCGCCCTCGTCGTGGACGGCCACCTGCATCATCAGGGCGTCGACGGGGAGCGTGCCCGAGTGGTTGGCGACCATCAGCGCGCCGCTGTCGGCCGGGATGTTGTCCAGGCCGACGGTCTCGACCCGGAACCACCGGTGGTAGAGCGGCCTGATCAGCTCCAGCAGGACCTTGTCGGTGAGCTCGGAGTCGTAGCCGAACTCGTCCACTTCGTACTCGCCGGCGATCCGGCGGCGCAGGAAGGCCAGCAGGCGGGCGATCGCGTCGTCGTGGTCCTCTCCCGCGTAGGAGGGCGCATCGGTGATGGGAATCACCCGACGTTCTTCGGGCGAAGCGCTCAACTCCGGACACCTCTCCTCGACCGCAGGAAGTCGTCGAAAGCCGCCGCGGTGGTGAACTTGGGCTTCCAGCCGAGCTCGGCCGCGAGCTTGGCGCCGTCGACGACCCTGCCGTGACACAGCAGCCGCAGTTGCTCCGGCGAGAAGTCGACCAGGCCCGCGCCGCGAGCGGCCTCGCCCAGCAGGCGGAAGGCGGGCGAGAGGAGCGGGAGGGTGATGGCGCCCGCCCGGCGCGCGCACTGCGACAGCAGAAGCACGCCTTCCCCGGTCACGTTGTACGTGCCGGGGTGGTCGTCCAGCGCCATCCGCCGCAACACCTCGACCGCGTCGTCTTCGTGGACGAACTGCAGCCGGGGGTCGAAACCGAACACGGACGGCAGGACGGACTGGCTGAAATAACGCGTCAGCGGCGAGTCGACGCCGGGACCCATGAAGTTCGCGAAACGCAGCGTCGACACCGTCACATCGGGACGGCGGCGCGCGAAGCCCCGGACATAGCCTTCGACCTCGGCCGCGTCCTTGGCATAGCCATGAGACGGGCTGTCGTGAGGTACGACGTCCTCGGTGAACACCGCCGGATCCTTGGGCGACGAGCCGTAGACCGCGGTGGTGGAACGCACCACCACGCGGCGCACGGTCGACGACCGCTGACAGGCACCGAGCAACTGCATGGTGCCGATCACGTTGTGCTCTTTCATGGAGGCTCGGCCCGCGCTGCCCGAGGGAGCGCTGACCAGGCTCATGTGCACAACGATGTCGATGTCCGCCGCCGCGATCACCTGAGCGATGTCGGGGCTGCGAAGATCCACCCGGACGAACTCCGTCCGGCCGAGGGAGATGCCGCCATCTCGGGTGAGCGAGGGCGGCGGCACGGTGTCCACTCCGATGACGCGACTGATGCCCGGGTCCGCCGCGAGAACGCTCGCCACTCGGGCGCCGACGTGGCGCGAGACCCCGGTGACAAGCACGGTGTGGGTCATCGGCGCCTCACAGACTGCGGCTACTTCTTGTTACGACGCTGGATGCGCGTCTTCTTCAGCAGCTTGCGGTGCTTCTTCTTGGCCATCCGCTTGCGGCGCTTTTTGATCACAGAGCCCACGGGACCCCCAGGTAACTGATAGCAAGGCTGAATCGGTGTGCGAGCGCACACCGGTCAACAGACTACCGGCGATCCACGGTAGATCGCCCCCTGGGGGTGACCGTGTGGCAACACTCGCGATGTGACCACCGATCACACCGCTACCTCTCGGGCTTACCCAGCCTCGATGTACGCCTCCCTGAGGTAGTCGTGGACCGCCTGCTCGGGAACTCGGAACGAGCGCCCGACCCTGATGGCCGGCAGCTCGCCAGAGTGCACCAACCGGTACACCGTCATCTTGGACACCCGCATGACCGTGGCCACCTCGGCAACGGTCAGGAACTTCACCTCGCTGAGAGGTCTTTCGCCTGCACCCATCGGACGCCTCTTCCGCACGTGTTTCCGGGTTATCCCCACTGGTGCCATTGCTCACGCACGTGTACTGCCGTCAGCGTAAGTCGGGACTCCGAGTGCGCAAACCCCCTACTTTCTCAGTCATCGGAGCCGCCTGTCAGCGAAACCAGCGAAATTGCTGGCCAGCAGCCGGGCCGTGCCCCTCGCCTGGACGTGCTACCTGTCTATGTTCGTACACATAAGAGTCGCCCGGCGCCCCTCAAAAGTTGGCAAAGGGACGACGAGCCTCTTGGAATGCAGGCGCGAAAAGACGGTATAGGGAGGGCCGAATTCGACTCAAAGGGCTCGTGAGACTCGTGTGACGAGCCGATCGGTCAACGGCGCGTAATAGCGCGGTAGCACATTGTCATCGAGTGGGACGACCACGTCGATCTTGCCCTCGGCCTCGCCCAGGAAGAGCGCGGGGTCGTTGCTGTCGGCGAACCCGACGGTCGGGATGCCCGCCTCTCCGGCCGCTCCCGCCCAGCCGTGATCGGCGATCACCAGATCGGGACGCGCGTCGCCGAGCTCGGCCAGCATCGCCTCCATGGGCGCCGAGTCATGCGTGTGCACGAAGCCGCCCCGGTCGTCGAGCATCGCCACGTCGCCCAGGTAGCGGATCTTGCGCTTCCTGCCGAAGCCGGCGCCCCAGTAGGTCCAGCCCTCGGCGGGGCTCAGCAGCGTCGCGCCCCTGGCCGCCACGGCCGCGGCCAGCGGCAGGTGGATGGCGAGCAGACCGGTCGGATGCCCCGTGGCGAACAGCACGCGCGGCGCCGGCCTGGCCAGCACGCCGACGATGCGGTCGGCCATGAGGTCGAGCGCGTCGATCGTGCGCTCGGGATCGATGGTGTCCTGGCCCTCGCGATGCCCGGGATCGGCGACGACACCCGCCGACTTGGCCATCTGGGCGAGGACGTCGCGGTAGGACCAGTTCTCGAGACTGGTCAGGCCGAAGAGGAAGTAAGGGTCTCGGTTCGCGACGGACCGGTAGTGGTCGAGATTGTTCTCCCTGCTGGTGGCCACATCTCCAGCGATGCGCGTCCTGATCAGGTGCTCGCGGAGTTCGTCGCGGGTCAGCAATGGACTCTCCTTCCCACCTGTCGGAGCCTAACGGCCCACGAATGGTCTGAACCACCGCACAGGCCGCGAAATTCCGACGACTCGGGCACCCGGGCGCGTCGTAGGCACGCTCACGTCGGGCGCCCGGGCACGTCGTAGGCACGCTCACGAACTGCTGGGTCCGCGGCGTCAGGGCATCGGATCGAGGCCGTGGTAGGGGAAGACGGCCTGCCGCGTCGCCATGATCGCGCGGTCGACGGCGTCGGCCGGGTCGTAGCCGCCCGACAGGTCCTTGAACGCCGGGGTGCGCCCGTCGGTCATGGTGAGCGGCGGCGTCTCCCTCGTCCGCTCGCGCACCAGGGCCTGCCAGGCCGCGCCCGTCCTCGTCGAGGGGTCGACGGGATGGCCCGACACCTCGGCGATGAGGTGCGTCCACGCCCGCGGCACCACCTGGACCAGCTCGTAACCGCCGCCTCCGGTGACGATCCAGCGCCCGCCGGCCGTCTCGTGGGCCAGGCGGTGCAGCGCGGCATAGGCGGCGCGCTGGCCGTCGACGCTCAGCATCAGGTGGGCCAGCGGGTCGAGCGCGTGGCTGTCGCAGCCGTGCTGGGTCACCAGGATCTCGGGCGCGAACTCTCTCAGCAGCGGCGGTACGACCGCGTGGAAGGCGCGCAGCCAGCCCTCGTCGCCGCACCCCGCGGGCAGCGCCACGTTGACCGCGGTGCCCTCCGCGCCGGTCTCCTGCGGCCATCCCGTGCCGGGGAAGAGCGTGCGGGGGCTCTCGTGCAGGCTGACGGTCAGCACGCGGGGGTCGTCGTAGAAGAGCGCCTGGACGCCGTCGCCGTGGTGGACGTCGACGTCGACGTAGGCGACCTTCGAGGCGCCCTGCGCCAGCAGCCAGGCGATCGCCACGGCGGGGTCGTTGTAGACGCAGAAGCCGCTGGCCACGTTGGCCATGGCGTGATGCAGGCCGCCGGCGATGTTGACGGCGTGCTCGGCCGTACCCTCCCAGACCGTGCGGGCGGCGGCCAGCGAGGCGCCCGCGATGAGCGCGGAGGCCTCGTGGACGCCCGCGAAGGACGGGTTGTCCGGCGTGCCGAGGCCCGCGGCCAGGTCAGGACGGCCGTCCGCCGAGACGCGCTTGACCGCCTCGATGTAGTCACGCTTGTGGACGAGGGCCAGCTCGTCGTCGGTGGCCGGTACGCAGCCGACGACCTCGGTCCGGTCGAGAACGCCGAGCTCGCGGGCCAGCGCCATGGTCAGCTCGACCCTGATGGGAGCGAGGGGGTGACCCGGGCCGAAATCATAGGCAGTGAGGGCGTCGTCCCAGACGACTCGCACCGACTCGCTCATGCGCCGACGTTACCGCAGTGCCGGTGACCCGGGCGAAACCCGCACCACATGATCCACTCTCCGGCCCCGCCGCCCGGAGACCCGCGGCGACCGCGGCGACTGGTTAGGGTTCAGGCCATGCGCGTAGGGCGGGCGATATGGCGGTTCTTCGGCCGTCCCGAGGTGTTCGACGCGACGCTGGTCATCGTGCTCGGCACCATCGCCGTGGTCGGCCTCGTCGCCGGACTCGTCGGCGATCCGCCCCTCGTCGCCGGCGGGGCCATGCTCCTGGCCTCCGCTCTCCCTCTTCTCGCCCGGCGCCGCCACCCGATCCCCGTCGCCGTCGCCGTCGCCGCGCTCGACGTCGTCGGCACCCTCACCGGCACCAACTCGGTGGCCGCCACCGCGCTGATCGCCCTCTACAGCCTCGGCCGCTACACCGAGGGCAGGAGGACGCTGGTCACCGCTGTCGCGCTCGCCACCGCCTACGGCATCGCCCTCGCGGTGAGGACGCCCACGGAGAGCCTGGCCATCGCCTCCTACCTGGTGGCCGTGGGCGTGGGGCAGCTCGTCAGGGCACGTGTCGAGCTGCGCGAGCGTTCGGCCAGGGAGCGCGCCGACGAGGCGGTCCGCGCGGAGCGCCGCCGTATCGCCCGCGAGCTGCACGACGTCGTCGCCCACCACCTCAGCGTGATCAACGCGCTGGTCGGCGGGGCGCGCGCGGTCATGCCCCCGGATCCGCCGGAGGCCCGCGAGGCGCTGCTGTCGGCCGAGCAGACCGCCAGGCAGGCGCTGACGGAGATGCGGCACCTGCTCGACGTGCTGCGGGCCGACGGCCCCGGCGGCGGCGAGGCGACCGGGGCGGGCGCGGCCGGGCTGCCCGCGCTGGTCAAGCAGGCCGGCGCGGCGGGGCTGCCGGCGAGCCTGGCGGTGGACGGCACGCCCGTGCCGCTGCCCGCGGCGATCGACCTGGCCGTCTACCGGATCGTGCAGGAGGCGCTCACCAACACCCGCAAGCACACGCGCGGGGCGCGGGCCACCGTACGGATCAGCTACGAGGAGCGGGCGGTCGAGGTCGAGGTGCTGGACGACGGTACGGCCGGGCCCTCGTCCTCCCCCGGCGGCTTCGGGCTGGCGGGCATGGCCGAGCGGGTGGCGCTCTGCGGCGGGCAGCTGTTCACCGGGCCCCGCGAGGTCGGCGGCTTCGAGGTCCGTGCGAGGCTTCCGCTGTGATCACCGTGCTGCTCGTGGACGACCACGCCCTCGTCAGGACCGGATACCGGCTCATGCTGAACGCCCAGCCCGACATCTCCGTGGTCGGCGAGGCGGGCGACGGCGCCGCCGCCGTGGCGCGCTGCCGCGAGCTGCGCCCCGACGTGGTCATCATGGACCTGCACATGCCCGGCGTGGACGGCATCGAGGCGACGTCGGCCATCGTCGCCGAGTTCGCGCAGACCAAGATCCTCATGCTGAGCACCTTCGACCTGGACGAGAACGTCGTGACGGCGCTCAGAGCCGGAGCCGACGGCTTCCTGCCGAAGGACGTCTCGCCCGAGGAACTGGTCGAGGCCGTCAGGGTGGTCCACGGCGGCGCGGCGGCCGTCGCGCCGCGCCTGCTGACCGGACTGATCCGCACCTACGTCCGCGGGGGCCGGCCGCGCGCGGAGATCGACGGGCTCACCGCGCGGGAGCAGGAGGTGCTCGTGCTCATCGCGAAAGGCCTGTCCAACGCCGAGATCGCCGAACGGCTCGCCGTCTCGCCGAGCACCGTGAAGAACCACGTGACCGCGGTGTTCGCCAAGATCGACGTCAGCAACAGGGCGCAGGCGGTGATCGTCGCCTACGAGCGCGGGCTGGTCACCCCCGGGGGCTGAAGCAGCGCGACGCCTGACCGGCCATCGACCCTCGGATCCCGCGCGAGTCACTCGGCGGCAGGGTGATGACCGGGCCTCGCCCGGGTCACTCGGCGCGCGGGGCGATGACCGGGCCTCGCCCGAGTTACTCGGCGCGCAGGGCGATGACCGGGCCTCGCGCGGGTCACTCGGCGCGCAGGGCGATGACCGGGTCGAGGCGGCCCGCCCGGCGTGCAGGGGCGACCCCGAAGAAGACGCCCACCGCGGCCGACACCCCGAACGCCAGCGCGATCGACCACCAGGTGATGGCGGCGGGCACCGGCGTGAGCGCCTGGATGGCCAGCGCGCCGCCCACACCCAGCAGGATGCCGACCAGGCCGCCGATGGTGGTCAGCAGCACGGCCTCGATGAGGAACTGGGCGAGGATGTCGCGCTGGCGCGCCCCGAGCGCCTTGCGCAGGCCGATCTCCCGGGTGCGTTCGCGGACGCTGACGAGCATGATGTTGGACACGCCGACCCCGCCCACCAGCAGCGAGATGCCCGCGATGGCGGCGAGCACGCCGGTGAGCATGCCGAGGACGCTGCCGATGGTGCCGAGCAGCTGGGTCTGGGTGACGGCGGAGAAGCGCTCGCCCGGATACCGCTCGCCCAGGGCGGCGACGACCTTCCGCTGGAGCGGCTCGATCTCGTCGGGGCCCGAGGCGCCGACCGCGATCCCGTTGATCCTGCTGGCGCCGATCAGCCGCTGCGCGGTGGTGACGGGGACGTGCACCTCCTTGTCGCGGGCCACCCCGAAGGTCGCGCCGACCGTCGTGTAGACGCCGACCACGCGGAAGCGGGCGCCCGAGACGGTGATCTGGCGGCCCACGGGGTCGACGTCGCCGAACATCTCGTCGGCCACCTCCGCGCCCAGCACCGCGACCCTGCGCCGGGTGTCGACGTCGGTCTCGGTCAGGTAGCGGCCGCGGTCGAGGGGACGCTGGAAGATGTTGGGCAGGTTCTCGTCCGTGCCGACGATCGTGACGAAGGCATCCTTCCTGCCGACGCGCACGGTCTCGCCGGACTGGACGGAGACGGTCACCTTTCCCGGGTCGCCGACGACGCGGCGGACGTAGGCGGCGTCCGACAGGTTCATCCTGCTCTGGGTCGGGACGGCGCCGACGCTGAGCTGGCCGGGGACGACAAGGATGATGTTGCTGCCCAGGCCGGAGATCTCGCGCTCGATGGCGTTCTTGGCGCCGGAGCCGATGGCGACGAGGACGACGACGGCGAGGACGCCGATGATGACGCCGAGCATGGTGAGCGTGCTGCGCAGCCGGTTGACCCTGAGGGCCTCCAGCGCCATGAAGAACGCCTCCGCGCCCCTCACGCGCCTGCCTCCTCGCCGGTCGCGGCGGGCCGGTGCGCGGTGTCCAGCTCCACCCGGCCGTCGCGCACGTGGATCTGGCGGCGCGCGTGGGCCGCGATGTCCGGCTCGTGGGTGACCAGCACGATGGCCACCCCGCTGTCGGCGTTCAGCCGGTCGAGGATCGCCATCACCTCATCCCCGTTGCGGGTGTCCAGGTTCCCGGTCGGCTCGTCGGCCAGCAGCACCGACGGCTCGCCGACCAGCGCCCGCGCGATCGCCACCCGCTGCTGTTCACCGCCCGACATCTGCGAGGGCCGGTGGTCGAGCCGGTGCCCCAGCCCCACCGCCTCCAGCGCCCGCCGCGCCCGCGTCCGCCGTTCGGCCTTCCCCACCCCGCGGTACACCAGCGGCAGCGCCACGTTGTCCACGGCCGACGTCCGGCCGAGCAGGTGGAACGACTGGAAGACGAACCCGATCGTACTGTTGCGCAGCTCGGCGAGCGCGGTGTCGGACAGGGTGGACATCTCGGTGCCGTTCACCCGCAGCGCGCCCGACGTGGGCCGGTCGAGGCAGCCGAGCAGGTGCATCAGCGTCGACTTGCCCGACCCGGACGGCCCGACGATCGCCACGAACTCGCCCTGGTCGATCCGCAGGCTCACCCCGCGAAGGGCGTCCACGGAGACGCCTTCGAGCTGGTAGGAGCGTGTGAGGTCGACGGCCTCCAATGCGGGGGTCATGACAGCGGCTGGCCCTGCCGTACCGCGTCGGCGCCCTTGACCACCACGCGCTCGCCCACGGTCAGGCCGCTCACGACCTCGACCATCGCGTCGCCCTGGGCGCCGAGCTTGACCACGCGCCGCTGGGCCGTACCGGCGGACGAGATCCAGACGACGCTCTCCCGCCCGCTCGAGACGATCGCCGAGGCGGGCACGGCGACGGCGGAGGGCGCCTCGCGGACGGTCAGCCTGGCGACCGCGCTCATGCCGGGTTTGGGGGTGGGCGCCGCGGACCCGTCGTCGAAGGCGCCGGAGCCGAGGGACAGCTGCACGGGGTAGCTGACCCCGCCGGTGGTGGCCTCCATGGGCTGGATGCCGACGCCCGTCACCGTGGCGGTGTAGGTCGCGCCGGGCACCGCGTCCAGCTCGATCTCCGCGCGGGTCTCGGGCTTGACCAGCAGCACGTCGGTCTCGTCGATGTCGGCGGAGAGCGTCAGCTTGGACACGTCGGTCACCGTCACGATCGGGTCGCCCGCCGACACCGGCACGCCGACCGCGACCGGCGCGCCGCCGCCCGACGACCCGCCCGCCGGTACGGCGGGCAGCTGCGGCGCCGCCCCGCCGGGGATCTGCCCGAGCAGCCCGCTCAACGCGCTGGAGCCGCCACCGCCCGAAGGACGCCCGAGCGTGACGACGCCGCCGAACGGCGCCTTGATGGTGAGCGCCTTCACCGTGGACTCGGCGGCCTTGACCGCCACCCTGGCCTGCGTGCGCGAGGCCGCCTGCAGCGACGACATCGAGGCGGTCAGCCCGCTGGTGAAGCCGCTGACGGTACGGCTGAGCGACGCGGTGATCTGCGACAGCGCCTGCTTGTTGGCCTTGTGCTGCGTCTCGGCCATGTCGATGGCGGACAGCAGCTGCCTGCGCGCGGCCGCGTCGTCCACCTTGCGGGCCTCCGCCCTGGCCTTGGCGAAGTGCCTGGCCACCTTGCGGTCGAAGGCGCTGGTGTCGATGCTCGCCAGGCGCGGCGTCGAGGGGGCGGGCACGGGACGCGCCGCCCTGCGCGCCTGGGCGAGCTGGTCGGTGGCCTGCGGGGACCGGATCCTGGCCAGGATCTGCCCCTTGGCGACCTTCTCGCCGTCACGCACGTACAGCTTGGTCACCGTGCCCTGGGCGGGCGCGCGCAGCGTGGCCGTGGCCCTGGCACCGATCGTGGCGGGCGCCTCGACGACCTCCGTGACCGGGGCGCGCTGCACCTGCGCGAGCTGGAAGGCAGGCGGCTCCTCGGCGGTGCAGCCGGTAAGCGCTAACAGGACGAGCAGCGGGGGGATACCGCGACGAACCGTCACGCCGCCTAGCGTAGAGGGCGCATCAGGCGACCGCCTGCCGTACCCCTACCTGGTGAGCGCGTTTCCCGGCACCATGGTCTGCACGCTGGTCGCCCACATCACCGACCAGAACGCCCACGCGGCGCCGCCCAGCACGTGCCCCGCCATGACGACCGGGAGGGACGCGCCGAGGGCGATCGTCAGCGGTTCCAGCGCGAACAGCAGCAGCCCGGCCGCGCCCGCCGCCAGCGGCCTGGCCGGGCGGACCCGCAGGGCGACCAGGCCGCCGACGATCGTGCCCGCGCCGCCGGCCGACAGGACGAGGCCGTAGGCGGTCTCGCCGTACGCGCCGGTGATCAGCTCGGAGCCGAGGGGGATCAACGGGCCGAACAGCGTGATGCCGAAGACGACCCAGTTTCCTAACAGCGGGGCGACCGCAGGACGGGCGTGAGGCCGGGAGCCTGCGGTCAGCCGGAGGCGAGCTGGCGGCCGCGGTCGCGGGCCGCCTCGATGGCGGCCAGGAAGGCCGCGCGCACGCTGTGCCGTTCGAGCTCGGCGATCGCCGCGATGGTCGTACCGCCGGGCGAGGTCACCGCCTCGCGCAGGATCACCGGGTGCTCCCCCGAGTCAC
Organism: Nonomuraea sp. NPDC003727; assembly: GCF_053586935.1. Classification (NCBI taxonomy): domain Bacteria; kingdom Bacillati; phylum Actinomycetota; class Actinomycetes; order Streptosporangiales; family Streptosporangiaceae; genus Nonomuraea; species Nonomuraea sp. NPDC003727. Next base: position 538,563 of record NZ_JBSFNE010000001.1, read on the forward strand.
GCAGCATGATCGCCGCTCCCACGATCGACTGCGTGACCATGTCCAGCGCCGCGGCGCGCGGCATGCCGAGCAGGATGCCCGCGTCCACCATCGCCTCGACCAGGTAGAAGAAGTACGCGGGACCGCTGCCCGACAGCGCCGTCGCCGCGTCCTGCTGCGACTCGGGGATCCGCAGCACCTTGCCCACCGGCTTGAGCAGGTTCTCGGTGCGCTGCAGGTGCTCTTCACCCGCGTACGCGCCGGCCGAGATCACGCTCATCGCCTCGTCGAACTTGATCGGCGTGTTCGACATGACCCTGACCACCGGCACGTCCACCCCGAGCCGCTGCTCGACGAACGCGGTCGTGATGCCCGCCGCCGCCGAGATGACGAGCCTGTCGGCGGGCACGTAGGGGGCGATCTCGGCCAGCAGGGCGGCCATGTCCTGTGGCTTGACGGCGAGGATCAGCGTGTCGGCGGCCTTGGCGGCCTCGGTGTTCGACACGGTCCGCACGCCGTACGTCTCCCGAAGCGCCTGGGCCCGCTCCTCCCTGCGCGCGGTCGCCAGGACGTCGCCCGGCTTGAACCCGGCCCGCAGCAGCCCCGACAGCAGGGCCTCGCCCATCTTGCCGGTTCCCAGAATCGCAATCATGCGGGCAGCCTACCTAGTCCGACGTGGCCGCACCGCGCCGGAAAAGGCGGCGGCCGGTACGGCGTCGAGGCCGGGCCTGGCGAGGTCACGCCGGAGCGGCACACTCGACCACGACCACTTCGCCGACCCTGGGGATCCCCGACCGGCCCGCCCCGGGATAACGACCGGGCTCAGCCGCGAGAGGAGCGACCGGCCTCCGCCCCGGAACAGGACCGACCGGCCTCCGCCCCAGGAGGGAAGCGACCGGCCTCCCCAGGAGAAGGAGCGGGCGGTCTCGGCCCCAGCCGCGAGAGGCGCGAGCAGCCTCGGCCCCGGAGAGAGGGCCACCCGACCCCGACTCCTGGAGGGAAGCGAGCGGCCTCGAACCCGGAGAGCGTGACGGTCGCAACGCTGGGAGCCTCAGTCCCGGGAGAGGAGCGAGCGGGCGAAGAAGGTCAGGTTGGCCGGGCGCTCGGCCAGGCGGCGCATGAGGTAGGCGTACCAGTCGTCGCCGTACGGCACGTACACCCTGACCTGCGAGCCGACCCCCGCCAGCCGCCGCTGCTCGGCGGGCCGCACGCCGTACAGCATCTGCAACTCGAAGCCGGTGGTGTCGCGCCCGTGGAGGACGGCCAGCGCGGCGGAGATCTCGATCAGGCGCGGGTCGTGGGTGGCGACCATCGGGTAGCCGGTGCCCGCCATGAGTGTCTTGAGGCAGCGGACGTAGCTGCGGTCGATGTCCCTCGGTGAGGTGTACGACAGCGCTTCGGGCGCCACGTACGCGCCCTTGCACAGCCGTACCCTGGCGCTGTCGAGCTTCGCGCAGCGCTCAGGCGCGGCGCGCAGGTAGGACTGGACGACCACGCCGACGTCGGGATGCTCCTTGCGGAGGGTCGAGTGGATCGACAGCTGGGCCTCGATGGTGTCGTGCTCCTCGGCGTCGAGGGTGACCGTCACGCCCCTGGCCGCGGCGGCCTCGCAGACCGACGCGGCGTTGTCGAGGGCGAACTGCTCCGACAGGCGCAGGCCGAGGGCGGTGAGCTTGACGGAGACGTCGGCTCCCGAGGGGAGACCTTCGAGGAGGGTGAGGTAGGCGCGGACCTCGCGCTCGGCCTGTGTCCTGTCGGTGACGTCCTCGCCGAGGTGGTCGACGGTGACGAGCAGCCCCTGGTGTGACAGGTCGTGGACGACGGCGCCCACGTCGTCGGCCACGTAGCGGCTGACCACTCCCCTGGTCAGCGGGGACGAGGCGATGAGACGCTCGGCGCGCTCGCTTCGCGAGGCGGCCAGGAGAACGTGACGCAGCACATCACCAGCGTAGACCCCGCATCGCCGGTGGATCACCGCCCCGATCTCTCCCGCGACCCTCGGTACGGCCCGCCAGGAGCACCCCGACGCGGCCACCCCGGGAGGCCGGCGCCGACACCCCGAGACCGTCCCCCGAGGTCCGCGGGCAGGACCGACGGGCCCGAGACGGTCACCCGACGCCTGCGGGAAGGGCCCGAGGCGGTCACCCGACGCCTGCGGGCAGGACCGGCCGAGACCCCGCGACGGTCGGAGGGCGATTCGCCCGGAAGGCGGGCGCGGGCCGGCGCGAAGGATGGGCGGTGGGAGGGTGAACCGGGGCGTCGCGGGATCCGTCATACGGGTATGCGGACTACAGCCCTCGTGGCCGGGTGTCTGATGCTGACCCTGAGCTGCGGCGCGGCCGCCACTGACACGGCAGCCCGCCCGAACCCCCACCAGCCCGTCGCCGCCCAGCCGGCGATCAGCACGCCCTCCACCTCCCCCACCCCGTCGCCGAAGAAGGTCAGACCGGTCGGCGACACCGTCAACACCCGTAAGGTCCGGTTCGAGAGCGCCAAGGCCAAGGACCGCCTGGTCAAGCTGGTCTGGTGGTCGGGTGTCGAGCCGTGCGCGGTGCTCGACAGGGTGGCGGTGAAGGAGACGGCCAAGCAGGTGACCGTCACCCTCTACGAGGGCACGGCGGCCAAGGCCCAGAACGTCTCCTGCATCGAGATCGCCATCCAGAAGACCACGACGGTCAAGCTGAAGGCGCCGATCGGGAAACGCAAGATCGTCGACGGCGCCGGGCGGCGCTAGAGAAGACGCTGGAAAAGACGCCAGAGAAGCGCCGGCACGGGCGCTGGAGAAGCCGAACCCACACGACGGCCGTCCCCGAGGGGCGGCCGTCGCCGTGTGCGTCCGCACCGGGTTGGAACCGCGGGGGTGGCGCCTGTCGTTCAGGATCGTGAGTCACTCGGAAAAGCCCCCTCGCCGGGAATGTCGGTGCGCACCCAGAGGTTGAGTCGCATAGGCTCAACTCGTTTGACAAACCATTCGTCGGTCCATAGGTTGAGCCCAACAAGCTCAACTTTGACTACAAGGACGTACTCATGGCACGTGCGGTAGGTATCGACCTGGGGACGACCAACTCCGTCGTCTCGATCCTCGAGGGCGGTGAGCCCACCGTCATCGCCAACGCGCAGGGCTCGCGGACCACGCCGTCCGTGGTCGCCTTCGCGAAGAACGGCGAGGTCCTCGTCGGTGAGGTGGCCAAGCGTCAGGCCGTCACCAACGTGGACCGGACGATTCGCTCGGTCAAGCGCGAGATGGGCACCAACTGGTCCACGGAGATCGACGGGAAGAAGTTCTCCCCGCAGCAGATCAGCGCTTTCGTCCTGCAGAAGCTCAAGCAGGACGCCGAGGCCTACCTGGGCGAGAAGATCACCGACGCCGTGATCACCGTCCCGGCCTACTTCAACGACGCCCAGCGCCAGGCCACCAAGGAAGCCGGCACGATCGCGGGCCTCAACGTGCTTCGCATCATCAACGAGCCGACGGCCGCGGCCCTCGCCTACGGCCTCGACAAGGACAAGGACCAGACCATCCTGGTCTTCGACCTCGGCGGCGGCACCTTCGACGTGTCCCTGCTCGACGTCGGCCAGGAGGACGGCCACGGCTTCGTCGAGGTGAAGGCCACCTCCGGCGACAACCACCTCGGTGGCGACGACTGGGACCAGCGCGTCGTCGACGAGCTGGTCAAGCGCTTCCAGAACGCCCACGGCGTCGACCTGGCCAAGGACAAGATGGCCCTCCAGCGCCTGCGCGAGGCGGCGGAGAAGGCCAAGATCGAGCTGTCCAGCCAGGCCGAGACCAACATCAACCTGCCCTACATCACGGCCTCCTCCGAGGGCCCGCTGCACCTCGACGAGAAGCTGACCCGCTCGGAGTTCCAGCGCCTGACCGCCGACCTGCTCGAGCGGACCAAGGGCCCGTTCCACCAGGTCATCAAGGACGCCGGCATCAAGGTCTCCGACATCGCCCACGTGGTGCTCGTCGGTGGTTCGACCCGTATGCCCGCCGTCTCCGAGCTGGTCAAGGAGCTCACCGGCGGCAAGGAGCCGAACAAGGGCGTCAACCCCGACGAGGTCGTGGCGATCGGCGCCGCGCTCCAGGCGGGCGTGCTCAAGGGTGAGGTCAAGGACGTCCTGCTGCTCGACGTGACCCCGCTGTCCCTCGGCATCGAGACCAAGGGCGGCATCTTCACGAAGATCATCGAGCGCAACACGACGATCCCGACCAAGCGCTCGGAGGTCTTCACCACGGCCGAGGACAACCAGCCGTCGGTGCAGATCCAGGTCTACCAGGGCGAGCGTGAGATCGCTTCCTACAACAAGAAGCTGGCCACCTTCGAGCTGACCGGCATCGCCCCGGCCCCGCGCGGCATCCCGCAGATCGAGGTCACCTTCGACATCGACGCCAACGGCATCGTCAACGTCTCCGCCAAGGACCTTGGCACCGGCAAGGAGCAGACGATGACGATCACCGGCGGCTCGGCGCTGCCGAAGGACGACATCGAGCGCATGATGCGCGAGGCCGAGTCCTACGCCGAGGAGGACAAGAAGCGTCGTGAGGAGGCCGAGGTCCGCAACAACGCCGACGGCCTCGCCTACCAGACGGAGAAGTTCCTCCGCGAGAACGACGACAAGGTCCCCGGTGAGATCAAGACCGAGGTGAACGACGCGCTCGCCGAGCTGAAGAAGGCTCTCGAGGGCACCGACACCGACACGATCCGCACCTCGGCGGAGAAGCTGGCCACGGTCAGCCAGAAGATGGGTTCGGCGATCTACGCTCAGAGCCAGCAGCAGGCCGGCCCCACGCCCGAGGGCGAGACCGGCCAGGCCAAGGCCGGCGACGACGACGTCGTCGAGGCGGAGATCGTGGACGACGACCAGCCCAAGAAGGACCAGTGACGATGTCTGAGCCGCGCGATAACGGGCCCGAGTCAGAGCCGGTGATCCGCGACAACCGCAAGATCGACCCCAAGACGGGTCAGGCGAGGACCGCCAAGGAGGAGCCGGCCCCGGCCGCTCCTCCGGCGGACGCCGCGCCTGTCGCGGGGGGCGACACCGGCCTCCTGGCCGAGCGCACCGCGGACCTGCAGCGGCTGCAGGCGGAGTACACCAACTACCGCAGGCGGGTCGAGCGCGACCGGGTCGCGGTCCGCGAGCAGGCGGTCGCCGGAGCGCTCACCGAGCTGCTGCCGGTCCTCGACGACATCGGCAGGGCTCGCGACCACGGCGAACTGACCGGCGGTTTCGCCAAGGTCGCCGAGTCGCTGGAGGCGGTCGTCACCAAGCTGGGGCTGACCCCGTTCGGCCAGAAGGGCGAGCCCTTCGACCCGACGGTCCACGAGGCGCTGATGCACAGCTACTCCTCGGAGGTGACCGAGCCGACCGCCATCGAGGTGCTGCAGCTCGGCTACCGCATCGGTGATCGGGTGCTGCGCCCGGCAAGGGTCGCGGTCGCCGAACCCGAGGACGCCCCGGCCGCGTCCGACGACAACTGAGAACCCCCCGAAAGGACGCCATAGATGAGCACCAAGGACTACCTGGAGAAGGATTACTACGCCGTCCTTGGTGTGCCGAAAACCGCCACCGCCGAAGAGATCAAGAAGGCCTACCGGAAGCTGGCCAGGCAGTACCACCCGGACGCCAACCAGGGTGACTCCGCCAAGGAGGCCAGGTTCAAGGAGATCTCCGAGGCCAACGACGTGCTCTCGGACAGCAAGCGCCGCAAGGAGTACGACGAGGCGCGCACCCTGTTCGGATCGGGCATGGGCGCGCCGCGGCCCGGCGGCGGTGGCGGTGGTTTCCCGTTCGACTTCGGCGACCTGTTCGGCGGCACCGGCCAGCACAGCGGAAGCACGAGCGAGCGCATCGGCGACCTGTTCGGCGGGCTGTTCAACAGGGGGGGCGGCGGGAGCACCCGCACCACGGGCACGACGACCAGGCCGCGCCGCGGCCAGGACATCGAGTCCGAGGTCACGCTCTCCTTCACCGAGGCGGTCGAGGGCCACACCGTCTCGCTGAGGCTGACCACGTCGTCGGCGTGCAAGGCCTGTAGCGGCACGGGAGCCAAGGCCGGCACGACCCCGCGGGTCTGCCCGACCTGCGAGGGCACCGGTGCGGCCAGCCGTAACCTGGGCAACTTCGCCTTCTCCGAGCCCTGCCGCGACTGCAAGGGCCGCGGGCTGCTCGTCGACGACCCCTGCCCGGTCTGCGACGGCAGCGGGCGGGCCAAGAGCACCCGCACCATCCAGGCGCGCATCCCGGCCGGGGTGGCCGACGGGCAGCGGGTCAAGCTCAAAGGCAAGGGCGCGCCCGGCGAGAACGGCGGGCCGGCGGGCGACCTCTACATCCAGACTCACGTCAAGCCGCACGCGGTGTTCGGGCGGTCGGGCGACAACCTGACCATCACCGTTCCCGTCACCTTCACCGAGGCGGCGCTCGGCGCGGAGATCAAGGTGCCCGTCCTCAAGGGCCTGCCTGTCACTCTGCGCATTCCGGCGGGTACGCCCAACGGCCGCACGTTCAGGGTCCGCGGCAGGGGGGCCACCCGTAAGGACGGCACCAAGGGCGACCTGCTCGCCTCGGTGGAGGTGCTCGTGCCGCAGGAGCTCGACGACAAGTCGCGCGAGCTGCTGAACGAGTTCCGCACCGCCACCGCGAACGAGGACCCTCGGGCCGACCTCATCCAACGTGCCAGGAGTGAGTAGGCCGATGGACGCCAACTACTTCAACCTGTCGGACGAGACACCCGTCTACGTCATCTCGGTGGCCGCCCAGCTGTCCGGCCTGCATCCGCAGACCCTGCGGCAGTACGACCGCCTCGGGCTGGTCTGCCCGGGCCGTACGGCGGGCCGCGGCCGCCTCTACTCCATGCGAGACATCATCCAGCTGCGCGAGGTGCAGCGCCTGTCCCAGGAGGAGGGCATCAACCTCGCCGGCATCAAGCGGATTCTTGAGCTGGAGAACGAAGCGCTGAGGCTGCGTGAGGAGGTTCACCGCCTCAGAGCCGAAGTGTCCATGGTCAAGGCGCTGATCCGCTACGAGTTGCCACCGGGGGCCTGAATACATGGACTACAAGCTCACGCAGAAGAGCCAGGAAGCGCTGTCGGTCGCCATGCGGCGGGCGGCCACCGAAGGAAATCCCGAGATCGCGCCGGCCCATCTGCTGGCCGCCCTCCTCTCCCAGACGGGCGGCACCGCCGTACCTCTGCTCGAAGCGGTCGGCGCCGACTGGAAGGCGTTGCGCGCCAAGGTGGAGGCCGCGCTGGCGGCCCTGCCGAAGGCGCAGGGCGCCACGGTGAGCGCGCCCTCCAGCTCGCGTCAGGTGCTGACGGTGATCAACACCGCCGCGCAGCGGGCCAAGCGCCTGGAGGACGAGTACGTCTCGACCGAGCACCTGCTGGTCGGTCTCGCGACCGACGGCGGCGAGATGGCCACGCTGCTGAAGAACTCGGGGGCCACGCCGCAGGCGCTGCTCGACGCGTTCGAGAAGGTGCGCGGGCACGCCAGGGTCACCAGCGAGACGCCGGAGGACACCTACCAGGCGCTGGAGAAGTACGGCGTCGACCTGACCGAGCGGGCCAGGAGCGGCAAGCTCGACCCGGTGATCGGGCGCGACTCCGAGATCAGGCGCGTGGTGCAGGTGCTGTCGCGCCGCACCAAGAACAACCCGGTGCTGATCGGCGAGCCGGGCGTCGGCAAGACCGCCGTCGTCGAGGGGCTGGCGCAGCGGATCGTCGCCGGTGACGTGCCCGAGTCGCTGCGCAACAAGAAGCTCGTCTCGCTCGACCTCGGCGCGATGGTGGCGGGCGCGAAGTACCGCGGCGAGTTCGAGGAGCGGCTCAAGGCCGTGCTCTCCGAGATCAAGGAGAGCAACGGGCAGATCGTCACCTTCATTGACGAGCTGCACACCGTGGTCGGCGCGGGCGCCGCCGAGGGCGCCATGGACGCGGGCAACATGCTCAAGCCGATGCTGGCGCGCGGCGAGCTGCGCATGATCGGCGCCACCACCCTCGACGAGTACCGCGAGCGGATCGAGAAGGACCCGGCGCTCGAGCGGCGCTTCCAGCAGGTGTTCGTCGGCGAGCCGTCCGTCGAGGACACCATCGCCATCCTGCGCGGGCTGAAGGGCCGTTATGAGGCCCACCACCAGGTGCAGATCGCCGACAGCGCCCTCGTGGCCGCCGCGGCGCTGTCCGACCGCTACATCACCAACCGCTTCCTCCCCGACAAGGCCATCGACCTGGTCGACGAGGCCGCCTCGCGGCTGCGCATGGAGATCGACTCGCGTCCCGTCGAGATCGACCAGCTCCAGCGCAACGTCGACCGGATGAAGATGGAGGAGCTGGCCCTGGCCAAGGAGACCGACGAGGCCTCCCTGCAGCGCCTCGAACGGCTGCGCGCCGAGCTGGCCGACCGCCAGGAGGAGCTCAACGCCCTCGTGGCCAGGTGGCAGCGCGAGAAGGACGGGCTCAACCGGGTCGGCGACCTGAAGAAGCAGCTCGACGAGGCGCGCGGCGCCGCCGAACGTTTCCAGCGCGACGGCAACTACGCCGACGCCTCCAGGCTCCTGTACGACGAGGTTCCCCGCCTGGAGAAGGAACTGCTGGCCGCCGCCCAGGAGACGCCCGAGCAGCAGATGGTCAAGGAGGAGGTCGGCTCCGACGACATCGCGGAGGTCATCTCCTCGTGGACCGGCATCCCCGCCGGGCGGCTGCTCGAGGCCGAGACCGCCAAGCTGCTGCGGATGGAGGACGAGCTCGGCAGGCGCCTCATCGGGCAGCGCGAAGCCGTCCAGGCCGTCTCCGACGCCGTGCGGCGCAGCCGCGCCGGCATCGCCGACCCCGACCGGCCGACGGGCTCGTTCCTGTTCCTCGGCCCGACCGGCGTCGGCAAGACCGAGCTGGCCAAGGCGCTGGCGGAGTTCCTGTTCGACGACGAGCGGGCGATGACCCGCATCGACATGTCCGAGTACTCCGAGAAGCACAGCGTCGCCCGCCTGGTCGGCGCGCCTCCCGGCTACGTCGGCTACGAGGAGGGCGGCCAGCTCACCGAGACCGTACGGCGGCGCCCCTACACCGTCGTCCTGCTGGACGAGGTCGAGAAGGCGCACCCCGAGGTCTTCGACATCCTGCTGCAGGTGCTCGACGACGGCCGGCTGACCGACGGGCAGGGCCGCACGGTCGACTTCCGCAACACGATCCTCATCCTGACCTCCAACATCGGCTCGCAGTACCTCGTCGATCCGAAACTGGAGAACGGCGCCAAGCGCGACGCGGTGATGGGCGCGGTGCGGGCCTCGTTCAAGCCGGAGTTCCTCAACCGGCTCGACGACGTCATCCTCTTCGACGCGCTCGGCACGGAGGAGCTGACGAAGATCGTCGACCTGCAGGTGGACCGGCTCGCCCAGCGGCTGGCCGACCGGCGGCTCGCGCTCGACGTCACCCCGGCGGCGCGCGACTGGCTGGCGATCACCGGCTACGACCCGATGTACGGCGCGCGGCCGCTGCGGCGGCTGGTGCAGTCGGCGATCGGCGACAAGCTGGCCAAGGCGGTGCTGTCCGGCGAGGTGGTCGACGGCGACACGGTCCTGGTCGACCTGGGCGACGACGAGCTGACCATCGGCCGCGCCTGACCCTGGCCCCTGAACCACAAGGCCTCGGGCGGATTCCCGTCCGGGGCCTTGTCACGTCCGCGTGGCCCCGTCGCGTGCTCCGTCCACGAGGGGCGTCCCGCCCACGGCGAGAGTCCCCGGGGAGCGCGTCCCACACACGGGGAGAGTCCCCGAGGGGCTCGTACCGCACACGGGGAGAGTCCCCGAGGGGCGCTTCATGCTCAGGGGGACAGTCCTCGAGGGGCTCGTCCCGCTCGCGGGAGAGCTGTGGGGCGGGGCCGGTCGGGGCCTGTGGTCAGGGGGTGTCGGCGCGGGCCAGGGACAGAACCTCCTCGGCGGTGGGCGGGGAGGCCGGATGGTGGCTCAGGCACATCGGCACGCTGATCTGGTGGAACCCCGCCCCCTCCGCCGCCACGTAGAACCGCCCGGCCCGCAACCGCCCGATCTCCGTCGCCGCTCCCCCCTTGGCCCTGGCCATCTCCTCCGCGGCCTGCCGCTGGATCGGCGCGTTCAGGAAGCCGAAGAACTGTGTGGCGGCGTTGCCGGGGATGTGGTTGTGCAGCCCCTTCGGCGCCTGGGTGGCGAACACCAGGCCCAGGCCGTACTTGCGGGCCTGGGAGGCGAGCATGAGGGTGCTGCCCGTGGCGGGCGTGGTCTTCGCCTGCGGCGCGAACGTCTGCGCCTCGTCCATGACCAGCAGCCCGCCCAGCGGCCGGCCGCCCGCCGGATGCCGTCTGAACCACGCGAACAGCCCGAGCTGGAGCCGGTTGACGAAGCCCTGCCGCTGCTCGTCCTCCTGGAGCCCGGCCATGTTGATCACCGACACCCGGGCCCGCCGTCCGCGCTCCGGGGTCAGCAGCACGCCGGGGTCGACCGGGGTGCCGCGACCGCCGAACAGGGGGTCGTTGATGACCGCCGCCCGCAGGTTCTGTCCCACCTCGGCGGCCAGCTTCGCGGCGCCGTCCAGGTCGCTGACCTCCTCGGGCAGGTCGGACAGCAGCTCGATCAGCCCCTCCAGCCCGTGCGCTCGGAGCTTCGCGTGGTGGGCGACCGCCTCCCTCAGCACGGCCTGGGCGCGCTGCGCCTTGGCCGTCGCCCCGTCGATCCTGGCCTTGGGGGCGAGGGCGGCCACCGCGGCGTCGATCGCCAGGCGGAACTCGTCGGGGTCGTCGGCCAGGCCGCTCAGGTCGGGCAGCGGCTGGAAGGTGAGCGGGCGGCCGGACTGCCTGCCGGGGGTCCAGACGACCACGTCGGTGTCGCGGAGGTAGTCGGCGGCCTTCTGCCGGTCGCCGTCCTCCCAGGCGGGTGGGGGCTCGGGCCATGCCGTACCGAGGCGGGACAGATCGTTGTTCGGATCGAGCACGACGGCGGAGACACCCTGCAGCGCGCACTCCTCGACGAGCCTGCGGATCAGCACGGTCTTGCCGGAGCCCGAGCCGGCGAAGATGACCGTGTGCTTCCTGAGGGCCGCCAGCTCGATCCGCACCGGGGTGCCCGCGCCCGTGTCCGTGCCGACGACCACCGAGTCCGGGCGCGCGCCGGCTGCCCCGGATCCGGAACGGCCCGCGCCGGTGGTGAGGGAGCCCCCGCCGGACGGCGCGGCCCTCACGGGTGCGGCGGGCTGGGCGACAGGCCCGGGCGGCGCGGCAGCGGCTTCCACGGCGGGCAGGACAGCACGGCCGGGTGGCGCGGCAGCGGCTTCCACGGCGGGCGAGGCGGCGGGGCCGGGCGGCAAAGCGGCAGCCCCTTCCACGGCGGGCAGGGCAGCGGGGCCGGGCGAGGCGGGAGCCGGGGCGAGGGCGGTGGCGGGGTGGCTGAGGGCCTCGACCAGCAGCTTCACGTCGTCGGCCGGACGCCGGGCGGACAGCCACTCCCGCAGGTGCGCGGGCTCCTCGTCGAGCAGCGCCCGCAGCGCCGCCAGCGTGCGCAGGTCCGCCTCGTCCACGTGCAGCACCCGCCCGCCCGCCGCCTCGAACGCCGCCACCGCCTCCTTCGTCTTCGGCCCGCCCGACCAGGGCTCGTTGCGCAGCACGAACAGCTGCCGCCTCGGCACCCCCGCCTGCAGCCCCGCCGAGACGCACGCCGCCCTCAGCCGGTGCAGCGCCGCGACGGGGTGGGTGCTGGCGATGCCCCTGAAGCACCAGTGCACCTCGTCCTCCGTCGCCTCGTCGAGCGTCAGACGCAGGCGGGCGTGCAGGGGCGGTTTGGTGCTCGGCGGCGGATCCTGGGCGTACACGTGCGCCGCGGCGCCACGACCCACCGTCCACGCCGCCAGCCCTGCCGACAGGAGTCCGGGCAGGACGGCGTCCTCGGTTCTGGGGTCCAGCGCGGGCTCGATCTCGGCGCTATCCCTCAGCCGGGCGAAGTGGGCGTCGAGCGCGGCCAGCCCGGAGGGACCGGCGCCGGACGGCGTGCCGCCACCTCCGCCGCCCCCGTCTCCCGGGTCGTCGAGCCGGTCGAGCTCCCTGATCTCGCCCTCGGCGAGGCAGCTCTGGACATGATTGTCGATCTTGACGAGGATCTGCCGCGGCGTCAGCCCGACCGCGCTGTCGAAGGCGTCCTCCAACACCGGCCAGGTCGGGTACGGCGGGACGAACCCCACCTTGCCGAACCCCGCCGCGAAACGCCGTTCGACGATGGCCCGCGCGGTCTGCGCGTCCTTCAGCACCCTGAGCGTGGCCGGTTCCCTGAACCTGTCGCGGACGGTGTCCGTCGCCTGCTCCCTGATCAGCATCCAGGTGTGCGGCAGGCAGGAGAGCACGGTCAGGGTCCGCCGGGTGACGTCACGCAGCGCCATCAGGCCGCCGGCCACCTGCTCGACGACCGCGCCCTGCCCCTCGTCGACCAGGCGGGCGCCGGACTGCGCCACCAGCGCGTCGACCTGGTCGACGGCGATCACCGACGGGCCCGTCAGCGCCAGCAGCCGTGACAGGTCACGCACCACCTCCTGCGGCGAGCGGTAGATCCTGGTCAGCCCCCATTCCCTGCCCAGCCCCTCGTCGGGGAGCGACGACAGGTAGGCCTGCCCCACGTCCTGCGCCGTCAGGTCGTCGGAGGCCAGCAGCACCAGGGCCCGCGCCGTGTCGTGCGCGTCCCTGAGCACGGTGCCGCCCTTGCGGCGCAGCGCCTCCACGAACAGGTCGAGCGCCTTCCTGTCGAGGTGGCCCCTTCCGTCGACGGCCCGCCGTACCATCCTGGGCACGTCGGCCAGCTGCGCCAGCCGGTTCAGCAGCAGGCGCAGCTGCGAGTGGCCGTCCTCGGCCGGCCGCCAGAGGCTGTCCAGCATCGCGATCACGATGCTCTCCCAGAAGCTCCTGGCGTCGAGCAGGCCGACCAGGAAGAAGTACCCGCCCTCCCGCTGCGCGTGCTCGCGCGCCCAGCCCAGCAGGTGGGTCTTGCCGGTGCCGCGCTGCCCCTGGATCACCACGCCGATCGGGCTGGCGTCAGCGCTCTCCTTCGCCTCGGTCACCCCGCGGCGCAGGTCGAGCGCGGCCATCGGGTGCAGGCTCTCCACGTGGTACGGCGAGGGCCGCCAGACGTCGTCAGGGGCGTGGACCGCGTTGAGCCGCAGCGCGCTCAGCGCCTCCCATTCCGCCGTCATCGGGCGCCGATCGACAGGTAGTGCTTGTCCTGGTCGCCGACGGCCAGCGCGGAGCTGCGGTCCTGCGGCCTGAGCGCCTTCTGGTTGTCCTCGGGCACCATGACGACGTCGGGCTGCCTGTTGAGGCCGCGCAGGGCGGCGTCCATCACGTCCTTGGGCACGTCGGCCAGCCGCAGGCGGACGTCGGTCAGGCTGACCCAGCCGCCCGGCTCGCGGGCCAGCTCGGCGTAGACGGCCCGTACCCGCCCTTCGACGTCCTCGGGTGTGGTCTCGCGGGAGTCCGCCTCCTGGGCGGGCTGGAAGACGTCGCCCAGACGCTGGTCGGTACGGGCCAGGAAGCGCACCAGTCCGGCCAGCACCGCCCTGAGCGCGGCCCCGTTCGAGCCGGAGGTGACCTTCACGCCCGCACGGATCTCCTCGGCCAGGCGCGCCCAACCGTCGTCGGTCAGCACGTGCGCGAACGACCTGCCCCGTTTGCAGCTCTCCACCAGCTTGAGGTCGTTCAGGCGACGGCGGTCCTCGCCGTCGAGGGTGAGCCCGTACCGCTTCTTCAGCTCCGGGTTGGTCACCTCATCGGCCTCGGCCATGAGGACGATCATCACCGAGACCTGCGGAACCGACAGTGCCATTTCCTACCCTTTCGTTGACGAACACCGCGATCTCGCGGGCCACGGCCTGCGCGTCCGTCAGAACGTCGCCGCTGGTGAAGCGCAGCACCGTGTAGCCGTCCCGGTGCAGGCGCACGTCACGCCGGCGGTCCGACTCGAACTTCTCCTGCCTCAGGTGGCTGTCGTCGTCGATCTCGACGATCAGCCACGCCTCCCGCCAGAGGAGGTCGACCCTGATCGGGTTGGCGAGCGGGTGGGCGCCGTAGACCTGGTTCCACTCCCTGCCGGCCGCCCATTCGCACCACCTGAGCACGCTCTCCATGCGCTGCTCGGCGGGGCTCGCGTGATGCGGACGCCCCTTCCTGGGCGGCCACGGCCCCCGCCCGCCGGGACCGTCCGCAGGCTGCCAGGGAAGCCCGGACGGCGCGGGCGCGGGCTGCCCAGGAGCCCCGGATCGCCCGCGCGTGGGCTGACCGGGAACGCGGGGAGAGGCGGGCGCCGGGGGCTCCGCCGGCGGGCGCGACGACTTCACGACGCGCAGGCCCGTCCATCGTTCGAGCCACTGGCAGCCCGCGACCACCGCGTCAGCCTCGCCCTCGCTCAGGTCACAGGGTGTCTCGACCGCGATCGTCGCACCGGTGCCGAGCACCCGGCCGAGCCCCGCCGCGCGCACCTCCGCGGGGTGGCGGGCCGTACCGGGGTGGCGTGCCGTACCGGGGTGGCCGCTGAGCGCCGCCTCGGCCAGGTCGGCCAGGAACGGCCCGAAGTGCCGATCCCCCGCCGCCAGCCGTACGGCGAGCGACCGGACGGCCCTGACACCGGCGCCGCCCGGCCCAGGGATGTCCTCGGCGCCCGGTAACCACCGGGGGAAGCGGCGCACGGCGAGGTCCTCCATGTCGCGCAGCACCGCCGCCACCAGCTCGCTCGCCTGATGCGGGGCGGTCATGGCGTGCGTGAGGACGACCGGCGACACTGCGGAATCCCCTCGTTCGCGGACCATCCACTCTTTGCTGAAGCTATACGTAATCGCCCTTGCCGCGCGTGAGTGTTACGAGATGTTCGCGCCGCGCGTCTCGATCATTAAGAGCTTCACCACTGTTGCCCCAAGCCACGGTGGCCGCCGTGCCGCCGTGGCTAGCTTCGTGATTCGTCGGATCACCGAACACCATCAGGGGGAACGTGCATGTCGAACGCATCACGGAGTATTCGGAGCGTCCTTGCGGTGGCCGTGCTGGCGACGAGCGTGAGCTTGGCGGCCGGGCCCGCGTCGGCGGAGGAGTGCGAGCGGCGGATCGCCCTCAACGAGGGATCGTCGGTGGCCGCGCTCTGCGATGACGCGGCGGAGGTCAGGGCTCAGGTCACGCACACGTCGATGGCCGTCCCCTCGAACTCGGAGACGGCGAAGGCGGTCGAGAAGCTCGCCAGGCAGCTCGGCATGCCGGGCATGTCACGCTCGACGGCGGTGTTCAGCATCGCCGACATGGGTGGCGTCGCGGCCGGCGCCGGTCATCCCGCGCTCCCGGTGGCGCTGCCCGAGGAGTCCGGCCTGCCGGCGGTGGCGCACCAGTCCACCGCGCCCGACCCGGTGGGGCTGCCGTCGCTGCCCAACGCCGACAGGGTCTCCGCCCTCCCGTGGCTGCCCGATCTGCCGTCGCAGGCCCTGCCCGCGCTGCCGGACGTGGTCGAGGGGGAGAAGGCGCCGCTCAAGCTGGCGGCCCCGGTCAAGGACGCGGTCGGGAAGGCGGGTCAGACCGTCAACGAGGAGACGAAGAAGGCGCTCGAGCTGGACGGGGTCAAGCGGGTCACCGACGCCGTGGGCAAGGCGGGACTGGGGCTGGACCCCCTGCAGAACTGAGGACGCGGTTTCGCTCCCGCACCCCAGACCAGGGCCGTGCCCCCTTTCCCGGGCACGGCCCTTCCCCGTGTGGAACCGGGGGTCCGCGCCCGGTGGCCGCGGGTCCTGGAGAGAGCGCGTGTCAGGAGACGAGGGAGTCGAGTTCGTCCTCCGGCAGCCCCAGGTCGAGCCTGATCCGGTAGCGGGTGCGCAGGAGGGCGACGTGCTCGGGGTCGTCCTCGGCGCAGCTGAGCGCCGCCTGGGTCGCCCACTCGAGCCCGCCCTGCAGGTCACCGTACGCCACCAGCGTCTCGGCGATGTTGTGCGCCGTGGCGGGCGTGAGCGCGCCCTCCGCCCTGAGCGTCTCGATGATCTCTCGTGCCTCGCCTGGCCGGTCGAGCTCGAAGAGCGTGTCGGCGATGCCGGCCCGTGGGTCGATCATCGACTCGCCGCCGTCGTCCACCGCCCGCTGGAAGCACTCGAGCGCCCGGGCCGGCTGCCCCGCCTGCTTCCATTCCTCGGCGGCCAGCACGAAGATGGCCGCGCGGGAGATGTCGCCCGAGGAGTAGGTGAGGGCGAGCTCGCTCAGCTGCCGGGCCAGCGAACTGTGGTCGTCGGCCAGCAGTGCCTGCTCCAGCATTCGATCAAGGTGCTCACGGGTCACATGCGCCACACCGCGAGACTACCGAGCTGGTCCCGGTTTTGCCTGGACAATGCAACATCACCGCCTCTGCACAGCTTCGGCAACGATTCGTGCAAACCCCACTACACACCGCGTGTCTCTCCAGGACCAAGGGCATATATGGCACACGTCATCAGGGGCGGAAGGGGCTGGGCATGGCCAAGCATGTGACCTTCATGATCGCCTGTGCCGCGGTGCTGTCGACGGTGATCCCGGGTACCGCCGGTTATTTCTCCGCCCGGATGGAGGCCGTGGAGGCGGCCGAGCTCAGGGTGGCGATGATGCAGGCGCGGCTGGCGAACAAGATCCAGATGGTCTCGCTGCCCCGTCCCTGTTCCCCCGTTCCCGCGAACCGGCTGAAGGCGAGACCCACCGCGCCGCGCGCGCTCGTGCCCGCGGAGCAGCCGGTGGTGCCGGCGCCCGAGTACGGGCCGATCACGCCTGGCGTGACCGGCGCGGACTGAGCCTGCGTGACAGGAACGACCTGATGAGCTGCTTGGCGGCCTCGATGATGTCGGGCGCGCCCGCAGGGTCGCGGCGGAAGGCCAGCTTGAGTACGGCGTCGCCCGCCTCGACGGCCACCAGGACGGCCACGTCGAGCTCCTCGCTGTCGGCCAGGCCGTACTCCTGGAGCAGCAGGCCGCGCAGCCGTCCCGCGATCACCATGTTGTTCTCGGAGTCGGAGTCGAGCAGGTTGAGGTCGACGACGTCGCCGAAGTGGAGGCTCTTGAAACCGGGGACGGTCCTGTGCATGGCGACGTACTCGTCGATGATCGCGTCGACGGCGTCCCACCATCCCCGGTAGTCCTCGTCGAGGAAGCGGGCGCCGACCCTGGAGACGAACAGCTCGACGTTGCGCCTGGTCAGCTCCTGGGTGATGGCCCGCTTGTCGGGGAAGAACTGGTAGACCGAGCCGATCGCGACTCCGGCGCGCTCGGCGATGCGGGTGGTCGAGAGGGCTTCGTAGCCGACGTCGTCGAGCAGGTGGGCGCAGGCGTCGAGCATCCGCTCGACCCTGCGAGCGCTACGGCGCTGCGCGGGCTGACGGCGGAGCGTCGCTAGCTCGGTGCCGTCTTCGTCATCCGGCAGAGAGGACACGGACTTCATCTTGCCTCCAATACGCCGGGCGCCGCCGGGAAAACCGCGATTGTAGAACGACGTGCAAATGCGGGTCACGACGCGTTCCAGCGGTCGGCGAACGCGGCGACCAGCTTGGCGACGGCCTCGGGCCGCGTGCGCTGCGGCCAGTGGTCGGCGACGAGCCTCTCGTGCGTGAACGCCGGCGCCCACTGCCCGAGCGAGGCGAGCAGCCACGGGGAGACGAACGGGTCGCGGGTGCACCGGATGAGCTGCACGGGCGTGCGCACGCGGGGGTCGCCGGGGCGGCGCAGCCGGGTGAGCATGTTCGCGCGGTAGAGGTTGAGCCCGTTGCGGGCGTCGGCGGCGGTGGCCCCGAGCGGACGGGCGAGCCGCGTCACGATCAGCTCGGGCAGCACGGGGAGCTGGAACCCGGCGATGTACCACGACCGCAGCAGCTGGCCGAGCGCCCTGCTCGGGCGGGCCTGGCGGAAGAAGGCGGCGGCCTGGTCGAGGCCGGGGCCGCCGATCGTGGTGAAGGAGGCGAACCTGTCGCTCCTGCCGAGGAAGTACCACCCCTGGATGGAGCCCCAGTCGTGGCCGACGAGGTGAACCTTGGGTTTGCCGACGGCGTCGAGCACCGCGTCCATGTCGGCGGCCAGCCGGTCGAGCAGGTAGCCGCCGGGCGAGCGCGGCGCCGTGGAGGCGCCGGCGCCTCGCACGTCGTACCGGACGATGTGATAGCCGCCGAGCAGCGGGACGACCCGGTCCCACACGTGGTGGTCGTCGGGATAACCGTGCAGGAGCACGATCGTCGGTTTCGCAGGGTCGCCCTGCTCGTGGACGGCTAATCGAACCTCACCGGAATCTATTAGACGCACGGTCCAGAGGCTAGCTGTCGGCTGGGCTCCCGGCCAGACCCGTGCACGAACGCAGGTCCTTCCACTGGGAGACCGCCTGGGTCCTGGCCGCCCCGGTCAGCGGGACCGGCACACCGCCCTGGATGGTGGCGGGCGTCCACTTGTCCTTGAGCACCTTGCGCCCGTCGATGGTGAGCGTGAGGACGCCGGTCCTGCCGGTCTCGGGCCCCCAGTTGTAGAAGACGAAGTTGCCCAGGCCGTAGTTGACATAGGCGTTGCCGACGAACCCGCTGCCGAGCAGGATGTGCGCGTGTCCGCCGACGATGACGTCCGCGCCCGCCTTGACCAGCTTGGGGGCGAGAGCGCGCTGTGCCGGGTTGGGGCACTTCTGCATCTCGGTGCCCCAGTGGAGGTGCACGATCACCGTGTCGGCGCTCTTGCGGGCCTGCCGTACCGCTCTGATGAGGCGGTCCTCGTTCTTGGCCGAGGCCAGCCCGCCCTTGTCGCCCGCGGCGGTCCACGCCTGGATGAACTCCGAGTCGAGCACCTGGGTGGCGCCGATGATCGCGACGCGGTTGCCGTTCACCGTGACGCGGTAGGGCTTGTAGGCCTCGGTCTCGTTCCTGCCGATGCCCACGACGGGGAACCTGGACTTCCTGATCGAGGCGAGCGAGTCGGCCAGGCCGCCGTCCATGTAGTCCATGCCGTGGTTGTTGGCCATCGAGGCCACGTCCACCCCGGCCGCCTTGAGCGCGGTTAACGCCGAGGCCGGCGCGCGGAAGGTGTACTGCTTGCCCGGCGCCGGCGTGCCGCCCGTCGTGATGGCCGTCTCCAGGTTGACCATCGCCAGGTCCGACGACCTCAGCACCTTGGCGATCGGACCGAGCGCGGTGCGCGGGTTGGCGAGCCTGCCTCTCAGCACGCCCTCGAAGTGCACGTCACCCCCGAAGGAGATCGTGTACGGCGTGCGCTCGGGCTCCTTCGGCAGGCTGGGCGAGATCGTCGGCCGTTCGGCCGCCTCAGGGGTCGGCTCGGACTCCGCCGCCGCACAGGCGGTCATTGCGATCACGACACCCACAACGGCCACAGCGCGGCTCGGTCTCATCTGCCCTCCCGGTCTTCAGGCACCGAGCATGCCATGCGCGCGCTCGCTGTGCGCGGTGAGCCACACCACGGCGGAGTGCGTCGCCTCGTCGACGGGAGTGTAAACGATCATACGGGTCTCGGGCGCGGCCGTGCAGTTGAACAGCGTGCTGGTGAACCGCAGCCGTCCGACCTGGTCGTTGTCGAACGTCTTCTCCCGCGAGCGGGGATCGGCGACGTCGTGGGTGGCCCACAGGGCGGCGAACTCGGGGCTGGCCGCCGACAGCCGCTTCACGAAGTCGCGCCACAAGGGGTCGTCGGCGTGGCGCGTGTAGGCGCCGCGGAAGACGGCGACGCTGCCGTGCAGCTCCTGCTCCCTGTCGACCAGCGCCGTCCGCCACTGGGCGCCGACGAAGCACTGCCACAGCGTGTTGCGCTCCTCCGCCGGGGCGCTGACCAGCTCGGGGAAGAGCGCGGCGTAGGCGGCGTTCCACGCCAGGACGTCGTGCCGGCTGGTGCTGAAGGCGGCCGGCAACGGGCTCAGCCTGTTGATGATCTCCTGCATGGCCGGCGTGACACGGGTGGAGTCGCGCACGGGCGGGGCGACGGCGTGGCCCGCCAGGAGGTAGAGCTGCTGGCGCTCGGCGACGTCGAGCATGAGCGTGCGCGCGATGGAGTCGAGGACCTGCAGGCTGACGTTGATGGGCCGGCCCTGCTCCAGCCACGTGTACCAGGTGACACCCACGCCGGCGAGATGGGCGACCTCCTCCCTGCGCAGGCCGGGGGTACGCCTGCGGGTGCCCGGCGGCAGGCCCGCCATTTCGGGCGTGACCCGCTCCCGCCGAGAGCGCAGAAAAGCGGCCAGGTCATCACGTCGCTTACTCATCCAGGTGCCACCAATACCGGGATAATCGGACTCTTTTTACTAGTATCCACGGCCCACCACATTGGTAGCATGACCCACACCCCGACTACCAGGAGCACCACCGGCCTGCTCCTGCCCATCGTGTTGCTCGGCCAGTTCCTCGCCGTCCTCAACGTCAACATCGTCAACGTCGCCACCCCGACGATCGAAGCAGACCTGCGCTCGTCGGGGGCGGGACTGCAGATGATCGTGGCGGGCTACACCATCACCTATGCCGTCCTGTTGATCACCGGGGCCCGGGTCGGGGACCTGTTCGGCTATCGCAACACCTTCCTGACCGGCCTCGCGTTGTTCACCCTGACCACGCTCGGCTGCGGACTGGCGCCGTCGACGGGTGTGCTGGTCGCCTTCCGTTTCGCGCAGGGCGCGGGAGCGGCGCTCATGATGCCGCAGGTGCTCACCCTGATCCAGCGCAACTACCAGGGAGAGGCGCGAGGCAGGGCGATCGCGCTGTGGTCGGCCGTGGTGAGCGGCGGCATCGTGGTGGGCCAGGCGCTCGGCGGCATCCTGCTCGGCCTGGGCGCGGGCTGGCGGATCGTGTTCCTGGTGCTCGTGCCGATCGGCGTGCTGTTGCTCGTGGCGGGCCTGCGGGTACTGCCCGCCGACCAGGGCGGCGGCCGTACGGGCCTGGACCCGCTCGGCCTGGTCACGCTGTCGTCGGCGGTCCTGCTCGTCATCGTGCCGCTGGTGCTGGGCCGCGAGCTCGGCTGGCCGCTGTGGGGATGGGCGTCGATGGCGGCCGGCCTGGCGGTCTTCGCGCTGTTCGTCCGCGTCGAGCGCTGGGTGACCGCGCGCGGCGGCCGACCGCTGGTCGACGCCAGGGTGCTGCGCGCTCCCGGCATGCGGCCAGGACTGGCGGTCCTGCTGTTCGGGCCCGCCACGTGGGGAGCCTTCCTCTTCACCTCGGCCCTGCACCTCCAGGGCGAGCTGCACCTGACACCGCTGATGTCCGGGCTGATGCTGGTGCCGTGCGCGCTGGCCTTCGCCGCCGTCGGGCTGGCCTGGCCCCGGCTGCCGCAGCGGCTGCAGCGGTCGCTGGTGCCCTTCGGCTACGTCGTCGCCGCGCCCGCGTACCTCGGGCTGGCCGCCGCTTCGGAGGGCGGCCTGCCGTACGCGATCGTCAGCGCGCTGATCGGCGCCGGGCTCGGCGTGCAGATCGCGGTGACCAACATGGCCACCCAGCGGGTGGACGCCGCCTACGCGGCCGACGCCAGCGGCGCGCTGCTGACGGTCATGCAGCTCGGCCAGGTGATCGGGGTGGCCACGGTCGGCACGCTGTTCATCTCGCTCATGCAGGGCCATTCCGGACAGGCCTCGCTGGGGACGGCCGTCGCGTTGGCGGCGCTTGCCGTCCTCGCCGGGCTGAGCTCCATCTTCCTCATCCGCCCGAAGATCTCCCAGGCGTAGACCTCCCCGGCGTCATGACGCGGCAGGCTCGCGCTCCGCTCGGACGCGAGCCTTTCCTCTGCGGGAACCCCGTGTCACGGTGAACGCATGCGCGCCGCCTTCCGCCGACGGGACAGCCGTGAGGCGGCGGTTCTGGGCGGTCACGCGGGAGCACCGGCGCCGTATGGCCGACGGTCCTCGGGCGGAGTTCCACCGGATCGTCGACGGGGTCTGGAGCGGGGGAGGCGAGGCGGCGGAGCCCAGCCCTTCGCATGCCGAAGGACCTCCCGCTCGCGACGTCAGGCCGATCCAGTGGGGTATCGCCGTGCTCGTCGCGGCGGTCGTCGCGCTGGTCGTGGGAAGCAGGCGGAAACGGCGCACCCGGGAGCCTGACCGGAATGATCAACGTGCAATGATATGAAGATCTTCATGCTCGACTTCGTGCTGAGCAGACAAGAGAGGACGCCGGATCGAGGCTCCTTCCGAACGGCCCTGAGGGTTGTGCCAGCAACCTGCCAGGGCCGTTCTTTATGCGGACGCGGCCACGAGGTCGAACTCGCCGTCGCGAACACCCGCCGCGAAAGCGGCCCACTCGTCCGGGGTGAAGACCAGGACAGGACCGTCCTCGTGCTTGCTGTCCCTGAGGGCCACGTTGCCGTCCGCCAGCTGGGCGAACTCGACGCAAGCCGCCGCGCCGTTGCAGTACCGGCTCTTGCGCCAACCCGCCCTGCTCATATCGATGTGCATTTTCTCCCCAAATGGGCAAAGGGGCGCCATTGCCCCTATTTGTTCGGAATTGTCGTCAACGCCGCCACATCATCGCCTTGTGTTGGATGAGCACGCGTGACTCGTCCTCATCGAGCGCTTCGGATCCGATGTGGTCGAAGGCGGTTTCGTATCCAGCCACCAGTTCGAGGTCCTCGACGAAGCGCGCACCGTACAGCGACTCCAGGTAGACGACATCGTCGAACGCCGCGAACCTCAGATGGATGAAAGCTCCCGTGTTGACCGGATGACGTGATTCAAAGGTCAGGACACGGACACTGACATGCGAGAGCTGGGAGACCTCGAGGAGGTGCTCCATCTGTTCCCGCATCACCGAGGGTTCCCCGAAGCGGCGCATCAGGACCGACTCGTCCAGGATCACGCAGAGCGTGGGTGGATCCGGCCGGTGCAGGACGCGTTGCTGCCGGTCGAGGCGGGCCTCGACCCTGCTGCGAACACCGCTGTGCGTGATTCGCGCGATGCCACGAGTGGCCAGAATGACTTCTCTGGCATAGTCCTCGGTTTGGAGGAGGCCTGGCACGATCTGGGGTTCCCAGTCTCGTTGATCGATGGCCTCCGCTTCCAGCCCGAGCAGTCTTGTGTACTCCCCGGGCAGGGCGTCTTCGTAATCTTCCCACCAGCCGCGCTGATCCGCATCATGCAACAGGCCGAGCAACTCGACGACCTTTTCGTCGCCGGCATGGTAGAGCTCCGCCATCGCCTTGATGTCCGCCTCGCTCGGCATCGTCTTCGCGGACTCGATCCTGCTCACCTTGCTCGGCGACCAGCCGAGCAGGCTCGCGGCTCGGGCGCCGGTCAGCTTCCCTCGCTCGCGCAGATGGCGCAGCTCCTGACCGAGCTTGAGCCTGCGCACCGTCGGGCTGCCCTGCTCTGATGGCACCGTCCGCTCTCCTCAACCGGGAACGAGAGTGGGGTGGAGACCGTGCAAGTTGCACGGGGACTCGCACGAAGACTTGCCATAAGGCTTCCATGGGAGGACGGTGGGGGCAAGAGAAAAGCCATGGACGCGAGCGTATGGATGCGCGTCGGGGACTTCCCGGCTGTACATGCCGCCCGACAGGTTGCGTGCAAGTTGCATGTACTCGTGCGCCGCATCTAGCAGCGGGAATTGCGAAGAAATTTGAATTTTCTTTCGCGCCAGCTATTGCCGCAGCCAGTTCACAGAGGGACGATCAGGCCAGGAAGGCGAGATGGCGGACGCGGAGCCTTCCCCCGATGCTTCAATCGCGGCCCCTGCAGGCCGCCCTTCCGGCAACGGCGCCGTTCAGATAGAGGCGACACAGGCACTCAGCACGAAGCCGGACCGACGCTGATCCCGCACCGGCACCGTCAACGGGCTGCCACCCGGGTGACGGTCGAGCCTCAGCGCCAGGCCCGGCCAGAAGTCCACCTCAAGAATGCCGCGAAAGGGGTCTTCTATGTACTCACAAGGTACCAAGGGACTCAGCCGAATCAAGTCCCCGGCCCGGGAACTGATCGCAGGGTGGATCGCGTGGGCGGACAGGGACATCTGCATGGAGCCCGACGAGTTCGCTCACCGGCGCGGCTGGACCGTCTCCCGTACCCGGTTCGGCTCCCGCTCGTACCGCGACCCGCGGTTCGACCAGCTCAAGGTGCCGCGTACCTCGCTCGTTCCCGAAGAGGTGTCGTGAAATGTCGCGCAATCCCGTGCCGACATCGAGGAGCCGCCTCGATACCGCGAAGCTGCTCGTTCCCGCCTGAGCCATCCGGGAGAGGGCCGGGGTCTCCCGAGCGTCGAAGGCGCCGGGCACGGCCTCGGCCCTCGGGCCTTCCCAGGGCGTGCCGTCCCGGACAAGATGAGTTCAGATGACGAACTCAGGAGTGGCGATGACGACCGTGCACCGCACCTGTCCCCTCTGCGAGGCCGTCTGCGGCCTGACGCTCACCCTCGACGACAGCGGCCACGTCACCAGCGTGAAGGGCGACAAGGACGACCCGTTCAGCAAGGGCTTCATCTGCCCCAAGGGCGCCAGCCTCGGCCGCCTCGACGAGGACCCCGACCGGCTCCGCGCGCCGCTGGTCCGCGACGGCGACCAGTGGCGCGAGGTGACATGGGAGGCGGCCTTCGACACCGTCGCCCGTGCCTTCGCGGCCGTGCGGGACCGCCGATCGGTCGCCGTCTACCTCGGCAACCCGGCCGCCCACACGATGGCGGGCGCCCTGTACGGCGCGCCGCTCATCAGAGCCCTCGGCACCAGGAACGTCTACTCCGCCAGCACGGCCGACCAGATGCCCAAGCACGTGGCCAGCGGGCTGATGTTCGGGCACCCCCTGCGCATCCCGGTGCCCGACCTCGACCGCACCGGCTACCTGCTGATGCTCGGCGCCAACCCGCTGGAGTCCAACGGCTCGCTGTGCACGGCCCCTAACTTCCCCGGCCGGCTGAAGGCGATCAGGCGGCGCGGCGGCAAGGTGGTCGTGGTCGACCCGCGGCGCACCAGGACCGCCGCGCTGGCCGACGAGCACGTGTTCGTCCGGCCCGGAGCCGACGCCTACCTGCTGTTCGGCCTGGTCCACACGCTGTTCACCGAAGGCCTGACCACGGTGTCGTGCGAGGTCAACGGCCTGGAGGAGGTCAGGGAGGCGGCCCGGCCCTTCACCCCCGAGGTGGTCGCGCGCCGTACCGGGGTGCCGGAGGAGACGGTCGTCCGGCTGGCCCGCGAGCTGGCCGCCGCCCCGTCCGCGGCCGTCTACGCGAGGATCGGCACCTGCACCCAGGAGTTCGGGACGCTGGCCCAGTGGCTGGTCGACGTGCTCAACACGCTGACGGGCAACCTCGACCGGCCGGGCGGGGCGATGTTCCCCATGGCCGCGACCGAGGCGCCCGGCAGCCGCAGGCCGTACACGACGGGCCGGTGGAAGAGCAGGGTGCGCGGCCTGCCCGAGGCCAACGGCGAGCTGCCCGTGGCGACGCTGGCCGACGAGATCGAGACGCCGGGCGAGGGCCAGGTCCGCTTCCTGGTGACGGTGGCGGGCAACCCGGTGCTGTCGGCGCCGAACGGGGCCCGGCTGGACGGGGCGTTCGAACGGCTCGACTTCATGGTCAGCGTCGACCCCTACCTCAACGAGACGACCAGGCACGCGAACGTGATCCTGCCGCCGCCACGGGTGCTGCAGTCGGGACACTACGACTTCGCGCTGCTGGGATTCGCGGTGCGCAACTACGCGCGCTACTCGCCGCCGATCCTGCCTCTGGGCGGCCGGCCATCCGAGGGCGAGATCCTGGCGCGGCTCGCGATGATCGCCTCGGGTCTCGAGGGCGACCTGGACGCGTTCGTCATCGACCAGACCCTCCAGAAGGCCGGCGTGGAGCTCGAGCTGGACGGAGAGACGGGAGCGGAGCGCAGGCTCGACATGATGCTGCGGCTCGGCCCCTACGAGCTGTCCCTGGCCAAGCTGCGCGAGAACCCGCACGGGCTCGATCTGGGCCCGCTGGAGCCCCGGCTGCCCGGCATCCTCCGCACCGCCTCGGGGCGGGTGGAGCTGGCGCCTGCCCAGCTGCTGGAGGACGTCGAGCGGCTGAAGGAACGGCTGGAGCAGGCCCCGCCAGAGATGGTCCTGATCGGCCGTCGCCACCTGCGCTCGAACAACAGCTGGATGCACAACGTCAGCACGCTGGTCGGCGGCAGCAACACCTGCACGCTGCAGATCAACCCGGCGGACGTGGCGCGGCTCGGGCTCGACGGGCAGGCGGTGGTCACCTCGGCCGCCGGCCGGCTCACGGTCACGCTGGAGCCGACGGAGACGATCATGCGGGGGGTGGTCAGCCTGCCGCACGGCTGGGGCCACGCGGGCAGCGCGCAGGCGGTGGCCGCCGAGCATCCGGGGGTCAGCGCGAACACGCTGACCGACGACGCGGCGATCGACGTGCCGTCCGGGAACGCCGTCTTCAACGGGGTTCCGGTCACCGTCGAGGCGCCGTGACGTGACCCCGTCGCCGTGATCGTCGCGGTCGACGGACGCGTGGCGCATGCATAAGGTGTCGCGCGTGACTAGCGCCCCGGAAGAGGACCGACTGACCGCCCAGATCGCCTTCGCCCTGGAGATCGACAAGCTGAAGCGGGTGATCCGCCGCAACAGCCTCATGGACGGCTCGCGGCGGGAGAACGACGCCGAGCACTCCTGGTACATCGGCATGCTGGCGATGATCCTCGGCGAGCACGCGCCACCCGGCACCGACATCCAGCGCGTGGTCGCCATGCTCCTCGTCCACGACCTGGTGGAGATCGACGCGGGCGACACCTTCATCTACGACGCGGTGGCGGTGGCGGCGCAGGCCGACGCCGAACGTGCCGCCGCCGACCGCATCTTCGCGCTGCTCCCGGCCGACCAGGCGAGCGTCTTCAGGCAGCTGTGGGAGGAGTTCGAGGCGCGCGAGACGGTGGAGGCGCGCTTCGCCAAGGCGCTCGACCGCTTCGCCCCGATCCTGGCCAACCACCACACCGAGGGCGGCACGTGGCCGCTGTTCAAGGTGCGGGCCGACCAGGTGCGGGAGAAAGTGAAGATCATCGAGGAGGGGTCGGCGTCGCTCGGCGCCTACGCCTACGAACTGGTCGACCTCTCGGTCAGCCGGGGCCACCTCGCCGAGTGATCCCCTGACCGCCGGGGTAGGGGTCCGGTCGTGAAGGAGAAAGTCAGGCTGGCCGGCCCGGTCGATCTGGCCGATCGGCTCGAGAAGAGCAGGACGATGGACCGGCCGATCCACGCGCTGGCGAAATTCGTCCGCGAGAAGATCGGCCCCGGCGGGCTCCGCGACTGGCTGCACGGCGTGCCCATGGGCAAGCCGCTGCACCCGCCGCTGACCACGGTGACGATCGGCTGCTGGGTGTCGGCCGCCCTGCTCGACCTGGTGAAGGCCGACCCGCGCGCCACGCGTACCCTGATCGCCGCGGGGCTCGGAAGCGCGCTGCCGACGGCCGCCGCAGGGCTCACCGACTGGTCCTCGCTCCACCGCGAGCAGCAGCGGGTGGGCTTCGTCCACATGATGGTGAACCTGGCCGCGGTGGGGCTCTTCTCGGGGTCCCTCCTGCTGCGGCTGGCCGGACGCGAGAGCGGCGGCAAGGCGCTGTCCCTGGCGGGGCTCGGCGCGGCCACGGTCGGCGGCTACCTCGGCGGCCACCTGGCCTACCGGCAGGCGTCGGGCGCCAACCACGCCGAGCAGGTCGCGCACCTGGTGCCGCTGGGCTGGCACGACCTGTGCCGGATCGACGACCTGCCGCAGGGCAGGCCGGTCGCCCGCAGGCTGGGCTACATCCAGCTGTTCGTGCTGCGTCACGGCGGTGGCGTCACCGTGCTCGCCGACCAGTGCTCGCACCTGGCGGGCCCGCTCCACCAGGGCAGGATCGTCCTCGAGGACGGCGTGCCGTGCGTGGTGTGCCCCTGGCACGGCAGCACGTTCCGGCTGGGCGACGGCTCGGTCAAACACGGTCCCGCCACCGCGCCCGCGCCCATCTTCGAGACCCGGGTACGGCAGGACGGCACGATCCAGGTGCGGCCGTTGACTTAAACCTTTGTTGAACTTCTAACGTCGGCGCCATGATTCTCGTCACCGGAGCGACCGGCAACGTCGGTCGCCACGCCGTTTCCCAGCTCACCGCCGCGGGCGCCCGGGTGCGGGCGCTGGTCAGGAACCCCGCCAAGGCCGCCTTCCCCGCCGGCGTCGAGGTCGTCACCGGCGATCTCACCGACCCCCCCTCGCTGTCCGCCGCCCTCGACGACGTCGAGGGCGTCTTCCTCGTCTGGCCCGGGTTCGCGGCCGAGACCGCCGCCAAGGTCGTCGACCTGGTCGCCGCGCACGCCCGCCGCGTCGTCTACCTGTCGGCGAACCTGCCCGAGGACTCCACGATGTTCCACAAGGACCTCGAACGGCTCATCAGCGCCTCGCCGCTGGAGTGGACGTTCCTGCGGCCGGGCGGGTTCGCCGCCAACACGCTCGGCTGGGCCGACGCGGTCCGCGCCGGCACCGTCCGATGGGTGTACGGCCAGGCCGCCCGCTCCCTCATCCACGAGGCCGACATCGCCGCCGTCGCGGTGAAGGCGCTGCTGTCGGACGAGCTCGTCGGGCAGGCTCCCGTACTCAGCGGGCCGGCCGCCGTCACCCAGGCCGAGCAGGTGCGGATCATCGGCGCGGCCGTGGGACGTGAGGTGCGGTGGGAGGAGATGCCGCCCGAGGAGGCCGTGGCGCAGCTGGCCACGGTGTGGGGTGACCCGGTGCTGGCGCGGGAGGCCGTGGCCGCCTGGGGCGGCTTCGTCGCCGCTCCGGAGCAGGTCACCGACGCGGTGGAACGGCTGACCGGGCGCCCCGCCCGGTCATTCGCCGCGTGGGCCGCCGATCACGCGGCCGACTTCCGCTGAGCCGCCGGACGCGGCGCGTCGGCGGGGTGCTCGACGAGGGCGAGGATCCTGCTGGACATGAAGCGGGCGGTGCGTACGGCCGTGCCGCTTCGTGTCACCTCGCTGACCTCGACGAGGCCGCGCCTGGTCGCGACCTCGACCCGCCGGCCGGCCTTGGTGGCGATCACTTCGTAGGTGCGCGGGGTACCCCCCGCGTCGATCACGATCTCGACCCGATCACCCTTCATGCCCTGATTTATACCCATTTACTTGGGATTTATCCGTACACCAGTTTGATGATGGCGACGATCCCCACGCACACGATGAACCCGCGCAGCACCGGCGCGGGCAGCCGGCGGCCCACCTTCGCGCCGAGGAACCCGCCCAGCGTGGCGCCGAGCGCCACCATCAGCACCGCCCACCAGTCCACCGGCGCGATGATCGTGAACAGGACCGCGGCCGTGGCGTTGACGATCAGCGACAGGACGTTCTTGGCCGCGTTGACCCGCTGCAGGCCGTCGTCCAGGAAACTGCCCAGCAGGCCGATGAGCAGCACCCCCTGGGCGGCGCCGAAGTAGCCGCCGTAGACGCCCGCGCCGAACACGCCCACCCACAGCCATGGGCCGCCGTCCGGGTGGGCGTGTTCGCGCCGGGCGGCCAGCCAGCCGTTCAGCTTCGGCTGCACCACCACCAGCACGCAGGCGATCGCGATCAGGACGGGGACGACGACCTGGAAGACGGCAGGATCGAGGACCAGCAGCAGCAGGCCGCCCACCAGGGAGCCGAGCGCCGAGCCCGTGCCCAGCCTGACCAGGCGGTCACGCTGGCCCTTGAGCTCGGCGCGGTAGCCGTACGCGCCGGTGAAGGAGCCGGGGACCAGGCCGATGTTGTTGGAGACGTTGGCCGTGACAGGGTCGACCCCTACGGCCACCAGCGTGGGAAAGGTGATCAGCGACCCCGAACCGACGACGGCGTTGATGGCCCCGGCTGCGACTCCGGCCGCACAGACCGCGACCGCTTCCCACGGAGTCACGTCCCGCCCCCTTCACGTTCCGTATGCACGTCGGCCAGAGCCTAGACGTCACACGTCAGCTGCCCTCGCCCGGGGTGGGCACTCTCCGCGCATCACGGGTCACCGCGTGATCCGGTCGCCGCCGCTCCAGGCGCGCGGGACCGGCGATGCCGGGGCCCGGCAACGGCGCACGGCCTACTGCGGCTTGTCCGTGGCCTACTCCGGCTTGTCCGTGGCCTACTCCGGCTTGCCCTTGGCCTACTCCGGCTTGTCCTTGGCGCCGCCGAACAGGCCGCCGAGGTTCTCCAGCGCCTTGCCCATCTCCGACGGCACGATCCACAGCTTGTTCGCATCGCCCTTGGCGATCTCCGGCAACATCTGCAGGTACTGGTAGGCCAGCAGCCGCTCGTCCGGCTTGCCCTCGTGGATCGCCCTGAACACCATCCCGATAGCGTCGGCCTGCCCCTTGGCCCGCATCGCCGCCGCCTCCGCCTCGGCCTGCGCGCGCAGGACCGCCGCCTCCGCCTCACCTCTGGCCCTCAGCACGGCCGCCTGCTTCTCCCCCTCGGCCGTCAG
Source organism: Nonomuraea sp. NPDC003727 (assembly GCF_053586935.1). Lineage (NCBI taxonomy): Bacteria > Bacillati > Actinomycetota > Actinomycetes > Streptosporangiales > Streptosporangiaceae > Nonomuraea > Nonomuraea sp. NPDC003727. The sequence continues at coordinate 568,924 of NZ_JBSFNE010000001.1, forward strand.
GATCGCCGCCTGCTTCTGACCCTCCGCCGCCAGCACAGCGGCCCGCTTGTCGCGGTCGGCCCGCATCTGCTTCTCCATCGAGTCCTGGATGGACGCCGGCGGGTCGATGGCCTTCAGCTCGACCCTGTTGACCCTGATCCCCCACTTGCCCGTCGCCTCGTCGAGCACCCCGCGCAGCTCGGTGTTGATCTCCTCGCGCGAGGTGAGCGTCCGCTCGAGGTCCATCCCGCCGACGACGTTGCGCAGCGTCGTGACGGTCAGCTGCTCGACGCCGACGAGGAAGTTCGCGATCTCGTAGGTGGCCGCCCTGGGATTGGTCACCTGGAAGTAGATGACCGTGTCGATGGAGACGACGAGGTTGTCGGACGTGATGACCGGCTGCGGGGGGAACGACACGACCTGCTCCCGCAGGTCGATCATCTCCTTGATGTTGTCGATGAACGGCACGACGAGGTTCAGCCCGGGAGTGAGCGTGCGATGGTAGCGGCCGAGCCGTTCGATGATCGCCGCCGTGGCCTGCGGGATGATGCGGATGGTCCGCACCAGCGCGAACCCCACCACGGCGACCATGACAAGCGCGACGATCAGCTGCTCGGTGCCCATGGCCACACTCCGGGAGTCGTCGGGGCCGACTCCGAAGATGATATTTGGTTCCGGCTTGCCGAAGCCGTCAACCGTACAAAAGCTACTGTGGCCTGGCGTACCAGCGACCCTCGGCGTTGCGGTCGAGGACCAGCGGCACCCCGAACGTCCGCGAGAGGTTGTCGGCGGTCAACACGTGCTCGATCGGCCCCTGAGTGACGACGGATCCGTGGCGCATGAGCAGCGCGTGGGTGAACCCGGCCGGCACCTCCTCCACGTGGTGGGTGACCAGCACCATCGTCGGGGAGCGGTGGTCGCCCGCCAGCGTCGCCAGCCGCCGCACCAGATCCTCGCGCCCGCCCAGGTCGAGCCCGGCGGCGGGCTCGTCGAGCAGCAGCAGCTCCGGGTCCGGCATGAGGGCGCGGGCGATCTGGACGCGCTTGCGCTCACCCTCCGACAACGTGCCGAAACGCCGCCTGATCAGGTGCGCGACACCCATCATGTCGATCAGCTCGACGGCGCGGGTGACGTCGTGGGAGTCGTACTCCTCCGTCCACCGGCCGAGAATCGCGTAGGAGGCGGTCAGTACCAGGTCGATGACCTTCTCCTCGGCGGGCACCTTCTCCGCCAGCGCCGAGCTGGCCAGGCCGATGCGCGGACGCAGGTCGAACACGTCGGTCTGGCCGATCCGCTCACCCAGCACCTCGGCCACACCCTCGCTGGGGAACAGCAACGTGGCGGCGACCTGCAGCAGCGTGGTCTTGCCCGCGCCGTTCGGCCCGATGACGACCCAACGCTCGTCCTCGTTGACCGCCCAGTCGACGCCGCGTATCAGGGCCGATCCGTCGCGCCGGACGCCGACATCCTGGAGCCGCAGCACCTGACCACCCATCGCTGATCCCTCCCAGTCGAACGCTCGGGACAAACCTATTGCAGGGCGAGCGCATATCGTGGACCGGTGCGCCATCAAACGCCTATCTCACTGCCGCTCGTCGCGTGGGGCAACGCCTGGCTGACCGGACACGTGGGCCTCGACGAGGCCGCCGACCAGGTGGAGCGGCTGGCCGGACCGGTCGTGGTCGGCTCGCTGCCGCTCCGCGCGTATCTGGCCGAGCTGCGTGTCGATGGTCTCACCGAACTACGTCTCGCGCTCCCCGCTCCCGGCGACCCGCTCGGACTGTCGGGGCCGCCGGACTTCAACGCGGCCGCCGTCGAAGCGGGCGAGGCGGCGATGGCGGTGCTGAACGAGCGGGTCATCGGGCTCGTCCCGGCACCGGACCTGCGCGGATCCTCCTACGTGGGCGTGCGCCTCTCCGTGCACGAGTCGGGGCCGCCGCGAGCCGACCTGCCGTCGCTGGCCGAGGCCGAACGCGAGCTGACCGGCGCCATGCGCGAGGCCACCGAGGCGCTGGCGGGCGTGGGCGGGCCCGCACAGGGACACCCCGGACGGCTGCACGACAGTGGCGAGCTGGCCCCCGGCTACCCGCCGCGCGCCCACCGGGTGTCGGCACTGGCGGCCCGCCTGTCGGCGGCCCTGCGGCAGGCCGACGAGCGAGGGCTGACGTCCGCGCAGATCGCCACCCGCGCGACGGCGCTCCGCACCCTCGACGCCGCGGTCCGCCGCGCCCTCATCTCCGCCCACCACGCCGTCTTCGAACCCCACCACTAGATCCACCCGGCGTCCCGGGGCCTCCACCGCCCAGCCCCCGCGAGCCTCCACCGGTCCGCCCCGCGAGCCTCCTGACACCCGTCCGGCGAGCCTCCTCCCAGCCCCGCGAGCCTCCTGACGCCCGTCCGGCGAGCCTCCTCCGGTCCGTCCTGTGAGCCTCCCGTACGGCAAGCCGCCGACAGCCCACCCCGGTCACCGGCCGCCGCCCGTCCAGGGAGACGCTCCTCCAGCGCACGTGGCCGGCCGCCGTCACGCGCCCCCCATCCCCGGATTCCCCACCTGGCCACCCCAGCCCGGACCACCCGTTGGCCGATCCCACCGCCGAACCCCCAGACGACCGGTCCCCCACCCGACCGCCACCTGGCCGACCCCACCGCCGGGCTCCCCGGTGCCCCTTCCGCTCGAGATTCCCCGGCTGGCCAGGTCTCGCCCCGACCGCGCGGCCGATCCCACCGCGGAACTCTCCCGCACGGCCGATCCCACTTCACGGAGCTCCCCCCATGGCCGATCCCGCCGCGGAGCTCTCCCGCGCGGTCGGTCCCCATCCCGGGTGTGTCCTTCGGCTGGGGTGTTGCGGTGGGTCAGGAGGTCGAGGCGAAGCGCCAGATCTTGATGCGCTTGTCCTTCCCGGCCGACACCACCGCCGGGGCGCCCTCCACCGGGGTGACCGCCACCGCGTACACCCCGCCGGAGTGCGCCTTCACCGAGCCGCCCAGCGCCTGCCGGCTCTGCGGGTCCCACAGCCGGATCGTGCCGTCCGTGCTGCCCGACGCCAGCACCGCCTTGCCGTCCACGGACCCGAACGACAGCGAGTACACGTTGTTCGAGTGGCCGGACAGGGGCTTGCCGATCGAGCGGCCGGTCTTCGGGTCCCAGAGGCGGATCTTCTCGTCCTTGCCGCCCGAGGCCACCACGGCCTTACCGTCCACCTGTCCCACCGCGACGGAGAACACCGCCTTGCTGTGCCCCTTGTACGTCTTGCCGTACGCCTTGCGCTTGGCCAGGTCCCACACCCGCAGCGTCTTGTCCTCGCTGGCCGAGACCACCACGGGGCGGTCGCCCACGCGGCCCACGCTCAGCCAGTTGACGTCCTTGCTGTGCGCCTTGACGGAGCCGATCTGCCGGCGCTTCTTCAGGTCCCAGAACCGCAGCATGCCGTCGCCGTCGCCGGTGACCGCGATGTAGCGGCCGTCCACCTTGCTCACGGCGGCCGCGAACACGGCGATCGGATGCCTGCCGAGGACCGTGCCCTTGCGGGTCTTCAGGTTCCACAGGCGGACGGTGTGGTCGTAGCCGCCCGTCACGGCCATCGGGGTGGAGCCGACGGTGACGCAGGCGACCGCGTAGATGTCGTTGTCGTGGCCGCGCAGCTTGGCGATGGTGGTGCGCTTGACCGGGTCCCAGACGCGCAGCACGCCGTCCTGCCCGCCTGACACGAACCGCTGGTCGTCCCCGACCATGATCGCGGACAGCGACTGGATCGGCTCGCTGTGTCCGGACAGCGACTTGCCGTCCTGTTTGCCGAGCGCGGGCAGGGCCTGCGGCGACTCGAGGGGCGGGACCGTCGGCGTGGGCGCCGGGGATCCGGAGACGGCCGGTGATCCGGAGACGGTCGGTGAGACCGGCACGGACGCCGAGGGGGAGACGGGAGGCGAGGGCTGGGCTGTGTTGGATCCCTGGGCCAGCGGGGTCGGCGCCGGGTTCTCCTGGCCCTCGAACGCCCGCGGCACGAACAGCAGCACGCCGGCGGCCAGCGCGAGCGCGAGGAGCAACGCGCCGCCGACCATGACCGCCCTGCGGCGGCGCGAGCTGTCCTCGCGCTGCTCCTCGGGCCTGGTCTCCCTGAAGAAGGCATCGTTGTCGTTGTCGCGCGGGGGTTGCGCGGGGGCGGAGGGAGACGACCCGGGATAGGCGGACGCCTGTCCGGGCACGCCAGGGTGAGCGGACCCCTGATGAGGCGACCCAGGGTGGGCGGGACCGTTTTCGGGCGCGTCAGGGCGACCAGGCGCCTGGTGATGCGGCCCGGGGTGAGTTCCGCCTTGTCCGGGCACACCGGGATGAGCAGGCGACCCAGGGTGGGCGGGGCCCTGGTGAGGCGGTCCAGGGTGAACGGGGCCCGGGTGAGGCGGCCCCGAGTGACCAGGACCGGAATGAGACGCCCCAGGATGAACAGGGCCCGAGTGACCAGGACCGGAATAAGGCGCCCCGGAATGAACAGGGCCCGAGTGACCAGGACCGGAGTGAGCAGGGCCCGAGTGAGCAGGGCCAGGGTGAGGCGGGCCGGGGTGAGGCGGGCCCGTGGGGGCCTGGTGGTAGGGGCCCGGCTGCGGGGGCACGAAGCCCTGCGGAGGGATGTAGGCGGCGCCCGAGGGGTTGGCCCAGCCGCCGGAGTCCGACGGGCTCGCCCAGCCGCCTGGGCTCGACGGCCCGGGCGGGCTCTGGCTCCCGTCCGGGTGACCCGCGGGAGGGGCGGGCGCGGGCCGGGCGGACGCGGAGGGGCCGTCAGGGTGGCCCTGTCCGGGGTCGGCCGGGGCGGCCCAGCGGTTGACGGACGGGTCCTGCGGCTTCGACCAGCCGTCCGGCAGGGACTCGTAGAGCGCGGGGTTGGCCACCTCCTCGGCCGCCATCTGTGACCCGGTGGTCATCGCCACCTCGGCGTCCCGTTCGGCGGCGGCGCCCTGGTTCTCCAGGAGGGAGAACAGCGCCTCCGCCGCCGTGGGCCGCTCGTCGGCCCGCTTGCTCAGGCACGCCTGCACCAGCGGCCGCAGGCTGTCGGGGAACGCCGACAGGTCCGGCTGGTCGTTCATCACCCGGTAGATGACGGCGGGCAGGCTGTCCTGGCCGAACGCGGGCGCGCCGGTCGCCGCGTACGTCATCGTCAGGGCCCAGCTGAACATGTCGCTGGCGGGCCCGACCCGCTCGCCGGAGATCTGCTCGGGCGACATGTACGCGGGCGTGCCGACCACCCCGCTGCTGAGCGTCATGGACGAGTCGAGCGCGCGGGCGATGCCGAAGTCGATCACTCGGGGGCCGTCGGGGCCCAGCAGCACGTTGCTCGGCTTGAAGTCGCGGTGCACGATGCCCGCGCGGTGGATGGCCGCGAGCGCGGTGACAGTGCCGACGGCGAGCCGGTAGAGGGCGCCGCCCGAGCGCGGGCCATCCATCTGCACCACACGCTGGAGCGAGACGCCTTCGACCAGTTCGCTGACGATGTACGGCTGCTCGCCGTCCATGTTGGCGCCGAGCACCTGCGCGGTGCAGAACTGCGCCACCCGCCGGGCGGCCGCGACCTCGCGCATGAAGCGTTCGGCGTCGATGCCGGGCGCGTCGAGCCTGGTGTTGAGCAGCTTGATCGCGACCAGCTCGCCGTCCGGGCCCTCGGCCTTGTAGACGATGCCCTGCGCGCCCTTGCCCAGCCGCCCGAGCAGCCGGTACGGACCCAGCTCAGCCGGGTCTCCTGGCTGTAACGGGTGCTTGTCAGGCACCTGAGCCCTCCCCCTCGTGCGTTCCCCCCAGTCGCAAGAGTGACGGGCTCGCTGCACGGTGTGCAAGCAACGTCATATCACGATAGATCATCACTCTTTGCGAAATCTTTGCCGTGGGCAATAATCCACTAGACAATGGGGGATTTCCAGTTCCGTTAGGGGGGAGCAACCCAATGCGCCGAGCAATCGGCATGTTCATAGGGCTCGGCCTGGTCGCGCCGCTGACTCCGCTGGCCGTGGCGGCGCCCGCGGCGGCGGCCGTCACGCCTCCGGCCGGCCTCGCGGCGGCCGCCACGACGGCGACGGCGGCGAAGGACCCGTTCTCCAAGTTCAGCGTGAAGGTCACGTACAACAAGGCCACCAAGCGCGGCGGCAAGATCACATACCTCATCAAGGCCAAGAACCTCGGCCCCTACGACGCCGACTACTTCGGCATCGGGGGCTTCGTGCCGAAGGGCGTCGTCCCGACCCTGAAGTGGGGCGGCCCGAAGGGCACCTCGTGCGTCTGGCAGGACCAGGTCTTCCTGTGCGTGCCGAAGTACCAGGTACCGGTGGGCGGCACGACGTGGCTCAACTTCCAGCTGACGCTGAAGAAGACCACCAAGGGCACGGCCGCCGCCAGGCTCGGCGTCGTCGCCTACGACCTGCCGACCGGCGCGGAGAACCTCGACGAGGAAGAGCTCGCCCGGATGGGCCTCAAGGGCCATCTGTTCATGAAGAGCACCACGACGAAGATCGTCTGGCCGCAGAAGAAGCGCCCCACGGGCACCGGCACCTACACGCCGCCCCCGCCGCCGCCCCCGCCGAAGTGGAACCCGCCGTCTCCCACGCGGGTGGAGCGGAACGAGAAGAAGGACACCTGACGCGTCCAGGGAACCGGTCGAGGTTCCCTGCGGCGCGGGGCCCCCGGACGAGCACGTCTGTCCGGGGGCTCAGGTCTTTCCGGGCCCAGAAACATGCCCGGGTCAACATGCCCGGGTCACAAGGTGCCCGGATCAGAAGGTGCCCGGGTCACAAGGTGCTCGGGTCAGACATGCCCTGGGCCGGAACGCGCCCGGGTCAGAACCTGCCGGGGTCGGAACGTGCCGGGGTCGGGGTCGGGAGGAGGCGTCGGACGGCGGGCGTCACGCCAGGCCGTGTCGTACGGCGTAGAGCGCCGCCTGGGTCCGGTCCTGGACGCCGAGCTTCATCAGCACGTTCGACACGTGCGTCTTGACGGTCTTCTCCGCGACGGCCAGGTCCCTGGCGATCTCCTTGTTCGACCGCCCGGCCGCGATCAGCTTGAGCACCTCGCGCTCCCGCTCCGTCAGCGGCACCGGTGTGGACTCGGCGGCCATCATGGCCGACGCCGCCTCGGGGGCCAGCAGCACCTGTCCCCCGTGAACCGCCCGCACCGCCTGGACGAGCGCGTTCGGGTCGACGTCCTTGTAGAGGAACCCGGACGCCCCCGCCCGCATCGCGGGGCCCACGTCGGACCGGTCGCTCACCGAGGTCAGCACCAGGATCTTGGTCGAGGAGCCGCCGAGCCGTTGGAGGGTGCCGAGGCCGTCGAGGACCGGCATCTTGAGATCCAGCAGCAGCACGTCCGGACGCAGCCGCTCGACCAGGGACACCGCCTCCTGCCCGTCTGCCGCCTCGCCGACGACCGTGATGTCGTCCTGCAGGTCGAGAAAGGTGCGCAGGCCCTGCCGTACGACTGGATGATCGTCGGCGATCAGCACCTGGATCACACGTCCACCTCCATGCGCACCGTCGTGCCCCGGCCGGGCTCCGACGTCACGGTCACCTTCCCGCCGACCGACTCGGCGCGGTCGCTCATCGAGGCCAGCCCGAGGCCCCGCTGTCGTGCGGAGTCGTCGAACCCTTCGCCCTGGTCGCGCACCTGGAGGACCAGCTTGCCCGAGGCGTGCGTGAGCCGCACCTCGACGCGGTCGGCGCCGGCGTGGCGCAGCGCGTTGTGGAGCGCCTCCTGGGCCACGCGCAGCACCGCCACTTCGATGTCGGCGGGCACCGGCGGCAGCTCGTCGCCCTCGAAGGTCACCCGGAACGGCTGGAGCCGGTCGAGCAGCCGTACGTGCTTGCGGAGCGTCTCGGCGAGCCCGTGCCGGTCTAGCTCGGCCGGACGCAGCTCGACGATGACGGCGCGCAGCTCGGCCAGCGCCTCCCCGGCCAGGCGCTGCACCCGGTCGAGCTCGATCGCGGCGCGGTCCTGGTCGACCGGCAGGAGGGCGTGGGCGGCCTGCGCGGTCAGGCGGAGCGAGAACAGCTTCTGGGTGACCGCGTCGTGCAGTTCGCGGGCCATCCGGTTGCGTTCCTCGAGCATGGCCAGCTCGCGCCCGCGCTCGTAGAGGCGGGCGTTGGTCAGCGCGAGGGCGGCGTGCGCCGCGAACATCGTCAGCAGCTTCTCGTCGTCCTCGGTGAACCCGCCCGGCACCTTCTTGTTGGCCAGGAAGATGATGCCCAGCACCTCGCCGCCGTCGAGGATCGGCACGCCGAGGAAGTCGCGCATCACCGGATGCGCCTTGGGCCAGTACTCGAACCTGGGGTCCTTCGGCAGGTCGGGGATCCGGACGGGGACCCCGTCGCGCAGCATCGCGCCGAGCATGCCATGCTGGCGAGGCAGCGGGCCGATGGCCTCCCACTGCTTGTCGGTGAGCCCCTCGGCGACGAACTCGGCGAAGGAGCCGTCCTCGTCGGGCACGCCGAGCGCCGCGTACCTGGCGTCGAGCAGCTGCTGCGCCGAGCGGACGATGACCTGCAGGACCTCCCGCACCGACAGGTGCCGGGTGACGGCCAGGACGGCTGAGCTCACCGCTCGCAGGATGTCGGATTCGGGGCTCACGATCCTCAGCCTACGGTCCTAGGTCGAAGTGCTCACCGCGACATCGGCCGCTCGCCCGATGCCGCGAACGGGCGCGCTTCCTACCGTCGTCCTCATGACGAACACCGCACTCATCACCGGCGCTTCCCGCGGGCTCGGACTCGAACTCGCCCGATCGCTGTCGGCCGCGGGCTGGCAGCTCGTCCTGACCGCCAGGAGTGCCGAGGAGCTGGAGAAGGCCGCCGCCGAGCTGGGCGCGACGGCCATCGCGGGCGACGTGGCCGATCCCGCGCACCGGGCCGCGCTGGCGGCGGCCGTGCCCGAGCTGGACCTCCTCGTCAACAACGCCGGCGGGCTCGGCGCCACCCCGTTGCCGCGCCTGGCCGACTACCCGCTCGACGTCTTCACGGCCCTGCTGGCGACCAACGTGGTCGCGCCGCTGGGGCTGCTGCAGGCCACGCTGCCGGCGCTGCGCCGCCGCCACGGGGCCGTGGTCAACGTCACCTCCGACGCCGCCACCGGCGCCTACGAGGGCTGGGGCGGGTACGGCGCGACGAAGGCGGCCCTCGACCAGCTGTCGAACGTGCTGGCCGCCGAGGAGCCCGACGTGGCGGTCTGGTGGGTGGACCCGGGCGAGATGAACACCAGGATGCTCGCCGACGCCGTGGGCGCCGAGGAGGCCGCGGGCGCGGCCGACCCCGCGACCGTCGCCGCCGCCCTGCGGGAGCTGGTCGAGCGCCGTCCCGCCAGCGGCAGGGTGGCCCTGTCATGAGTTCCGGAGCGCACCGTGACCACTGACTTCGCGCTTCCAGACGTGCCGGCCGCGCACGAGCCGCCCGAGGCACGGGGCGTGGCCCGCGACGCCGTGCGGCTGCTGGTGTCCGACGAGGCGGGCGACTCCCACCACACGTTCGCGGACCTGCCGGCCCTGCTGGCGCCCGGCGACCTGGTGGTGGTGAACAACTCGGCCACCCTGCCCGCGGCCGTCCGGCTCGACCGGCTGGCCGTGCACTTCTCCACCGCGCGTGAGGACGGCACGTGGCTGGTGGAGCTGCGCCGCCTGTCGTTCGAGCCCTACGGGGGCGGCGCGGCGGGCGAGTGGCTGCCGCTGCCCGGCGGCGCGACGCTGCGGCTCCTCGCCCGGGAGACGCCCCGCCTCTGGCGGGCCGCGCTCGACCGCGACGTGGAGGAGTACCTGATGTCGTACGGCGTGCCGATCCGCTACTCCTACGTCGACAGGGACTGGCCCCTCGCCGACTACCAGACCGTGTTCGCCACGGTGCCCGGCAGCGCCGAGATGCCGAGCGCGGGCCGGCCGTTCACGTCGCCGCTGGTGACCGAGCTGGTCGCCCGCGGCGTCCGGGTCGCGCCCGTCACCCTGCACACCGGCGTCGCCTCGGTGGAGAAGGACGAGCCGCCCTACGCCGAGCGCTTCGCCGTCCCGGCCTCGACGGCGCACCTGGTGAACCTGACCCGGTCGGAGGGCGGGAAGGTCGTCGCGGCCGGCACGACGGTCGTGCGGGCGCTGGAGACCGCGGTGGGCTCCGACGGGCTGGTCGGCGCGGCTTCCGGCTGGACCGACCACCTCGTGACGCCGGAGCGGGGCGTGAGGGCGGTCACCGGGCTCATCACCGGGCTGCACGAGCCGCGTTCGACGCATCTCATGATGCTCGCCGCGATCGCGGGCGAGGAGATGTTGGCACGTTCCTATGCGGTTGCCCTGCAAGAGGGCTATTTGTGGCATGAATTCGGCGACTCGCACCTCCTCCTCTCCCCCAAATAGGTAGATCTTTCCTGGCCAAACGTGATAAAAAGCTGCGGTCTTAACGGGGGCTCATATTTCTGGGCATCCTCGTCCTCTTCCTCATCGGAGACGTGAATGCGCCGCATCGCTTCTTTCCTGGTTGCCGCCCCGGTGGCGGGCGCCCTTGTCTTCAGCGCAGCACCGGTCTCGGCCGCCCCCACGGCGCCCGTCGCGGCCGCCGCGGTCGCCAAGTCGGCCGCCGACCCGTTCTCCACCTTCGACGTCAAGCTCACGGCGACCAAGAAGGCGAAGCGCGGCGGCAAGGTCCGTTACACGATCACGGCCGTCAACACCGGCCCGCACGAGGCGACCGCGGGCACCTGGTTCGTCGGCGGCCTCTTCCCCAAGGGCGTCGACCTGCGCAAGGTCACCTACCGGACCAGCGTCGACGACACGGCCTGCGAGCTGATCAAGCGTGACCTGTTCTGCGTCCTGCCGGCCACGGTGAAGAAGGGCGAGTCGGTCGCCATGGTCTTCGACGCCAGGCTGACGAAGACCGCGTCGGGCACGCAGAAGGCCGTCCTCGGGGTGGTCTCCTACAACGTCGAGACCGGCATGGAGAACCTCAGCAAGGAGGAGCTCGACCGGCTGGGCGTTCCCGGGTTCGGCTTCGTCAAGCAGGCCAAGACCACGGTCGTCCGCTGACGCCGTCCGGAGCAGACGCCCGCTTCCGCCTGGCCGGGAGCGGGCGTTCCCATGCCCGGCCCGTTCCCTGCCGGCCCCGCGCGCCGCGGCCGGTCACGCGAGGGCCGGGGTGGACGTGTGACGGGGCAGCGGGAGGCGTCCCGTCGCGGACGCCACTGCGGCCTCGGCCAGACCCGCGAGCTCCCTCCGGTCGGCCGCGCTCACCGGCGGCAGCACGGTGACCTCGACGACGAGCCGCCGCACCGCGAGCACCCTGAGCACGGATGCGGCCAGCGTGTCGTCCCCGACGTACGCGGGAGCGGTGGTCCTCGGCCCGTCCGCCTCCCGGTAGGCGATGGCCACCGGCGTGACGCTGGCGCCCGCGTCGACGGCGGCCTGGAAGACCGCGGGTTTGAAGGTGCCGCTCCCCCTGCCGCACCACGTCGTCCCCTCCGGGAAGGCCGCAACGGTCTCGCCGGACCGCAGCGTGTCGGCGATCCTGGCCACCGCGCCGGGCAGGTCGAGCAGCGAGTCGCGGGCGATGGGCAGCGCGCCCGACCCGGCGGCCAGACCGCCCACCACCGGCCACGCCGACACCTCGCTCTTGGCCACCAGCCTGCACGGCAGCGCGGCGGCGACCACCAGGGGGTCGAGCCAGGAGATGTGGTTGGCCACGACCAGCCGCGCCTCGGGGGCGTCACCCGTCTCCTGCGCCGGCCTCGTCCCAGGGCCGTCACCCGCCTGCCGTGCCGGCGCCGTCCCGGGGGCGCCACCCACCTGCCGTGCCGGCGTCGCCTCGGCGGACGGCACGGCGCCGGCGAAGAACGCGAACCCCTGGCGCACCTCCACCCTGACGCCCAGCGCCCTGAGCAGGGCGCGCGACCACGCCAGCGTCACGCGCCGCCGTGCCGTACCCCTGACCAGGCGGGCGAGCGGCACGCCCACCAGGACGACCGCGATGACCGCCAGCCCGCGCAGCACCTGGCGCAGCACGCCCGCGGCCCGCATGGGCACGTCCACGCACCTGGCGGTCGTGCACGGGGACGTGGGGAACCACGGGCTCATGACGGCTCCCCGAGGAAGTGCCGCAGGTAGCGCTGGTCCACCCGGGCCATCGACAGCAGCACCAGGAAGTCGGCGCAGCCGAACGCCGGATCGTAGGCGGGCTCGCCGCAGATCCACGCGCCGAGCCGGAGGTAGCCGCGCAGCAGCGGCGGCATCACGAACGCCGGCGACCCCTCGCCGAGATCCGTCCACGGCAGCAGCGGCTTGACCCGGTACTCCTCGGGAGCCAGCCGCGCCCGCTCCATGATGTTCGCGGCGTCCCGCAGCGGCACCGAGCAGCAGCCGACCAGCCAGCCGTAGCCGCCCTCGGCCATGTAGCGGGCGATGCCCGCCCACATCAGCCCGATGACCGCACCCGCGCGATGGTCGGGATGCACGCAGGAACGCCCGACCTCGACCAGGTCGTCCCGCAGGTGGGCCAGAGCCGCCAGGTCGAACTCGGTGTCCGAGTAGAGGCGGTCCTTGCGCTTCGGCGGCAGCAGCCGGTAGGTGCCGACCACGTCGTCGCCCGAGCGGACGAGCAGGTGGTCGCAGTAGGCGTCGAAGGGGTCGACGTCCAACCCCGTGACGGGCGAGTCGAGCCGCGCGCCGAGCTCCTCGGCGAACACGCGGTAACGCAGGCGCTGGGCGGCCTGGAGATCGGCGGGCGTGCGGGCCAGTCCCACGGTGTAGCGGTGCATGAACCTATGAAGGCAGCTCATGATGGCCACACGCCCAAGGTCAGCCGTCCGAATGGTGAACCTCGATGCGGAGCACGGTACGGGTGCCAGTAGCGTGGCCTGATGTGGACCAGCGCACGCTCCTGATCACGCTCACCGGCCCCGACCGGCCCGGCGTCACCTCACGACTGTTCTCGGTGCTCGCGGGCTTCCCCGTGACCGTGGCCGACATCGAGCAGGTCGTCATCCGCGGCCGCCTCACCCTCGGCGTCCTCGTCGCCTACGTGGGAGGCCCGTCGACCGGCACGGGCGGCACCATCGGCGCCCTGTGGACGGCTGTCGAGCGGGTGGCCGAGGACCTCGGCATGGAGGTCGACCTCGCCACCGGCTCCAGGACCAAGGAGAAGCGCCGCCGCGGCCGCCTGTCGGTGAGCGTGCTCGGCGCCGCCCTGCCGCCGGCCGCGATCGGCGGCATCGCCGGGCGCATCGCCGCCGCCGGGGCGAACATCGACCGCATCGAGCGGCTCGCCCAGTGGCCCGTGACGTGCATCGAACTGTCGGTGTCCGGCGCCGACCCCGACGCGCTGCGGGTGGAGCTGGCCGCGGAGGCCGCCGCCCAGAAGGTCGACGTGGCCGTCCAGCGCACGGGGCTGTCCCGCAGGGCCAAGCGGCTGATCGTCATGGACGTCGACTCCACCCTCATCCAGGGCGAGGTCATCGAGCTGCTCGCGGCGCACGCGGGTTGCCTCGACGAGGTCGCGAAGGTCACCGAGGAGGCGATGCGCGGCGAACTCGACTTCGCCGAGTCGCTGCGCCGCAGGGTCAAGCTGCTGGCCGGCCTGCCGGAGGAGACCTTCCGCAAGGTGCGCGAGGAGGTCGTGCTCACCCCCGGCGCCCGCACGCTGGTGCGGACCCTGAAGCGCCTCGACTACAGGTTCGCCATCGTCAGCGGTGGCTTCACGCAGATCACCGACGCCCTGGTGAGCGACCTCGGCATCGACTACTCCGCGGCCAACACGCTGGAGGTCGTCGACGGCAAGCTGACCGGCAGGGTGGTCGGCGAGATCGTCGACCGTCCCGGCAAGGCCCGCGCCCTGGAGCGGTTCGCCCGCGAGGCCGGGGTGCCGATCAGCCAGACCGTCGCCATCGGCGACGGCGCCAACGACCTCGACATGATGGGCGTCGCGGGCCTCGGCATCGCCTTCAACGCCAAGCCCGTCGTACGGCAGGCCGCCGACACCGCCGTCAACACGCCCTACCTCGACTCGATCCTCTACCTGCTGGGCATCTCCCGCGACGAGATCGAGGCCGCCGACGCCGAGGACCAGATCGCCCGCTGACGCTCTTCGACGGCCACGCCGCGGCTCCCGCTGACCTTCACCGGAGGTCAGCGGTCACCCGGTGACCGTCTCGCCGCCCGACGGATCGGCCACCCCGCGCCGTCCGGCGGGCAGGTCAACTGCAGCGCGTCCGCCGTCACCGGCAGGCGTCCGTGGCCAGGCGCAGCGCGTCCGCCGTGAGGGTCCGCAGCGCGGGATGCGCCGTGACCGCGTGGCGCAACTGCCGCTTCACCGCCGTGTCGTCCGTGACGGACGCCTCCTCGATGAGCGCGTCCATCCGGGTGGCCAGCTCGGCGAGATTGACGTCCAGTTCGTCCGTCTCCAGCGGCGCCGTGTCGTGCCGTACGGCGTGCGCGACCGCCTCCATCCTGTCGGCCACGGCGTCGAGCACGGCGACGGTCGCGTCCGTCCCGTCGGGCGCGCCCCTCATGACGGCCCCCAGCAGGATCACGTCGTCGCGCAGCCTGCGCGCGTCGGTCAAGGCCTGCCGCAGCCGTTCGGGCGCCTGACCGCCCGGCTCCTTGTCGACGGTGTCCAGGGACTCCTGCAGCCGGTCGGCCGCCTGACCGGCCGCTTCCGTGTGCTCGGACAGGTCCTCCAGGTCATGGCCGGCCAGCGCCCTGACCATGCGCGCGTGCTCCCGCAGCAGGTCGACCATCCGCTCCCTGAGCCTGCCCACCTCGCCCCTCGGCCACAGCAGCCTGGCCGCCAGCAGCGCGAGCACGCCCCCGCACACGGTGAGCAGCACCCTGATCCCGGCCGCGCCCCAGTCGAGCCGCGCCGAGAAGTCGGACAGCATGAGCGCCAGCGGCGTCGCGAAGACCGACCAGTAGGCGTAGCTGACCTCCCTCAGCGCGAACCCCACCGTCGCGAACGCCCACACGACCACCACCAGCGTCGCGTGCCCCGGCACGGCGGCCAGCAGCAGCGCGGCCATCGTGGAGCCGATCACCGTGCCGGCCACCCGCAACGTCACCCGGTCGATGGTGTCGCCGTAGGTGGGCCGCAGCGCCAGCAGCACCGTGAACACCAGCCACCTGCCGTAGGTCTCGTGCAGGCCCACCACGAGCGCCATCGAGACCGCCACCGCGATCCCCGACCTGGCCGCGTGCGCGGCGTCGTGGCCGGTCAGCGAGGGCGCCTGCCAGGTCAGGCGCGGCAGGGTCGCCGGCGCCCGCACCCCCTCACGCGCCTGCGCCGACAGCGACCGCACCGCCAGGCCGATACGGTCCATGCACCTGCGGACCTGACCCAGGATCGCCCGCTGGACGGGCGTCAACCTGTCGCGCACGGCCGTCACCCCTTCGGCGAAGCCGGCCACCGCCGCCAGCGCCTGCTTGCTGTCGAGCGTGACGTCATGCCCGCCGACCCCGCGCAGCGCCGTCGACAGCGCGACGACCGCCTCGTCCAGCTCCGGCGGCGTCGCCCCTGCCGCGACCGCCTGGGCGCGCAGCGAACGCAGGGCGACGCTCTCGTGGAAGATCCTGGTCAGCGACGAGACGAAGGCGTCAGGGGAGCGGTCGCTCTCCTCGGGGCTGTGGAAGGCGGCCGAGGCCGTCTCCGCCTCCTCCAGCGCGTCCGCCGCCCGCTGCCTGAGCCTCGCCCAGTCCTCCTCCGGCTCGTCGAACGCGTCCAGCAACCCGGCCATCGCCGTACACCCCGCGGCGAGCGCCTGCTTCAGCGGGTCGAGCCGGAGCAGCGGCCACGGCGCCAGCGTGATCGCGCAGTACAGGAGCCCGCCGAGCCCGGTCAGCAGCGCGGGGGCGAGACCCAGCGGCAGGCCGCTGTAGAAGCCGACCACCACGGCCAGCACCGGCGGCGTCCCGATCGCCTTCCATTGCGCGCCCGCCGCAGCGGCCAGCCCGACGCCGAACACCGCGGCCCACGGGTACCCGGCCAGGAAGATGCCGAACCAGAAGGCCACGACCAGCAGCGGCACCGTGCCGAACAGGCTCTTGGCGCGCTCGCCGTACGGCTTGCCGTACGAGTCGCCGAAGGCGGTCAGGTAGGCGCCGAGGGCGACGACCGCGCCCTCACGCGGCCGCCCGGCCAGCGCGCCGACCGCCAGCGGGAGCGCGACGGCCACGCCGCACAGCAGGCCGTACCGCCACGGGGGCTTGGCCGGCAGCGACAGGAACCCGTCGCGCAGCGCGGTGATCGCCCCCCGCATCCGCTCCCCCGGTTCAGTGCTCCTTGGGATCCCAGTGCGTGACCAGGCGTCCCTCCCCAGGCCAGAGGTCTACCCACGAGGACTCGACCTCGACCACGGCGAACGCGCCAGGCTTGAACGTGAAGTCGCCGCCGGTCAGCGTGAGCGCCATCTCGTGCACGGCGGGGTTGTGCCCGCACAGGACCAGCGTCTCGACGTCGGGGTCGAGGCGGCGGATCAGCTCGTAGAGGTCCTCGGAGTCGGCCTCGTAGATGTCACGCTCGAAGCTGATCTCCAGCGTGGGGAAGGCCAGCTCGGCGGTCCTGCTGGTGCGGAGGGCCGGAGAGCACAGGACCAGCTCGGGAGCCAGGCCGAGCGCCTTGATGGCCTCGCCCGCCTTGACGGAGTCACGCTCACCCCTGTCGGTGAGAGGACGCTCACGATCGGCCAGACCGGCGATGTGGGCGGCTTTGGCGTGCCGCAGCACGATCAGTGTGCGCACGTGCTCAGCCACCGTTCGACGCCCACACGGCCAGACCAGCGATGAGGGCGAGAATCGCCATCATGGCGAGCAAGATGATCACCAGCGTCTTCGCGCCGGAGTTGGCAGGCTCTCCCATGCCTCCAGTCTTCCACCTGCGGCGGCCGCCCCGGTAAGCGCACCGGGCCCCGAATCTGGCCCGACCTCGACCACTCTCCAGCGGCTTCGACCACCGACCGGCCGCTCCCGACGGCTTCCACCACGGCCGGTTCCACGGCTTCCGCCAAACCGACCACTGCCGCGACCTCTCCGACCCGCCACCACGGGCTGCTTCCACCACCCGGCCACCATCCGGGGCCGGCGCCACACGCCGCTCACGGCTTCGGCCGCGGTTTCACCCGGGCACGCGTACGGCCCGCGCCGAAGCCGGACGCGGGCCGTACGAGCGGAACGGGTCAGGAACTGACGGTCTGCGGCTTCTTCTCGCTGGTCTCCGCCGGCGCGATGCTCACCGAGCGGCGCTTGGAGACGACGATCGCCGACACCACGACCACCAGCGCGACCACGGTGACACCGACGCGGACGGCGACGTTGTCGGCGTAGACCACCACGGCGGGTGCGATCAGCAGCGCCACCAGGTTCATCACCTTGATCAGCGGGTTGATCGCGGGACCGGCCGTGTCCTTGAACGGGTCACCGACCGTGTCGCCGATGACGGTCGCGGCGTGGGCCTCGGAGCCCTTGCCGCCGTGGTGACCGTCCTCGACCAGCTTCTTGGCGTTGTCCCAGGCGCCACCCGAGTTGGCGAGGAAGACCGCCATCAGGGTGCCGCAGGCGATGGCGCCGGCCAGGTACGCGCCCAGCGGGGCGTACCCGAGCGCGAAGCCCACCGCGATCGGCGTCATGACGGCCAGCAGGCCGGGCGTGGCCAGCTCGCGCAGCGAGTCGCGGGTGCAGATGTCGACCACGCGGCCGTACTCGGGCTTGACGCTGCCGTCCATGATGCCCGGGTTGTTGCGGAACTGGTCGCGCACCTCGAACACCACGCGCATCGCCGCCCTGCCGACCGCCATGATCGCCAGGCCGGAGAACAGGAACACGACCGCGGCGCCGATCACCAGACCGACCAGGACGTTCGGCTGGTCGATGCCGAGGTTGAAGGTCTGGAACGCGCCGAGCGCGCTCTTCACCGAGTCGGTGGCGGCGGCCAGCTCCGCCTCCACCGAGGTGCGGAACGCGCCGAACAGCGCGGTCGCCGCCAGCACGGCCGTGGCGATCGCGATGCCCTTGGTGATGGCCTTGGTGGTGTTGCCGACCGCGTCGAGGCTGGTCAGGACGCGCGCGCCGTCGCCGTCGACGTCGCCGGACATCTCGGCGATGCCCTGCGCGTTGTCGGAGACGGGGCCGAAGGTGTCCATGGACACGATGACGCCGACCGTGGTCAGCAGGCCGGTGCCGGCCAGCGCGACCGCGAACAGCGCGATCGTCACGTTCCCGAAGCCCAGCAGGAACGCGCCGTAGACGGCACCGCCGATGATGAGCGCCGAGTAGACCGCCGACTCGAGGCCGACGCTGATGCCCGACAGGATGACGGTGGCGGGGCCGGTGAGCGAGCTTTCGCCGATCTCCTTCACCGGGCGCCGGTTGGTCTCGGTGAAGTAGCCGGTGAGGATCTGGATGGCGCTGGCCAGCACGAGACCGATCAGCACGGCGCCGATCGCGATGACGCGCGGGTCGGCGGTGGACTGCACCGTCGCGCCCGACAGCTCGCCGAAGCTGGCCGGCAGGTACCAGTACGCCGCGGCCGAGACCAGTACCGCCGAGATCGCGGCGGAGATGAAGAAGCTGCGGTTGATGGCCGCCATGCCGTTGCGGTCCTTGTCGCGCAGGCGGGTGACGAAGATGCCGATGATGGCGGTGACGACCCCGATCATCGGCACGATGAGCGGGAAGATCAGACCCTGCTCACCGAAGGCCACCTTGCCCAGGATGAGGCTGGCCACCAGCATGACCGCGTAGGACTCGAACAGGTCGGCCGCCATGCCCGCGCAGTCGCCGACGTTGTCGCCCACGTTGTCGGCGATCGTCGCCGCGTTGCGCGGGTCGTCCTCGGGGATGCCCTGCTCGACCTTGCCGACCAGGTCGGCGCCGACGTCGGCGGCCTTGGTGAAGATGCCGCCGCCGACACGCATGAACATCGCCAGCAGCGCCGCGCCGAAGCCGAAGCCCTCCAGCACGCCCGGCGCGTCGCCCTGGTAGATCAGCACGACGACCGCCGCGCCCAGCAGGCCGAGACCGACGGTGAACATGCCCGCCACACCGCCGGTGCGGAAGGCGATGCGCATCGCCTTCTTCTCGCCCGACGTCCGGGCCGCGGCCGCCACACGCACGTTTCCGCGTACGGCAAGCCACATGCCCATGAAACCGGTCAGCGCCGAGAACCCGGCGCCGACCACGAAGAAGATGGAACGCCCGACCTTCACGTCCGTCGTCCCTGGCAGGAACCACAACAGGATCGGGATCAGGACCACGAAGATCGCGAGCGTTCTGAACTGGCGGGTCAGATAAGCCGCCGCGCCCTCCTGCACGGCACGCGCGATGTTCTGCATGCGCTCGGTGCCCTGGTCGGCGGCCAGGACCTCGCGTACCAGGCCGCCGGCTACGGCGAGCGCGACCAGGGCCACGGCTGCGACCACGACGACGATGGTGAGATTGTTTCCGCTCAGGGACAGCGCTGAGGCTGGCTCGGCGGCCAGATAGAGCCTAGACATCCGTTCTCCTCGGCAAGACGGGTACGTCCTGCCCGGACGGCGCTGTGATATGCGGCGGGCCTGTCAGCGGCGTCCGGGTTATGGGCTGCCGCTTCCGGTTGAGTCCCGCTGATGCGCCGGATCACCTTGGCCGGTGCCGGGAGTCTACGCACGGGTTCCGCGGATATGAAGGCTCTCGGGGTCGTCAAATTTCGGTGCCTCCACTGAGTCCCTGACAGTGAGGCGGTTTGGTATTGACAGTGAAGATTTTCCGGTGGGTTACGGGCGTCACAGGAGCTATTTATGGCTGGACCGGAATAGGGGTTACCTGCTGTGGTAACTGGCCGTACCGGTGCGGGGCGGAAATCGGCGTGACCTGCCGGGCCTGACCGCGTCACGGCGCCCGGCCCCGCGCGCTGGAGCGGCGTCTCCCTGGAGGGACGCCCGCCCCGCGGCCCGGGTGGGGCTGGGGCGGCTTGCCGTACGGGAGGGTCGTCTGCGCCCGCCTGCCGTGCGCCCTGACCGCCGCCTGTGGGCGGCGCGTCCCACGCGCGCCCTGGCACCTATGGAAACGGCTCGCCGTCATCGGCACCTGGGGGCGTTCCTGCGGCCCCTGCCCGGCCATGGGGAGTCCTGGAGACGAGCCTCCGGGCACACGGGAGGAGAGACCCTTGACGCAGCCCCTCCGCCGCGCCTGGCGGCGTCCCGGCAGGCGCCTTCAACCACGGGAAGAAGGCGCCCGGCGGGGCGGGTCCTGACTCAGGGCGACGCCCCGGGGATCCCGCCCTCACGCGAGAGAGACGCGACGCTTCGAGGAACGCCTGCTGCCGTTCCGCTCTCCGGGGGCCGGCGCGGGGTCAGACCATGCGCGCGTTGGTGGGTGCGGGCCAGCTCATCCGGATGCGCATGCCCTTGGGGCTCGGGAACACCTCCACGTCGTCGGCCAGGCCCGCGATCACCGCGATGCCGAAGCCCGACATGAAGGAATCGGACAGCGACCCGAGATCGACAGGCTGCTCCTGCTTGATCTCGTCGCTCGGAGCCTGGTCGCTGACCGTGACCTCGAAGCGCCCGGAGTCGTCCTTGAGCTCGATGCGGATCGGCTCCCCCGGGCAGTGGGCGCGATGCGCCTCCACGGCCCGGGAACAAGCCTCACCGACGGCGAGCCTGACCTCGTCAAGGAGCGACTCCTCCACGCCGGTCCGACGCGCGATCGCCGTGGCGACCAGCCGCGCGGTCCGCACGTGCGCGGGAAGAGCGCTGAACGTCAGCTCGACGGTTGCCATGACTACTTGTCTCGGCCGTGAGCTTCCTTGGCCTCGTCGACCGAAGCGTAGATGCCGAAGACCTTCGTCAGGCCGGTGATCCTGAAGATCTTCAGGATGCGCTCCTGCGTGCACACCAGCTCGAGGGAGCCGTCGTGCGCCCGCACCCGCTTGAGCCCGCCGACCAGGACGCCCAGACCGGTCGAGTCGAGGAAGTCGACCTTCTCCATGTTCACGAGAAGGTGGTAGCTCCCCTTGTTCACCAGGTCGATCAGGAGCTCACGCAGCCTGGGCGCGGTGTAGACATCGATCTCACCCTCGACCTCAACGATGGTGAGTCGGTCGTCCTGGTGGTGATCCAACTTCAGATCCACAGATCCTCCAGCGCCTCGCCTGCGAAAGTACCCTTGCGGGCCTGGCAGTGTGGAACTGCCCGACCCCGACGCGCGGCATTCAACCACGGTCGCTGCTTGTGTCTATACGAAATCACGATTCCCGGCCACTTTGCCCATGGATGTCAGACTGGAAACCAGTGAGTTCCTCCGCTTCCTCCCCACACCGAGTCGGTCCACTCCTCCACCACCTGCTCGGCGTTCCCGCACGCCATGAGCGAGTCACCCATGTGGAGCACGTTCCCGCACGTCAAGCCGGTAATGTTCGCTGGCCGGAGTGGGTCCATGACCTTCTGATTACGCGCTTGGCGAACCAGGGGATCTCCGGGCTCTGGACGCACCAACACGAGGCGGCCGACCTGGCGAGGCGTGGCCGAAACGTGATCATCTCCACAGGCACGGCGTCGGGCAAGTCGCTCGCCTACCTCGCTCCGGCGGTCACGGCCGCCCTCGAAGGCGGCACGATCCTCTACCTCACCCCGACCAAGGCTCTCGCCGCCGACCAGCTGCGCAGCCTCAGGGAGCTGCGGATCGCCCAGCTGCGGGCGGCGACCTTCGACGGCGACACGCCGTTCGAGGAGCGCGCATGGGTGCGGCAATACGCCAACTATGTCCTGACTAATCCCGACATGCTGCACCGCGCCCTGCTCCCCCAGCACGCGCGCTGGTCATCGTTCTTCCGGCGGCTGCGGATGGTCGTGGTGGACGAATGCCACGGCTACCGCGGGGTCTTCGGCTCCCACGTGGCGCAGATCCTGCGCCGGCTGCGCAGGGTGTGTTCCAGGTACGGCGCGACGCCGGTCTTCATGCTGGCCTCCGCGACGGCCAGCGAGCCCGCGGCGTTCGGGACGCGGCTGACGGGGCTTGAGATGGACGAGGTGACCTCCGACGCCTCGCCCAAGGGTGCGACCACCTTCGCGCTGTGGGAGCCGCCCCTGACCGAACTGCGGGGCGAGGGAGGCGCGCCGGTACGGCGTACGGCCGGCGCCGAGACGGCCGACCTGCTCGCCGACCTGGTACTGGCCGAGGTACGCACGCTCGCCTTCGTCAGGTCACGGCGCGGCGCGGAGACGGTGGCGTTGACGGCTCGGGCCCGCCTGTCCGACGTCGCCTTCAGCACCCCCCGCCACTTCCCGCACACCTTCCCCACCTCCGCCTCGCCGATCGACTCCCCCTCCCTGATCGACCCCACCTCTCCGATCAGCCCCGCCGCACCGACCGACCTCACCTTTCCGATCGGCCCCGCCCCTTCGACCAGCCCCATCCCTCCGATCGACCCCACCTCTCCGATCGACCCCACCTCTCTGACCGGCCCCGCCTCCCCGACCGACCCCACCCCTTTGACCGGCCCCACGCCGTCCGCCGCCGCGACCGGCGCCGATCCCGCCGGCGCCCCACCCCGCGCCGCCGGCCCGCGCTCGACGACGCATGCCGTCCCCCAACCGACGCCCGCAGGCGACCTCCGCCCGCAGCACCCGGCGCCCTCAGGCGACCTCCACCCGCAACACCCGGCACCCTCAGGCGACCTCCACCCGCGGCACCCAACGCCCTCAGGCGACTCCCACCCGCAGCACCTGACGCCCGAGCCCGCACACGCCCCCAGCCGCCGGCACCCCGCACCCCCGCGTCCGGAAGACCTCGACCCCCAGCCCCCCACAGCCCCGCATCCGGATGACGGCGGCCTTCGAGACCCCGCAGCCCCGGATGAAGCGGATCCGGCGGCCCCGCAGCGGGCGCTCGCCGACCTCCCTGACCGGGTCGCCGCCTACCGGGCCGGCTACCTGTCCGAGGACCGCAGGATCATCGAGAAGGCCCTGCGCAGCGGCGAACTCCTCGGCCTGGCCACCACCAACGCCCTCGAGCTCGGCGTCGACGTCTCCGGCCTCGACGCCGTCCTCATCGCGGGCTGGCCGGGCACCAGGGCCTCCCTCTGGCAGCAGGCGGGCCGGGCAGGACGCGCCGGCCAGGACGCGCTCGCCGTCCTCATCGCCCGCGACGACCCGCTCGACACCTACCTCGTCCACCACCCCGAGGCGCTGTTCGGCCGCCCGGTGGAGGCGATCGTGCTCGACCCCGACAACCCCTACGTGCTCGGCCCGCACCTGTGCGCCGCCGCCGCCGAGATCCCGCTCACCGACGAGGACCTGCCGCTCTTCGGCCCGACCGCCGAACGGCTGGCGGCGGACCTCGTCGAGCAGGGCCTGCTCCGCCGGCGCCCCGCCGGATATTTCTGGACCCGCCGCGAACGCGCCACCGACCTGGCCGACATCCGCGGCTCGGGCGGCGCGCCCGTCCAGGTCGTCGAGTCGTCCACGGGTCGCCTGCTCGGCACCGTCGACGAGCCCTCCGCGCACACCACCGTCCACACCGGCGCCGTCTACCTGCACCAGGGCGAAACCTTCCTCGTCGAACAACTCGACCTGGAGGCGGGCGTCGCCCTGGTGTCGTCCGCCGAGCCCGAGTACAGCACGTTCGCCCGCGACGTCACGGACATCTCCGTCCTGTCCACCCTCCGCTCCCATGACCTCGGTACGGCATGCCTGAACTTCGGCGAGGTCGAGGTCACCCGGCAGGTCGTCTCCTACCTCAAACGGCGGCTCCAGACCGGCGAGATGCTCGGCGACGAACCGCTCGACCTGCCGCCGCGCACGCTGCGCACCCGCGCCGTCTGGTGGACGCTTCCCGCCTCCCAGGTCGCCCCACTGGCCGAGGCGGGCATCGACCTCGGCGGCGCGGCCCACGCGGCCGAACACGCCTCGATCGGACTGCTCCCCCTCTTCGCCACCTGCGACCGCTGGGACATCGGCGGCGTCTCCACCGAGCTCCACGCCGACACGGGCATGCTGACGGTGTTCGTGTACGACGGGCACGAGGGCGGCGCCGGGTTCGCCGAACGCGGCTACTCCCGCGCCGTCGACTGGCTCACCGCGACGCGCGAGGCGATCGCGTCGTGTGAGTGCGAGCGGGGGTGCCCGTCGTGCATCCAGTCACCCAAGTGCGGCAACGGCAACGAGCCTCTCGACAAGGCCGGCGCCATCCGCCTCCTCGACACCCTCCTCACCACCGACACCCACGCCTGACCGGATACTTCTGACGGGCCCGCTCGCCAAGAGAACGCTCCCTTGACAGGCCCGTTCGCCACGGGAGACGCCAGGAACCGCTCGACACCGCCCGCTCACCTCGGGGACCGGCGCGCTGGTCACCGCAGAACGCAAGAAGGGCAGCGCAGACGTCAGGGCTCGGCTCGTGGCCGGCCCCTCCCTGGGCGGCTCCTCTCCCTCTCGAAGGAGGAGCGGCCCCTCGTCTCCGACCGCCGCGCGACCGCTCCGCCGTGCCGGCGGCGTCGATCCCGTCCGGCGCGACACAGACCTGCCCGGCGCGACGTTGGCACAGACCCGCCGGCGCGACACAGACCCGCCCGACGCGACGCAAATCCGTCCGGCGCGACGCTGACCTGCTCGGCGCGACGCTGACCCGCCCGGCGCGACACGGCTTGCGCCGCAACCCGAGACGCGGGCCGTACCCCGGTGGATCAGCTGTCGCCGCCCAGGTGGCGGCGTCCGATGTAGGCGGCCTCGTCGTCGTCCGCCGCCCAGAAGTCGCCCGCGCCCGGCTGCGGACGCTCCCAGAACCCGCTGTCCTCCATGGAACGCGGCGCCGGGGGCAGGTAGTCGTCCCAGCGGTCCTCGATCCGGGCCGCGGCGGGCCGTACCGGGGGGATGTCGGATCCGGGCGTCACCGTCGTCACCGCCGAGCTGGGCAGGGCGAGCCGGATCGGCTCCGGCCGTACCGGAGGATCGGCGGCCGTGGCCTCCTCCGCGCTCATGTACATCGGCAGCCGCGGCCCCGCGCTGTCCGGCCCCGGCTGCTCGGGGACGTGCGGCTGCGGCTTGCGGGTCTTGGCCACCGCGAGCACGACGGCGGGACGGCGCGGCGCGGCGGCGGTCGGCGGGATGCTGTCGCCGGGCTGGGGGCCGTCGGCCGGTGCGGGGGCCGGCGCCGCGACGGGCCCGCCGCCCGCGGAAGCGAGCGCCCGCCTGCGCGCCCACGCGCCGCCGTGTGCCGCGAGCAGCAGGAGGAGCAGCCCACCGGCCACATAGATGCCGTACTGTCCGATGTTGCCGATCGGCGACTCCGACGACTGCGCCTTGACGGTGGTGTCGACGGCCTGCGCCGCGGTGTCCTTCGCGGTCGCGGCCTCGTCGTCGGCCGGCACCAGCGGCTCGTCGTCGGACTTCTTCTTGGTCTCGGGCTTGGCGGCGGGCAGCTTGTACTCGCCCTTGGTGTCGGTCTCGGTGGCGGGCAGTGCGGGCATCCTGCTCACCGTCTTCGGCACGTTCTGCCGCGGTTTGGCCGTCGGCGTCACGCGCTTCTTCGACGGGATGGACGGGAGCGACTGTTCGGTCTTGCGCGTGTTCTTGGCCTGCTGGTTGCCGCTGGTCTGCGGCTGGGCCTGCTTGGTCTGCGCCGCCTTCGGCTGGGCCGGCGGCGGGGGCGCGGGAACCGTGACGTAGGCCGTGTTCGAGTTGCCCGAGCCGAGCATCCCGCCCTCGCCGTCGCTCCTGTAGGCCTTGACCATGAAGCCGACCTGCTGCCCGGCCGCCTTGCCCGGTACGGCCAGCGTCGCCTTGCACGCGCCGCCCGAGCACGCACTGTCGGCCGACACCTTGCCCACCGAACCCGACTGGCTGGTGAAGATCTCGTAGGACTGGAGGTCAGCCTCGGATCCCTTGCTCCACGTCACCACGATCTTGTCGTCACCCGACATCGTGGCGGCCACCCCCGACGGAGGATCGGCGGGGATCGCCTGCCGCAGCGTGGCGGTGTTCTCGTCCCACTTGGAGCCGAGCAGCTTACCCTTCTGGACCAGCCTGATCTGGTAGCTCCCGTTGGCGTGCTCGGCGGGGTTCCAGGTGTAGGTCACCCGCTGGTTGCCCTTGGCGACCTCGGTGCCGTCGACGTAGAGGACGGCGTCGAAGGCCAGGTCGACGGTGCCCTGGATGGTGACCGGCGCGCTGGTCGTCACCCGCGACGGCATGTCGATATCCGCACGGGCCTGCGCCGGCGTCGCCACGCCGAACACCGCGGCACCGATCACGACCGGCATCACCACGCCTGCGGCCATCAGCCTGCGAACTGCCGTCACGACGCTTCCCCTTCATCGAGAGCCTCGCACCGCCCGACCCCTCGCCCCCGACGAGCGACCAAACGGCGACCGGAAGTGCCAGTTCCTCGAATCCGCACCCGTCAGCCTCGACGGTGTCGTGCAGCCTAGCGACAAAGGTCCGGAGGATTACAGACCTCAACACCAGACGGCATGGACCGAAGTAAGCGCGACCTTATGTGAGAATTCGCTCTCTTGGACACGCAGTCCAAGAAGTCGTGATTCGATTGCGACATTGCCTCTCTGGCCCCTTCCGCCCCTTCGCTTCACCCGAGCCGGCCTTAACCTCCACATCCCCTGCTCGGGCACCTCTCGCGCCGATTTCCGGCACAACCCGCCCGACGTCGCCTTGCCGGCATATCGATCTTCGCGGTCGCGCCACGACTACCCGCCGGCCGCCGCCGATCGCCTCGCCGTACGCGGTCGGCCGCCCATACGGAGAAAAGTCGATGACGGCAGGATCGGCCTCATCGGCGAAAAGCACATTGCCCCGACAAGTCCCCATTAATGATCTGTTTTGGCGCGTCCACTGACCGCCTCATCGCCGCCAACCACGCCGTACGGCAAGCGGCTCACCCGCCGCTTCCCCCTCTCACGGCACCCGGTCGGCCACCGCCCACGGATGCGCGCCGTCCCAGAGACAACGGCTTGAGCATGCCGCGCGACGCCTCGTGGCGCCTCGTGGCGACGGTTCCTGGCGGCGCGGCGACCGGAGCGGCGGCCACGCGAGCCCATTGAGGTGGGATGCGATTGTCAGGCCGGGATCAGGCAGGCCCCGGATCAGGCAGGCCCGGGGTCAGACAGGCCCGGGGTCAGACAGACCCGGGGTCAGACAGACCCGGGGTCAGACAGACCCTGGGTGGGGCCGTCAGGCTCTGAGGTAGGCGAGGACGGCGAGCACCCGACGGTGCTGGGCGTCGTCAGGCGGCAGGCCGAGCTTGGTGAAGACATTGCCGATGTGCTTCTCCACCGTGCTGGCGGAGACCACCAGCCGCTCGGCGATGGCCGTGTTGGAATGCCCCTCAGCCATCAGCGCCAGGAGCTGCCGTTCACGTGCGGTCAGCGTCCCCAGGGCGTTGTCCCGGCGCTGCCCGGCCAGCAACTGCGCGACGACCTGCGGGTCGAGCACCGTCGCACCCCCGGCGACCCGATCCAGCGCATCCAGGAACTCCCCGACCCTGGCGACCCGGTTCTTCAGCAGGTACCCGACCGCACCGGAACCGTCCGCGAGCAGTTCGCCGGCGTAGGACGCCTCCACATACTGGCTGAGCACCAGCATGGGCGCACCGGGCACCTGCGAGCGGGCCGTGATCGCCGCCCGCAAGCCCTCGTCCGTGTAGGTCGGCGGCATCCGCACATCGACGATCGACACGTCCGGGCGGTGTCTGAGCACCGCCTCGACCATGGCCGGGCCGTCACCGACCGCGGCCACCACCTGGTGACCGTCCTCGGCGAGCAACCGGACCAGGCCCTCGCGCAGCAGTACCGCGTCGTCGGCCAGGACGATCCGCAGCGGACGGCGGGCCGGGCGGTCCGATGATGGTTCGGGCGCCGCTTCGTGCGGGTTCAGCAGCACGGCAGCTCCCCGGTGATCGTCGTCGGCCCGCCGTAGGGACTGGTGACCCGCAGCCGGCCGCCGACCGCGTGCAGCCGGTCCTCCAGCCCGCGCAGCCCGTGTCCCTTGGCCAGCGCGGCGCCGCCCACGCCGTTGTCCGTCACCCAGACCCGCAAGGTTCCCTCACTATGGCGCAACCCGATCGCACCCCGGTCGGCGTGGCTGTGCTTGGCCACGTTGGTCAGGGCCTCGGCGATCACGAAGTACGCGGCCGTCTCGACGGCGGCCTCCAGTCGGCGGTTCAGGGGATCGGCATCGAGCTCGACGGGGACGGTCGAACGCGCGGCCAGGGCGGTGAGCGCCGCGTGCAGGCCGCGATCGGCGAGGATCGGCGGGGCGATGCCACGTGACAGGGCCCGTAGCTCGTCCAGCGCCTCCTCGGTCTGGACGATCGCGTCGGCGAGCGCCGCGCGGACGGCCTCCGGCCTGCTGTCGAAGTGGTGCTGAGCGCGGCCCAGTTCCATCGCCAGGCGGACCAGCCGCTGCTGGGGACCGTCGTGGATGTCGCGTTCGAGCCGGCGCAGCGCGTTCGCCTCGGCCGTCACCGCGGCGACGGTCTGCGCGCGGGCGGTGTCCCGCTCCTGCTCCAGTCCGCTGATCCTGCGGTGCAACGCGGACGCGTCAGTCAGCAGCGTCTGCCCCAGTCCGGCGTGGGCGGCGACGCACGCCCGGGTGACCAGCGGCAAGGTGAACAGCAGCAGCAGGCCGACCGCGGTCCCGAAGGCGAGCCGCTCGGTCGGCGACGTCAGCCCCAGGCTCAAGGCGATGTGGGACTGGGCGCTGCCCACGGTCAGGGTCATGGGCCGCATCAGCTCAACGGAGGAATAGGGACTGCGCAGGGCGGACGTGCCGGCACCGAGGCCGACGAACCACCACAGCACGGTCACCACCGAGGTGACCAGGGCGACAGGGAGCACCACCACCGCGTGCGCCACGCCCAGCCACAGCCCCGCCGCGTCCGGACGCCGCCCACGGCCCGCACCCCCCACTTTCCCGGACCACAGCCCCGCCGCGTCCGGACCCGGCCCACGGCCCGCACCCTCCACCTTCCCGGACCACAACCCCGCCGCATCCGGACCCCGCCCACGGCCCGCACCCTCCACGCCCAGCCACAGCCCGGCCGGCGCGCCGGGTCGCGGCCGGCGCGCACCCTCCACCCCGGCGGCCAGGGAACGCACCTTGGCGATCCGCCACCGTTCCACGTCGGCGAACCACCGCACCGGCGCCAGCCCGCCGGCCACGACCGGCGACCCGCCCGGCAACAGCGAACCGACCGCGCCGACACACAGACCGGCGAGCACCAGCAGCAGGCCGGTCACGGCGGTCACCGGCGCGGTGAGCAGGTACAGCGACTCCACGATCGTGCGACGCACCACACGGAAGACCAACCTGACGCCCGACCGCCACCGACGCCAGATCGCGGAGGGGAACGACCCGGTCATGGGCCAAGCCTAATCCGGAGCCTCTCTGATCATTTCGGAGGAGAGCTCGGCCCTGATCGCGAGCGCACCGAGGAGGCCTGTTCCCGCACCGCCGCGGCCAGGCGGTGTGGAGCGCTCTGGGGTCGCCGGAACTCAGCGCACGGTCGCCGGTGGCGACAACCCTCCGCTCCCGCCCTGTTCGAGAGATGGGGGCAGGCCACACCTTCAAGTGTCCGGCGAACCCCCATGACCAGGCGACCGCCGGTGCGGAATGGTGATCGGAGTGACAACAGCAACCCATCAGCGCGCACGAACGACCTCGAACACGACCTGCTCACCGCCGACGCCGTAACCGCCTCATGGCGTCGGCCCTCCTGGTACGGCCGGACCACCGCGCCCTCGCCGCCGACCCCCTCGCCCTTCTGGCGATCAGGTCCTCGAGCCCGGAGCGGGTCACGTGACTGAGCCGGTCCAGCGGCGCTGCGGCAGCACCGCGCTTCGAACATCCCGGCCACGGCACCCTGCCGCACCACCCCCCTCAACCGGCGATCCTCCAGGTCGGCGCGCCGTCCACACACTCGATCGAACCGAAGGAATCCCCTTGCGCAGTCCCACAGCCCCGTCGCGATCCACAGGTCTCTCCGGTCGCGCACTCGCCACGCTCGTCGCCCTCGCCATGGCCCTCGCCGCCGCCTTCGTCATCGCCCCGCGCACGCTGGCGGCGAGCGGCTCAAGCGGCGGCTTCGCCGATCAGCGCAGCCTCATCGAAGCCCTCCGTGAGGCGTTCGTCGACTATTGGGGTTCCGGCGACCGGGGTTTCTCCCCGGGCCTGCAGAGCGTTGTCGATTACTGGTTCCGTTACCACGTGGCCAAGGCCGCGATCGCTGCGATCTTGCTGATCGTGCTGGTCGCACTGGGTGTTCGTCTCTGGAAGGCGTTCCTGAGGGCCGGCGGTCTCGGGGCGGGCGGGAGGGCCGCCCTCGCGTCGGCCGGCTCTGTCGTCGCGATGCTGGCGCTGTTCTCGCTGGTGATGGTCATGGCCAACGTCCAGGGTGCAGTAGCGCCCTTCGCCTCGCTGTTGCCGATGCTGCTGGTCGGCAAAGCCGACGGAGAGCTCGCCGACACGCTCGACCAGGTCAAGCAGCGACTGGCCGACTCCTTGAGCGCGGGTGGCCAAACCCCGCCCGCCCTCGAGGTGATGATCAGCGACTTCGGTCTGTATCACGTGGCGATGGTCGTGATTGCTGCGATCGTGGCGATCGTCCTCATCGGCATGAGCGTGGTGTCGTGGATTACGAGAACAGGGTCGTCCGACAGGCGAACGAGGCGCGTGTTGGGGTCGTTCGGTGTTCTCTCGGCGTTGCTGTCGCTGCCCATGATCGTCGTTGCTGTGGCGAACACGACCACCTCAGCGGATCCGGCTCCGGCACTCCTGGACTTCTTCAAGGGTGGCTGGTGAGGCACCTCATGGGAGACCGGCTTCACGCACTCCAGCGAGAACACCTCTGAATACCAGTGAGCGCCAGGGGACCAGCCGGCCTCGGGGAGGAGTCGAGGTGTGGAGGCTTGCTGGTCGTCCGGGGGCGCATTCATGTCGCCCCTCCACAGGACACGAGCACCCCTCCACAGCATGCTGAGCAACCCTCCTCACCCTCCAGCGGACGTCTCCTGGCCCTCCCGTTGACCCCTCCCGGCGCCTCGCGGTTCGCCCCCTTACGCCTCCAATGCAGCCCTCCTCGCGGACGTCTCCCAGTGCTCCCGCTCGCCCGCCACTCCCGGCGCCTCGCGGTTCACCCCTTACGCTTCGGCGCAACCCTCCTCGCGGACGTCTCCCAGTGCTCCCGTTGGCCCCTCTCTTCGCTCCGGTCCACCCCTCCCGTCGTCCTGTGCACCCCTCCCGTCGTCCTGTGCACCCCTTCAGGCGACTAGCGTTCGCCACCTTGCACTCGGACACGGCCCTCCTCGCCCCTCCAGCGCACGTCTCCCGGCGCTCCCGTTGCACCCCCTTCCGGCGACTCGCGTTCGGCCCCTTGCATTTCGGTGCAGCCCTCCTTGCCCGAGCGCACGTCTTGCGGCGCTCGCGTCCACTTCTCGTGGCGTTCCCGTGCCTTTCGGGCCGCCACCACGGGACTACGCGACGACCCGAACGTGGCGGGGAGGGACTGCACTGACGTGACGCGAAACCCCCGGCCTACCCGACCTCGTGTCTTGCGACGCGGACCCACCGGCCCACCCCGCCTTGCGCCCGGCGCGTACGTGGATCTGCCGGCCCACCCCGCCATGCGCCCGGCGCGTACGTGGACCCGCCGGCCCACCCGGCTTCGAACCGCTTCTCTTGTGCTGCCTTGGATGGGCACAAAGTTGTACGCCGCGTTGGGCCCGCGGAAGGAGGCAGTCCCACGTCCAAGCCGAAATGATCGAGCCATGACAGTCGCCCTCTTGCTGACCCTCGCCGCCCTGGCGATCGTCGACAGCACGAGCTTCGGCACCCTCGGCATCCCCGTGTTTCTGCTGCTGTCCTCGCAGCGGTCGCAGGTTTCCCGGCTGATGATCTATCTCGCCACTGTGGCGATCTTCTACTTCCTCGTTGGCGTCGGCCTCATGTTGGGCCTGTCGACGCTGCTGGAGTCCTTCGGGGATGTGCTGCGCAGCCGTACCGCCTACATGATCCAGCTCGCCCTCGGAGTGGGACTGTTCGCGCTGAGCTACCGGTTCGACCCCAAGCGGCGGCGGAAGCTCGGCAAGCCAGAGCACCGCTTCGAGCCGCGCATCGGCGGGCCGCGCGTGATGGTGATGCTCGGGCTGACCGCAGGGCTGCTCGAGGTGGCGACCATGGTGCCGTATCTCGCGGCCATCGGGATCATGACGACGTCGAAGCTGCCGGTGGCGCAGTGGGTGCCGCTGCTCGCGGTGTACGTCCTCATCATGATCATGCCGCCGCTGGTGCTCATCGCGGTCCGCAGCGTCGCGAAGGGATGGCTGGAGCCCAAGCTGGAACGGCTGCGCGCCTGGATGGCCAAGCACGCGGCCTCGGCGGTCAGCTGGAGCCTCGCCATCGTCGGTTTCCTCCTGGCTCGTGATGCGGCGGTGTTCTTGTTCTTCCGCTGATCTCCGGACACGCCTCGTGGCCGGATGGAGGGCGTGCTCCCCACGTATCCGCAGCACTGTCCGGCCGCAATCCCCCGGCGACACGCGCAGGCGATTGCCCCCGTGTCCGGGAGCGCCCGATGGCGTATCCAGAAAGGCGCTGTGGCGCTGTGCCCGCATGTCCCGAGGCCGTGCGGGCGGACAGGCCGGGCCTCTCGGCAGCCAGCCCGGTTCTGGAGCCACTGGGCGAGTGCGAGCCTGCTTCACGGACCGTGGAGGGTCAGGATCCTGGCGCTACGGCGGCCGGCATGGTGGCCATGGGCAGGCGATTACGGGATCGAGCCTGGCTTTGGCTGAGGAACTTACGAGATCGAGCGTCGCTGTGGCTGAAGGCTTACGGGATCGAGCCTGGCTGCAGCTGAAGGCTTACGGGTTGGAGCGTGGGGGCTACCGGGGATGTGCAAGGTCGAGTGTGGTGGATGCCGGGCCGGCGCGGGCACGAGCGTGAACGGTGCGTTCGCCGACTCCCGGGAGGGAGAGTTCGACCGAGACCGTCACATCGGCCGTGGTCTCGGTGAGCGCGCAGCGGACGAGCCCGGCGCCGTTCTGCGCCGCCAGCCGGGACGCGCGTTCACAAGCCTTCTCGGGTGAGGCGAACGCCCATCTGGCGGCCGCGAGAGCGCTCAGGTCCGCGGCGCTCTGGGCGCGGTGATGGGCGACTCGCACCGTCCCCACCAGGACAAAGGTCATCGCGACCGTGAACAGCAGAGCCGACAGGGCCACACACCACAGCGTGGCTGATCCTCTCTCTCGTGAGGCGCTGGATCGCCGTGTGCGGCTGAGTGTCGGCTGTTCGAGAGCAGGAGGCGACGCCGCGCGTCGTGGTCCAGTCATGGTGGCTCCTGAAGTGGTGGGGGTGCGGTGTGGCTCGCGGCTGGAGGCAGCCGTGGCGCGTCGTCGAGGCCGAGTGCCGCCTTTGTTCCGTCATGGGGCGTCGTCAGAACTGGGTGGGAGCTGGTTCTCGTCTTGAGGGGTGGCCAGGGGCGCGTGGCGCCGCCTTCTGTCACGGGGCACCGTCATGGCCAGGTGATGCCCGGGGTTCGGTCATCGGGCATGGTCGGTCAAGGTCGGCGCCGACAGGGCTGGGTGCGCCGGAGTTCCGCCATGAGACGTGTGCAGGGTCGCGTCGCGCGGAGTCCGCCATGAGACGTGATCAGGGTCGCATCGCGCGGAGTCCGCCATGAGACGTGATCAGGGTCGCATCGCGCGGAGTCCGCTATGAGACGTGATCAGGGGTGCGTAGCGCCGGATTCCGCAGGCGTGGTCAGGACTGCATGGGTGAAGGTTCGTCGCGAGGGGCATCCAGGCTGCGTGGCGCCGGAGTCGGTCATGAGGGGTGGTCAGGGCTGGGCGGCGCCGGGCTCCATGTCTGAGATGGCTGAGGCCGTTACCTCTACGGCCGGCAGAGCCGAGGCCCATGGAGGGTGGGCGCGGGCGGTGATGTCGACGCGGGTGGTCTCGGGTCCTCTGGCGATGTCGACCTGGGCGCCCCGGGGAGCGAGGGCCTTGGTTCGTTCGCGCACCTGGGCGAGGGGTTCGCCGCGGGCGGCGGCTCGGGCGCCTGCGCGCGCGGCGTCGACGCAGCGCAGGTGGGTGTTCACCACGGTGATGGCCCATAGAGCCGCGGCCAGGACGACCATGAGGGCAGGCAGTACGGCGGCGGTCTCCGCCGTCACGGAGCCTCGGGAACGCTCCGTTGGTCGGTTGCGCCTGGTGCGCTGGTGGGCGGTCGGCAACGAGTGCATAGGCGGGCTCCACTCGTGGTGTGTGCGGGCTCGGGGCGGGGATGGAACCGTGGCCCAAGGCGGACGGGGCTGGTTGATGTGTCAGGCAGAGGTGGCCGCGGTGGAGCCGCGCCCATGCAGGAGCTGGCGTCTCAGTGGAGGTGCTGGAAGCTGAAACCCCGGGGGCGACATCGCAGTCGTTCGCCCCCGAAGCTGGTCTGTCAGATGGCCGAGATGGCTGGTGTGTCAGATGCCTGAGATTCCTGGTGTGTCAGACGCTCGAGTTGGCGGTTGTGTCAGGTATCTGAGATGGCTGGTGTGTCAGACCTCGAGATCGCTGGTGTGTCAGATGCTCGAGATGGCCGGTCTGTCAGACGGAGCTGTCTGCAGGACGGGGCCAGGGGGCCGAGGCAGTCGTTCTGTCCGAGGTGGTTCACGCTGGTCTGATGTGTCAGACAGAGGTGGCGTCGGTTGGAGCAGCGGACCGGGGTGGGCGGTGTGAGCTAGCCGGCGGTGTTGAGTGCGCGGTTGACCAGGGCGCTGAGCATCTCCTGGACTTCGGTGCTGGTGACGACCTTGAAGAGCAGGGCGGCGAAGCCGCATGCGGCGATGGTGCCGACGGCGTACTCGGCGGTCGACATGCCGCGGTCGCGGCCGAGACGGCTGGCCTGGGCGAGACGGGTGGTCCACAGCCTGTGGACGGCGGCGCGCAGGCGCTGGCTGATCGGGTCGATGGAGAAGGAGAAGGGGTGTCGCATCGTTGCCTCCCAGGGGTCGGGCCGGGCGGTGTCCGGCGCTCGGGGTCAAGGTTCGCTGGGTGGAGGAGGGTCGGGAGGGGCCGAGCGCGGTTCTGTGGATGAAGGGGGACCGCGCGCGGGGGGTTGTGGATGACGGATCCTCAGGGGAGGAGCACGCCGCTGGCGAGCCCCGCGACGACGGGGATGATGCCGAGGAGGACGAAGGCGGGCAGGAAGCACAGCCCCAGAGGGGCGACGGCCTGGACGCCGACCTTCCGCGCGGCGGCCAGTGAAGCGGTGCGGGAGGCTTGACGGGCGTCGTCGGCCAGGCGGGTGAGTACGTCGGCGACGGGCGCGCCGCTCTGTGCCGCGCGGGACATGGTGCGGGCGAGCGGCCCCATGGAGGGCTCGCGGGCCAGTGCCATCCAGGCGGGTTCGGGGTCGGCGCCGAGGCGGAGCTGACCGCTCACCCAGGAGAGGCGCTGTCCGAGCGGCCCGCCGACGGCCGTGGCGGCGGTCTCGGTCGCGGCGCTGACGGGCTGCCCCGCCTGGAGGCAGGCGACCATCAGGTCCGTCGCGAACGGCAGGTCGGCCGTGATCCGCTCCCGGTCTTCGTGGGATCCGCGGGCGGCTTTCCTGTGGATGAGTACGGTGGCCGCCGGGCCGGCCACCAGGCCGGTGATGACTCCTGGGATGCCTCCGACCAGGAGCGCCATGATGACGGCGACGCCGCAGCCGGACAGGACGGCACGACGGTCGGGCCCGCGTCCCGGGGTGGTGGCACGCCCGAACAACCAGTCGGCTGGTGAAGACCTTCCCTCGCCGTCGAGCGAACCGCCGCGGCGAGCAGATCGCTCGACCGGCGACCGCCCCTCAAGCGAACCGCCAGGCCGACGGAACCAGCCGACCGGCTCCCCACCGTCGAACGAGTCGCCGGGCCGAAGAGACCGCTCGGCCTGCGAGCGCCGCTCCGCGCTCTCGATCGAACCGCCGAGGCGGGGAGTCCGACCGCCCGTTGAACCCCCGTTCCCACCGTCGAGCGAACCGCCAGGGTGGAGAGGGGGCCGGCCGGTCGGCGCATGCCGTTCCCTGAGATCGAGCGGGCCGCCGGGGCGGGCGGACCGTCCGGCCGGCGAGTGCTGCTTCCCGGTGTCGAGGGAAACGCCGGCGTGGGGAGACCAGGCGCCCGGCGAGTGCGGCTTCCCGATACCGAGGGAAACGCCGGCGTGGGGAGACCAGACGGCCGGCGAGTGCTGCTTCCCGGTGTCGAGGGAAACGCCGGTGTGGGGGGACCAGGCGGCCGGCTGGTGCCCGCCGTCGAGCGACGCGGCATGGCGGGGGGACCAGCCGGCCGGTGAGGGCTGCTGGTCGCCGCCGTGAAGCGAGGCGGTGGATCGGAGGGCGTGGAGGCGGTCGGCGGGCGTGCGGGAGGGGAACCACAGCCAGGCCGCCAGGAACGCGCAGACCGTCGCGACGATCACGCGGACTCCGCTCGTGACGCCATCCGCTGCGTCCACCACAGCCCGCAGGCGTCAAGGGCCACCCCGACGGTCAGGCAACCGAGGCCGGGGACGCTGCCGAGCAGGAAGCCCAGCGGGTTCATGCCGAGCGCGGCGCCCATGAGCAGCCCGAGGACCGGGAGGGCGGCGAGCATCCTGGCGGTGGCTCTGGGGCCGGCGAGCTGGGCGGACACCTCACCGCGGTGCGCCTGGGCGGCGCGCAAGGAGGTGCCGACCCTGTCGACCAGTCCGGACAGGCCCGCCCCCACGGACACGCTGACCTCCCAGCAGGCCGCCAACCGCCGCAGCCCCTCGCCGCCCTGCGTGGGGGCGACCTCGCGGAAGGCCGCCGCCACGTCCCCTCCGTCTCTGGCGGCCGCGGCGAGCGGGTTCAGCGGGTCGGGAAAGTCGACCGCGGCCAGGGCGCGGGTGAGGGCCTCTCCCGCGGTACGGCCCGCGGCCAGCTCGGCGGAGAGGGCCTGGCAGAGCTCGATGGAGGCGACGTGCCACGCCTCGGCGCGGCGGGCGGCGGACGGGCGGTGGACCCTGGCCCAGAGGGACGACGGCCACGGGCTCGGCGGCCGGACGCCGAGGAGGCGGCTGAGGCGGCGATGGGCCCGGGTGGGGCCGGTCCACAGCCAGAGGGCGAGCGCTCCGCAGAGCGCGGCGGTGAGTGTCATGGGGTGCTTCCGGGGGTGGGGGTTGTGGCTGGTTCAGGGCTTGCGCGGGCTGTGCCCAGGCGGTCGGCGGGCAAGTCGGGGACAGCGTTGCCTCGCTCCGGCAGGCAACAGGTGCTTCCGGAGCGTGAGATGGCAGGCGGGCAGGGCGTGAGGGGCTGATAGATCCCGGATGGTCCCGGGCACTCCGCGCCACGGCTGCGAGATGGCGGGTGGTCAGGTGGGGGCTCGGGTGGTGAGGGCCGGGTAGGCGGGTCCGACGTGCGCGCGTCCGTCCTCGTCGAACGTCAGCGCCGGCTCCGCCTCCACGAACCCCGACGCCCGGCGCGACATCAGGCAGATCTGCGACACCCGGCGCCTCCCGTCGGACCGCCGCCGGGACAGGTGGATCACCACGTCGAGCGCGGCGGCCAGCTGGCTGTGCACCGCCTCGCGGCTGAGCCCCGCCGCGCAGGCCAGCGCCTCGAGCCGGGGCGGTACGTCGGCCGCGGTGTTGGCGTGGAGGGTGCCGCAGCCGCC
The DNA here is from genome assembly GCF_053586935.1 of Nonomuraea sp. NPDC003727. NCBI lineage: Bacteria > Bacillati > Actinomycetota > Actinomycetes > Streptosporangiales > Streptosporangiaceae > Nonomuraea > Nonomuraea sp. NPDC003727. Next base: position 606,513 of record NZ_JBSFNE010000001.1, read on the forward strand.
CTCGTGACCGGTGTTGAGGGCGGCCAGCAGGTCCACCACCTCCGAGCCGCGCACCTCACCGACGACGAGCCGGTCGGGCCGCATGCGCAGCGCCTGCCGTACGAGGTCGCGCAGGCCGACGCCGCCGGCTCCCTCCAGGTTGGCGGGGCGGGTCTCGAGGCGGACCACGTGGGGGTGGAGGGGGCGCAGTTCGGCGGAGTCCTCCACGAGCAGGAGGCGCTCGCCGTGGTCGGCGAGGGAGAGCAGGGCGCTGAGGAGCGTGGTCTTGCCGGTGCCCGTGCCTCCGGTGACCAGGAACGCCAGCCTGGCCTCAACCACGGCCGACAGGACGGGGACCGCCTCGGGCGCGACGGTGCCCGCGGCGACCAGGTCGGTGAGCGTGAAGGTACGGCGGGGCGGCAGGCGCAGCGACACGCACGTGCCTTCGGCGGCGATCGGCGGCAGGATCGCGTGGAGGCGGACGCCACCGGCCAGGCGGGCGTCGACGTGCGGGGACGCGTCGTCGAGCCGGCGGCCCGCGGCGGCGGCCAGGCGCTGGGCGAGGCGGCGGACCGCGCCGTCGTCGGGGAAGGTGACGCTGGTGCGGCGCAGCCCGCGGCCGTCGTCGACCCAGACCTCGCGCGGCCCGTTGACCAGGACGTCGGTGACGTCGGGCGCGGCCAGCAGCGGTTCGAGCGGCCCGGCCCCGATGAGGTCGGCGCACAGGGCGCGGGCCACGGCCAGGATCTCGGCGTCGCCGTACACGGATTTCTCCGCGCGCAGGGCGACGGCCACCTGGGCGGCGCTCGGCTCGACGCCGGCGCGGGCGAGGCGGACCCTGACCGCCTCGACCAGTTCGCGGGAGACCTCGCCCACGGGCTGCTGACGCGTGGAAGAGCCGGGCGGCCGACGCATGGGAGAGACCGCGAGCGGCTGACGCGTGGACGAGCCCACAGGCGGCTGACGCGTGGACGAGCCCACAGGCGGCTGACGCGTGGACGAGCCCACGAGCGGCTGACGCATCGGAGAGGCCGCGGGATGGCCGCTCATGCGGCCATGAGGCCGGTGAGGAGCGTGGCGCAGAAGTGTCCGAGCACTGAGCGGCCGTCGAGGAGGCTCAGGTCGCCCTTGTTGAGCGCGGTCGCGAGGCGGGGCTGGTCGGCGAGGTGGCCCGCGCACGGCAGGTCGAGGGAGGTGGCCACGACCGCCTCCTCCAGGACCCCGGGCCGCAGCACCATGCCGATCTCGCGGGTGTGTCGCCTGACCTCGCCGAGGACCTGGGCGGCCGCCAGCACGCCGCGCACGTCGGCCGTGACCAGCAGGAAGGTGGCCGTGGCCCGGCTCAGCGCCTCGGCGGCGGCCGGGTCGAGGTGGCGGGGCAGGTCGACGACCACGAGGTCGAAGCCGCGCCCGCCCGCCTCCAGCACCGACCGCATCGCCTCGGCGGGGATGGCGGCGACCTCGCCCCGGTGGAAGGCGAGCACGGTGAGATCGCCGAAGGCGGGCAGCGCGGCCCGCAGCGCCGTGGAGCTCACGCGGCCCTCGCGGGAGACGAAGTCGGCCCAGCGCGCGCCCTGCGCCTCCTCCTGGCCGAGCAGGACGTCGATGCCGCCGCCGAGCGGGTCGGCGTCGACCAGCAGCGTGCGGAGCCTGCGCCGGGCGGCGGTCAGCGCGAGGGAGGCGGCCAGCAGGCTGGCGCCCGAGCCGCCGGTGCCGCCGACGACGCACGCGACGACGCCGGCCCTGGGCGCGGGTTCGAGGGCGTCGGCGAACTCCTCGACCAGCCGCAGCTCGCCTTCGGGCAGCTCGACCACCGCCTGGGCGCCGACGGCGACGCAGCGCCGCCAGCTGTCGGGCTCGCCGGGCTGCCGCGTGGCCAGGAAGACCCTGGGCCTGCGGGGTGGGCCGGTCGTGGCCACGGCGTCGGCGAGGTCGTCGCCGACCACCACGATCGGCGCGTGCGCCCAGAACGGCCGGGCGAGCGCCGGGGCGTGGGCGACGTCGAGCTGGGCGCCCGCCGCGGCGGCGACGCGCACCAGGTCGTCGAGCAGCTCGCGGTCCTCGGTCACGACGAGGGGTCGGGTCATGGCGGCCTCCAGGGCTCCGGAACGGGTGGAGGCACAGCATGGGCGAGGCGGCGGAGGGCGCGCGGAACCGAATGAGATTCTGTGGATAAAAGCGGCGACCCCCGCCGGGGGGGAGAGCGGGGGTCGCCTGACCGGTCCGGCTCCGGGGGGGTAGAGCCGGTCCCGTTTCAGAAGAAAGCTTTCAACACTTAACCAGAGCATGGCAAGAGACTTGCAAAGCAATCCCGTGCACAGTCGCTCCAGTTTCGGGAGATACCCCCGTATGCTGCCCGATCGATGTGAGTTTCGTCGAGGAGCAATCTCCAATTTCCGCTAGTTTTTTTGGGCCGTAGTTGAACGACTACAGACCGCGAGATCACTCTGCGTGATCAAGGGACCGGGGTAAAGGTCTTGGCGGAAGGGGTTCACATCGGCCCCGATTCGACGTAGAAAGGTGACACGGACGACATGTCCGGGTGCGTCAGCCGGGCACCCACGCGCGACCAGCCGCGGGAGGCGCGTCGAGACGGGCTTGACCCGCTCCGACGAATTCAGGTGCACGCTTGGTAACCCGGTGTGACGCGCCGGCAGACGGCGTCTCAGATGTTGGGACGCCGTCAGCTATGCCCGCTGCATGGCCTCACAGACGGCCGTGGTTTCCCTGACTCCCAATGTCACCGCTGCGGCACATTGCCGTACCCATACCGAGACCCCCTCGGCCGTGCCCGACAGGTAGGACCTGAGCCCTTCGGCGTAGGGCAGCTCCAGGTGGCCCACCTCGGCGGGCACCAGCGACTTGGGGTCGAGGCCGTACTCCACGAGCGTGAGCCGCTCCGCGGCGCGGGCGACGACCCCGTCGGCCACCCCGAAGGGGCGCAGGACGGCCAGCTCCGCGTGCACGATCGCGGCCAGGACCAGCGCGGGCGCCTTCGACGGGCCGCCGACGAGCGCGGCGAGGGCGGCCATCCTGGTGGCGGTCTCCTCGACGCCCGGCACGGGGCCGAGGCCGAGCGGATCGGGCGCGAAGTCGCCGGAGTCGTGGCGCGGGCGGCCCAGGTCCTCCTGCGCCGCCAGGCCCACGGCGGCGAGCGTGTGCAGCCTCGCCAGCACCTGCCTGGGGGCGCTCCGCCAGGTCGAGCCCAGCCTGCCCAGCTCGGCGGACGCCCTCAGCGCTCCCTGCACGACCGGCGAGGACACCTCTCCCCTGCGCAGCACGTCGAGGGGGACGTCGTCCCCCGACAGCGCCGCCGAGGCCCGCGCGCCGCGCAGAGCCGCCTCGGCCGACACCTCGGGGCTGCGGCGGCGCAGCACGCGGTGCCGGTACAACCGGTCGACGGCCTCGCGCGCCTCTTCGACCGCTTCGGGAACTCCAGGAAGGCCGGCAATGACTGCCAATGGGTCACTCACAGGACCCGACCTTACCGGCGAGTAGTGAGCAATTCGCACGCCCCATTCCATAATTCTGAGATTTCAGGATGACAACGGTTTAATAGCAGTTGTCAGCGGTCCAGGTCAGCGCGAGGCTCTTGGTACAGACCTGTCTAGACCTCTTGTGGTGGCCCTGGGTCGCCTGGTGAAGTGGGACAGCAACACTCAATCTGGCCATATGAAGGAGCATGCAGTGGCCCCGGAGACCCCTGGCACCGAGCCGCAGGCGCTGTCCAACCTGCTACAGGAGAACCGCCGGTTCGCACCACCAGCGGACCTGGCCGCGGCCGCGAACGTGACCGCCGCCGCCTACACAGAGGCGGAGGCCGACCGGCTGGCGTTCTGGGAGAAGGCCGCCGACCGGTTGACCTGGGCCAAGCGCTGGGACACCACGCTGGAGTGGAACGCACCGTTCGCCAAGTGGTTCGTCGGCGGTGAGCTCAACGTCGCCCACAACTGCGTCGACCGGCACGTCGAGGCCGGCAACGGCGACAAGGTCGCCTACTTCTGGGAGGGTGAGCCGGAGGGCGACAGCCGTACCATCACTTATGCCGACCTCCAGCGGGAGGTCAACAAGGCCGCCAACGCCCTCATCGAGCTCGGCGTGACCAAGGGCGACCGGGTGGCCATCTACATGCCCATGATCCCCGAGTTGCCGATCGCGATGCTGGCCTGCGCCCGCCTCGGGGCCGTCCACTCGGTGGTGTTCGGCGGCTTCTCCGCCACCGCGTTGCAGAGCCGGATCGAGGACGCCGACGCCAAGCTGGTCATCACCGCCGACGGCGGCTACCGCCGCGGCGCGCCGTCCGCCCTGAAGCCCACCGTGGACGAGGCCGTCGCCAACACCCCCGGCGTGGAGCACGTGCTGGTGGTCCGCCGCACCGGGCAGGAGGTCGCGACGCAGGAGCGCGACGTGTGGTGGCACGACCTGGTCGAACGGCAGAGCGACCAGCACCAGGCGGAGCCGCACGACGCCGAGGACCCGCTGTACATCCTCTACACCAGCGGCACCACCGGGAAGCCGAAGGGCATCCTGCACACCACCGGCGGCTACCTCACGCAGACCGCCTGGACCCACCACGCCGTCTTCGACCTCAAGCCGGAGACCGACATCTACTGGTGCACCGCCGACATCGGCTGGGTGACCGGACACTCCTACATCGTGTACGGCCCGCTCGCCAACGGCGCGACCAGCGTCATCTACGAGGGCACGCCGGACACCCCGCACCGGGGCCGGTTCTGGGAGATCGTCCAGAAGTACAAGGTGACGATCCTCTACACCGCGCCCACGGCCATCCGCACGTTCATGAAGTGGGGTGACGACATCCCGGCCAAGTTCGACATGTCGTCCCTGCGCGTCCTGGGTTCGGTGGGCGAGCCGATCAACCCCGAGGCCTACGTCTGGTACCGCGAGCACATCGGCGGCGAGCGCTGCCCGGTCGTCGACACCTGGTGGCAGACCGAGACGGGCGCCATCATGATCAGCCCGCTGCCCGGCGTGACCTCCGCCAAGCCGGGTGCCGCGATGCGCCCGCTGCCGGGCGTCACCGCGGACGTCGTCGACGACCAGGGCAACAGCGTCCCGAACGGCGGCGGTGGCTTCCTCGTCGTGCGCGACCCGTGGCCGTCGATGCTCCGCACGATCTGGGGCGACGACCAGCGCTACATCGACACCTACTGGTCGCGGTTCGAGGGCATGTACTTCCCCGGCGACGGCGCGAAGAAGGACGACGACGGCGACCTGTGGCTGCTCGGCCGCGTCGACGACGTCATGCTCGTGTCGGGCCACAACATCTCGACGACCGAGGTGGAGTCGGCGCTGGTGTCGCACCCGAAGGTCGCCGAGGCGGCGGTCGTGGGCGCGACCGACCCGGTGACGGGGCAGGCCATCGTGTCGTTCGTCATCCTGCGCGGGAGCGCGGAGGAGAGCGAGGACATCGCGGCCGACCTGCGCAACCACGTGGCCAAGACGCTCGGCCCCATCGCCAAGCCGCGGCAGATCCTGGTGGTCCCCGAGCTGCCGAAGACGCGGTCCGGCAAGATCATGCGACGGTTGCTGCGTGACGTCGCGGAGAACCGGAGCATCGGGGACGTCACGACGCTGGCCGACAGCACGGTGATGAACCTGATCTCGGAGAAGCTGCCCAGCGCGAAGTCGGAGGACTGACGCGCGACCCGGGACCCCGGACACCGTCCCGCAAGGGGCGGGGCCGGGGTCTTCCGGTTCCGTGGGCGCTCGCCTCCGCCCATGGCGTGCGATATGGGTAAAATAGTGCCTTGGTGTGCCGGGAAGTCTGGTCGGCGAATACGACCGATCACACCCGTACGCCAAGGGGGAAGACTGTGCGCCGAGCCGCCGACGTGTGGCCGCTCCGACCGACCGTCCGCTACGCCCGCACCCTCGCCGAGGCGCTGCGCACGGAGACCCTCGGCGGCATCATCATGCTGCTGGCCACCCTCGCCGCCCTGGTATGGGCGAACGTCGCCTACGACTCCTACGAGGCCCTGCGCACGGCCACCTTCGGCCCCGCCGCGCTCCACCTCGACATGGAGCTCTACAGGTGGGCCCAGAACGGCCTGCTGACGATCTTCTTCTTCGTCGCGGGCCTGGAGGTGAAGGAGGAGTTCGTCCACGGCGAGCTCAGCCACCTGCGCAAGGCCGCGCTGCCCATCATCGCCGCGGTGTCGGGCATGATCGTCCCCGCGCTCGTCTACCTGGCGGTGAGCTGGGGCGTGGAGGACGCCGCCCGGGGCTGGGCGATCCCCACCGCCACCGACATCGCCTTCGCCCTCGCGGTGCTCGCCGTGACGGCCAGCGCGATGCCCGCCTCGCTGCGCGCGTTCCTGCTGACCTGCGCGGTCGTCGACGACCTCGGCGCCATCGCGATCATCGCGGTCTTCTACACCGACCACCTCGACGCCGTCATGCTGCTCGCCGGCGTGGCCGCGCTCGCGGTCTACGGCGTCCTGCAGCGCAGGCACGTCAGAAGCATCTGGGTCTACCTGCCGCTCGCCGTACTGGCCTGGTACTTCATCGAGTCCAGCGGCGTGCACGCGACGGTCGCCGGCGTCGCGCTCGGCCTGCTGACCAGGGTCACGACCGTCGGCGCCGAGGACAGCTCGCCCGCCGAGCGGGCCGACCACTACGTGCGGCCGATCTCGGCGGGTGTCGCGGTGCCGGTCTTCGCGTTCCTGTCGGCCGGTGTACGGCTGGACGCGGACACCGTGAGCATGATCTTCACTGATCGGGTAGTCCTGGGGGTGATGGCGGGACTGGTCATCGGTAAGTTCCTTGGCGTGTTCGGCGGTTCGTGGCTGTCGGTACGGCTGGGCATGGCGAGGCTGTCGGAGGAGCTGCGATGGCGGGACATGGCGGCGGTCTCGTTGCTGGGCGGCATCGGCTTCACGGTGTCGCTGCTGATCGGCGACCTCGCGTTCGGCGCGGACGAGTCACGGGCGGCGGCCGTGACGACGGGGATCCTCGCCGCCAGCCTGGTGGCCTCGGTGCTGGCGGCGACGCTTCTCCACGTCCGGGTGCGCAAGCGTCGCATTGGACTGGATGATGATTGACACGGGCACCTGGCCCCGATAGGAGACGTTCATGCCGCAGACTTCCGACGAAGAATCCCTGGGCGCGCTGGTCGCTCAGGCGACCGACCACATCTCGACGCTGGTCCGCTCGGAGATCGAGCTGGCCAAGGCCGAGCTCAGGTTCGACGCCAAGCGGGTCGGCACGGCCGCCGGTCTGTTCGCCGCTGCGGCCTTCATGGCGCACCTGTGCCTGATCCTGGCCTCGTTCGCGATCGCCTACCTGCTCGTGGAGATCGGCCTGGCGACGTGGCTGGCCTTCGCCATCGTCACGGTGTTCTACCTGCTGGTGGCGGCGCTGCTGGTGTTCATCGGCACCCGCAGGCTGAAGGGCCTGGCCGGGATGCAGCGCACCACCAGGTCGCTGAGGGAGCTGAAGGAGATCGCCACACCAGAGGGCGAGCTGGTGAAACCGGATGCCTGACGAGAGCTTCGTCCAGCTGGACGGGCCGTGGACGCACCGGGCGGTGCACGCGGGCGGCACCCGCTTCCACATCGTGGAGGCGGGCGAGGGCCCGCTCGTGCTGCTGCTGCACGGCTTCCCGCAGTTCTGGTGGACGTGGCGGCACCAGCTGCGGAGCCTGGCGGCGGCGGGCTACCGCGCCGTCGCCGTCGACCTGCGGGGCTACGGCGGCAGCGACAAGCCGCCCCGCGGCTACGACCTGCCCACGCTGGCCGGTGACGCCACCGGCCTGATCCGCGCTCTCGGCGAGACCGGCGCGATCGTGGTCGGCCACGACTGGGGCGGCCTGCTGGCGTGGACGATGGCGGTGACCGACCCCAAGTCCGTGCACCGCCTGGTCGTCGTGGGCGCCCCGCATCCCGTACGGCTGCGCGGCGCGCTGCGCACCGATCCGTTCGGCCAGCTCAAGGCCAGCGGCTACACCCTCGGCTTCCAGCTGCCCTTCCTGCCCGAGCACCGGCTGACCCGTCGTGGGGGCGAGCTCGTGGGCCGGCTGCTCGACGAGTGGTCACGGCCCGGCTGGCCGGAGCCCGAGACCGCCCGCGTCTACCGCGAGGCCTTCGGCATCCCGGCCGTCGCCCACTGCGCGCTGGAGTACCACCGCTGGTTCGGCCGCTCCCAGCTGCGCCCCGACGGCTACCGCTACGCCCGCGCCATGCGCGCCGAGATCGAGGCGCCGACGCTGCAACTGCACGGCGCGCTCGACACCTGCATCCTGCCGCGCACCGCGCATGGCTCCGGCCGTTTCGTCGCCGCGCCCTACCGCTGGCGCCTGGTCGAGGGGGCGGGGCACTTCCCGCACGAGGAAGTGCCCGAGACGTTCGACACCGAGCTGCTGGCCTGGCTGAGCGACGGCGAGCCGGGTCGATGAACGCCGGGCCGGCGCGGGACCGGGATCCGCAGGGCCGTCCGCGCAACGCGCGACCCCGCGACGAGTACGGCAGGCCGCTGCCGCACGGCGCCCAGGGCGTCGCCCGGGTGCCCGACGACTACGCGCCCACCACCGGCCAGGCGCTCGCCGACGCCCGCGCCTACCTGACGGACGGCCGGCCGTTCCACGCCCACGAGGTCTTCGAGGGCCGCTGGAAGTGCGCTCCCGACCACGAACGCGACCTCTGGCAGGGGCTCGCCCAGATCTGCGTCGGCCTCACCCACCTGCAGCGCGGCAACGGGCGCGGCGCCGTCACCCTGCTGTCCAGGGGCGCGGCCCGCGTCCAGCGGTACGGCGAGCCGTACGACGAGGTGGCCAGGGTCGCGCTGACCCTGGAGGAGGGCAGCGACCCGGCGGCCGCGATCGGCGCCGTGCTGTCCGCGCTCTGATGTCGCGCGCCTGATCGCTAGGCGGGCATGACGCCGAGAATGCGGGAGAGGGTGAAGACGCGCTCGTCGTTCCGCAGGTGACACCAGGCGTGCAGGTAGGGCGGATCGAGATCGAGCCGGCTGAGCGTGCGCACCGTGCGGCTGCCCGAGGTGGCGACGTACTCGACGGTGATCGCCTGGCCGCCGTCCACCGCGTGGGCGAGCTGCCGCACGTCCGCGTGGGACAGCCGCCGCGCGTACCCGGCGATGATCTCCTCGGTGTCGCTGCCGGAAGCCCCTCCGGGCTCGCCGGCCTCCGGGGCGGCAGGCCGTACGGTGAGCAGCCGGGCGGCCAGCGTCGCGAGGTCGACGGTCTCCTCCTTCCGCGCCGTGCGTGCCCCGGCCTTCCGGGGACGGGCCCGGCCGCCGCTGCCCGGACGCGCCGCGGCCGGGGCGGCGGCGCGGTGGCGCGGGCCCTGTTCGACGCGTACGGTGCCGTCGGCGGTCTCGGCGACGGGGGCGTAACCCTCGGCCCTGAGCGCGGCGAGGGTCGTGTCGAGCGGAGCCCGGCCGACCAGCACCGTCGGCGCCAGCCGCCGCAGGCCGAGCTCGGCGAGCTTGCGGTGGGCGGCGAGCTCGGCCAGGAGGGCGGGATCCTCGCCGTGGATCACGCAGGCGGCGGGGGCGACGCGCATCCGGCCGTGGCGGCGGGCGGTGTCGGCGATCAGGAACGACAGCGGTTGCGGCAGCGGCCCGACCGCTATGGCGGCCAGGTCGGCGGTGATGCCGTCAGGTGTCCGGCCGGCGTCGAGAGCCCGGCGGACGGTGGCCGCGCTGAACCGCCATATCGACGCCGTGCCGCCGGCCTCCCTGTCGGCGACGGAGTCCAGCAGCGCGGTGAGCCGCGCGGAGGCTGTGCCGGCGGCGACGGCGGTGAGGTCGGCACCGATCCGTGCCGTCCCCGTGGCCTCGGGCAGCAGCTCGCGGCAGGCGGCGGTCACCCCTTCGGCGTCGTCGGCCAGCAGGGCGGCGCCGATGGGCGACAGGGCGCCGCGGGCGAGCACGCCGAGCAGCTCCGCCTCGCGGATCACGGTGGCGAACGCCGTCCGGTCCTGCGGCAGCTGGTCGGCGAGCGGGCGGTACCAGGCGATCAACGGCCCCAGGTCCTCGGCGCTCTTCACCGCCGTGCCCGCCTGGAGCTGGGCCGCGGCGGTCAACAGCCCGTGCCGGGCCTGCACGCAGCCGTCGCAGCGAGGCGAGCCGGCCAGCGCGGGCAGCGCCTTGCCGTCCGCGTCGCGGGTCTGGGAGGGGGTGAGCGGCAGCGCGCGCCACGCTCGGAGAAGATCCGCGAGCCGGTCCGCGGGCTCCTGCTCCGCCCAGGCGTCGTAGGTGCCGGTCGCCGCGACGTGCTCGCCGTCCCAGACCAGCAGCCCGGCCGCGTGCGCCGTCTCCAGGACGACGCGCACCACGACCTCGTCGCACCGCGCCGCCTTGCCGAGGCGGACCAGCTCACGCGCGCCGACCCCGCCGGACTTCAACCTGGCCGCGGGCGAGGCCGCGCACGCCGACAGGACGGAGGCGGCATGGGCGGTGAACGCCGTGGCCGCGGCCGTAGCCTCCCGATCCACCTCCTGCGAGGTGACGGACACCAGCGCGACGGCGGGCGGCGCGGGCACGAACGGAGCGTGCCAGCCGGGACCGCGCACGGCCAGCGCCACCTCGGCCGGCATGCGGACGGGGCCGTACCGGTGGCGGTCCTGGACCAGCAGTCCCCGCTCCAGCGCCCATCGCGCGCCCGGCTCCGGGTCGGCCTCAACGGCACCGAACACGATGAACCCGGGCTGTCGCGCCGCGGCGCTCGCCCGGCGCTCGAGCAGTGTCCTGGTCGCCGCCGGTGCCCGCGCGAGTACCGCCGCGATCCGTCCGGGGTCGCTGTGGTGCTCCACCAGGGCGGCCAGCCGCTGCGGTTTGGTGCCCGGAGGTGTGACGCCCAGCGCCACCAGGATGCCGCGCAACGCTTCCGAGGTCGCTCCGGCCAGCAGGTCCGCCACCGGCGCGTCCAGCCCCAACGGGGCGTCCCACGCCTGCCGCAGCGGAACCGCGATACGCAGCAGCCCGTCGGCGTCCGGCCAGACCATCGCGTGATCGGCCAGCGTCTCCAGCGCCGCGTCCAGCCCCTGCGCGGCCGGTCCGCCCGTCGCGTCCAGCAGGTCCGCCAGGGCCTCGCGCGGGACGGGCCCCAGCGCCGCCAGCGCCTCGGCCACCTGCAGATGCGGCAGCGCGAGCCGCGGCAGCGCCAACGCCACCGACCCGGGACGCTGCAGGCGGTCCGCCAGTTCGCTCAGCGACCGTGGCTCGGGAGGGGAGGCGGCGTCCGTCCGAGCCGCGAGCACCCGCTCCAGACGCGGGCCGTCGAGACGGTGCAGCCATGCGGTCAGTGTCCTGGGCACTAGTCGCAGTCCATCGTGTCGGCGGGCGTCGTGTCGTGCTCGCCCCTGACGGCGTCGGGCCTGACCTCGCCCGCGGTCAGCACGTAACCGGTCTCGGCCTGGTTGGTCGCGGCCGCGAAGATGACCCCGAACACCTTGCCGTCGACGGTCAGCAGCGGGCCGCCCGAGTTGCCCGGCAGGACCTTGCCGCGGATCGCGTAGACCTCGCGCTCGACCTCGTTGGCGCGGTAGATGTCCGGCCCCTTGGCCAGCTGCTTGATCCTGATGCGGGCCGACTCGGCGGTGAACCCCTGCCCCTTCGGGAAGCCCGCGATGATCGCGTTGTCGCCCTTCTCCGCGGTGCCCTCGAAGGCGAGCGGCTGGATGCCCAGGTTCGGGACGTGGAGGATGGCGATGTCACGCTTGGGGTTGTAGACGACGACCTCGGCGTCGCGCGACCGTCCGGCCTGGTCGGTGATCCTGAGGTCGCGGGTGACTCCGGCGACCACGTGAGCGTTGGTCATGATGCGGTCGGGGGCGTAGACGAACCCGGTGCCCTCGATGCGCTTGCTGCAGCTCGGCGCGGTGCCCTGCACCTTGACGATCGCCTTCTGCGCCTTCTGCAGCCGGGGCCCCTGCAGCTGGCTGCGCGGCGCGGGCGGCGGCACCTCGACGAGCGGCCCGTTGGCGATGGCGTCGAAGACGGGCGGGAACTCCGACCTGTCGATGAAGTCCTTGAACGGCTGCTGCCAGTTGCGCGCGGCGTCGGGCACGGCCTCGTCGACCGTGCTGAGCAGCAGGGAGTCCTTCACCTGGGTGCTGAGCACGGTGAAGGAGGTGGAGACGACGAGCGAGCCGATGAGCCAGGCGATGACCAGCACCGACAGCGCGCTGGCGAACGTGCCGCCGACCGCGTCGGCCACCCGCGCCGGCTCCCACGTCACGTGGCTGCGCACCACCGCCCCGACGGTCGAGGAGGCGAACTGGCCGATCGTCGCGGCCAGGAAGACGATCACGATCGCGAGCAGCGCCTGCTCGGTCTCGCCGTCGACCACCGCCCTGGCGATGGGCGGCGCGATGTACACGCCGAGCACGGCCCCGCCGACGAACCCCACGAAGCTCATCGCGCCGATGATGAAGCCCTGACGGTAACCCGAGATGCCGAAGGCGATCACGAGGCCGATCAGGATGAGGTCGAGCAGATCACCGCGCACGCTTCAAAGGTATCCAGCGATACGGTCAAGCGTGAACGTCTTCCGCTAGGACCCGCCGTACGGGGGCAATAGCCTGCCCATGATGCGCGATCTCATCGAGGCGGCTCTCGACGACACCGATCCCGGCGGACCGGTGCGCTGGCACGTGATCTCCACGCTGCAGGAGCGCGGGGATCTGGAGACCTTCACCGAGGCACGCCGGCTGTGCGCGGGCGAGGACGTCGCCGAACGCCTGCTGGGCATCGACATCATGGGCCAGCTGGCCGCCTTCAAGGACCGGGCGCTGCCCGTGCTGCGCTTCCTGGCCGCCAGCGAGGACGACCCCATGGTGCTCTTCTCCGTGCTGATCGCCTTCGGGCACCTGGGCGACCCGCGCTCGCTCCCTTCGGTGATCGAGCTGGCCGCCCACGCCGACGCCAGGGTCAGGTACGGCGCGGCCTACGCCCTGCCGAACGTCCTCGGCCGGCCGCCCGATCCCGGAGGGCTGGCGGCGCTGCGCCGGCTCACCCGCGACGGCGACGACGACGTGGCCGACTGGGCGACGCTCGGGATCGCGCTAGCCACGGGCGGCCAGATCGAGGACATCGGGCGGTAGGTCCTCCACCCGGCCCGTGTCCCACGGCCGTTCCAGGCCGCCCTCGCGCAGCACCGCGTCGAGGACCATCGCGGTGAACCCCCACACCAGCATCCCCCGCACCCTGAAGGCCGGGCCTGAGTGGCCGCTCGGCGTGCGCAGCGTGATCCTGTTGGCCGGGTCGACCAGCTCGGCGAGCGGCACCCGCTCCACGGACTCCACCTCGTCGGGAGCCGCGGCGTAGACCGCGCACGGGGTGTGCCACCAGCCGAGCACCGGCGTGACCCGGTTGTCGCTGTGCCAGACGAACAGCTCGGGCAGCGTGCACAGCACCTTCACCCCCTCGGGATCGATGCCGGTCTCCTCCGCCGCCTCCCGCAGCGCGGCGCCCACGGGCCCGTCGTCCTCGGGGTCGACGCCGCCACCGGGGAAGGCCGGCTGGCCCGCGTGCCTGCGGCCATGGGAGCTGCGCTGGATGAGGAGCAGGTCGGGGCCGTTGGGGCCCTCACCGAACAGCAGCAGCACGGCGGCGGGCCGGCCGCCTTGCGCGGGCGGGTGCAGGCCGTTCGGTACGGGGGTGTGGACGGCTCGGGCGGTCAGCCTGTCCAGCCAGTCGGGGACGTCGGTCACGCATACCTCCAACGCATCACGCCGTCGCGGGCTTCCCTGTGTGTGGGGCCACCTTGGCAGGAGTCGGCGCACTCCTCCGGCGGAATCGCGCAACGGCACCACGCCGGGGCCGCGGGTGACCGGCCGGGGACCGGCCGAGGACCGGGCGGGGGTTACGAGAACGGGCCCGGCCGGACGAGCTTGGCGGCCTCGACGGCGTCCGTGGGGCCGGTACCGAACGACGGGCACAGCGCCGCCAGCGGGCACACGCCGCACGCCGGCCTGCGCGCATGGCAGATCCGCCGCCCGTGCCAGATCACCCGGTGGGAGAAGACCGTCCACTCCCGCCTGGGGATCAGCTCTCCCACGATGTGCTCGATCTTCACCGGGTCGGTCTCCTCGGTCCAGCCGAAGCGCCGCACCAGCCGCTGGAAGTGCGTGTCGACGGTCAGCCCCGGCACCCCGAAGGCGTTGCCGAGCACCACGTTCGCCGTCTTGCGGCCCACTCCGGGCAGCTTGACCAGGTCGGCGAGCCGGTTGGGCACCACGCCGCCGTGGTCGGCGCACACCGCCTGGGCCATCCCGATGATGCTGTTGGTCTTCGCCCTGAAGAACCCGGTGGACTTGATGATCTCTTCCATCTCGGCCCGGTCCGCCGCGGCGTAGTCCTCGACGGTGGGATATTTCGCGAACAGGGTGGGGGTGACCATGTTGACGCGCTTGTCGGTGCACTGGGCCGACAGGATCGTGGCCACGAGCAGCTCGAGCGGGTTGGTGAAGTCGAGCTCGCAGTGAGCGTCAGGGTAGGTCTCGGCCAGGATCCTGTTCATCTTCCGAGCCCGCCGTACGAGACCCAGCCGGGTCTCCGACCCCCGCTTACGGTTCGTCGCCATTCCGCAAGGGTATGGCCAGCGCGTTCGTCCCGGGAAACAATCCGTTGAGTAACGCTTTGGGGGGATCAGTCCGTAAACTCCGTGGTGGGAACGTCGTGGCGACCAGCAGGTGGCATCCCCTCAAGCCATTACCCATGGGTCACCTCTGACCTCTGCAGTGGGGTACGTCACAATGACTGCTGAGGAGGCAGAGTGAACACCGAAGACGTGCTGGGCAAGGCCCCCCTGTTCGCCGCGCTCGACCGTGAGAGCGCCGCGGCGCTGCGCACGAGCATCACCGAGGTTCAGCTGTCCAAGGGGCAGACCCTGTTCAGCGAGAACGAGACGGGTGACCGGCTCTACGTCGTTCTCGAGGGCAAGATCAAGCTGTCGCGCACCGCCCCCGACGGCCGCGAGAACCTGCTGAGCGTGCTCGGGCCGAGCGAGATGTTCGGCGAGCTGTCCCTGTTCGACCCCCGGCCGCGTACGGCCACCGCCTCCGCGCTGACCGACGTACGGCTGGCCGGTCTCGGCCACGACGACCTGCGGCCCTGGCTCACCGGCCGGCCCGAGGTCGCCCTCCACCTGCTGCGCGCGCTGGCCCAGCGGCTGCGCCGCACCAACGACGTGCTGGCCGACCTGGTCTTCACCGACGTGCCTGGCCGGGTCGCCAAGGCGCTGCTCGACCTGGCCGAACGGTTCGGCACCAAGACCGACGACGGCCTGCGCGTCCACCACGACCTCACCCAGGAGGAGCTGGCCCAGCTGGTCGGCGCCTCGCGCGAGACGGTCAACAAGGCGCTGGCCGACTTCGCCCAGCGCGGCTGGCTGCGCATCGAGGCCAAGGCCGTGGTGATCCTCGACATGGAGCGGCTGCACAACCGTTCCCGGTAGTCCCGGAATTCCGAGGGTTACGACCGGTCCAGGTAGTCGAGCTGGGCGCGCACCGACTGCTCCGCCGCCTGCCACAGCGACCGGTCGACGTCGGTGTAGACCGCCTCCACGATCTCGCGCGGCGTGGTGGCGCCCGCGGCGCGCGCCGCCCTGATCTGGTCGAGGCGCTGCCGCCGGTGGGCGATGTAGGCGTCGAGCGCGAAGACGGGATCGCCCAGCGCGGGCCCGTGGCCCGGCAGCAGCGTCTCCGCCTCCAGCTCCTCGGCCGTGGCGCGCAGCAGGTCGAGCGAGCGCAGGTAGTCGGCCAGGTTCCCGTCGTGCGCGATGATCGTGGTGCCCCTGCCCAGGACGGTGTCGCCGGTCAGCATGGCCCGGTCGGCGGGCAGCCAGAAGCACAGGGAGTCGAAGGAGTGGCCGGGCGTGCCGTACACCCTCAGCTCCAGGCCGCCGGCCTCGACCACGTCGCCGTCGGACAGCCCCTCGTCGCCCAGGGTGTGCCGCGGGTCGAGCGCCCGCACGGGCGCGCCGACCAGCTCGGCGAAGCGCCTGGCCCCGCCGCTGTGGTCGTGGTGGCCGTGGGTGAGCAGGATCGCGGCGACCCTGCGGTCGCCCACGTGCTCGGCCACCCTGCGCAGGTGCGGCTCGTCCTCCGGGCCCGGGTCGACGACGACCACCTCGGTCGTGCCGATCACCCAGGTGTTGGTCCCCTCGAGCGTCATCTCGGAAGGGTTGGGGGCCAGGATGTTCTCGGCGTGGTCGGTGCGCGTGCCGTCCGGGCCCGCCAGCGGGACGTGGAGGCCGCTCATGTCATCAGCCATATCCGGCCGTCGCGCTCGACGGCTCTCGGCATGATGGTGACGATCTTCCGCTCGGCGGCAAGGATCGCGTCGAGGTCCGGATGGCCCGCCAGCTCGGCGAGCGTCCGGTAGGTGGGCGGCATGAGAAAGATCTCCCCCTTGTGCGCCAGCTCGATCGCCTCGGCGGGCGGCTGCCAGACGACCTTGTCCGCCTCCCCGCCCACGTCGCGCGTGCGCTGCCCCTCGGGCAGCACGGCGACGAAGAAGCGGGTGTCGAACCTCTTGTGCTCCACCTCGGGCGTGATCCAGTGCGCCCACGGCTTGAGCAGGTCGGAGCGGAGCACCAGGCCCCGCCGGTCGAGGAAGTCGGCGAAGGCCAGGCTCCTGTCGATCAGCGCGAGCCGGTCGGCCTCCCAGTCGTCACCGGTGGTGTCGGCCACGACGGTGTCGGGGCCGGGCCCCGCCAGCAGCACGCCCGACTCCTCGAACGTCTCCCGTACGGCGGCGCACACCAGGCCCCTGGCGGTCTTCTCCTCGGCGTCGAACACCTCGCCCCACTCCGCGGGCGACGGCCCCGCCCACGCGACGGAGTGGTCGGTGTCGCGCGGATCGACCGAGCCGCCGGGGAAGACGTAGGCACCCGCGGCGAAGGCCATCGTCGCCTTGCGCCTGAGGAGGTAGACCTGCGGCCCCTCGCGCAGGAGCACCACCGTGGCGGCGTCCCGCGCGGGGACCGGCTGGACACGTCCTGCCAGGATGTCTCGTGCGCGCCCCCCGAACTCGCCGGGGAGCGGGATCCCGTTGTCCACATGACCTCCTCTAGAACATCACTCGGTCATGATGGACCTTCTTCTACACTTCCGCTATCAGCTCGACCTCGACCGGGGCGTCCAGCGGCAGGACCGCGACGCCGACCGCGCTGCGGGCGTGCACGCCCGCGTCACCGAGGACGTCCCTGAGCAGCTCGCTGGCACCGTTGCCGACCTGCGGCTGAGCGGTGAAGTCCGGCGCGCTGGCGACGAACACGACCACCTTGACGATCCGCTTGATCGCGGACAGGTCGCCGACCTGCGACTTGAGGGCCGCCAGGGCGTTGAGCGCGCAGATCCTCGCCAGGTCCCGCCCCTCGTCGACGGTCACCTCGGCGCCGACCTTGCCGGTCGTCACCAGCTTGCCGTCGACGATCGGGAGCTGACCCGAGGTGTAGACGTGGTCACCCGAGCGCACGGCCGGCACGTACGCCGCCAGCGGGGCGACGACCTCGGGCAGGGTCAGGCCGAGCTCGGCCAACTTCTCCTCGGGGTTCATGCCTTCTCCCTCTTGAAGTAGGCCACCAGGCCCTGACCGTCGGGACCCGGCACGATCTGGACGAGCTCCCAGCCGTCCGCGCCGAAGTTGTCGAGGATCATCTTGGTGTTGTGGATCAGCACCGGAGCGGTGAGATACTCCCATTTCTTCATGAGGGCCAGCGTAGTGAACAGCCCCCCTCCGGACCGCCGCGCGGTGGCCCGCGAGGGCGGCCCAGTGTGAGAAATCTCAAAGGCGGACGGCAAGTAACCGTTCGGTAGCCTGACAAGTGTGACTGCTACCGCTAGGGACACCGATTGGGACGGCGTGCGACTCCACGTCGTGACCGGTAAGGGCGGCACCGGCAAGACGACTGTGGCCGCCTCGCTCGCTCTGGCCCTCGCCTCAGGCGGTCGCAAGGTCCTCCTCGTCGAGGTCGAGGGCAGGCAGGGCATCGCGCAGATCTTCGACCTGCCGCCGCTGCCGTACGAGGAGCGCAGGATCGCCGTCGCCCCCGGCGGCGGCGACGTCCACGCGCTGGCCATCGACCCCGAAGAGGCCATGCTCGACTACCTCGAGATGTTCTACGGCATGCGCCGCGCCGGCCGCGCGCTGACCAAGATGGGCATCGTCGACTTCGCCACCACCGTGGCTCCCGGCTTCCGCGACGTGCTGGTGACCGGCAAGACCACCGAGGCCGTACGGCGGCGCGGCAAGAACGGCAGGCGCGTCTACGACGCCGTGGTGCTCGACGCGCCGCCCACGGGCCGCATCGGCCGCTTCCTCAACGTGACCGAGGAGGTGGCGGATCTGGCCAGGGTCGGTCCGATCAAGAACCATTCGGAGCTCGTGAGCGGTGTGGTGAAATCCGCCGAGACGGCCGTCCACTTCGTGACGCTCCTGGAGGAGATGCCGGTCCAGGAAACGCTCGACGGCATTGCCGAATTGCGTTCGGCCGGTCTTCCCGTGGGTGGAATCTTCATCAACATGGTGCGTGAATCACAGCTTCCCGAGGCCGTTCTTGACTCGGCTGTCAAGGGACGATTCGACGCGGCGGAGATCGCTCTGGGGCTCAAGGCGGCCGGTCTGGCCGACGGGGCGAGCGACGCGACGGCGGTGGCCGAGGCGCTGGCCGCGGAGGTCGTCGAGCACGCCCGCCGTACCGAACTGGAGAAGACCGAGCGCGCCACGCTCCGGAAGGCCACCGTGCCGTGCTACGAGCTGCCGCTGCTGGCGGACGGCGTCGACCTGGCGGGGCTGTACGAGCTGGCCGAGACCATCTGCGCCGAGGGCGCCGCGTGACCGAGCGGCGCGACACGGTCGTGACGCCGGCGAAGGAGGCACCGTGACCCGTACTCCCCCCGTTCTCGACGTCGACGCGATCCTCGACGATCGCGGCACCCGCATCGTCGTCTGCTGCGGCTCCGGCGGCGTGGGCAAGACCACGACCGCCGCGGCGCTGGGGCTGCGGGCCGCCGAGCGCGGGCGCAGGTCGGTCGTGCTGACCGTCGACCCGGCCCGCAGGCTGGCGCAGTCGATGGGCCTGACCGAGCTGGACAACACCCCGCGCCTGGTCCACACGGCGGGCGAGGGACAGCTGTTCGCCATGATGCTCGACATGAAGCGGACCTTCGACGAGATCATCGAGGCACACGCCGACCCCGAGCGTGCCCGCCAGATCCTGACGAACCCCTTCTACCAGTCGCTCAGCTCCAGCTTCGCCGGCACCCAGGAGTACATGGCGATGGAGAAGCTGGGCCAGCTGCGCCGCTCCGACGAGTGGGACCTGATCATCGTCGACACCCCGCCCTCGCGCTCCGCGCTCGACTTCCTCGACGCGCCCGAACGGCTCGGCCGCTTCCTCGACGGCCGGTTCATCAGGCTGCTGATGGCACCGGCCAAGGCCGGGGGGCGCAGCGCGTTCAAGCTGTTCAACGCCGGGTTCGGGCTGGTCGCCGGAGCGATGACCAAGCTCCTCGGCGCGCAGGTGATCAAGGATCTGCAGACCTTCGTGTCGGCGCTCGACGCGGTCTTCGGCGGGTTCAGGCAGCGCGCCGAGATGACCTACAAGCTGCTGCAGGCGCCGGGCACCGCGTTCGTGGTCGTCGCCTCCCCCGAGCGCGACGCGATGCGCGAAGCCTCCTACTTCGTCGAACGGCTCGCCGAGGAGCGCATGCCGCTGGCCGGCCTGGTGATCAATCGGGTGCACGAGTCGCCCGCGGTGGCGCTGTCGGCCACCCGCAGCGCGGCCGCCGCAGAGGAACTGGAGTCGAGGGGCGAGCACGAGCTGACCGCCGCCGTGCTCCGCCTGCACGCCGGGCGGATGCAGCTCGCCGCCCGCGAGCACCGCGAGCGCGAGCACTTCCTGTCGGCCCACCCCACCGTGCCGGTCGTCCAGGTCGCGGCCATGTCGGAGGACGTCCACGACCTGACCGGACTGCACGAGATCGGGCGGCTGCTGGCCACCGGAACGGAAGCGACCGTCCGGCACAGCGCCTGAACCGGCCCCGAGCATGACAGTACGGCCGGCGGGAATCCCGCCGGCCGTACTGTCATGACGTCAGCCGGCGATCAGCTCGTTCGTCCGCTCGTACTCCTCCTTCGCGGACTCCAGCAGCTCGCGCCAGGAGTCCACGTCAGGCCGCCGCCGGAGCAGCGCTCGCCGTTCCCGTTCCGTCATACCGCCCCACACCCCGAACTCGATGCGGTTGTCGAGCGCATCGGCGAGGCACTCGGTACGGACCGGGCATCCTCGGCAGATCAGCTTCGCCCTGTTCTGAGCGGCACCCTGGACGAACAGCGCGTCCGGGTCCGCACCCCGACAGGCGGCACGGGAGGTCCAATCCGTGATCCACATGTTTCGACCCCACTCCCCTTCGGTGGTTGAGTCGTCGTTTGGGGCCGACGGGCGCGGGCGCCGAGCCTCCGTATTCAGTTGCCGCAGAGGAGAACGTACGCAACCATGCCTTCGGGCCGACAGACCCCGGCAGGACCAATTTCTCGCCAGTACCTTGACCGGGAATGACTAGTCACCTCGCTCAGTCAAGGCGAAATGGCCTCCGGTTACCGATTAGGCAGCGCTTTCGACGTAGTCTTGGGTCTGTGCAAGCTCAGGGCAAAGACCAGTCGAACCCCATCGTGAACGTCGTGCGGCTGCTGGCCGCCGGCACGGCCGCGGGGGTGCTGACCGCCGCCATAGCCCTGCCCGCGGTGGGCGGGGTCGGCCTGACCGCCAAGTCGACCACCGAGACGCTGGCGCTGCGGCCGGAGAACCTGGACGAGCCGCCGCTCCCTGAGCGCACCGAGATCTACGACTCCACCGGCAAGCAGATCGCGCAGTTCTACTACCAGAACCGCGAATCGGTGAAGATCAACCAGATCGCGCCCGTCATGCTGGACGCGATCATCTCGATCGAGGACGTCCGCTTCCGCGAGCACGGCGCCATCGACCTGGAGGGCACCGCCCGCGCCCTGGCCAAGAACGTCACGGGCGGCGGCGTGGTCCAGGGTGGCTCCTCGATCACCCAGCAGTACGTCAAGCTGGTGCAGTTCAACAAGGCCAAGACGAAGAAAGAAGCCATGGCGGCCATCGCGCCGACCCTGAACCGCAAGCTCAACGAGCTGCGCTACGCCATGGCCATCGAGGAGAAGTACACCAAGGACCAGATCCTCGAGAAGTACCTCAACATCTCCTACTTCGGCGCCAGCGCCTACGGCATCCAGGCCGCGGCCAAGCGCTTCTTCGGCAAGCCGGCCTCCGAGCTCGACCTGTCGGAGGCGGCGACGCTGGCCGGAGCCGTCCAGAACCCGGTCCGCACCGACCCGACGCTCGGCAAGACCGCCAGGGACAACCTGTTCAAGCGCCGCAACCTCGTCCTCGACACGATGGCCAAGTACGGCAAGATCACCCCCGCCGAGGCCGAGGCGGCCAAGAAGGAGAAGCTGGGCTTCAAGGGCACGAAGATCCCGGGCGGCTGCGAGGAGAGCAAGTACCCGTACTTCTGCCTCTACGTCAAGAACGAGATCCTCACCAACCCCGACTTCGGCGCCACCCCCGAGGAGCGCGAGAAGCGGCTCCAGCAGGGCGGCCTGCGCATCAAGACCACGCTCGACCCGAAGATGCAGCAGGCCTCGGAAACCGCGATCAAGAAGTACGTCTTCGCCAAGGACAAGCCCGCCGCCGCGCAGGCCATGGTCGTCCCCGGCACCGGCGAGATCCGGGCCATGGCCGCCAGCCGCAAGTTCGGCGACAACAGGAAGAAGAACGAGACCCTGATCAACCTGGCCGCCGACAGCAAGCACGGCGGCGGCGTCGGGTTCCAGCAGGGCTCGACCGCGAAGGCCTTCACGCTGGCGGCCGCCATCGAGAACGGCTGGAAGCTCGACGACGGCAACTCCACCGGCAAGACCTACGACGTCCCCGCCGTCGACAACACCCCGTTCCGCGACTGCAAGGGCCTCAGGGTCGGCTCGACGCACCAGGTCTTCAACTCCAGCGAGGGCGGCGGCGGCTTCAAGACCCTCAGGACCGGCACGCTCGGCTCGGTCAACACCTTCTTCATGAAGCTCGAGGAGCAGGTCGGCCTCTGCAAGGTCGTCAAGATGGCCGAGAAGCTCGGCATCAAGCGCTCCGACGGCGGCAAGCTCCAGCAGGTCCCCACCTTCACGCTCGGCGTCAACGAGATGGACCCGGTGACCGTCGCCAACGCCTTCGCCGTCTTCGCGGGCCGCGGCCAGTACTGCAGCCCGATGGCCATCACCGAGATCCGCGACCGCAACGGCAAGATCACCACGGCCAAGCCCAAGTGCAAGCAGGTCATGGACGAGGACGTCGCCGACGCGGTCAACGAGGTCATGTCCGACGTCTTCACCCGGGGCACCATGACCGAGGTCGGCGGCATCGGCAGGGACGCGGCCGGCAAGACCGGCACCACCGACGGCTACACCGCCGCCTGGTTCGCCGGCTACACCCCGAACCTGGCCTCCGCCGTCAGCCTCGGCGACCCGCGCGGCGCCTTCGACCACGACCTGACCAACGTCACCATCGGCGGACGCTTCTACAGCTACGTCTACGGCGCCACCATCTCCGGGCGGATCTGGAAGGACTCCATGCTCAAGTCGCTCCGCGGCGTCGAGCCCGTCTCCTTCACGCGCTACGACGCCGACAAGTTCGGCGGATGCACCAAGAGCTGCGCGCCCAAGCCGCCGAAGAAGGACAAGGACCGCGACAGGGACCGCGGCAACCCGTTCGGTCCGCCCGACGACGAGAACCCGCTGGACATCTGGGACAACGACGACAACGGCGGAACGATCACGCCCGAAGACTGACCCACCCCGACGCCGGAGGCCAGACCGCCTCCGGCGTCACCCGTTCCCGGGGGCGCTATCTACGCGTTCCCGGGGGCGCCGTCTGGCTGCTTTCCAGGGTCGCCCTGTTCCTGGGGCTCCGTCTGCTTGTCCTGGGGCTCCGGCTGCTTGTCCTGGAGGCGCCGGCTTCTGTACGGCAAGCCGTCCCACGGCCACCGTGGTCACCGCTGACCGCCCGTCCATCACGCCACTCCAGCGACGCCGACGACCCGCCGTGACGTGGCCGCCGACCCGCGCCCGCCCGACCAGGACCCCGCCGGCCGAACGGCCCGCCCACCGCACATGGACCGCTCGCCACACACCCACCCGCCAGCTGCATGTTCCGCGTGGCGCACACCCCCCGACAGCTGCACGTGCCGCTAACCACACCCGCCGCCGAGTGCACGCGCCGCTCGCCACACCCACCCGCCAGTTACATGTTCCGCGTGGCGCACACCCGCCCGCCAACTGCACGTGCCCGCTTGCCGAGTGCACGGGCCGCTCGCCGCACACCCACCTGCCGCGTGCACGGGCCGCTCGCCGTAGCGTCGTCCCCGGTGCACGGGCCGCTCGCCGTACTGCCGCCCACCGGGGGTGCACGCCGCGCGGAACGGGCGTGATCCCGCGCCTGGAGGCGGCGTACCCGAGAACCATCACGCCCCGCCTCCCCCTCCGAGACGGCAAGCCGGAGGTCGACGAGCAGGGGCGCCCGGCACTCCGAGAAAGCGCGGGGTCCGCCCAGAATGCGGGGTCCGCCCAGAATGAGGGCGCGCCCGGGTTCTGGGATGAACCGGGCGTGCCCTCGCCCGCAGGAGCCCGTGGAAGCCTCTGGAAAGCAGGAGATTCTGGAAGCCTCTGAAAGCAGGAGACCTGGAAGCCCCTGGAAAGCAGGAGCCCTTGGATGCCCCTGGAAGGAGCGGGGGAAGCCCGGGAGGGGCTAGCTGAGGCGTGCGCGGACGATCTGGGCCACCCTGCCGCCCTCGGCGCGCCCGGCGACCTTGGGGTTGACGACCTTCATCACCTGGCCCATCGCCTGCGGCCCTGACACGCCGAGTTCGGCGACGGCCTCGTCCACGATGCGGCCGAGCTCGTCGTCCGACAGCTGCGCGGGCAGGTACTCCTCCAGCACCGCCTGCTCGTCCAGCTCCGCCTGGGCCTGCTCCTTGCGGCCCGCGTTGCCGAACGCCTCCGCGGCCTCACGACGCTTCTTGGCCTCCTTGGTGAGGACCTTGATGATCTCGTCGTCGGACAGCTCCCTGGCCTCCTTGCCCGCGACCTCCTCCACGTTGACCGCGGCCAGCGCCATGCGGATGGTCCGCAGGCGTACCTCGTCCCTGCTCTTCAACGAGGCCGACAGGTCGGCCTTCAGCTTGTCCTTCAATGCGCTCATGCGCTCCATCCTTTCAGGCATGATGAAGAGATGAGGAAAGCTGTCGCAATCCCCCTGTCCCTGATGGGCCTCGGTCTGGCCGGCCTTGGCTACGCCTCGGTCATCGAGCGCAACAGCTTTCGCCTCAGGCGCTTCGACGTACCGGTTCTCGAGCGCGGCCAGCGGCCCGTGCGCATCCTGCACCTGTCCGACCTCCACCTGACGCCGGGGCGGCGCATGCTCATCAACTGGGTGCGTTCGCTCGGCTCCCTGGAGCCCGACCTGGTGGTCAACACCGGCGACTCCATCGCCCACGTCGACGCCGTGCCGTCCCTGCTGCACGCCCTGGAGCCGCTGCTGTCGCGGCCCGGCCTGTTCGTGTACGGCTCGAACGACCTCTACGCGCCCAAGCCGAAGAACCCGGCCCGCTACCTCTGGCGTACCTCGAAGAACGACCGCCGCCAGCACGTCCCCTCCCTGCCGTGGCGCGAGCTGGGCGAGGGCATGGCCGCCGAGGGCTGGCTCGACATGAACAACACCACGGCCCGCATCAAGGTCGGCGACCTCGACATCGCCGTCGCCGGCATCCACGACTCGCACATCGACCGCGACCGCTACGACCTGGTCGCCGGCCCGGCGCCCCGCGACGCCGACCTCCGCCTCGGCGTCATGCACTCCCCCGAACCGCGCAACCTGAGCCGCTTCGCCGCCGACGGCTACCAGCTCCTGCTCGCCGGCCACACCCACGGTGGCCAGCTCTGCATCCCGTTCTACGGGGCGCTGGTCACCAACTGCGGCATCGACAGGGCGCGCGTGAAGGGCCTGCACCGGCACTCGTCCGCCTGGCTCCACGTATCGGCGGGGCTCGGAACCTCCCCCTACGCGCCGGTTCGGTTCGCGTGCTTCCCCGAGGCGTCGTTGCTGACATTGGTTCCGCGACGCTGAGGCGTCACATGTGGTTCGGAAGTCCGCTAGACTCGTGCAGGCACGCACAAGACGGGCGTGCACCGGGGTGTAGCGCAGCTTGGCAGCGCGCTTCGTTCGGGACGAAGAGGCCGTGGGTTCAAATCCCGCCACCCCGACCCAGTAGGTGCAGGTGAGAAGAGGCTTCGGAGAGATCCGGGGCCTCTTTTTCGTTCTCTGAAGGTCGATGGGGAGCCAAACGGGGAGCCACCTCAGTCAGACTTTTCTAGCTGTCGCCGAAGATGGCGTTCATGGTCTCGGCACCTTTGGTGATCACCGGCTTGAGTTGATGCCGATAGACCTCCTCCGTGACGCTGGTGCCGGAGTGCCCCACGAGATCGGCGATGGTCTCGATGGACACGCCATGGTCACTCATGATCGAAACGAACGAGTGACGGAGTTCGCGGGGAGTCCAGTTCTTGCCGACCCCGCCCGAGCTATGATCTTCCTGAAGGATCGCCGGACTCTCCCGGCACCCAAGGGAGCACCGATATCGGTGGTGAACACCAAACCGGAGTCCTCCCAGAGTTCCCCGACCTCCTCCCTGCGAGCGACCTGCTTCGCGTGGTGCAGTCGGAGCGCATTGGCCGCGAGCTGGGGCAGTTCCAAGGTTCGGCGCGACTTGCGCGTCTTGGTGTCGCCTCCCACTCGATCAGCTCGCCACACGTAGATGGCGAACCGCTCGTGAGGAACCCCACCTCGGTTACCGGACGCCAGGATCTCCGAGACTTCACCCAGGCGACTAGGTGATCCCCAACGCAGCGCGCGGGCTTCTTCGGTACGGATGCCCGTCGTGAGACTGAGCACCACGTACGCGTGGAGATCTGACGACTCTGCGGCTTTGAGCACCGCTTCGGCTTGTTGTTGCGCAAGCGCTCGACTCGGCCGGCCGCGCCTGCCTTTTGGCGTGACCACCAGCTCAGCTACGTTCCTGAGAACCAGGTCGCGCGCTTGTGCATGGCGGATGGCCCGTTTCAGAACCGCGTGAACTTCCGCGAGGCGCGCTCCCCGCGCACGTGGGGACGGTCCCTGCCGTGGCTGCCGCCCGGCACCCCATCCACAGCGCTCCCCGCGCACGCGGGGTCAGGGAAGCGCGGCGCCGGCGTCGTGGGCCGCGCGCGCGGCGATCAGTTCGGACAAGTGCGCACTGGTCCACTCACAGACAGCGGCCAGAGGGCGGAACAGCGTGCGGCCGAGGGGGGTGAGCTCGTACTCCACGCGGGGCGGATTCTCGGCGTAGGCGGTGCGGGAGACCAGGCCGTCGCGCTCCATCGAACGCAGCGAGGCGGCGAGCGTCTTCGGCGTGATTCCCCGCAGCGGCACCAGGAGCTCCGAGAAGCGCCGGGGACCTCCGGCGAGACAGGCGATGATCTTCACGGCCCACTTGCCGCCGATCTGGATCGGCGGCCTGGCAGAGGCACACCCCGCGAACATGTCGGGATCCAACGGTCGGGTCACCGGTCCATCGTAGGCAACTATCGTTGCGGAAACCGGCACCCCCGCTACTACCGTCTGCGCAGTGGCCGGCGACTTCACCGCCAGCCTCCTGTCGAACGGAGCATCCGTGATGAACGTCGATGTGATCGTCGTCGGAGCCGGACCGACCGGGCTCATGCTCGCCACCGAGCTGGGCCTCGCCGGAGTACGCGCCGTTGTCGTCGAACGGCTGACGCAGCGCAGCGGACAGTCCAAGGCGCTCGGCATCCAGCCCCGCTCCGCGGAGGTGCTCGAACTGCGAGGCCTCCTGGAACCGCTCATGGACCGGGCGGTCCAGCGGGTGGCCGGCGGGCACTTCGCCGGGTTGCGGCTGGACTTCACCGCCTGGGACACCCGGCACCCGTACGGGATCGGCATCCCTCAGGGGCGGGTCGAGGCGCTGCTCGAGGAACGGCTCGGCGAGCTGGGCATCCAGGTCCTGCGCGGGCACGAGGTTACCGCGCTGTCGCAGGATCCCGACGGGGTCGAGGCGACTCTGCTCGGGCCCAGGGGCGAGTCACGGCTCACGGCACGTTTCCTCGTGGGCTGCGACGGCGGGCGCAGCACCGTCCGCGAGCTCCTGGGCATCGGATTTCCCGGCCTGGACGGGAAGCTGTCCTCGGTGGTCTGTGACATCACGATCTCCGACTCGGACGGCGCCGTGCCGGAGACCTGGCGCCTGCCCGTCATGACCCCCGACAGGACCGGCAAGGGCTACATCGCTCCGATCGGCGACGGCGTCCACCGGTTCCTCTTCTACGGGGCCGAGCAGCAAGGACTGTCCCGCGACACCCCGATCACAGAGGAGGAGGTGGACCGGGCACTGCGCAACGCGTTCGGACCGGGGGTTCGGGTCACGGACATCCGGTGGGCCTCCCGGTTCACCGACGCCTCGCGGCAGGTCGAGCGGTACCGTCACGGGCGGATCCTGCTCGCCGGGGATGCCGCGCACATCCACTCGCCCATGGGTGGGCAGGGGATGAACCTCGGCCTGCAGGACGCGTTCAACCTGGGGTGGAAGCTCGCGGCGGAGATCGGCGGGTGGGCGCACGAGGGGCTGCTCGACACCTATCACACCGAACGGCATCCGGTCGCCGCGCGCGTCCTGGCCAACACCCGCGCCCAGGCCGTCCTCCTCGTCCATGACGAGGAGAACCTGGCCCTGCGCGACATCGTCGAGGAACTGCTGCGGGTGCCGGACGCCAACCGGATCGTCGCTGGGATGATCTCAGGGCTGGACATCCGCTACGACCTGCCCGGCCGACCCCACCCACTGCTGGGGCGCCACATCCCTGATCTCGACCTGATGACGCCGTTCGGGCCCGACCGTGTAGCGCGGCTGCTGCGCGACGGCCGCGGCCTGCTGCTGACGACCGGCGACGAGGCCGTGTTCGCCGAGGCCGCCGAGGCATGGGCGGCCAGGATCGGCCGGGTGCATGTGAAGGGCGAACTCGGTGCGGACGCGGTGCTGGTACGGCCCGACGGTTATGTCTGCTGGGCTGGTTCCGCCGCCGACGTCTCCAGCCTGACCGACGCCTTGGCACGGTGGGCAGGTGCCGCCGTGACGACCATCAGATCGCGATCATAACCGGGTGCCACGTGAGCGCCGCTACCTTTCCGACTTAACCGATGCGCAATGGGCGCCGATCGGGCCGCTGCTTCCCACTCCGAGCACGGACGGACGGCCCAAGAAGCACCCGCGCCGCGACATCGTGGTGGAGTGGAGTCAGCGGATCTTGCAAACCATGCTGCACGTTGTCCGCAAGGCACCCGGACAGATCGGGTTCGCGGTAATCAAGCGGCGGTGGGTCGTCGATCGGTCGCTGGCCTGGCTGACCAGTCATCGCCGCCTGGCACGGGACTATGAGCGCCAGCCGGCCACGGCCGAGGCCATGATCCGGTGGGCGGCGATCAGCGGAATGGCCCGCCGCCTTACCCGGGGAAGCGCCGCAACTCGTCAGCAGCGCCTCGCCCTCACTCGTCCAACGGAGTGACCCTTCTCAAACACGCACTAAGACATGGTCCGCTGGCGGAGGCGCCAAGAGGCTCTCAATCATGATCAGTCCCCAATGCGTCACCAAACCGCCCGTGTGGATCTTAGGCGTAGCGCGCCGGTGCAGGTCAGAGCCATGATCTCGTTGGTCTGAGCCTTCCCCTATGGATCAGAAGGCTATGGGTTCCTCCTGTCGGCCTCGGCGCGCGGAGCGCGTCTCAAGCTCTCGTTGTGAGTGACGTATTGAGTGACAATGGCGGCAAACGATCACAAACGTCTGCGGACGTCCACAAACGTTCTATGCAGCTCAGGATGCCGACAGAGCAAGTTCAAACACATGTTCGAATTGCTTCGGGACGAAGAGGCCGTGGGTTCAAATCCCGCCACCCCGACCCAGAAGTAGCAGCACAAAGGCCAGTTCCGGAGATCGGAACTGGCCTTCTGCGTTGGCTGAGTGTCTACAGCCCCAGATCCGAAGTTCTGGGACTCGAACCTCCAAAGTGGCCGGCACAGCCGCGCCAAGACAGCCGTGAGCCGCCGTGCGGGAACATCATCGCCGCCATCGCGAACACGGCGAACGCGAGGATCAGATCTCAGTGGGAGGCCGCGGGACCTGCGGCGAAGTCGTGGATGAGCTTCCAGATCTGGGCGGGCGCCTCTTCCTGGGCGAAGTGGCCGACGCCGGGCACCAGGGCGGTGGTCAGATGCTGGATTCCCGACTCGCGGAACCCTTGCGCGTAGGTGGCGATGTCGCCGCCTTCTCCGTCGCCGCGCAGGTAGAGAAGCGGCGTGCTGACCGGTCCGGCTTCGGCGAAAACCGCGTTGTCCCGCGCGTCCTGACCGAAGGCGCGGTAGAGGTCGAACCCGGCGGTGAGTGCCGCGTCGCCGTCATAGGCGACGGCGTGGGCACGCCGCGACTCCGGGGTGATCCTCGCCGGGTCCACCGACAGCACGTCGTAGAAGTAGTCGAAGTATTCGGCCTGATGCCCCTGGACCAGGATCTCCGGCAACGCCGTTACGGCGTGGAAGCCGAAGTGCCAGATGTAGGGGTTCGCCAGGACGTCACTCCATGGGGCCACGCCAGGGATCACCGTGTTCATGATCACAACACGGGCGACGTCGTCGTATTGCCGTAGATAGGCGTAGGCGATCATCCCACCGGCGTCGTGTCCGACCAGCGTCAGGTCGGTGAGTTCGAGACGCCGCACCAGCTCGTGCACCACTCCCGCCAGGCGAAGCTTGGATCCACCCGGGACAGCCCCAACGGATTCGCCGATTCCGGGCAGATCGATGGCGATGACCCGAGCGTCCGCGGCGGCCGCATCCATCACGCCCTCCCATGCCCGCCATGATTCCGGCCAGCCGTGCAGGAACAGGAACGGCTTGCCCCGCGGATCCCCCACTTCGACGGCATGCAGCGAGAAATCGGCGATCGACACGTGGGTATGACGCGGCCTAATAGACATGTTTCATGTCTATCAAACGACATGAAACATGTCTAATCGACTAGTCTGGTGGGCGTGAGCAACGACGACGGCCCCACCTTCGAGCGGGGAACGGGTTTCCTGCTGGCACGGCTGGGCTCGCTGGCAGCACGGTCGTGGACCGGGTTCCTGACAGGGCACGATCTCACCCAGGCCCAGTACGCGGTCCTTGTGACAGTCAGGGAACAGGGGCCTGTCGGCCAGCGGCGCCTTGCCGAACTGATCGCCGTGGATGCCCGCAACATCGTGCTGGTCCTCGACTCCCTGGCCGCCAAAGGGCTCATCGAGCGCAGGGTGCATGACCTCGACCGCCGCCGCCGCGTCATCACCCTCACCGACGGCGGAAACGCCCTCCTCGACACCATGGTCGCCACCGCGGCGACCGAGCAGGATCACTTCCTCCACGCCCTGACCCATCGTGAACGCGAACACCTCAACCGCCTGCTCAGAACGGTCTACGACTCGCACGTTCCGGCTCCCGGCTGACGCGTCCAGTGGCTGCCGGCGACCGTGAGCTTGTCGCCGAAGACGGTGTTCATCGTGTGGGCGCCCTTGCTGATCACGGCTTGAACCGGTGCTGGTGGACCGCTTCCGTGACGCTGGTGTCCGCGTGCCCGACGAGATCGGCGATGGACTCGATGGACACACCACGGACGCTCGTCTCCACCGAGCCATCCGCTCCTCCTTCGCCGGCGGATGTCGCGTGCGGCGAGGCGCGCCGGAACGAAAGTCACCGGTCCCCGGGCGATCCGGTCCTGGTGGGGCTTCCGCTCCGATGCGCCTCGCACTGCGACAGATCAACGGGTCGGCGGGGACAGCGCCGATACCCTCCGCCCGCCCGTCATCACCCTCCGGGGTTCGCGCACTTCCTGATCTGCCTGCGGATGTCGTCGCCGGTGTTGACCCACGCGTCGGTCAGCACCGTCTGCGTGCCGTCACCGCCCGCACCGTAGCCGCCGCCCAGGGAGATCCAGGCGGTGGTCGAACCGTACGGGCCGGTGACCTTCGGGCCCTCCAGCCAGCACACCGGATGGACCGTGTCCCCGTAGGCGTACCAGCCCACGGGGCGCTTGCCGAAGTTGATCCGGTACACCTCCCCATCGGCGGTCCCGCCGATGGTGGTCGCCTCGAACGTGGCGAGCCCCGCCGTGTTGACCACCTTGCCGGTGAGTGCCTGCTGGGCCGAGGCCGCACCCGGCAGGGCCGTCATCCCTGCCGCCAGAAGCCCGCCCGCGACCAGCGCGCCGATCTTCCTCATCGTCTGTTCCCTTCGTCGTGACGAACGCTGCGAGATCACTTTCGGCAGGCAGGCACGATGTCCACCACCGGTGGACAGCACCTGCGGACAACAACCGGACACTCCCGGATGGCCGGCGACCATGACCGTCTGCTCTGCGATGAGGACGCGACGGACTGCACCGGCTCGGCGGCGCTGCGGAAGCGCTGGTACCCGAACCCGCCCCAGGAGGCCGTGGTGATCCCGGAGACCGGCCACGTGCTGACGGCTGGGGGCCGTCCCCGTGTCAGACGCAACGGCTTTCCTCCGGGACGACGAGGCCGAGAGCGCCGACCCCTTGAACGCAAGATCAGTCCTGGAGGGTCTTCGCACGGCTTGGAGGGTTTCCGTCGGTCGGGCGGCAGAGGCGTCCGTGATCCACAGAACGTCGACGAACGAAGCCTGCGCCCGGCCGGACGGGTGCGGAGCAGGGCATGGCGAGAGCGGTGCGCCCCTGGTCGTTTCCTCAGTGGTGGCCGGGCTGGGCGTTGCGGGGCATGAGCCAGACGAGGCCGCAGCAGGCGAAGGTGGCGGCGGCCACGACGGTCAGGCTGAGCGCGGCGCCGCCGGAGGTGTGGAAGTAGACGGTGGTGATGGCGGCCGCGCCGATGCTGTTGGCCAGTTGCTGGATGGCCGACAGGGAGCCGCTGGCGCTGCCGGACTGCTTCTGGTCGACGTCGCCGAGGGTGACCTGGTAGATGGAGCCGAAGCAGGTGCCCAGGCCCAGACCGGTGACGAACACCGGCAGGGCGAGCGCCGGGCCGGAAGCCCGGGTCTGCACGAACGCGAGCAGCACGAGGGTGCCGGCCAAGGTCAGGACCAGGCCGATGAAGACGAGGGTACGGCCCAGCCGGGCGATCAGCCGGTGCGCCGCGATCGAGGCGACGATGATGCCGGCCGCGATCGGCGCCAGGCCGAGGGACGCCTGGGTCGGGCTGTGGTGGAGCACGTCCTGCAGGAACAAGGAGAGGACGAGCAGCAGGCCGGAGACCCCGGCGTAGAAGACCAGCCCGAGGATCAGGCCGGAGGTGAAGCCGCGGTTCTTCAGCAGGGACGGCTCGATGAGCGGGTTGGCCGCGACGCGCTGGCGCAGGAAGAACAGGGCGAGGAAGCAGGCGCCCGCCGCCAGGGAGAGGATCGGGCGCGCGGTCCAGCCGTGGCCGGGGCCGTCGATCAGGCCGTAGAGCAGGCCGAGCATGGTCGCGGCGAGCAGGCCGGAGCCCAGGGCGTCCACCGTGACCGTACGGTCGCCGTCGTCGTGCGGCAGGAGCCGGGCGGCCAGGACGATGGCCAGACCACCGAGCAGGATGTTGATCAGGAACATGGCGCGCCAGCCGAGCCCGAACAGGTCGGCGTCGATGAGCGCGCCGGCGACGATGGGGCCGCTGATGGCGGACAGTCCGAGTCCGGGGACGAAGACGCTGAAGGCCTTGCCGATCTCCTCGCGGGGGAACACCGCGCCGAGGATGCCGAAGCCCTGCGGGATCAGCAGCGCCCCGAAGGCTCCTTGCAGGAGCCGGAAGACGATGGCGGACGCGGGACCGACGGCCAGGCCACAGGCGATGGACGCGAGAGTGAAGCCGGTGATCCCGATCAGGAACAGGCGGCGCCTGCCGTACTTGTCGCCGAGCCGTCCGCCGACCACGAGCAGGACGCCCATCGCCAGGGCGTAACTGGCGCCGAGCCACTGGATGAGAGCCTGACCGCCGTGCAGGTCGGCGGCGATGGTGGGGGCGGCGATGTTGGTGATCGTCGCGTCGAGCAGGTCGAGGATCGCGGCGAAGAGGATGACGGCGAGGATGGCCCAGCGTCTGCGGACGAGGGTCTTCGGGGGCGCCGAGAGAGTGGACATGAGGGGTGCCTTAGGAGAAGGGCGGGCCTGAACGTCGGCCCGGCGGCGGTTGTCACTGCTGGAAGGCCGCGGCGTTGTCGCGGGCCCACTGCTCGAAGGTGCGGGCGGGCGTGCCGAGGAGGGTCTGGGTGGTGTCGGCGACGGCGGCGGGGGCGGCCGAGGCGGCGGCCCACAGGGCGAGCAGGGAGGCGACCATCGGGGCCGGCATGTACCGGCTCATCTGCTGCTCGGCCTCGGCGTGGGTGATCTGCACGAGGGGGATGTCCCGGCCGAGGACGTCGGACAGGACGGCGAGCTGCCGGCGGAAGGTGAGCGCCTGGCCGCCGGTGAGGGTGACCGCGCGGCCCTTGAGCGAGTCGCCGGTCAGCGCCTCGACGGCGATGTCGGCGATGTCGTCGGGGTGGATGGGCGCGATGTCGGCGTCGGGGTAGGCGAGCTGGATCGGCAGGTTCTGGCCGATGAAGTAGGCCCAGCCGAGGGCGTTGCTGGCGAAGGCGTCGGGGCGCAGGAAGGTGTGGACCAGGTCGGAGGCGGCGAGGGCCTGCTCGACTTTCAGGCTGTGGGAGGCCAGGGGGTCGGTCTCGGCGTCGGGGCCGAGGACCGAGGAGGACGACAGCAGGACGACGTGCTCGACCCCCGCGGCCTGGGCGCTCTTGATGAAGGCGTCGATGCCGGTGGGGTCGGGGTAGAGGAAGACCTGCCGTACTCCGTCGAGCGCGGCGTCGGTGGGGTGGTCGAGCGCGAGCTCGACGGCCTCGACGCCGGCGGGGACGGTGAGCTCGGCGGGGTTGGCGCTGGCGGCGCGGACGGGAAGCCCGGTGGCGTGGAGGCGGGCGATGATCGCCTGGCCGACCTTGCCGCGGGCGCCGGTGACGAGGATGGTCATGAGGAACTCCTTTTCGTGTTGATCGACACATGCATGCTGTCATGCACATAATTTCATGTCAACACATGTCTTCGGAGACTCATGGATATACGATGGACGCGTGACGAATGACGAGCTACTGGACGCTGTGGGGCCGGCCTTCTCCAAGCTGCGCCGTACCTCGCTGCTAGAGGTGGAGAACCCGATCTCGACCAAGGACCTGAGCAGGACCCTCGTCCTCAACATCGTCCTGGAGCACCCCCAGGGCGACGGCAAGGAGGTCACCGTGGGAGCGGTGGCGGAGGTGCTGGGAGTGGATCCCTCGGTCGCCAGCCGGATGGTCACCGACAACATCAAGGCCGGCTATCTGATCCGGGCGGCCTCCCAGGAGGACGGCCGTCGCACCGTCCTGCGGCTCAGCCCCGAAGGCCGCGAGCTCATGACGCGCTTCCGCCGCCACCAGCGCTCGGCGTTCGAGTACATCACCGCCGACTGGTCGGAGCACGATCGGCTGGAGTTCGCCCGCCTGATGCTCAAGTACGTCGACTCGCTGGCGCACCTGAACGAGAGAGCCCAGGCCCGCGACACGAAGGGCGCCTAGTCACCGTTCAGGCGTCGCCGCCCCAGTGCTCGAGGGCGCCCTCCTTCGGCTCGGCCGTGGACGCCGGGGTCCACCTGACGAAAGTCAGGGTCAGGGGCGGCCGATCGGCCACTGTGTGGCACCCTGGCCGACTCCTAGCGTTCCTTCCCAGCGGACGAAGAGCTCGGAAGGAACCCGATGAAGGTGCGGAAGATCGCGGCGATGGCCGGTCTGGCCGGCGTGCTGCTGGCCACGGGGATGACGGCGGCGGGCGCCTCGACGACGGGGACGACGACGGCGGGCGCCTCAGCAACGGCGCACGCCTCGGCAGCGGCGGGCGCCTCAACGACCGCGCACGCCTCGGCGGCACCGAAGAGCGCGGACCTGAGCGCGAGCGTGATCGACGACTTCATGCGCGGCTATGTCGAGAGGACCCGGCTGCCTGGCGCCGTGGTCGCCGTCACCAAGGGCGACCAGGTCGTCCATGTCGCGGGCTACGGCCACACGGCCGGCGGCGAGGCCATCACGAAGACGACGCCGATGCCGCTCGCCTCGGTGTCCAAGTCCTTCACGGCCTTGGCGGTGCTTCGGCTCGCCGACCAGGGCACGATCAGCCTGGACTCCCCCGTACGGACATATCTCCCCGAGTTCACCATGGCCGACCCGCGCGCCGAGAAGATCACCGTGCGCCAGCTGCTCCAGCAGACCTCGGGGATGAGCGACATGAGCTTCCCTGAGCTGACGCTCCCCGCGCCGGACACCCTCAAGGACGCCGTCGCGATGCTGCGGACCGCTCCGCTCGACACCGAGCCCGGCGCCAGGATGGCCTACCACAACCCCAACTACGCCGTCGCGGCGCGACTGGTGGAGGTGGTGGCGGGGATGCCGTTCGCGGACTACATGGCCACCGCGGTGTTCCGTCCACTCGGCATGACGTCCACCAGGACCGTGAACACCACCAGGGACCTGCCGGGTGAGGGCGCCGGTTACGTCCGGGCCTACGGGCAGCTCATCGGGCGCTCCCACCCGAAGTGGTTCGTCAGCGGCTCCTTCGGCGTCGTCAGCACCGCCGACGACCTGGCCAGATGGCTGATCGCGCAGAACGGCGCCGGCCGCGTCCTGCCCAGGAAGACCCTGAAGACCGCCCAGACCGCGTCCGGTGTGGCCGGCAGCACGTACGGCATGGGCTGGGTGGCCGGCAGGACCGCCGGTGGAGCGCCCCAGCTCCAGCACACCGGCTGGCTGCTCACCCACAACTCCGCGCAGACGCTCCTCCCCGCGAGCCGGTACGGCATCGCCGTCGTCACCAACACGGGGATGATCTCCGGCGACGACGCGCTCCTCATCACCAACGGCCTGATCGACATCATCGAGGGCCGCCCCGACGCCGGAGCGGCGCCCTTCACCATGACCGCGGACCCCTGGCTGGCCGGCCTGACCGTGCTCAACCTCGGACTCGGCCTCCTGGGGGTCTGCCGTGCCCGCCGCTGGGCCCGCCGCCGCACGGGCCAGGCCGTCTGGCGCCCGCTGCTGCGGCTGCTGCCGTACGCGGTGCCGATCGTGTTCTTCTTCGGCCTCGCCGACCTGATCGGTCTCCTGATGCACAGGTCAGGCACGCTGGAGCAGATCACGTACGTGTGGCTCGCCCTGTACGTCTGGGCCGCCACGGCCGCGCTGGCCGCTGCCGCCGTCATCGTCTGCCGTCTCGTCCACCTCGTTGGTGTCCGCGGCCCTCGTGATTGGCGGCGCCGGAGGACCGCCCGCGGTGGCGCTCTGTCGTCGACGACATGAAACGGGTCGCCGTGAACCCGGCGTGCCCGTGTACTTATGGGAATCCAGGGCAGCGTGGTGGGTGGAGCCGTCCGGCCGGTCGAGGCCGGCGCGCACCGTGGCGGCCCGCAGGCGTGCCAACTGGTGGATGAGCCGGTGCCTGCGGTGACCGTCGTGGGATCGACCGCAGCTCCACGTGATGTGGACGGCGACGACGCGCATGCCCCGGCTGCTCGCGCGGACGTACTGTGGAAGTGGACATTCGCCACGCAGGGGAGGCGCGGGGATGGGCAAGACGGAGAAGGCCAAGGGCAAGGCAGAGGAAGTAAAAGGCGAGGTCAAGCGGGATGTCGGGGAGATGACCGGCAACCAGTCGATGCGGGCCAAGGGGAAGGCCGAGAAGATCAAGGGCAATCTCAAGCAGGCCGCCGAGAAGGCGAAGGACGCCTTCAAGAAGTGATCGAAGGCGAAGGACCGGCCACGAACCGCGTGGCCGGTCCTTCCGTGGCCGGCCTTGACAGGAGGGGCGTCGGCTCTCACCTCGGTGACGTCAGCTTGGTAGGGTCCGGCCATGCTGCGTTGCGCCATCCTCGACGACTACCAGAACGTCGCTCTCACCCTGGCCGACTGGACCGCCGTCGAGGCGAGGAGCATCCAGGAGCACATCGACTCGATCGACGACCTCGTCACGGCGATCGCCGACGACGAGATCGTGATGATCATGAGGGAGCGCACGCCGTTCCCCGCCGAGGTGTTCGCCAGGCTGCCCAAGCTGCGGCTGCTGATCACCTCCGGCATGCGCAACGCCTCCATCGACCTCGACGCCGCCCGAGCCCACGGCGTGACCGTCTGCGGGACCGGCGGTTTCTCCACGCCGCCCACCGAGCTGACGTGGGCGCTCATCCTCGGCCTGGCCAGGCACCTGATGCACGAGTCCGCCGCCATGCGCGCCGGCGGGCCCTGGCTAACCACCGTGGGCACCGACCTGCACGGCGCCACCCTCGGCCTGGTCGGCCTCGGCAAGATCGGCTCCCAGGTCGCGAAGGTCGCCCAGGCCTTCGGCATGGACGTCGTGGCCTGGAGCGAGAACCTCACCCGCGCGCGTACCGACGAGGCCGGCGTACGGCTGGCGCCCTCGCTGGAGGCGCTGCTGTCCGAATCCGCCTTCGTCTCCGTCCATCTCGTCCTGAGCGAGCGCACCCGCGGCCTGATCGGCGCCAAGGAACTGGCGGCGATGCGCTCGGACGCCTACCTGGTGAACACCTCGCGCGCGGCCATCGTCGATCAGCCGGCACTCATCCGGGCGCTGGAAAGCCGCGCGATCGCCGGCGCCGGCCTCGACGTCTTCGACATCGAGCCGCTGCCCGCCGACCACCCCTTCAGAGCGCTTCCCAACGTGCTGGCCACCCCGCACCTCGGCTACGTGACCATGGCCAACTACCGCACGTACTTCCGCGAGGCCGCGGAGAACGTCACCGCCTTCCTCTCCGGCGCCCCGCTCCGCGTCCTGACCTGAGCGCGACTCGCCGGCCATCAGGCCTGACGCACCCGCCAGGAGCTCGGACCCATGCCGGCCCGACGCACCCGCCAGGAGCTCGGACCCATGCCGGCCCGACGCACCCGCCAGGAGCTCGGACCCATCCCGGCCCGACGCGCCCGCCAGGGGCTCGCGCGCACCGGTCGGCTCCGGCGTCCGGCAGAGTGCGCCGGTTCGACGACCTGCCCGCGGACCCCGCCGCCGGACCCCGCCGGCGGGCCCTGCCGACAGACCCCGCCGGCGCGTGGACTTCCCCCGGGGACGCAGGGTGCCCCCGAGGGGAGGTCGTCCGTCGAACAGGGCGGCCGCCCGCGAACGCGGTCAGATCATCGCGACGAGGATTCTCCGGTTGCCGGTGTAGGCGTGGCGGCCGTGCATCACCAGCAAGTTGTCGATCATCATGACGTCGCCCTGCTGCCAGGGGAAGGCGCACTCGTTGCGTTTGGCGACCTCGCGGACCTGGCGAAGGTCGGCCACGTCCAGCGCGCTCCCGTCCCCGTAGGTGGCCTGCAGCGGCAGTTCCTCGTCGGAGGCCGCCATCTCCAGCAGGGCCTCGGCCTCGTCGTCGGGCAGGCTGGAGACGTGCCACTGCTCGGCCTGGTTGAACCAGACCTCCTCGCCGGTCTCCGGGTGGCGGCGGACGGCGGGGCGCACCTGCCGTACCCGCAACTCGTCGTCCTCCGTCCAGCGGAACTCGGCGCCGGTCTCGGCCAGGGCACGCTCGACCTCGTCCCGGTCGGCGGTCTCGTAGGTGTCCTGCCAGGACTTGCCCAGCCCGAAGCCGCCGTGCAGGTTCTGCAGGTAGGCGACCCCTCTGGTGGCGAAGCGCTCGCGCACGTCCGGCGCCAGGCCCGCCAGCACCGCGCGAGAGTCGGAGACGGGTGTGGCGCCGCCGGTGGCCGGGGCCTGGTCGCAGTAGAAGAACAGCCGCGACGGCCAGCGGTGCGCGTAGGACAGCTCGTTGTGCAGGGAGATCTCGTACTCCGCCGGATACTCGGTGGAGGTCCACACGCCGGTCTGTACGGCGACGCGGGGCGAGTTGCCGTGGCGGTAGTTGGTGAACGGCTCGCCGAAGGTGCTGACGAACTCGTGGAAGGCGGCCGGCGAGTCGACGCCGAGGCCGCGGAAGAGCACCGCGCCGTGCTGGAGCAGCAGTTCGTCGGCGGGCCCGCGCGCGGCGTCGTCCAGCACGGCGATCGTGGTCGCGCCCGAGGTGATCTTTTCCATCGTCAGTGCTCCTGCGGTTCGGGCATGCCCTTGGTGCGGGGGACGGGGGAGAGCGCCAGCACGATGATCGGGATCACGGTGCCCACGGCGCAGATGAGCATGGTCGTCCGCAGGCCGACACCTTCGGCCAGCAGACCCATGAGGAAGGCCCCCACCGGCGCCAGGCCGAGGGCCACGGCCCGCTGCGAGGCCATGACGCGGCCCTGGAGGTGCTGCGGGGTGGCGCCCATGCGGAGCGTGGCGCTGGACACCATGGCGATCGGGCCGGTGACGCCGAGCAGGAACTGCGTGAGGCCGATCATGACGACGATCAGCCAGGTGGGTCCGGTGGCCAGGCCGACGAGGAGGAGCGAGAGGTTGCCGACGACGGTCATCCAGAAGAAGGAGGGCCCGATGCCGATCTTCTTCATCGACCTGGTGGCCAGCAGGGAGCCGAGGATGGCTCCCGGGCCGCCGATGGCCAGCAGGATGCCGACCCAGTACTCCTCCATGCCCAGGCCCTTGATGACCCAGAGCGGCAGCAGCACCTCGATGCCGGTGTAGAAGAACATGTAGAAGCCGGCGGCGATCATGCTCGGCCTGATCAGCGGGTCACGCAGCACCCAGCGCAGGCCCTCGGCGATCGAGGAGAACACGCCCTGCTGCTCGGCGTTGCGCTCCGGCACCGGTTCGGGCTTGCGGATGAGCGCGCAGCTGATCGCGGAGACGATCAGCGTCACCACGTTGACGAGCAGCACCTGGGTCGCGATGAACGCGTTGACCAGCACCGAGCCGACGCTGTTGCCCACGACCCTGGCGACGGAGTTGCTCAGCTGGAGCTTGGCGTTGCCGTCGCCGATCAGCTCGCGCCCCACCAGGAACGGCAGGTGCGACATGTTCGCGACCTCGAAGAACACGAACAGCACGATGGACAGGAAGGAGATCGTGCCGAGCCAGAAGAGCGTGAGCATGTCGGCGGCGTAGAGCCCGACGACCGCCAGGAGGAGCACGCTGCGGCCGACGTCGGCGACGATCATGGTGGGCCGCTTGCG
Source organism: Nonomuraea sp. NPDC003727 (assembly GCF_053586935.1). Lineage (NCBI taxonomy): Bacteria > Bacillati > Actinomycetota > Actinomycetes > Streptosporangiales > Streptosporangiaceae > Nonomuraea > Nonomuraea sp. NPDC003727. Next base: position 646,781 of record NZ_JBSFNE010000001.1, read on the forward strand.
GAACCTGTCGGCCCAGAAGCCGGCGAACAGGAACAGCAGGAACGGCAGCCGTCCGACCGCGCCCAGCGTGCCCACTTCGGCCTCGTCGGCGCCCAGCAGGACGATGGCGATGAGGGGCATGGCCACCACGGTGACCTGGGCGCCGAACTGGGAGGTGCTGTAGCCGAGCCAGAGTTTGAGGAAGTCGCGGTGTTTCCAGAGGCTGGCCGGCTTCTCTTCTGCGGGCGCGAGCGCCTCAGTGGTGGGCGTGTCCGAGGCCACGGTCCATCCACCTCCTCCATTGGTTGGCGGTCCGGGTGACGTAGGGGTTGTAGAGCGCGCTGAACCGCGCGCCGGGGATGAGCCCGGTCTCCAGGTGCGGGATGACCGCCCGCCACCCGTAGTCCTCCTCGGGAGGAGCGTTGTCCTCCTCGGGGATCAGCAGGATCACCGGTCCGTCGAAGGTGTCGTGCTTGTAGCGCCCCACCGCGTGGGCGTTGGCGCGGAAGACCTCGACGTAGCGCTGGATCTGGTCGAGGTCGGTGCTCTCCGTCCGGAGCTGGCCTTCCTTGGTGGCCGCGTTGACGATGGCCAGCAGCCGCTCCGCCGGCTCCATCAGGCTCAGCTCGCGAGGGTCGAGCGAGGTGGCTCCGCCGGCCAGCGCGTGCACCATGAGCGCGGTGTCGTCCTCCAGCGTCGAGCCGACCACGGGCTCCTCCGCGGAGGACCAGGCCAGGAAGACGTACGGCACGTCGTGGCCGTCCTGGCGCAGCTTGCGGGCCACTTCGAGGGCGATGTTCCCGCCGATGCAGAAGCCGCCGACGAAGTAGGGCCCGTCAGGGAAGAGCTCGCGGATGTAGCCGGCGTAGCTCTCGGCCATCTCGTCGATGGTGGTCTGTACGGCGTCGCCCTCGGTCAGCCCGTGCGCGGGGATGGCGTAGACCGGCTGGTCGTCGCCGAGGTGCTGGGCGAGCGGCCGGTATCGGAAGACCTGCCCGCCGAGCGCGTGGATGAGGAACAGGGGAGGACGGTTGCCCGCGGTGCGCAGCGGCACGACCCGGCCCCGGGAGATCGGGTTGTCGCCTTCGTCCGCGAGGGCCTCGGCGAGCTGGGCGACCGTGGGCGCGGCGAGCACGGTGGCCACCGGGATCTCCCTGCCGAGCGCCTGCCGCATCCGCAGGGCCAGGCGAAGCGCCAGCAGCGAGTGTCCGCCGAGGTCGAAGAAGTCGTCGCGGATGCCCGGCGTTTCCACGCCGAGGATCTCCGCCCAGATGCCGACGAGGGTCTCTTCCAGCTCGTCCCTGGGTGCTTCGTACGGGGCTCGGGCCACCGGTGCCGGATCAGGGAGGGCTTTGCGGTCGAGTTTGCCGTTGGCGGTCACCGGCAACCGATCCAACACCGTGAACGACGACGGCACCATGTGCTCCGGCAACCCCTGCCGCAGGAACCCCGCCAACTCCTCGAAGTCGACCGCCCCCACCACATACGCCGCCAGCACACCACCCACCGGCCGCACCGCCGCCGCCTGCACCCCCGGATGCCGAGCCAGCACCGCCTCGATCTCGCCCAGCTCCACCCGCATACCCCGGACCTTCACCTGATCGTCGTTCCGACCCAGGTAGTCCACCTCACCATCCGGCAACCAACGCGCCAGATCACCCGTCCGATACAACCGCGACCCCGGCCCGCCATACGGATCCGGCACGAACCGCTCCGCCGTCAGACCAGGCCGCGACACATACCCCTCGGCCACCTGCACCCCGCCGATGCACAACTCACCCGCCGTCCCCACCGGAACCCGACGCAGATCCGCATCCAGAATCTCGATCCTGGTCGCCCGGATCGGCGCCCCGATCGGCGTCCGCTCCTCCCCCACCCGACACGCATGCCAGGTAACATCCACCGCCGCCTCGGTCGGCCCGTACAGGTTGTGCACCTCGACACCCGGCCACACCGCGTGCACCCGCGCCACCAGCGCCGACGGCAACGCCTCACCCGAACACACCACCCGTCGCAGCGACGGCACCGCCAGCTCCGGCTCCTCCACCAGCGCATCCAGCATCGACGGCACGAAGTGCACCATCGACACTCGTTCCCGTCGCATCAGGTCCACCAGCGCGGTCGCGTCCAGGTGGGCCCCGGGTGGCGCCACCACCAGGCCCGCCCCTTCCATCAGGGGCCAGAACAGCTCCCACACCGACACGTCGAAGGTGAACGGCGTCTTCTGGACCACCCGGTCTCCGGCGCCGAGCGGGAACGTCTCGCCCATCCACACCAGGCGGTTCGCGATGGCCCGATGCGACACCATCACGCCCTTCGGCGTCCCCGTCGAGCCCGACGTGTAGATGACGTAGGCGGGAGCGCTCGGCGGGATCGGCAGGCCCAGCGGCGCGGCGTCACCGGAAGCGCCGGGTTCGACGGTGGCGAGTCCCGGGAAGCGGTCAGGCTCGTCGGTGATCACCACGCGCGCGCGGGCGTCCTCGGCCATGAAGTCCAGCCGCTGGTCGGGGTAGGCGGGGTCGAGCGGCAGGTAGGCCCCTCCCGCGGCCATCACCGCGTGCACGGCCACGACCAGGTCGACGCTCCTCGGCAGGCACACACCCACCACGTCACCCAGCCCGACACCCCGCTGCCGCAACACCGAGGCCAGCCCGTTCACCCGCGCACCGAACTCGGCATACGACAACCAGACACCGTCGCCGCCACAGATCGCCGGAGCGTCCGGCACCTCGGCCACCCGCCGCGCCACCACCTCCGGCAACGCCACGAACTCCCGCGCCTCACCCGTCGCGTTCCACCCCTCCACCGCCGCCACGTCGGCGGACAGGAGGTCGTCGGACTCGCGCGGGTCGGCGGCCGGATTCTCGGCGATCTTCGCGAAGACGCGGCGGTAGTACTCGCCGGCCTGCACGACCTGGTCCGCGGAGAACTGCGTGATGTCGTACTTGAGCTTCAGCTCCAGCCCGCCGGCCTGGGGCGACCAGGTGAAGTTGGCGGACAGGGGCAGGTTGGTCTGCTCGAAGAACTCGCTCTCCACGACCTGGATCGCCCCGCCGGGGCCGAGGTCCCGGTAGACGTGGAAGTCGCGGTAGTCGAAGAGCACGTCGATCACCGGGGAGCGCTGGGCGAGGCGCTGCATCTCGAACAGCGGGTAGAGCCGGTGCGGCAGGAACGCCACCTCCGCGGCGAAGACCCGCTTGATCAGCTCGTCCCAGCTCGCCACGGCGGTGCCCACCCGCACGGGCACGCTGTTGAGGAACAGCCCGAGGACCTGCTCGGCCGCCTCGTGCTCGGGCCTGCCGTGCGTCACGATCCCGGTGACGACATCGCTGTCGCCCGTCAGGAGCGCCAGCACGCGCAGGTGTCCCGCGAGCAGCACGGTGCGCAGCGGCACCCTGGCCTGCCGCGCCGCCTGCTCCAGCCCCTTGACGACCTGGTCGTCGAGGGGTACGGCGTGCGAAACGGTGTCTTCGGCGTCCCCCGTGCGGTAGCCGGGCAGCCTGGGCAGCGCGGTCATCGGCGCGTCGGCCAGCATGTCCCGCCAGAACTGTTCGGTCTCCGGCGAGGCCACCGCCGCCTTCTCGCGGGCGACGAAGTCCCTGAAGGTGGAGGGCGGCGGGGCGGCGGGCGCCTGCCGTACGCCGTCGAGCCCCGCGGCGTAGCGGTCGAGCAGCTCGGTCACCAGCGAGGCGACGCTCCACCCGTCGAGGATCGCGTGGTGGAAGCTCAGCGTGAGGGCGAACCGTTCAGGGGCGAGGTGGTGGATGACGGCGCGGAAGAGCGGCGGCGCCTCCCAGTCGAAGGGGCGGTGCTTCTCCTGGTCGCGCCAGATGCTCAGGCGCGACCTGGGGTCCTCGAACCCGGACAGGTCGATCTCCTGCACGGGCGGCTCGACGTCCTTCCAGACCAGCTGGATGGGCTCGTCGAAACCGGTCAGGTCGAACGAGGTGCGCAGCACCGCGTGGCGGTCCATGACCTCGCGCAGGGCGGCACGGAAGGTGTCGCTCTGGTAGGGGCCGCGCAGGTTCAGGGTGAAGACGTCATGGTAGGTCGCCGAGTCTTCCTGGTAGGCGCTGTGGAAGAGCATGCCCGACTGCAGCGCGGTCAGGGGGTAGGCGTCCTCGAGTTCGGTCGCGGGTTGTGTCGCCGTCAACGCTTGCCTCCTTGGAAACGCTGCTTCAGCCGATCCAGGTCCGCGGCTCCGAGCATGCTGAACGCCTCGCTGCCGCGGCTCTCGTTCACCGTCCCGGTGGTGATCACCCGGGCGAGCTCGCGCACCGTCTGGTGGACGAAGACGTCCTCGAGCGCGAGGGCGTACCCTCGCGCCCGGAGGCGCGCGACGATCTTGAGCGATCTGATGGAGTCGCCGCCCAGCGCGAAGTAGCTGTCGTGGGCGCCGGGGGCCGGGACGCCCAGCACCTCCGCCCATACTTCGGCCACGGCCCGCTCGATCTCACCGCTCGGTTCCTCGTACGGCACGCCGGCGGGGGCGTCGGGTTCGGGGAGGGCTTTGCGGTCGAGTTTGCCGTTGGCGGTCACCGGCAACCGATCCAACACCGTGAACGACGACGGCACCATGTGCTCCGGCAACCCCTGCCGCAGGAACCCCGCCAACTCCTCGAAGTCGACCGCCCCCACCACATACGCCGCCAGCACACCACCCACCGGCCGCACCGCCGCCGCCTGCACCCCCGGATGCCGAGCCAGCACCGCCTCGATCTCGCCCAGCTCCACCCGCATACCCCGGACCTTCACCTGATCGTCGATCCGACCCAGGTAGTCCACCTCACCATCCGGCAACCAACGCGCCAGATCACCCGTCCGATACAACCGCGACCCCGGCCCGCCATACGGATCCGGCACGAACCGCTCCGCCGTCAGACCAGGCCGCGACACATACCCCTCGGCCACCTGCACCCCGCCGATGCACAACTCACCCGCCGTCCCCACCGGAACCCGACGCAGATCCGCATCCAGAATCTCGATCCTGGTCGCCCGGATCGGCGCCCCGATCGGCGTCCGCTCCTCCCCCACCCGACACGCATGCCAGGTAACATCCACCGCCGCCTCGGTCGGCCCGTACAGGTTGTGCACCTCGACACCCGGCCACACCGCATGCACCCGCGCCACCAGCGCCGACGGCAACGCCTCACCCGAACACACCACCCGCCGCAGCGACGGCACCGCCAGCTCCGGCTCCTCCACCAGCGCATCCAGCATCGACGGCACGAAGTGCACCATCGACACGTTCTGCTCCCGCATGAGTGCGAGCAGTCCGGCGGTGTCCCGCTGCATCCCCGGTGGTGCCACCACCAGCCCGGCCCCCTCCATCAGGGGCCAGAACAGCTCCCACACCGACACGTCGAAGGTGAACGGCGTCTTGTGCAGCACCCGGTCGCCCGCGCCGAGCGGGAACGCCTCGCCCATCCACACCAGCCGGTTCGCGATGGCCGCGTGGGAGACGAGCACGCCCTTCGGGGTGCCGGTGGAACCGGAGGTGTAGATCAGGTAGGCGGGCGCGCTGGGCGGGATCGGGATGCCCGGCGGCGCCGGGTCACCGGACACTCCTGGTTCGACGGCGGTCAGTCCCGGGAAGCGGTCAGGCTGCTCGGTGATCACCACCCGCGCCCCTGCGTCGCCGGCCATGAACGCCAGGCGCTCGTCCGGGTACTCCGGCTCCAGCGGCAGATACGCGGCTCCCGCCGTCATCACCGCGTGCACGGCCACGACCAGGTCGACGCTCCTCGGCAGGCACACACCCACCACGTCACCCAGCCCGACACCCCGCTCCCGCAACACCGAGGCCAGCCCGTTCACCCGCGCACCGAACTCGGCATACGACAACCAGACACCGTCGCCGCCACAGATCGCCGGAGCATCCGGCACCTCGGCCACCCGCCGCGCCACCACCTCCGGCAACGCCACGAACTCCCGCGCCTCACCCGTCGCGTTCCACCCCTCCACCGACGCCACGTCGGCGGCCAGGAGCGGAAGCCGGGAGACGGGGAGGTCGGGGTCGGCGACGGCGGCGGAGAGAAGAGCGACGAAGTGCTCGGCCATCCGCGCGATCGCGTCGGCGTCGAACAGGTCGGCGCGGTACTCGAAGATGCCGCCGAGCTGTCCGGGGAAGCGCTGCAGGTACAGCGACAGGTCGAACTTGGCGGTGGTCGTGCCGGAGGTCACCCACTCGGCCGCCAGGTCGCCGAGGCGCGGTTCGGTCCGTTCGGCGTCCTCGAGGCTGAACAGCGCCTGGACCAGCGGCGTGCTGCCGAGGTCACGGCGCGGCTGCAGGTCCTCGACCAGCGCCTCGAAGGGCACCTCCGAGTTGGCGAAGGCGCCGAGCGTGGTGTTCCTGGCCCGGCCGATCAGCTCACGGAAGGTGGGGTCGCCGGAGCAGTCGGTGCGCAGCACGAGCGTGTTGAGGAAGAAGCCGATCAGCGGCTCCAGCTCGGGCCGGGGCCGCTCGGCCGCGGGGGTGCCGACCACGATGTCCCGCTGGCCGGTGTGCCGCGCCAGCAGGACGGTGAAGGCGGCCAGGAGCGTCATGAACAGGGAGGCGTTCTCGGCGGCGCCGAGCAGCCGGAGGCGTTCGGAGACCTCCGGGGAGACCATGAACGGGACGTTGCCGCCATCGTGGCCCCTGCGGGCCGGGCGGGGCCTGCTGGTCGGCAGCTCCAGGCGTTCGGGCATGCCCGCCAGCCGCTCGCGCCAGTAGGCCAGCTGGGTGTCGCGCAGCTCACCCTCGACCCGGTCATGCTGCCAGGCCGCGTAGTCGGCGTACTGCACGGTCAGTTCCGGCAGCGCCGCGCCCCGGCCCGCGTAGCACTCGCCGAGCTCCCGGGCGAACAGGACCGCCGACCAGGCGTCGTTGGCCACATGGTGAATCGTCACCAGCAACTCGTGGTCGTCGGCCGCGTGCCGTACCAGAGCGGCCCGGAGCGGGGGCTCCGCCGTCAGGTCGAAGCGGCGGGCGGCGAACGCCTCCAACGCGCCCTGCTCCACCGTCTCCAACGGCACGTCCGCCTCGGCCGCCACCGTCACCAGTACGTCGTCGTCACGCTGGACGAACCGCGACCGCAGCACCTCGTGCCGGGCGGCCACCATCGTCAGCGCCCGTTCCAGCGCCGCCACGTCCAGCGGACCGCGCAACCGCAGCCGGACGTGCGTGTTGTACACCGCCAGCTCCGGCTCCAGCTGGTCCAGGAACCACAGCCGCCGCTGGCCGTACGACACGGGAAGCAGCCCGTCGCGCGGGACCGGCACCACCTCGGGAACCGGAGTGGCGGCTTCGAGCCGCGCGGCGGCGATCCGCTCGGCCAGACCGGCCACGGTCGGCGCTTCGAACAGCGCCCGGACCGGGAGGTCGATCCCGAAAGCGCTTCGCAGCCGAGTGACGATCTTGATGGCGAGCAGCGAGTGGCCGCCGAGGGTGAAGAAGCCGTCCTCCCTGCCGAGGGGACCGCTCTCGAGCACCGACTCGAACAGCGCCGCGACCAGCTCCTCCACCGGGCCCTGCGGCGGCGTGCCCGCGGAGTCCTGCCGCGCCTCCCCTGGCTCGGGCAGGGCGGCTCGGTCGAGCTTGCCGTTGGCGTTGGTCGGGAGCTCGTCGAGGAAGGTGAACGACGCCGGGATCATGTGGTCGGGCAGCCGCTCGCGCAGCAGGCCGGCGAGCGCCGCCGGGTCGGCCCGGCCGTCCCCTGACGGCACGACGTAGGCGGCCAGCGTGCCCCGCACGGGCTGCACCACCGCGGTCCTGACCGAGGGGTGGGCGGCCAGGAGCGACTCGATCTCGCCGGGCTCGACGCGCATGCCCCGGATCTTGACCTGGCCGTCCATCCGGCCCAGGTAGTCGACCTCACCCTCCGGCAGCCAGCGGGCCAGGTCGCCGGTGCGGTACATGCGCGCGCCGGCCGGGCCGTACGGGTCGGGCACGAACTGCTGCGCGGTCAGCCCGGGCCGCCGCGCGTAGCCGTGGGCCACGCCGATGCCGGCGATGCACAGCTCGCCGGGCGTGCCGACGGGCACGCGGCGCAGGTCGGCGTCCAGGATCTCGATCCTGATGCCCCTGATGGGCGCGCCGATCGGGGTGCGGGACTCGCCGGGCTCGCACCTGTGCCAGGTCACCTCGATGGCGGCCTCGGTGGGGCCGTAGAGGTTGTGCAGTTCGACGCCCGGGAGCCGCTCGTGCAGGCGGGCCGCCAGCGTGGCCGGGAGGGCCTCGCCCGAGCAGTACACCCTGCGCAGCGCGGGCAGGTCGAGGACCGCTTCGTCCAGGAGCGCGTCCAGCATCGACGGCACGAAGTGGACGGTGGTGACGCGGTGGGCGGCGAGCAGCCGGACCAGCGCGGCCGGGTCGCGGTGCGCGTCGGGGGTGGCGACCACGAGACCGGCTCCGGCGATGAGCGGCCAGAACAGCTCCCAGACCGACACGTCGAAGGTGAAGGTCGTCTTCAGCAGGACCCGGTCCTCGGCGGTGAGCGTGAAGGCGTGATCGGTCCAGGTCAGCCGGTTGCCGATGGCTTCGTGGGAGACGAACACGCCCTTCGGGGTGCCGGTGGAGCCGGAGGTGTAGATCAGGTAGGCGGGCGCGCTGGGCGGGATCGGGACGCCCAGCGGCGCGCCGTCTCCCGGGACCGCGGGATCGACGGTGGTCGTTCCCGGGAAGCGATCCGGCTGGTCCGTGACCACCACGCCCGCTCGGGCGTCCTCGGCCATGAAGGCCAGCCGCTGGTCGGGGTATCCGGGGTCGAGCGGCAGGTAGGCCGCTCCGGCGGCCACCACCGCGTGCACGGCCACGACCAGGTCGACGCTCCTCGGCAGGCACACGCCCACCACGTCACCCAGCCCGACACCCCGCTCCCGCAGCACCGAGGCCAGCGCGTTCACCCGCGCGCCGAACTCGGCATACGTCAACCAGGCGCCCTCCGCGTCACAGATCGCCGGGGCGTCCGGCGTCCGCGCCACCCGCCGCGCGAGCAGTTCGGCGAGGGAGGCGTACCCCTCCGGCGCGCCCGTGTCGTTCCACCGCTCCACCAGCGCGTCGTCGGCGGCCGGCAGCGAGGGCAGGCCCGACATCCGCTGCTCAGGGCCGGCCGCGACGGCGGTCAGCACCTCGGTGTAGAGCGCCGCGATGCGCTCGGCGGTGGCCTCGTCGAACAGGTCGGTGCGGTATTCCAGGATGCCGCCGACACCGCCGGACTCCCGGCGCAGGTACATGGTGAGGTCGAACTTGGCCGTCGAGGTGCCGACGCCCCGCCACTCCATGGTCAGGCCGCCCGCGCTGACCGCCGGACGGTCCGCGTCCTCCAGGCTGAACAGCACCTGGACCAGAGGCGTCGCGCCCAGGTCGCGCTCGGGCTGCAGCTCCTCGATGAGCGCCTCGAAGGGCACCTCGGAGTTGGCGAAGGCCTCCAGCGTGGTGGCCCTGACCTGCTTGAGCAGATCGCGGAAGGTGGGGTCGCCGGAGCAGTCGGTGCGCAGCACCAGCGTGTTGAGGAAGCAGCCGATCAGCGACTCCAGCTCGGGCCGGGGCCGCTCGGCCGCGGGCGTGCCGACCACGATGTCCCGCTGCCCGGTCGCCCGGGAGAGCGCGACCGAGAGCGCCGCGGCCATGGTCATGAACAGGGAGGCGTTCTCCTCCGCGCCCAGGGACCGCAGCCGCTCCACGACCTGGCCGGGGACGGTGATCGGGACGTACGCGCCGACGTAGTCGCGGCGCGCCGGGCGCGGGCGGTCTGCCGGGAGCTCCAGGCGTTCGGGCATGCCGGCGAGCCGCTCGCGCCAGTAGGCCAGCTGGGTGTCGCGCAGCTCGCCCTCGACCCTGTCACGCTGCCAGACCGCGAAGTCGGCGTACTGCACGGCCGGCTCGGGCAGCGCCGCGCCCCGGCCCGCGTAGCACTCGCCCAGCTCCTGGGCGAACAGCACCGCGGACCACGCGTCGGTGACGACGTGATGGATCGTCACCAGCAGCTCGTGGTCGTCCGCGGCGTGACGCGCCAGAGCGGCCCGCAGCGGCGGCTCGGCCGTCAGGTCGAACCGGCGGGCGCCGAAGGCCGCCAGCGCCTCCGGCTCCACCACCTCGAACGGCACGAACGCCTCGGCCGCCACAGACACGAACAGGTCGTCATCGCGTTGCACGAACCGCGACCGCAACACCTCGTGACGGGCGGCCACCATCGTCAGGGCGTGCTCCAGCGCCGCCACGTCCAGGGCGCCGCGCAACCGTAGCCGCACATGGGTGTTGTAGACGGCCAGCTCCGGCTCCAGCTGATCCAGGAACCACAGCCGGCGCTGCGAGTAGGAGGCGGGGAGCAGACCGTCGCGTGGCACCGGGAGGACCGGCGGGATCTGGTCGGCGCCCCTGCCCTGTGCCGCGGCCACCAGGTCGGCGATCCCGGCGACGGTGGGCGACTCGAACAGCGCCTTGGGGGAGAGCCCGACGCCGAACGCCTTGCGCAGGCGGCCCATCAGCTTGATGGCCAGCAGGGAGTGGCCGCCCAGCGCGAAGAAGCCGTCGTCCCGGCCGACGGGACCGCTCTCGAGCAGCGCCTCGAACAGGGCCGCCACCAGCTCCTCCACCGGGCCGCGCGGTGGCACCCGCTCGGCCTCCACGGTGTCCGGCGGGTCGGGCAGCCTGGATCGGTCGACCTTGCCGTGCGCGGCCAGGGGCAGCGCGGGCAGCTCCACCAGGTGGGCGGGAATCAGGTAGGTGGGCAGGCGCTCGGCCAGGTAGCCGGGCAGCTGCCGGGTGTCGCCGACGACGTAGGCCACCAGCTCGGGCTCGTCCTGCCCGCGCACGACCACCACGCAGTCGGTGACCGCGGGATGGGCCGCCAGCACGGCCTGCACCTCTCCGGGTTCGACCCGGTGCCCGCGGATCTTGACCTGGCCGTCCGCGCGGCCGAGGAACTCGATGGCGCCGTCCGGTAACCGCCGCGCCCGGTCGCCGGTGCGGTAGATGCGGGCGCCGGGCGCGCCGTACGGGTGGGGGACGAAGGCGGCGGCGGTCTGTCCCGGGCGGCCCAGGTAGCCGCGCGCGACGGTGGTTCCGCCGATGCACAGCTCGCCGACGACCCCGTCGGGTACCGGGCGCAGGTCCTCGTCCAGGATGTAGGCCTCGGCGTGGGGCAGCGGGAAGCCGATGGGCGTGACCGCGCCGGCTCCGGCCGGCTCCTGGTCGCCCGCCAGGCCGAGCACGCCGACGGTGGTTTCGGTCGGACCGTAGTGGTTGACGACCGCGGGGCCGCCGGGGCGCGAGCGCAGCTGCCGTACCCAGTCCCATCGTGACGCTTCGCCGCCGAACACCAGCGTGCGGCCGGGCAGCAGGTCGGCCTCGTCGGCGTGCAGGGCGGCCAGGTGCGAGGGCGTGATCTTCATCAGGTCGATGCGGTCGCGCCTGAGGTGCTCGGCGACCCAGGCGGCGTCCGTCGCGTGCTCGCGTGGGACCAGGTGCAGGGTGCCGCCGGTGAGGAGCGCGCCGTGGAAGACGGTGACGCTGAAGTCGAAGGTCAGCGGCTGCAGCATCGAGTGGCGCAGCCCGGGCGCCAGGTCGAGCAGACCGCCGACCCCGGCCACGTAGGCGGTGAGCTGCCGGTCGGCGATGCCCACCCCCTTGGGCCGGCCGGTCGAGCCGGAGGTGTAGATCACGTAGGCGAGCGTGTCCGGGTGCCGGGTGATCTCGGGGGCGGTCTCCGGCTGCTCGTCCGCCTCGCCCAGGTCGATGACCGAAAGGCCGGTCTCGGGCGGGCCGAGCTCCGCCCTGGTGATGACGGCCGTCGCCCCCGAGTCCGCCAGCAGCTCGCGCAGCCGCTCCACGGGATGTTCCAGGTCCAGCGACAGGTAGGCGGCGCCCGCCTTGAGCACGGCGAGGACGGCCACGGCGAGCTCGACGTCGGTGTCCAGGAAGAGCGCCACCGGGGTGTCAGGGCGGGCCACCCCGGCCAGGCGGTGGGCCAGCCGGTTGGACCTGCGGTCCAGTTCGGCGTAGGTCAGGGTGCGTCCCGCGGCGTCGGCCACCGCCACCTGGTCCGGGCGGGCGGCCACCTGGGCCGCGAAGGCCCCGGTCACGGTGTCGGACGCGGGGGCGGACCCGGCGCGGAACGGCGAGGTGGCCGTGGTGAGGCGCTCCTCCTCGCCGGGCAGCAGGAACGGCAGGTCGGCCAGGGACGTCTGCGGCTCGGCCAGCGCGGCGTCGAGCAGGCCGCGGTAGCGGGCGGCGAAGTCCCTCGTCCAGGCCTCGTCGAACAGTGCGGTGGCGTACTCGATGCGCCCGTCGATGCGCCCGTCCACCTCGGCGAGGTCGATCAGCAGGTCGACCTTGGCGGTGCCGTTGCGCACCTGCCCGTTGGTGACCAGGGAGGGCAGGAGGTTGAACACGACCTGGTGCAGCGGCGTGCCCACACCTTCCGCACGGTCCGGCCTGAGCTCCTCGACGAGCCGCTCGTAGGGCACTTCGGCGTGGTCGAGGGCGTCGAAGACCGCGGTCCGCACCCGGTCGACCAGCTCGGCGAAGGTCACCTCGCGCGCGCAGTCGGTGCGCAGCAGCAGGGTGTTGACGAAGTTGCCGATCAGCGGCTCCAGCTCGGGCAGCGGCCGCCCGCCCACCGGGGAGCCGACCACCACGTCCGCCCGCCCGGCCAGCCGTGACAGCAGGGCTTTGAGCCCGGCGAGCAGCACCACGAAGGGTGTGGTGCGCCGCTCCCTGGCCATCCGGTGCACGCCCTGCACGGTGGGGGCGGGCAGCTCGAAGCCGATGTCGCCGCCGGTGTGCCGCGGCAGGCCCGGATCGGGCGCGCGGGGTGACAGGCGCAGCGGCTCGGGCAGGTCGGCGAGCTGCTTGCGCCAGTAGCCGAGCTGGTCGGCCAGCTCGCCGCCGTCCCACCTGCCGCGCTGCCAGGCGGCGAAGTCGCCGTACTGGATCGGCAGCTCGGGGAGCTCGCTCTCCCCGCTCCCCGTGACGGCACGGTAGGCGGCCTGGAACTCCCGCTGGAAGATCGCCACGGAGGCGGCGTCGAAGGCGACGTGATGCACGGTGAAGAAGAGGCGGTCGGCCTCATCCGTGCGGATCAGGCGCGCCCGCCACAGCGGAGCCCGGTCGAGCGGAACGGAGCGGGCGGCCTCGGCGTCATACACCTCGGCGAGCCGTGCCTGCTGTTCCTCGGGTGGGAGCCCTCGCAGGTCCGTGACAGGCACGTCGACCGGCACCTCGGGCAGCACGACCTGGGTCGGCACGCCGTCGCGGGCCTCCAGCGCGGTACGCAGCACCTCGTGGCGGGCGACGACCCTGGCCAGGGCGGCTGCCGCCGCGGAGGGCACGGCGGCAGCGTCGGTACCGGCCGGCAGGCGGGTACCGAAGGGGATGTTGTAGACGGCGAGCCCAGGTTCCAGCTGGTCCACAAACCAGAGCCGTTCCTGCGCGAAAGAGGCGGGGAGCTCGAAACCGTTCGCCGGGTCCATAGGCGCGCTCACGCTATTCGGCCCGCTCGTACTCCTGCATGGCCTCGCGCAGGCTGCGGGGCCTCATGTCCGTCCACACCTTGTCGATGTACTCGAGGCAGTCTTTACGGTCGCCCGAAAAGCCTTCCTCGCGCCAGCCGGCCGGGAAGGGGCGGTCGGCTGCCCAGATCGAGTATTGCTCTTCGTGGTTGATCACTACCTTGTAGTCGCCACTGGGCATGGATCCGCCTACTCCCTTTCGCGGCGCCAGGGGTTGCCCGACACGCCAAAGAACAATGTGGGACTTTGGGCCGCAAAATCTGGCAAGTTACGGCCCGTAATGGAGCAGCAGCGCACCTTATCCGGCTCTGACAGCCCCTGTAGTCGTTTTCACAGAAGCGTCGCCGATTGAAGTAGATGGGCGCCCGGCGAGTCAAGACATGTCGGAAGAACAGCACCTAACGATCACTGACAGTGTTCATGACAAGAATCGTGCATTGACACCGCCCCGAGGCTCGGTGAAATATTGGCCGGGCCCAAACTCGTCACCACGACTTGGGCGGCAACAGACCATACGTCCGTTTTACGGGGTTCTCCTTCATTCCGCGCTCACCCAGTGCGGAGAGAGGTTCAGTCCAGCATGGCGGTGCACAGCTCCCTCCCCTACCTGCAGACGACCCGAACGGCATGACCACCCGGCCCTCGCTGGCGGTCATCGGCACCGGCGGCCTGGCCAGAGCCGTCTGCTACGCCCTGGCCGTGATCGGGCCGCCGGCCCATGTCACCGTGATCGGGCGCGACCCGGCCCGTACCGCCGATCTATGCCATGTCGGTATGGCCAGAGCCGCACTGTCCGGCACCGGCGTCAGCTTCCGCCCCCAGACCGCGGACCCTTCCAGCGAGGACGCCCTCGCGGAGGCGCTGGCGGCCGCCGCTCCGGCGGGCGTGCTGCTGGCCGCCTCCAGCCAGTCCCCCTGGGAGTCGCTCAGCGCGCCCTCGGCATGGACCGCCCTGCTGCGGCGCGGAGGTTTCGGGCTCACGCTGCCCTTCCAGGCGGAGTCCGCCGTCCGCGCGGGCGAGGCGCTCGCCTCGGCCTGCCCCGGCTCGTGGTTCGTCAACGCCTGCTTCCCCGACGCGGTCAATCCCGTGCTGGCCGCCGGCGGCACCCAGGTGCTGTGCGGGATCGGCAACGCCGGCCTGCTGGCCGCCAGCCTCCAGGCCGCGCTCGGCCTGCCCGACCAGCGAGAGCTGCAGGTGCTCGCACACCACGCGCACCTGTACACCCCGGCCTCCCCCGAGACCGAGGCGCGGGCCTGGCATCAGGGCCGCCCGCTCGCCGACGTCGGCACGTTGCTGGCCGGCCAGCGGGCCACCTCCCGAACCGAGCTCAACCACGTCACCGGCCTGACCGCCGCCCGCGTGCTGGGCTGCCTGCTCACCGGCGGCGACCTGGACACCTCGCTGCCGGGCCCGCTCGGACTGCCGGGCGGCTACCCGGTACGGCTCGCGGCCGGCCGGCTGAGCCTGCGCCTGCCGCCCGGAGTGGACCGTGCCGACGCCGTCGCGTTCAACCAGCGCTCCGCCGTACAGGACGGGGTGGTCGTGGACGGGACGCGCGTCACCTTCGGCCCTGCCGCCCAGCAGGAGCTGGCGCGGGTCGCCCCCGATCTCGCCGACGGCTTCCACGTCGCGGACCTGGCGCCCGTGACCAAGGCGTTCGCCCAGCTCCGGGACCGGCTCCGCGACCTGCCCGCAGACTCACCCAGCCCCGCCGACAACCCGTAACGAGGTGCGCCCGACGATGCACGCAGCGAACCTGCTTATCGACTACTACGACCGCCTCCCCGCCTCGATCGCGGCCTGCGTCGACGACCTGGAGCCGGTCAGGTCCGACACCGGCTTCTCCCCCGGCTACCACCTGCCCGCCCTCGACGCGGACGTGGAACGTTTCCTGTCCGTGGCCACCGCCCGCTGGCAGCCGCTCGGCGCCTACGGCGAGCACCGGCTGACCCTGCTCGACCTCACGGGCAACCCCGCCACAGGAACCACCAAGACCTTCGCCTCGCTGCTGATCGTCGCGCGCGCGGTGGAGTACATCAGGCGGTACGGCGAAGCCGTCACGATCTTCTCGCCCACCTCGGCCAACAAGGGCGTCGCGCTGCGCGACGCGGTGCTGCGCGCGATCGAGGCCGGCCTGGTCGAGCCCGACCAGCTGCGCACGGTGATCCTGGCGCCCCGCTCGTGCCTGGCCAAGCTCCGCTCCAGCCGGCTGTCCACCGATCCCGCGCTGCGCGCGCTCAACCCGATGCTGATCTACAGCGGGCCCGAGCCTGAGCAGGTCAAGGCGCTCGGCCGGGCCTTCGCCGACAAGTTCGCCGGTGACCTGCGGGCCAGGGGCGAGAACCTCTGGTACTCGCTGGACCTGGCCAACTACCTGGTGGCCGACACCGCGAGGGCGTACTTCGAACACGCGGCGGCCCCCGTCACGGGGCCCCGGCTGCACGCGCACGCGGTGTCCAGCGCCTTCGGCCTGCTCGGCTACCACCGTGGCCGGGACGTGCTGGAGCACTCCGGGGCCTCGAGCCCTGAGCACCGGCCGGCCAGCCTGCTCGTGCAGCATCTCGGCACCCCCGACATGGTGCTCAACCTGCGCCACGGCGACTTCGAACGCGCCAACCTGCCCGCCTACCAGGCCCTCGACGGGCTCTACCGGCAGTCGTCCGACCCGCGCTTCCCCCAGGTGACCTACGACCCCGACGAGGTGCTCGACCCGACCTTCTACACCCACCGGCCCGCCACGTCCCCCGCGATGAACGCGATCATCGAGCGGGCCGGCGGCGACGGCATCGTGGTCTCGCTGGCCGAGTGCGTGGCCCGCTATCCGCAGGTGCGCGAACTGCTCGCCGGGTCCGGCTGCGAGCTGCCCGCCGACTTCCGGCAGCTCAGGGAATGGTCCCTGGTCATGGCCATGACGGGCGTGCTCAACGCCGTGGACCGCGGCCTGGCCGACGACTGGCGGGACGTGGTCGTGCACGGGTCGGGCCGCTACACCTCGGCCGAGTACGTGCCGCTCGAACTCGAGGCGATGACCGAGGTGGCGAACGTCGAGGACGTCGCCGCGGTGGTCTGCCGCTGATGTCGCTCCCTGAAGACGCGATCGCCGTCGTCGGGATGGCCGGGCGCTTCCCCGGCGCTCCCGACGTGGCCTCGCTCTGGCGCAACCTGCTCGACGGTGTGGACGCCGTGCACGACCACACCGAGGCCGAGCTGCGCGCGCTCGGGGTGGGCGAGCGCCTGCTGACCGACCCGGCGCACGTGCGGGCCGGCGGGCGGCTGCCCGACGTGACGGCGTTCGACGCCGAGTTCTTCGGCATGCCGATGGACGAGGCCGCCGCCATGGACCCCCAGCAGCGGCTCTTCCTGGAGCAGTCCTGGGCCGCCCTGGAGGACGCGGGCTGCGACCCGGCGGCCTTCGACGGGCTGATCGGCGTCTTCGGCGGAGCCTCGGTCAACAGGCATTTCCTCTACCGGCAGTTCACCGGCGACCCGGACGAGCCGCTGGTCCCCGGCTTCGCGCCGGACTACCTGGCCGCCCAGACGGCCTACCGCCTGGGGCTGACCGGCCCCGCGATGGCCGTGCAGACCGCCTGCTCCAGCTCGCTCACCGCGGTGTGCGTGGCCGCCCAGCACCTGCTCGACTACCGCTGCGACCTGGCGCTCGCGGGCGGCGTGAGCGTCACCGAGCCCCGGTTCCTGCACACGCCCGGCGGCCTGGTCTCGCCCGACGGCCGCTGCCGCGCCTTCGACGCCGCCGGCCAGGGCGGCGCCTACAGCAGCGGTGTGGCCGTGCTGGCGCTCAAGCGCCTGGAGGACGCGGTCGAGGCCCAGGACCGGGTCCTCGCCGTGCTCAGGGGCTGGGCGGTGGTCAACGACGGCGCCCGCCGCGCCGGGTTCGCCGCCCCCGGGCTGGAGGGCCAGGCGAGAGTGGTGGCCGAGGCGCTGGCGGACGCCGGGCTGCCGCCCGCCGCGATCGGTTTCGTCGAGGCGCACGGCAGCGGCACCGCGGTCGGGGACGCGATCGAGCTCACCGCCCTGGCCCAGGCCTTCTCCGGCGAACCGCTGCCGCCGGCCTCCGTCGCTCTCGGGTCGGTCAAGACCAACCTCGGCAACCTGGACACGGCGGCGGGCGCGGCCGGGCTGATCAAGGCCGTGCTGGCGGTACGGCACGGCGTCATCCCGGCCAACCTCCACTTCGAGCGGCCCCATCCGGACGTCGACTTCGCCTCGCTGCCCTTCTACGTGCCGGTCAAGAACGTGGCGTGGGACGCGGAGACCCGGCGGGCCGGGGTCAGCTCCTTCGGCCTTGGCGGGACCAACGCGCACGTGATCGTCGAGCAGGCCCCGGCCGGCCCGCCGCGCCCGGCCGCCGCCGGCTGGCGCGTCCTGCCCGTCTCGGCCAGGACGCCCGAGGCGCTGCGCCAGGCCCGCACGCGGCTGGCCGACCACCTGGAGGCGGCTCCCGGCACGGACCTGGACGACGTCGCCCACACGCTGACCGCCGGACGGCGGGCCTTCGCGTGCCGGGCGGCGATCGTCTGCCGCGACCTGACCCAGGCCGTCGCCGGGCTGCGCGACCTGGCCGAACCTGTCACCCCGCCGCACGACCCGGCAGGGGGACGCGGCGGCCTGCCGTACGACGCTCCCGAGGACCTGCTGCGGGCGGCCGCCGCCTGGGTGAACGGCGGCGGGCCCGCCTGGCCGCCGCCGGGCGGCCGCATCGTCTCGCTACCGGCCTATCCGTTCCAACGGGAGGAGGTCCGATCATGAGACCCGACACCAGCTCGCTCGACCGCTGGTTCTCCACCCCGCAGCCCCGGCCCACGGCGCCCAGGCAGCTGTTCTGCCTGCCGTGGGCCGGCGCGGGGGCGGGAGCCTTCCAGGGCTGGGCCGCGGCGGCGGGACCGGAGCTCGAGGTGTTACCCGTGGTCCTCCCCGGACGGGAAGGCCGCTTCTCCGAACCCTTCGACCTCGACATCGCGGAGCTGGCCGACGCCGTCTCGGCCCGGGCCGACCGCCCGTACGCCTTCTACGGGCACTCCATGGGCGGCAGGCTGGGCTTCGAGGTGATCCGCGAGCTGACCAGGCGGGGCGAGCGGCTGCCGCGGCGGCTGTACCTGGGCGCGTGCCGTCCCCCGGACCTCGTGGAACCGCTGGCGGCGCTGTCGGAGGTGTCCGACGAGGAACTGCTCGGCAGGCTCATCGAGCTCGGCGGTCTGCCGGAGGAGCTGCTGGCCGAACCGGAGCTGTGCGAACTCGTGCTGCCGGTGCTGCGGGCGGACTTCACCTGGCTGCACGAGTACGTCTACGAGCCGGGGCCACCGATCGGGGTGCCCATCGAGGCCTTCGCCGGAGCCGAGGACAAGTCGGTCTCCGTCTCGGCCATGCGGGGCTGGTCCAGGCACACGAGCGCCGGATTCACCCTCAGCGTCCAGCCGGGCGGCCACTTCTTCCTGCGCGAGCGGCGGGATCACATCTTGGACAGGGTGCGGGGATGAGCGGAACCGGCACGGGTGGACACCGCATGCCGCTCGGCGAGACCGGCTGGTGGGTGTGGCGCGAGGCGCTGCTGCGCAGCACCGGCTTCCCGGCCGACGGCCTGGACCGGCTGGCCGCCCCCGACTGCGGGCGGGCGGCCGACGCGCTGCTCTCGGGCGAGCTCGGGGACGCCGACTTCGACAAGATCCTCGCGGAGGCCTGCCACGACCTCGCGAGGGAACTGAGCGAGATCGCCGCCGATCCGCTCTTCCGCGAGGCGATCACCTGGCAGAACAGGGGTGCCCTGGTCTCGCTGGACGCCCTGGCGCGGGGCGGGGCCGATCAGCGTCGCGACAGCAGGCGGCGCGAACGCGAGCGCATCGCCGTCAAGTACTGGCAGCGTTACAGCGCCAAGAACGAGACCGTGGGCTTCTTCGGGCCGGTGACCTGGGTGCGGTGCACGCAGGACGAGCCCGCGCTGAGCGTGCGGCCCGGCGAGCGGCTGCTGTCGGAGCGGCGCGTCTTCTTCGAGGACTGGGCGCTGCGCGCGTACGCGGCGAAGCTGGCCGAGGATCCGGCGGTGCGCCGCTGGCTGCCGCCCGCCCTGCAACCCCAGCTGACCTTGGACGGCCGCCAGGTACGGCGGCCGGCGCACCCGCCCGTCCCGGTGTCGGCCGCCGAGGCTCTGCTGCTGTCCCGGTGCGACGGCAGGCGCCGGGCGGTGGACGTGGCCGGCGAGGTGGCGGGACAGGCAGGCATCCGCACCGAAGGCGACGCCTACCTGCTGCTGGACCTCCTGGTCGAGCGCGGCCTGCTGACCTGGCAGGGCGACCTGCCGCAGTCCCCGCACGCCGAGGAGCGCCTGCGGCTGCTGCTGTCCTGCATCGAGGACGCGCCCGTGCGCGAGCGTGCCCAGGCGGGGCTGGAGCGGCTCTCGTCGGCCAGGCGGGAGGTCGCGCGCGCCGCCGGCGACCCGGACGCCCTGCTGGCCGCCCTGGACGCGCTCAGCACGGTGTTCACCGAGGTCACCGGCGCCGGCTCGGTCCGCAGGACCGGCCAGACGTATGCCGGCCGCGGTCTCGTCTACGAGGACACCACGCGCGACGTGACCGTGAGCGTGGGCGGGCCGCTGCTCGACGGCATCGCCGAGCCGCTGGCGCTGATGCTCGGGGCCGCCCGGTGGCTGACGGCCGAGCTGGCCGCGGCCTACGGCCAGGCGCTGCGGGACCTGTACGAGGAACTGCGCGCCGACGGCCCGGTGCTGCTGTCCGACCTGTGGTACCTCGCCCAGGGCATGTTGTTCGGCTCCGGGCCCAGACCCGTCGACGCCATAGCCGAGGAGTTCGCCCGCCGCTGGGCGGAGCTGTTCGGCCTGGACAGCGTGGCGCCGGAGACCGCCGAGCTGACCTTCAGCACCCGCGAGCTGGCCGCCTCCGACGCGTTCGCCGCCACCGGCCCCGGCTGGTCCGCCGGCCGGCTGCACAGCCCCGACCTGCAGATCTGCGCCGACAGCGTCGAGGCGGTCAACCGCGGCGACTACCTGGTGATCATGGGCGAGATGCACGCGGCCTGGGCGACCTTCGACTGCTCCGTCTTCACCCTCGCCCACCCCGACCCCGGCGCCCTGCGCGACGCGCTGGCCGAGGACCTGGGAACGGGCCGGGTCAGGCCGCTCTACCCGGTGGACTGGCCGCGCTACACCGGCCGCGTGTCGTACTCGCTGGACCACCCGACCGACAGCGAGCTGGCCTGGACCGCCGCCCCCGGCGCGGACCCCGACCGGCTCATGCCCGCCACGGGCGTCCTGGTCGGCGAGGTGGACGGGGAACTGGTCGCCACCGCCCCCGACGGCCGGAGCCGGCCGCTGCTGGAGGTCTTCTCGCAACTGCTGTCCATGCACGCGGTGGACGGCTTCAAGCTCGTCGGGGCCGGACCGAACCAGCACACCCCGAGGATCACCATCGACCGGCTGGTGGTGGCCCGCCGGACCTGGCGGACCACCGCCGACGCGACGGGGCTGACCGACGTCGGCGGCGAGCGCGCCCGCTACCTGGCCGTACGCCGCTGGCGGCGCGAGCTCGGCCTGCCCGAACGGGTCTTCGTCAAGCTGTCCACGGAGATCAAGCCGCTGTACGTCGACCTCACCAGCCCGGTCTTCGCCGACCTGCTCTGCTCGATGGTGCGCTCGGCGCGCCTCACCGCCGGGCAGGACGTGCGGCTGGTGGTCTCGGAGATGCTGCCCACCCCCGACCAGACGTGGCTGCTCGACGCCGAGGGCCGCCGCTACTTCACCGAACTGCGCATGCACATGGTCGATCCCCTTCCTGGAGGCGCGGGATGACGCTGCCCGATCTGGTGCTGGCCCACGCCGCGCGCCGCCCGTGGGCGCCGGCCGTACGGCAGTGGCAGGACGTGCTCACCTACGGCGAGCTGGCCGAGCAGGCGGGCGGTCTGGCCGCCCGGCTGCCGGACATGGGGCCGGAACGCCTGGTGGGGGTGTGCCTGCGGCGCACGCCCAGCATGGTCGCCGGGGTGCTCGGCGTACTGCTGGCCGGGGGCGCGTACGTGCCCCTCGACCCCGACGGCCCCGCCGCGCGCCGGGAGCAGATCATCCGGAGCGCGGGCCTCGACGTCGTCGTGGTCGACGAGTCCACCGCCGGCCTGTTCGACGGGGTGCGGGTGGTCCCGGTGGAGGGTCCGCCCGCCGCGCCGGGTCACTGCCCCGCGCTGCCCGACAACGCGGCCTACGTGCTGCACACCTCGGGATCCACCGGCACGCCCAAGGGGGTGGTGATCAGCCATCGGAGCGCGCGCGCGTACGCCACCAGGCAGATCGAAGTGATGGGCCTCGACGAGCACGCGCGCGGCTTCGCCTTCGCCTCGCTCGGCTTCGACGTGTCGGTGCACGACCTGTTCGTGCACCTGGGCGCCGGCGCCACCGTCATGCTGCTGGGCGAGGCGGACCGGCGCGACCCCGTACGGCTGCAGCGCTTCTGCGAGGAGCATCGCATCACGACCGGCTGCGTGCCGGTCTCCCTGCTGCCCGTGCTGGAGCCGGCACGTCTGCCCGAGTGGCGGACCCTGGTCACCGGGGCCGAGGCGCCGGGGCCGGAGCAGGTGGAACGCTGGTCAGGCGCGCGCTTCCTCAACAACTACGGGCCCACCGAGACGACGGTGGCGGTCACCCTCTTCGAGGCCGAGGGGAGCTGGGACCGGCCGCTGCCGATCGGCGTCCCCAAGGGCGGGCACCGCGCGCACGTCGTGGACGAGGAGCTGCGGGAGGTCCCGGCGGGCGTGCCCGGCGAGCTGCTGATCGGCGGGGTGGGCCTGGCCCGGGGGTACCTGGGCCGGCCAGGGCTGACCGCCGAGCGTTTCCTGCCCGACCCGTTCGGCGGCGGCGGTGAGCGGCTCTACCGGACCGGCGACCTGGTGGTGCGCCAGCCCGACGGGAACCTGCTGTTCCTGGGCAGGACCGACCGCCAGGTCAAGATCCGCGGGCAGCGCGTGGAGATCGGCGAGGTGGAGACCGTGCTGCGCGGCCACCCGCAGGTCGGGCATGCCGTGGTGGAGGCCGTCGAGGGGCCGGGCGGGCTCCGGCTGGTGGCCTTCTGCACCGCTGACGGCGCGAGTCCCGGCCTGCTGCGGGAGCACTGCGCGGAGCGGCTGCCCGAGGTGATGGTGCCGGCCGAGGTGCTCGTCCTGCCGAGCCTGCCGATGTCGTCGTCGGGCAAGGTCGACATCCAGGCCTTGCTGGCGCTGGTGCCCGACGCGCCGCCCGCGGGCGGGGGCACACCGCCGGAATCGCCGACCGAGCGCGCGGTGGCCGAGGTCTGGTCGCGGGTGCTCGGCCGGACCCCCGGGCTGGAGGACGACTTCTTCGCCTCCGGCGGGCATTCCATCAGCGCCATGCGCCTGGTCAGCGGCCTGCGCGAGGCGCTGGGGCGGGAGCTGGCGGTGGAGGACGTCTTCGCCGCGCGCACCCTCGGCGCGCTTGCGGCACGGGTGGACGGCGCGCCGCCCGCGGCCGAACGGCTGCCCTCCGGCAGCTCACCCGCGCTGACCGCGTCGCAGCGGCGCCTGTGGTTCCTCGAGCGGCTCTCCCCCGGCAACGTCGCCTACAACATCGCGGTCGCCGAGCGCCTGCGCGGAACGCTCGACGTGGCGGCGCTGGAGCGGGCGCTGTCCGCCGTGGCCGCGCGGCACGAGGTGCTGCGCTGGCGGGTGCCCGACGCCGGCGGCGTGCCCCGCGTGGAGGTGTCCGCGCCCGAACCCGTGCACCTGGAGGTCGAGGCCCTGGACGGCGACTTCCAGGGCCAGGCGCAGCGGCTCCGCGCCTGGCTGGACGAGGCCGCCGCCCATCGCTTCGACCTGGCTCGCGGCCCGCTGTGGCAGGCCAGGCTGGCCAGGCTCGGCCCGGACGACCACGTGCTGTCGGTGACCTTCCAGCACGCGGTCTTCGACGGCTGGTCGCAGCGGCCCTTCTTCGACGATCTGGCCCGTGCCTACGTCGGCGAGGTCCTGGCCGAACCCCCGACCACCTTCTCCGACTACGCCGCGTGGCGCGCGGAGCGGAACAGCAGGCGGGCCGAGCAGGACCTGGCCTGGTGGACCCGGTCGCTGTCCGACGCTCCCACGACGCTCGACCTGCCCAGGGACAACCCGCGGCCCGACGTGCAGAGCCATGCAGGGGCCCTGGCCACGGCAGCGCTGACGCCGGAGACCACCGCCGGCATCCGCGCGCTGGCGGTACGCCTGGGCACCACCACCCCGAGCGTGCTGCTGGCCGCCTTCGCCGAACTGGTCCGGCGCATCACCGGCCGCGACGACATCGTGGTCGGCACCCCGGCGGCGGACCGCAGGCACGAGGCGTTCCAGGACCTGATCGGGTTCTTCGTCGACATCGTGCCGATCCGGTTGCGTTCGGCCGGGTCGGCCACCTTCGCCGAGCGGGTGCGTGGCTGCTCGGACGCGGTCATCGACGCGCTGGCCAGGCCCGGCGCCGCCATCGAGGACATCGTCGGCGCCCTGGCGGTACGGCGTGAGCCGAGCCGGGCCCCGCTCGTGCAGGTGCTCTTCAACGTCTACAACTTCCCCGAGCCGCGGCTGGAGCTGAAGGGGCTGAGCTCCACCGGCATCGTGCCCGCGCCCGCCGGCTCCCCGTTCGACCTGACGGTCTACGTCGTGGAGCGGGACGGGCGCTACGCGGTGGACATCGTCTACAACACCGACCTCTACGCCGCCGAACGCATCGAGCTGCTGCTGCGGGCGTTCGCCGACCTGCTCGACCAGGCCGTGGCCGACCCCGGCGCCCCCGCGGCCGGCTTCGAGCTGAGGGGCGTCGACGTGCTCGCGCGGGGGGTGGCCGACGACCCGGCCGACGCCGTACGAGCCGAGCCCGTGGCGGCCGGGGCGCGCGCGGAGCCCGTCACCGACACCGAGCGGCTGCTGGCCGGGATCTGGCGGGACGTGCTCGGCCGGGCCGAGGTGACCGCGACCGACAACTTCTTCGACGTCGGCGGCACCTCCATGGCCGTCGTCGTGGTGCGGGACCGGCTGGCCGCCCTGACCGGGCGACAGGTGACGGTCGTCGACCTGTTCCGCTACCCGACCGTACGCGCGCTGGCCGCCCACCTCGACGGCGAGGCCGCGAATCCGGAACTGAGCCGCGCCGACCGGCGTGCCGACACACGCCGCCAGCTGCGGGACAAGCGCAGGAGGAGACAGTGACAGAGTTGTCGAACGACTCGGGCGCCGAGCCCATCGCCATCATCGGCATGAGCGCCCGCGTGCCGGGCGCCAACGACCTCGACCAGTTCTGGCGCAACCTGGTCGACGGGGTGGAATCGGTGACCTTCTTCACCGACGAGGAGCAGCTCGCCAGAGGGGCGACCCCGGAGCAGCTGGCCAGCACCTCCTTCGTCAGGGCCGCGCCCATCATGATCGACATGGAGGGCTTCGACCACCGCCTGTTCGGCATGAGCGCCCGCGAGGCGGAGCTGGCCGACCCGCAGCAGCGGGTCTTCCTGGAGCAGGCGCACGCCGCGCTGCAGGACGCCGGCTACGACCCGACCACCTACGACGGCGCCATCGGCGTCTACGGCGGCTCGGGGCCCAGCCAGTACCAGTGGCTCAACCTGCAGACCAACCCCGACCTGGACAGCAACGCGCTCAAGCTCGGCATGTCGATCGGCAACAACATCGACTACGTCGCCACCACGGTCTCCTACCGGCTGAACCTGCGCGGGCCGGCCATGACCGTGACCACCGCCTGCTCGTCCTCGCTGGTCGCCCTGCACCTGGCGTGCGAGTCGCTGCGCGGCGGGGAATGCGACATGGCGCTGGCCGGCGGGGTCTGCGTGGAGCTGCCGCACGGCGTCGGATACCCGGCCATGGACGGCTTCACCTCCTCCGACGGGCACGTCAAGCCGTTCGACGCCCGCGCCGACGGCACCATCTGGGGCAGCGGCGTCGGCGTGATCGTGCTCAAGCGCCTGGAGGACGCGCTGGCCGACGGCGACCACATCCGCGCCCTGGTCCTGGGGAACGCCGTCAACAACGACGGCAGCAACAAGATCGGCTTCTCCGCGCCGAGCCACGCGGGCCAGACCGAGGTGATCGTGGAGGCCCTCGGCGTGGCCGGGGTGGATCCGCGCACCATCAGCTACGTGGAGGCGCACGGCACCGGCACCGCCCTCGGCGACCCCATCGAGGTGGCCGCCCTGAGCGAGGTCTACCGGCGCGACACCGACGATCGCGGCTGGTGCGGCATCGGCTCGGTGAAGTCCAACATCGGCCACCTCAGCCAGGCCTCCGGCGTGGTCGGCGTGATCAAGACGGTGCTCGCGATGGAGCACGGGCTGATCCCGCCCAGCATCAACTTCGAGCGGCCCAACCCGGCCATCGACTTCGACTCCAGCCCCTTCTACGTGGTCTCCGCCCCGTCGAAGTGGGAGGGCGACGAGGCCGACCCGCGCCGCGCGGCGGTGAGCTCCTTCGGCATCGGCGGCACCAACGCCCACGTGATCCTCCAGCAGGCTCCGCCGGCCGCCGCCGCCACGCGCGCCGACGGCCCGCACCTGCTGCGGCTCTCGGCCCGGACGGAGAGCGCGCTGGAGGCCATGCGCGCCCAGCTCGCCGACCACCTCAACGCGCACCCCGAGCTCTCGCTCGCCGACGTCGCCCACACGCTGCGGGTGGGCCGGCCGGAACAGCGGCATCGTGTCGCCGTGGTCGCCGACGACGTGGCGGGCGCGGTGAGCGCGCTGACCGACCGCAAGCGTCACCCGGCCGGGTCGGCCGTCGGGGCCCCGCCCAAGGTGGCCTTCCTGTTCTCCGGGCAGGGCGCGCAGTACGCGGGCATGGGAGCCGCGCTCTACGCGGCCGAGCCGTCCTTCGCCGCCGCCGTGGACGAGTGCGCGGAGCTGCTGCGCGCCGAGCTCGGCGAGGACATCAGGCAGCTGATGTTCGCCGAGGGCGGCGACGACAAGCTGCGCGAGACCCGCTTCACCCAGCCCGCGCTGTTCACCGTGGAGTACGCGCTGGCCAGGCTCTGGCAGGAGCGCGGCGTCCGGCCCTCGGGCATGATCGGGCACTCCGTCGGGGAGTACGTCGCCGCCACGCTCGCCGGGGTGTTCACCCTGCCCGACGCGCTGCGCCTGGTGACCGCCCGCGGGCGGCTGATGCAGTCGATGCCCTCAGGTTCGATGCTCGCGGTGATGAAGGACGAGCAGGAGATCGCCGAGCTGCTCGTCGACGGGGTGAGCATCGCCACCGTGAACGGCCCGGGCACCTGCGTGGTCGCCGGGACGGACGAGGCGATCACCGCGTTCGCCGAACTGCTCGACGGCAAGGGCGTCAAGGCCACCCGGCTGCGCACCTCGCACGCCTTCCACTCCCCGATGATGGACCCCATCCTGGCCGACTTCGAGGCCCTCGTGGCGTCCGTGCCGCGCCAGGAGCCCCGCCTGCCGTTCCTGTCGAACGTGACCGGCGACTGGATCACCGCCGAGCAGGCCGTCGACCCCGCCTACTGGGCCGGGCACATCCGCCGCCCGGTGCGCTTCGGCGACTGCGTCGCCCGGCTGGTGGCCGAGAAGGACTGGGTGATGCTGGAGTGCGGGCCGGGCAAGCAGCTGACCGGGCTCGCCCGCATGCAGCTGCGCGGCGCCAAGGACGCGCTCCCGCCGCTCGCCAGCCTGCCCGGCCCCGCCGAGGGCACCGGCGACCTGCACGTCCTGTACGGCTCCGCCGCCCGGCTGTGGTCGGCGGGAGTGCCGGTCACCATGGCGGACGGCCAGGAGACCGGCCGCAGGGTGCCGTTGCCCGGCTACCCCTACGAGCGGGAGTACCGGTTCGTCCCGCCGGGCGAGGGCAGGGCCACGCCCGCCGCGCAGCCGTCCGGCCCGCGGGCGCTGGAGGACTGGTTCGAGGTCCCGGCGTGGCAGCAGCTCGCGCCTTCCACGCCCGGCGAGCCGATCACCCGCTGCCTGGCCTTCGTGAGCGGCAGGCGCGGCGAGGAGCTGGTGGCGGCGATCCTGGCCGAGGGCGGCGAGGTGGTGACCGTCCGCCCCGGCACGGAGTACACGGGCGGCGGCGAGTTCACCGTGCGTCCCGGCGAGCGCGCCGACTACGACGCCCTCGTCGCGGCGCTCGGCGACTCCCTGCCCTCGCGCATCGTGCACGCCTGGGCCCTGGACAGCGACCCCGCGCAGGCGCAGGAGCACGGCTTCTTCAGCCTGCTCTCCCTCGTCCAGGCGCTGGCCGCCGAGCAGCGGGCCGACGGAGTCCACCTCGACGTCCTCACCACGGGCACCGAGGACCCGCTGGGCGGCGCCGACGTGACCCGGCCTGAGTACGCGCTCGTCGCGGGCATCGCCCGGGTCGTCCCGCTGGAGGTCGACGGCCTGCGGGTGCGCCACCTCGACCTCGAGCCCGACGAGCTCGGACGCGGCGGCACCCCCGCCGGGAGCGCCCTGGCCGAGCTGCGCAGGGAACCGGCGGGCGACGTGCTGGCCCTGCGGGGCGGGCGCCGGTGGGTCCGCGAGTTCCAGCCGGTCCGGCTGGCCGGCGGCGCGGGCCACTCGGGGCTGCGCGAGGAGGGCGTCTACCTGATCACCGGCGGGCTGGGCGGCATCGGCCTCACGCTCGCCGAGCACCTCGGCACCCGGCTGCGGGCCCGAGTGGTGCTGCTCGGCCGCGGCGGCACGGTGACGCCGAGGGCCGCACTCGCGATCACACGGATCGAGCAGGCGGGCGGCAAGGTGACCGTCCTGGCCGCGGACGTCACCGACCCCGCCCGGTTGCGCGAGGTCAGGGACGAGGTGGTGGCCACCTACGGCGGGCTGCACGGCATCGTGCACGCCGCGGGCCTGCCGGGCGGCGGCATGGCCGAGATCAAGGAGCGGGCCGTGGCGCAGGCCGTGCTCGACCCCAAGCTGGCCGGCACCGTCGCGCTGCTCGACGTCTTCGGCGACCTGGGGCTGGACTTCGTCGCCCTGTGCTCCTCGGTCACCAGCGTCAGCGGCGGGTTCGGCCAGGTCGACTACTGCGCGGCGAACGCGTACCTGGACGCCCGCGCCCGCGCCGCCCACGGCACCCGCGTCCTGAGCCTCAACTGGGGCGCGTGGCTCGAGGTGGGCATGGCCGCCAACGCCACCGGGCTCACCGGCGGCGCCACCGGCCTCACCGCCGCCGTCGCAGGGGGCACGCCCGTCGACCATCCGGTCGTGCGCAGCCGTACCGACGGCAGGGCGTCGGGGCCGCTGGCCGCCGACAGCCACTGGGTGCTGGACGAGCACCGCATCGGCGGCGTGCCCGTGCTGCCGGCGACCGGACAGCTGGAATGCGCGCGGGCCGCCTTCGCGGCCGTCGTGCCGGCGCCGGGCGAAGGCCACGCGGTGGAACTGCGCGACGTGGTCTTCCTCGAGCCGCTCGCCGTACCCGACGACACCACCACCGAGCTCGTCGTCGCCTTCCCCGACGCCCCCGACGGCACGGCCTTCGAGGTGCGCGCGGGCGGGCGGCTGCACACCCAGGGCGCGGCGGCATGGGTACGGCCCGCGCCCGCCGCGGCCGTGGACGTGGCGGAGGTGAAGGCCAGGATGGAGCCGGTGGCCGAGCAGGACGGCGAGTACGCCGGAGTGCTGACCTTCGGTCCCCGCTGGCGCTCGCCCGAGCTCATCTGGCGGGCCGAGGAGGAGGAGCTCGCCTTCGTCGAGGGCACCGAGCAGGTCGCGGAGGAGGTCGGCCGCTGGGGCCTGCATCCCGCGCTCCTCGACGTGGCCACGTCCTTCGGCCGGGGCAACGGCGGCGGCGCCTACCTGCCGCTGAGCTACGGGCGGCTGCTGGTCAGGTCGCCGCTGCCGGACCGCTTCTACAGCCACCTGAAGCGCAGGGGCGACGGCGGCGCCGAGGTCGTCACCGCCGACCTGACCCTGATGGACGAGTCGGGCACGGTGCTCGTGGAGATCGAGGAGTTCGTGCTGCGGCGCATCGACGCCTCGGCGGTGACGGGCTCGCTGAGCGCCGGGGACCCGCAGCCCGGCGCCGGCATCCGCCCCGCCGACGGCGCCGAGGCGTTCTTCCGCGTGCTGGCCGCGGCCGAGCTCGGTTCGCAGGTCGTCATCAGCGCGACCTCGCTCGCCGAGATCACCCGGCGGGAGCGGCTGACCCGCGAGAGCCTCGAAGCCCAGGCCCCGGCGGCCAGGACCGAGGACTTCGTCGCGCCGGAAGGCGAGGTGGAGGCCGCGCTGGCCCGCGTGTGGAGCGAGATCCTGGGCGTGCCCGAGGTGGGCGCCGACGACGACTTCTTCGAGCTCGGCGGCAACTCGCTCATCGCCGTCCAGCTGATCGCGCAGGCTCGGGCCGCGGTCGGCGTCAAGCTGCCGATGCGCACGCTCTTCGAGGCCCCGTCCGTGCGCCAGATGGCCGCCAGGGTCGAGCAGGTCCGCGCGGAGCAGCAGGCCGCCGAGGCCCCCGCGTCCACCACGATCCCGCGCGTGGCGCGAGGAAGGTAGCCCGATGCGCGCCGAGCATCGCGAGTTCCGGGCGGACTGGCTCGAGGAGTCCATCGCCGCCCGGTTCTGGGCCGTCGTCGCCGAGCATCCCGACCGGGTCGCGGTGCTCGGCGAGGAGGGACCGCTCACCTACGCCGAGCTCGCCCGGGAGGTCCAGGCCGTGGCCGCGGCCGTGCACGGGGCCTCCCGGGTCGGGCTCCTGGTCGGTCACGGTCCCAGGATGGTGGCCGCCATCCTGGGGGTGCTCACGGCCGGCGCCACCTACGTGCCCCTCGATCCGGCCTACCCGCGGGCACGCCTGGAGCGCATGGCCGAGCTGGCCCGGCCGGAGCTGGTCGTGACCCTGCCCGAGCACAAGGACGTGCTCGACGGCGACCTCGTCGACCTCACCTCGGTGCCGCCGGCGCCGGGCTTCCGGCCCGTCGCCGTGGACCCGGACGCGCCGGCGTACATCCTGTTCACCTCAGGGTCCACGGGCCGGCCCAAGGGGGTCGTGCAGAGCCACCGGGGAGCGTTGTTCCAGATCCGGACGCATACCAACAACCTGCGTATCGGGCCCTCGGACCGGATCAGTGTCGTCTCCTCCTTCAGCTACGACATGGCCGTGACGGACGGCTTCTCCGCGCTGCTCAACGGAGCCGCCGTGGTGCCGGTCGACCTCCGGCTGCACGGACTGGGACGGCTGCGGGAAGCCCTCGTCAGCGGATCGGTCACGATCTATCACTCGACCCCGACCGTTTACCGGTATCTGCTCGACTCCCTTTCCCCTGACGAGGTGCTGCCGGACATCCGGGTCGTCGTGCTGGGCGGCGAGGAGGTCGTCCGCCACGACCTCGACCGCTTCCGACGGCATTTCCCCTCCTCCTGCGTCTTCGTCAACGGTTACGGGGCCACCGAGATCTCCTTCGTCGCGCAGAACCACCTGACGGCCGCCGGCCTGGGCGACGACCCGGTCGTACCCATCGGGCGGCCCCTGGACGGTGTGGAGATCGAGCTCCGTGCCCCGCGACCGGACCCGGCGGAGGGCGAGATCGTCATCCGCAGCCGGTACCTGGCCGGCTACCTGGGCGCCTCGGAACGGGACCAGGCCAGGTTCGGCGTCGATCCGGACGGCATGCGGTACTACCGCACCGGCGACCTCGGGCGGTGGCTTCCCGACGGCCGCCTCGCCTACCTGGGCCGCCTCGACCGGCAGGTCAAGATCCGCGGCCACCGCGTCGAGCTGGGCGAGGTCGAAGCCGTGCTGGCCACGCTGGTGCCCCGGGCCGCCGTCGTCACCCGTGAGGTCAGGGGCGAGCCCCAGATCGTGGCCTACGTCCTGGGCGCCGACGCCGCCGGGCTGCGCGAGCGGCTGGCCGAGGAGTTGCCCGACTTCATGGTTCCCTCCGTGATCGTCCAGGTCGACACCCTGCCCCTGACCCCGACCGGGAAGATCGACACCGCCGCCCTGCCGGACCCGAGCCCCGGACCCGCCCCCGTGCGAACGGCGAGCCTGCCGCGGCCCGTGGCCGAGCTCGCCACCCAGATCGCGGGCGCCTGGGGAGCCGTGCTCGACCTGCGGGAGGTCGACTGGGAGCGGTCGTTCTTCGACCAGGGAGGGCACTCGCTGCTCATGGCGAAGGTCCAGCAGCGGCTCGAAAGCGTCCTGGGCCGGCGCGTCCCGCTGACCACCCTCTACGCCCATGCCACCGTCGAGTCCCTCGCGCGCCACCTCGCGTCAGGGGACGAGCGGGCGGCCGAGGCGGGCGCGCCGAGCGACGCCCCCGCCGTCCGCGCGGCCCTGCGCCGCCGGCGCCGCCGGCCCTGACCAGGCTCCTGCCCGCCCGCGCGCGGGGAAAGGGCCGGTCAGGACGGGCAGGCGTTCAGGACGCGCCCTCTCGCAGTTCCTTGGCGGCCGCTCGATAGCCCTGGGCGACGCGGCCGAACATGTCCAGCAGTACCCCGACCTGTTCCGGCCGGTAGTCCAGGCTGACCGCCTCCAGGTGGCGCCTGGACGACGCGCAGGCGGCGTCGTAATCGTCCATGCCGCCCTCGACCAGTTCGACGGTGACCGTACGCCGGTCACGTTCCCCGCGCACCCGGCGCGCGTAGCCGGCCTTCTCCAGCCTGTCGATCAACCGGGTGGTCGAGGCGGACGGCAGCCCGAGCTCATCGGAGATCGCCCCCACGGCGAGCGGTCCGCGCGTCTCCAGCAGCATGAGGGCGGCGACGTCGGCCGGTTGCAGGCCGAGCCGTTCGGCGACCGCCTCGTTGTGCAGGAGGACCGCGATCAGGAACTCGCGGAACCCGGCCTCTCCCGGGTGGTTGTGGGGCACTTTCACAACCTACTCCACGGCGATATATCTTCATATCGGAGATACTCCGATTTGGAGGAGATATGGAGATCCTTGTCATCGGCGCCGGCGTGGGCGGACTCGCGGTGTCCCGCGCGTTACTGGCCGCCGGGCACCGCGTGCGGGTTTACGAGCAGGCTCCGGCCCGGCGGACAGGAGGTAAGGCGCTGCTCGTCTGGAGCAACGGCAATGCCGTCCTCGACGATCTCGGCATCAGCCTGGACGGCGTCGGCGCCCGCATCGACAGGATCGACGCGATGACCGACGACGGGCGGCTGCGCACCAGCATGGACATCGCCCACGCGGCCGGCCGCTTCGGCTTCGCCACCCAGGCGATCCCCCGCCGGCACCTGCTGGAACGCCTGGGCGACGGGCTGCCCGACGACCTCGTCCGCTACGGCACGAGCTGCCAGGGCGTGAGCCAGGACGACGACCGGGTCACGGTGACCTTCAGCGACGGGTCGACGGCCACGGGAGACCTGCTCATCGGAGCCGACGGCCACCACTCGGCCGTCCGGCGCCACCTGTGGGGCGACGGCTCGGTCCAGCCGGCCACCTTCGGCACGTGGCAGGGCCTCAGCCCGATCGACATCGACCTCACCGGCACGCACCGCCATCTCATGATCACCGGGCCGGAGGGCGCGTGCGGGCTCATGCCCGCCGGCGACGGTCTGCTGCAGTGGTGGTTCGACGTGCGGTGGTCACCCACCGACCCCCGGCCCGCCGCCCCGCTGGCCGAGCTGCGGCGCAGGTTCGGGCGGTGGGCCTCGCCCGTCCCCGAGGTGCTCGCCGCCGCCACCGAGGACGACCTCGAGTTCTTCGGCCACCACTGGAACAAGGTCCGCCCGGTGTGGGGAGAGGGCCGCATCACCCTGGTCGGCGACGCCGCCCACACCATGCCGCCCACCCTGGGACAGGGCGCCAACCAGACCCTCGAGGACGCGTGGGTGCTCGGCCGCGAGCTCGCCGGAGGCGGCGACCCTGCGGTACGGCTGCGCGCCTACGAGAAGGCCCGCTACCCGCACATCTCCCTGGTATCGAGGCTGGCCAAGCGCAACCCCGCCAACTGGCGCATCCCGCCGCTGCTCGGCCGGCTGATCCCGGAAACGTCCCAGACGGGAATGCTCGCCCGCTTCAGCAACCGCCTCACCGCGCCTGCCGTCCGATCCGCCTGACGCGGCCGCCGGTCGCGCCGTGCCGCCCGCCCCTTCCGCGACGAACCTGCCGGTGTCCGGCGCCCACCAGGCCGGATAGCGATCGTCAAGTTTGTACCTCTTTTTCGGCTATATGCGTGTTTGTCAGATTTTCGGGGCAGAAGGGGGACCGATTCACGGCTCGGGAGAGGCGCCTCCAGGAGCAGATCGCCGTTCGAGCGGATGCTTCGCCGGTGCGGCCCTGCCGGGTGGTCGAGGTCGAGGCAGGAACGGCAAGGAGCGCTCATCATGAAGGACCGAACACGGGTAGCGCTGGCTGTGATCGCCGGCTACTACCTCGGTCGGCGGCACAAGCTGGGGCTGGCCATGGCGCTGGCGGCCGCCGGGCTGGCGAGCGGGATGACTCGGGGCGAGGGCGGCGGCGGACTGCTCCAGCTGGGGAGCAAGCTGCTCGGCGAAAGCCCCGAGTTGCAACAGCTGACCGGACGCCTGCGGGGCGAGCTGGTGGAGGTCGGCAAGGCCGCGGCGGTGGCCGCGACCAGCAGGCAGATCGACTCGTTGAGCTCGCGCCTGCACGACCGCGCCGAATCCCTGCGGCAGCCCGGCGGCGGCAGGGGCGCCGGCGAGCAGGCCGGTGCCGAGGAGCAGACCGGCGACGGAGAAGGCGAGCGGACCGCCGGCGGAGCGGGCAGGAGCCGCGGCGCGGAGGAGACAACGGACCGTGGCGCGGGCGGCCGGGCCGGCCCGGAGGCCGACGAGGAAGACCAGTACGACGAGGACGAGTACGACTACGTCGAGGAGCCCTACGACGAGGAGGAACAAGAGCCTCCTGAGGAGGAGCCCACACCACCGCCGAGGCGTCAGCGTCCCGTCCGGCCGGTCTCCAGGACGCGGAGGTGACGTCGATGGCCGCGCCGAAGACAGCAGTCACCGAGAAGGTGGCGGAGAAGATCGCGCAGGCCGTGCCCACGGACCGGCTCGCCCAGGAGATGCAGAACCTCGTCCAGGCCATGGCCGAGCGGGCGCTGCTTTCGCTGACCGGCAAGGTCGAGGGCATGGCCGGCCGGCTGACCGACTTCGCGGCGGGGGGCGGAACAAGCCTGATCAGCGCCATCACCGGGTCGGAACCCGGCGGTTCCGGGCTGGCCAAGGCGACTGAGGCCGTCAAGGGCGGCATCGGGAGCACGGGCCGGAAGCTCGGGGGCGTGAGGCAGAAGCTCGGGAAGGCGGGCCAGAAGAGCGCCAAGCCCAAGATGACCAACATCGTCGAATCCGTCGACGTCGGCGCTCCCGTGCGCGTCGTCTACAACCAGTGGACGCGCTTCCAGGACTTCCCCGGCTTCATGAAGAAGGTCGAGAGCGTCGAGCAGGAGTCCGAGGAGCAGGTGAGCTGGAAGGCGCAGGTCTTCTGGTCGCATCGGACGTGGCAGGCCAAGGTGATCGAGCAGGTGCCCGACAAGCTGATCATCTGGCGTTCGGAGGGAAACAAGGGATATGTCGACGGCGCGGTGACCTTCCACGCGCTCACCCCTGATCTCACCCGCGTGGTGCTCGTCCTCGAGTACCACCCGCAGGGCGTGGTCGAGCGGGTCGGGAACATGTGGCGCGCGCAGGGGCGGCGGGCACGGCTGGAGCTCAAGCACTTCGTCCGGCACGTCATGACGCAGACGATGCTGCATCCCGAGGAGATGGCCGACGACGGCTGGCGTGGCGAGATCCACGACGGCGAGGTGGTGAAGGACCACGAGACGGCGCTCCAGGAGGAGCAGGAGCGGGAGGAGCCCGCGGACGAGAGGGCCGAGGAGGAACCCGAGGAAGAGCCCGAGGAGGAACGCGAGGACGAGAGGGCCGAGGAGGAACAGCCGGAGGAGGAACCCGAGGAAGAGGAGGAGGAAGAAGAGGAAGGACCCCAGCGGGAGACCGCCGAGGAGGAGGAAGAGGAGCCCGAGGAGGCTTCCCGGCCCGCCGTCGCCAGGGAGCGGTCGACGGGAGCGGGCGCCGCGCGTCCGGTACGGCGGCGCCGCGAGGCCGCGGAGGACCAGCCGTCCTCCCCGGCGCGCAGAAGGACGGGCTCGACGCGCACCAAGTGACGGGCCACGCAAGCAACGACCACCAAGGAAGAGGCAGGGCATGACGGTGCAGCCTGCGGGAGGCGGCGGGGTGACCAGCCGTCCTTCCGGAACGAGTCTGGCCGATGTCGTCGACACGATCCTCGACAAAGGGCTCGTCATCGACGCCTACGTCAGCGTCTCGCTGATCGGCATCGAGATCCTGAGCATCGACGCGCGGATCGTCGTGGCGAGCGTGGACACGTATCTGCGTTTCGCCGAGGCGACGGATCGGCTGGATCTCACCAAGTCCAGAAAACCTGGGCTTCCGGAGGTCGTGCAGAGCGTGACGGGAGGCGGGGGCCCGCAAGAGGCGGCGGAGCAGATCCAGGCCGAACAGGTGCAGGCGGAGCAGGTGCCGTCCGAGGAGGACGAGCGCCCCTCGCTGGAGGCGGCCGGCAAGAGGCTGGAGGACCTGGTCGGCGACCGCGACGAGGAGCGCCAGCCTGCCCGGTCGCGCGGGAGCAAGAGGGAGGAGGGCTGACATGGGCCAGACCACCGAGACGACCGAACAGCCTGCCACCGAGCAGAAGACCGGGTGCTACCTCTACGGCATCGTGCCCGCGGACGTGGAGGTCGACCCGGAGGCCCAGGGCGTGGCGGAGGCGCGGATACGCACGGTACAGCACGGCGACCTGGCCGCGCTGGTGAGCGAGATCACCCTCGACCGCCCGCTCGGCACCCCCGACGACCTGCGCGCGCACGAGCAACTGCTCGACGCGACCGCCGCCGAGGTGCCGGTGCTGCCGATCCGCTTCGGCGCCGTGCTGGCGACCTGCGACGCGGCGGTCGAGGAACTGCTGGCCCCCTATCACGACGAGTTCGCCGCCGCGCTGCGGGAGCTGGAGGGACGCGCGCAGTTCGCGGTGAAGGGCCGCTACGCCGAGGAGACGGTGCTCGGCGAGGTGCTCGAGGAGAACCCCGAGATCGCGCGGCTCCGGAAGGAGATCCACGGCCTGCCGGAGGACGCCACGCGGAACCAGCGGATCCAGCTCGGCGAGCTGATCAACACGGCGGTCACCGCCAAACGCGAAGCGGACACCGCGGCGCTGCTCGAAGCCGTCCAGCCGGTCGTCGTCATGTCGTCCCTCCGGGAGCCGTCACACGAGCTGGACGCCATGAACGTGGCGCTCCTCGTCGAGACCGACCGCGAGGGCGAGCTGGCGCAGGCCGTGGAGGAGCTCGGACGGCAATGGGCCGGGCGGGTCGAGCTGCGGCTGCTCGGGCCGATGGCGCCCTACGACTTCGTCGTGAGCGGCGGCCAGGGTGGTGGGTGATGGGACTGCTCACCATGGTCGTGGGCCTTCCGCTCGCGCCGCTCAAAGGACTGATCAAGCTCGCGGAGGTGCTGCGGGACGAGGCGGACCGCCAGCTGTACGACCCCTCGGTGGCCAAGCGCGAGCTCGAGGAGATCGAGAACGCCAGGGACGCCGGCGAGATCTCCGAGGAGGAGGCGGAGGAGGCCATGGAGCGGGTCCTGCTACGGATCACCGGCCAGGCCACCGACCCGCCCGATGACACGGAGGGGAGGTGACTTCGTGCCTGCCAAGCGCAGGGTCGCACATCCCGAGGAAGACCGGAACGACCGGCCCGCCGCGCGCCGTACAGGTGACATGACGGCCGCGTCGGCGGGCCAGGCAGGCCTGCGCCACATCATCGACCTGACCGGGCGAGAAGCCGAGGGCGTCACGATGGTGGAACCGGCGGAGGACGGCTGGGTGGTGGAGGTCGAGGTCGTCGAGGACCGCCGCATCCCCTCGGCCGGCGACATCCTGGCCCTCTACGAGGTGGACCTCGACGAGGAGGGCAACCTTCTCGCCTACCGGAGGAAGGGACGGTACCGGCGGGGCACAGGCGACAGAGCGTACGAGGAGTCATGACATGACCGACCCGCGTTCCGCGCCTGCCGTACGACCGATGTCCTCTCCCGCGCGACAGGGCGGGCGCGAGCCCGCCAACCTCGGCGACATCCTGGAGCGCGTGCTCGACAGGGGGGTGGTGATCGCGGGCGACATCCGGGTGAACCTGCTGGACATCGAACTGCTCACGATCAAGTTGCGGCTGGTGATCGCCTCCGTCGACACGGCCAGGGAGATGGGTATCGACTGGTGGGAGCACGACCCATGGCTCACGGGCGACAGCCGGGGCCTCCTGGAGGAGAACCGCAGGCTGCGCGCCAGGCTCGAGGCGCTGGAGGAGCGCGAGTCCCTGGGCGCGGGCCGAGAGGAGCGCCAGTCCCTGCGGGCCGGACGATCGGACGAGCAGCGTGAACGACACAGCCAACGAGACACCGAATGACACCCTGCGGGACACGGGGACCTACCTCTACGCCGTGACCCGCGACCTCGGTCTCAAGGTGCCTGAGGGCCTGGTCGGTGTGGCCGGCACGCCGGTGCGGGCCGTCGCGCACGCCGGGCTGGTGGCCTACGTGAGCACCGTCCCGCTGAGCCTGTTCGGGGCGGAGCCGCTGCGGCGGTCGATGGAGGACCTCGACTGGCTCGGCCGGACCGCGAGGGCCCACCATCACGTCGTGGAGGCGGTCGCGGAGGGCTGCCCGGCCGCGCCGGTCCGGCTGGTCACCGTCTACAGCGGCGACGACCAGATCAGGCAGCTCCTCAGCCGCAGGCACGACGACTTCGTGGAGGTGCTCGCCCGCATCGCCGACCGGCAGGAGTGGGGTGTGAAGGCCTACGTCGACCTGTCCGCCGCCGCTCCCCCCGAGGAGGAGACGGTGCAGGCGGGCGGCCCGGGAGCGGCCTACCTCAGGCGGCGCCGGCAGAGCATTCGCGGTCGCGAGGAGTCGTGGCGCAAGGCCGCCGCGCGCGCGGAGGAGATCCACGAGGCGCTCTCGTCCCTCGCCATCGGGAGCCGGCGGCACCGCGCCCAGGACCCGCAGCTGTCGGGCCGCAGCGAGCTCATGATCCTCAACGGCGCCTACCTCGTCGAGCGGGACCGCGCCGGCGAGTTCACCCGCGCCGTCGAGGGGTTGCGCGGGCAGGGTGTGGACGTCGAGCTGACCGGTCCCTGGGCGCCCTACTCCTTCACCGATCTGGCCGATCCGGCGGAGCCGGAGGTGCTCGGTGACGCTTGAGGAGCCGCGCGGTGCCCAGCTGGCCAGGGAGGGCCGCCTTCCCCCCGAACGGGTGGCGCTGGTCGACCTGCTGGACCGGCTGCTGGCCGGCGGGGTGGTCGTGAGCGGCGACCTGGTCCTGTCCATCGCCGACATCGACCTCGTCCGGATCTCCGTACGGGCGTTGATCATGTCCGTGCGGGAGTGCGACACGACGGCGGGCGACGACACCGGCTGGAGGTGAGAGCGCGATGGAACCACGTCATACGGCGCGCACGAGCAGGGTGCGCATCGAGACCGACCGCGAGGCCATGGAACGCGACCTCTCCCGCCTGGTGCTGACCCTGGTCGAGCTCGTCCGCCAGCTGGTGGAGCGCCAGTGCGTGCGGCGGATGGAGCAGGGGGACCTGTCGGACGAGCAGATCGAGGTGCTCGGGCTGACGCTGATGCGGCTGGAGGAGGCGATGACCGAGCTGTGCGACCGGTTCGGCCTGACCCCGGCCGATCTCAACCTCGACCTCGGACCGCTCGGGACCCTGCTTCCCGAGGACTGATCAGGTGCCGCTCACGCGCCGCCGGCGACTAATAATGGAGTCCTGCATTAGTGGGCCGGTCGGCGAGGTGGGCTGTGAACATCGGTGGCGGAGATCTCCGGCGGCTGCGCCATCTCAACTCGCTGGCCTGCCTCCGGGTGCTGCGCGGGGCCGATCCGCTGACGCTCGCCGAGGTGGCCAGGCGCACCGGGCTGTCCAGGGCGTCGGCCGTCGAGGTGGTCGCCGACCTGTGCGAGCGCGGCTGGATCATGGAGGTGCCGCCCACGCGGGGTGCCATGGGCAGGCCCGCGCGCCGCTACCGCTTCCGTTTCGAGGCCGGTCACGTCCTCGGGCTCGACATCGGCGTGCACAAGGTGCTGGCCGCGATCACCGACCTGGACGGCCGGGTCGTCGCCAGCGGCAGGACCCCGGTCAGCCCCGACGTGCCGCGCCCTGAGCGGCTGGCCGCCGTGGACCGTGCCGTCGCCGCCTGCATGGAGACGGCGGGCCTGGCGCCCGGCGAGGTCTGGGCGGTCACCGCCGGGACGGTAGGCGTGGTCGACCGTAAAGGCCAGGTGACCGCCGTCCACGCGATACCCGACTGGGCGGGCGTGGACCTGATCGCGCACCTCGGGGCCACGTTCGACGCGCCGGTCCTGGTGTGCAACGACAGCAGGCTGGCGGCGCTGGCCGAGCAGCGGATGGGCGTGGCCCGCGACGTGCGCGACCTGGTCTACCTGCATGCCGGTCGGCGGCCCGGCGCCGCCGTCGTCCTGGACGGCAGGCTCCACCACGGGTTCGGCGGCGCGGCGGGCGAGGTGGGCATGCTGGACGCGGTGGGCTGGCTGCGCATGGGCGAGCACCTGGAGCGGTCGCCGTCGTTCGCGGGAGCGGCGCCCGACGAGGTGGCCGGACTGGTCTTCCGCGCGGCGCGGCAGGGCGACGCCGGCGCGCTGGCGGCCGTCGAGCGGTACGCCGCGGACCTGGCGGTGGGCACGGCGGCCATGGTGCTCACCCTCGATCCGGAAGTGGTCGTGCTGGGCGGTGGCCTGTCCCGCTCGGGCGACGTGCTGCTGGAGCCGCTGCGCCGCGCGCTGGAGCCGCTGTGCCTGCGGATGCCGGAGATCCGCCTGTCGACCCTGGGCGAGAACTGCGTGGTGCTGGGCGCGGCGTGCATGGCCATCGACGAGGTCGACGCGCTGACGCTGTCCGCCGACGACCCGCTGGAGCGCGCCCGGCACACGTCGATGGCCCCCTGAGCGAAAGACCGGACGGTCTTTCGCCGTGGTCACTTCCTGAAGGCGTCCTTCGTCTTCTCAGCGGCCAGTCTGAGACTGCCCTTGACCTTTTCGGCTTTTCCCTTCGCCTGCAGCGAACGGTTGCCGGTCATCTCGCCGAATCTCTGCTTGACCTTGCCTTTCGTCTCCTGGATCTTGGCCTTGGCCTTTCGGTCCTCCCCATGGCCGTGCCTCCCCCCGCGTGACGAATTGTTGCTGTCCACAATAGGTCGGAGGTGACGACGAGCCGCCGCGGCCCACATAAGTTCACCGTTCTGGGCATAACCGGAGCTGTGACGACAATGGTGCGCACCTCCGGGGGCAGGAAGCTCGCCGTCGAGGAATGGGGGTCCCCCACCGGCCATCCCGTCTTCCTGCTGCACGGCACTCCGGGCAGCAGGCTCGGCCCCAGACCCAGGGCCTCGGTGCTGTACCGGCTCGGCGTACGGCTGATCACCTTCGACCGTCCCGGCTACGGCGGGTCGGATCCCGCGCGCGGGCGCCGGGTCAGCGACGCGGTCGAGGACGTCAGCGCGGTCGCCGACTCGCTCGGCCTCGACACCTTCGCCGTCGTGGGCCGCTCGGGCGGCGGGCCGCACGCGCTGGCCTGCGCCGCGCTGCTGCCCGGACGGACGTCGAAGGCCGCGGTGCTCGTCGGCCTGGCGCCGCGCACCGCCGAGGGCCTCGACTGGTTCGAGGGGATGGCCGAGTCGAACGTGGTGGAGTACAGCGCCGCCTGCGCCGGCTACGACGTGATCGCCGAACGGCTCGGCGCGGCGGCCAGGCGGATCAGGGCCAACCCCGCCCAGCTCGTCGCGGGGCTGTTCCACGAGTTACCGGAGGCCGACCGCAGGGTGGTGGCCGACGACGGCATCAGGACGATGCTGTGGCGCAACTTCGCCGAGGGCCTGCGCCACTCGGCCGACGGCTGGGTGGACGACGCCATGGCGTTCATCCGGCCGTGGGGATTCGACCCCGCCGTGATCGAGACGCCCACGCTGTTGTGGCACGGCGAGGACGACGTGTTCTCCCCCGTCGCGCACTGCCGCTGGCTCGGCGAGCGGATCCCCGGCGCGGTCGTGGCCGTGGAGCGCGGGGCGGCGCACTTCGGCGCGCTGTCGGTGCTGCCCGACGTGCTGCGCTGGCTGGTCACGTCGGCTGAGGTTCGAGGTCCCTGTTGATGCGCCGCCACTCGCGCAGCGACTCGATGTTGGGGTGTCCAGGGCCCAGCACGTCTCTCATCAGGCCGATGACCTCGCGCTGCTGACCCGTCGAGTGCAGGGTGACGGCGAGGTTGGCACGGCAGGCGAGCGTGTCGGGGTGCTGCGCGCCGAGCACGCCCCTGAGCAGGGCGGCGGTGTCGCGCTCGAGCGATTCGGCGGCGGCCAGGTCGCCGAGGTCGCCCAGGCAGTTGGCGTAGTTGACGGCGCACGACAGGGAGAAGGGGTGGTCGGCGGCCAGCCGTACCCTGAAGGCCTCCAGGGTCTGCTCGCCCAGCTCGCACGCCTCCCGCACCGCGCCGGTGCCGCGCAGGT
This sequence comes from Nonomuraea sp. NPDC003727, assembly GCF_053586935.1. NCBI lineage: Bacteria > Bacillati > Actinomycetota > Actinomycetes > Streptosporangiales > Streptosporangiaceae > Nonomuraea > Nonomuraea sp. NPDC003727. The sequence continues at coordinate 688,754 of NZ_JBSFNE010000001.1, forward strand.
AGGTGATCAGGTTGTTGGCGACGACGAGCGTGTAGGGGTGGGTGGCGCCGAGGCCGGCGCGGAACTCCTCGAGGATCCCCGTGGCGATGCGCCGCGCCTGCGGCTTGTTGTCCAGCGCCGACAGGCAGCAGGCGTACTCCAGCTCGGCCGCCCTGGTCTCGGGGGAGGCGGGGAAGTGCTGGACGTAGCGGTCGTAGGTGTCCTTGGCCAGTTCGAGCGCCTCGCTCTGCGCTCCGGCCTTGCGCAGCGAGACCGCCAGGCTCTTGGCGGTGCGCAGCGTGTCGAGGAAGTCGTCGCCGAGCACGTCCTGGTACTTCTCCAGCGTGTCGCGCAGCAGCTCGACCGACACCCGGAACTCGCCCGCCTCCCGGTGGTCGCGCGCCAGGTTGGCCTGCGAGAACAGCGTGTAGGGGTGGGTGGCGCCGAGCACCGACCTGCGCCGCTCCAGCGTCTCCTGGTCGATCCGCCGGGCCGAGAAGCAGTCGCCGACCAGCCGGTAGGAGACGGCCAGGTTGTTGGCGGCGGCGAGGGTACGCGGGTGCTCCTCACCGAACAGCTCCTTGAACTGGGCGTAGGTGTTCTGGTCGAGCGCGAGCGCCTGCCTGAACTCGCCGAGGCCGCGCAGGTCGGCGGCGAGGCTGCCCGAGGTCATGAGCGTGTGCGGGTGCCGCCCGCCGAGCGTGGCCTTCTGCAGAGCCATGACCTGCTCGTCCTCCTCCTTCGCCGCCTTGTAGCGGCCCTGTGACCGCAGCACGTTGGCCAGGTGGAAGCGCAGGTAGAGCGTCTGCCAGTGGTCGGGCCCGTACGAGTCGAGCCAGGCCCGCTCCAGCTGCCGGCCGCGCTCCAGCGCCCGCTCGAAGTTGCCGCGCTTCCAGGTGTAGCGGACCGAGTCGATGAGGAGCTGGCGGGTGTCCTCGTCCCCGCACTCGGCGGCCCGCGACGGTGTCAGGTGCGGCCAGATCAGGCTGTAGCGCGGCCAGTTCTCCGGGTCGTCGACGTCGCCCTGGCGCGGCCGGGCGCCCACGAGCACGGTGTGCACGTCATGGCAGGCGCGCGTCTGGGCCTCGTCGTCCATCTGGCTGCGGATCACCGCCTGCACGAGGCGGTGCACCTGGATGGTGTTGTCGCCCTGGTCCACCCGCGCCAGCGCGAACCTGCTGATCTCCCTGATGACGCTGCCGAGCATGAGCTTCTCGCGCAGGGTGTCGTCGTGCTCGCGCAGCAGCCGCACCATCTCGTCGCTGTAGATCATGGTCATCGAGATGGGCTCGGCGGAGAAGAACGCGCACAGCTGCAGCAGCCGCACCGCCGCGGGCGAGCGGCGCCTGAGCTGTTCGAGCGAGACGCTCCAGGTGGCGGCGACCGGCTTGGGGCCGCGGAAGGTGGGCAGCGCCCTGGTCAGCTCGCTCTCGAGCAGCTCGACGTAGTCGCCCGCGGGCATGCCCGTCTCCCGCAGCCACGCGCCCGCCTGGTCGACGGCCAGCGGCAGGAACCCCAGCGCCGCGGCCACCTTCTCGGCGTCGCTCTCGGCCAGCCCCGGCACCTGCCCGCGCAGGTGCTCGACGCTCTCGTCGCGGCTGAAGACGTCCACCTCCAGCGGCGCGGCCACGCTCGACCAGGCGGGGTTGCGCGAGGTGATCAGCACGTGCCCGGCGGGGCTCACCGGAAGATAGTCGGTGAGCTCGGCCAGCTCGGTGGCGTTGTCGAAGATCAACAGCCACCTCGGGTACGGCTCGCCGCGCCGCAGCCCCTCCAGCACGGCTCTGACCGTGGCGTCCTCCGGCTTGAGCCCCAGCCTGGGCGCCAGCTCGTCGAGGAAGTTGTCGGAGATGGCGGCGGGCTCCTCCGCCGACACCCACCACACGAGGTCGTAGTCGGCCATGAAGCGGTAGGCGTACTCCAGCGCGACCTGCGTCTTGCCGACGCCGCCGAGGCCGTACAGGGCCATCGGCAGGACGACGGCCTGGCCGGTGCCGACGAGCTGGTTGCGCAGCTCCTCCAGCACGGCCGCGCGCCCGGTGAAGGCGGCGTTGCGGGGCGGCAGGTTGGAGACCCTGGGCGGCGTGCCGGGGAAGCGCGGGCCGATCGGGGCGGGCTCGGCGGGGTGCTCGGGCGTGTGGCCGGCCCTGCCGAAGGCGTGCAGGAGCAGCTGCGCCGCCTCACCCTCGACGAGCTGGTCGATGCGGACGCCCTCCTGGGTGGGCACGTCGCCGACGCAGACGGCGACGTAGGGCGGCGGCTGCGCGACGAAGTGCCTGGTCCTCGGCGAGCGCTGGAAGGCGGGCGAGACCACGGCGGCGGTCCTGGCCGCGCCCGCCAGCGCCTGCTCCCAGTCGGGCAGGTCGGCGCTGACCTGCAGGACCTTCATACCGCTCCGGCGCAGCAGCGCGGCGACCCAGTCGGCCCACATCCGGTCCTCGGGGACGTAGGCGAGCGCCAGCGTCCCCTCCTCCTCCGGCTCGGGCGGCCTGCGCTCGAACAGCGCCAGGACGTGGGCGCGGACCTCCTCGGTGACCGGCGGCAGCCCGTTGACGTCGCCGTCGGTGACCGCGCCGGCCAGCCGCTCGTAGGCGGACAGGATGGACGTCGGCGAGGAGGCGACCTCGCCGAAGGTGGCCAGCGTCTCCTCGTAGGCGTAGAAGGGCACGTAGGGGATCTCGATGGCGGCCCAGTACTCCTCGGCGTCGGTCCCCTTGGGGAATCCGGCGAAGCGCCTGCGCGCCAGCGCCCGCCCGGCGTCGAGCTTCTTCTTCTCGCCCGACTCGATGCGCATCGGGACCGGCAGGATCCTGATGCCCCTGTCGCCGTAGCGCTGGTCGATGTGCCTGGCCACGGCCGCCGCGCCGTCGATGCTCTGGTCGCTGAGCGTGAAGCAGTCGACGAGGACGTCGGGGAAGTGCACGGTGCAGATGTCGGCGATGTCGCTGAGCCCGGTGCGGCTGTCGATCAGCACGTAGTCGTAGTGGCGCCGCATGTCGGCGCGCAGCGCGTCGAGGAAGACGCCGCCGCCGAGCCGTTCGTAGAAGTTGTCCCAGTCGAAGGTGGACAGCAGCGAGGAGTAGTCGCGGTTCTGCCGCCCCGCCGAGATGAAGTCGATGGTGCCGCTGCCCGGGAAGTGGTCGTACTCCAGGGACACCGCGCGCGGCAGCACCTGGGTGTACTCCAGGTGCCAGTCGGCCGCGCGCTCGACCGGCTGCAACGCGGCGAAGGCGTAGTCGGTGATCAGCTCGATGACGCCGGGCGTCGCGCTGATCACCCCCGCGTCCAGGAAGGGGTGGAAGAACCTGTGCAGGCCGGGCGATTCCAGGTCCCAGTCGAGCGCCAGGACCTTCCTGCCGTTGGCGGCGAGGATCCAGGCCACGTTGGCCAGCGCCATCGTGCGTCCCGTGCCGCCCTTGTAGGAGTAGAACGTGATGATCCTGCCCTCGCTCATGACCACTCCTCGGGACCGCTCAACCTCGGTTTCTCGCTCGACGGGCCAGGCGGTGGATAGCCGGGCGCCTCGCGCAGCCGCCGCCACTCCGCCTGCCTGATCAGGTCGGCCAGCGCGTCCAGGTCGGAGATCGGCCTGGCCTGGACCGTCTCGCGCAGCGCGCCCTCCAGCCGCTCGCGCTCAGCCGCGCTCTGCGTGTCACCCGCGGGCCAGGGCACGAGCACGGGCGCGGTCAGCCGCGACACCGCCTCGCGCACCCCCGCGTCGGCCAGCGCCCACGGGTCGAGGAGCACCACCCCCTGCTCGCCGTCGAGCCCGCCGGCCTCCTCCAGCGTGCCGACGACGGGGCGCAGCCCCTGCCGCCTGACGACCTCGGCCGCCGCCTCGGCGAGCGTGCCGGGGCCCGCGAAGGGGTTCCAGTCGAGCGGCGACCTGCCGTAGAAGCCGGGGTCGCGATCACCCGGCAGCGCGCTCAGGGACGGCGCCACCACCGTCACGTGGTACGGCCTGCCGGTCTCGATGGTCGCGAACGCGTTCGGCTGCTCCCGGTAGTCGGGGATGGCCTGGTAGGGCACCTGGACCGTCCTGCCGACCTCGATGATCCTGCGCGCCAGCCACCAGACGCCCTCCTTGTACGCCTCGCGGAAGCGGCGCAGTTTCATGACCCCGTAGATGCCGCTTCTGGCGTACTCCTTGCCGAAGGCGGCGTGCTCGTAGTTGAGCACGCCCGCGCACTCCGGCACCGGCGTGTCGTACAGCGGCGCCCACAGCACCGGCAGGATGGCCTCGGAGCCGGGACCGCAGCGCCGGCTGAAGGCGCCCCACTCCTTGCCGCAGTGCTCGCTGTCGAAGTAGCTCATGGAGTAGACGGGCACGAAGACCCTGCAGGTGGACAGCGCCTGGGAGACATGTGATGGCCAGATCCCGCCGATCGGCACCTGCCGGTCCATGAAGCCCGGCTGCTCCACGTTGACGACGGCGCGCACGTCGTCGGACAGGTGTTTGAAGAAGCGAGCGACCCAGAGGTCGCTCACGTCGTTGCGCCGGTAGCTCAGAAAGAAGTACGGGGATTCGGGCAACCCGCCTCCTTCCTATTTCACGGCAAGCCAATTCACTGCGAAATCCACCATCGGCGCAAGAGGCAGTAGACGACATTCTGCCCGGCCAACACCGCCTTTCCGCGAGAAATCCGTTTTGTCGAGATCGGCGCCCAGTTCTGTCAGGTGAGCATCCTGGAGGTCCACGTCCTGGTATTCCCACCAGCCTTCCTCCACCACACATCGGTAGGTCCTGAGCGGCGGGTCAGGCAGGCGGTACTCCGCGAGGTGCAGAGCCGTACAGGCGGTGTAACCCACGCCGAGCAGCAGGATCCACGCGTTCGCCTCGTACAGCCGGGCCAGCGGGGAGTGCTCGCCGAGGTGGCAGTCGCGGGCGTGGCCGTCCATCAGCTTGGCGGCCATGGGGCCCAGCGCGGCGAAGGAGGTCTGCGGGTGCGCGCTGCGCACCGCCCCCTCGGTGGTCCTGACGTGCTCGGCCAGCCGTCCCATGCCGGTGGACGGCGTGGTCAGCGGGTCGAAGGGCGGCATCGTCGCGCGGAAGGCGGCGACCTGCCCGGGGGACATGCCCGCGATCCGCTCCAGGTGCTCGCGCGAGGTGTCGGAGTTGCCGGCCGTCTGCGTGGGCACGACCAGCGTGCCCTCCTCGCCCAGCACGTCGCGCAGCGCCGCCGCGGCGGTCGCCGCCGTGACGTCGCCGACCCTGCGCAGCGCGCTGTGGACGAGCAGGACCTGGCCGGCCGCCACCCCCAGCCGGCTGAGCTGGCCGGACAGCTCCCGCCTGGTCATCCGAACCTGCCGCGGTGGGCCGCCCGCTCCTCCTGCGCGGCGCGCTCGGCCGTCTCGGGCACCGGTTCGTCCAGCCACGGCATGACGCTCCGCCGCATGCCCGCCACGAACGCCACGCCCAGCGGGGTCAGCGTGCCCGCGCCGAGCAGCGTCTCGACGGCCATGGCGGTGTCCGCCCGCCAGCGGGCGAAGGCGCGGGCGTCACGCCGGCGCCAGAAGTCGGTGACGGCCAGATGCGCGTAGGCGCCCTGCAGCAGTCCCTCCAGCGGGCGGGGATCGTCACGCCACGGCGCGTAGAAGAGCCGGGCGTCGCGCGCGTCGAACAGGTCGAACAGGTCGAGCACCGCGCCCAGCTTCACGTGCTGGAACTCGTGCAGGAGCAGCAGAGCCAGACTCTCCCCCTCGTCCGGCAGCGTGGTGGCGATCGCGCCGAACGCGTGCCTGGAGGCCGAACTGGTGGCGCCGCCGACCGTGCTGAGCGGGGTCAGCGTGGTCAGCCCCGCCCTGATCGCGGGCAGGTAGGCGGGATGGTCACGCTCGATCACCCGGACGGCCGCGGCGAACCGCTCCTGCCACGCCCGCGCCTGCTCGCCGGTCAGCCGCGGCGCCAGCGACCACTGGTGGCAGTCGCGGTAGGGGTCCAGGTCCTCCACCGCCACCTCCATCCCCCCTGCCGAGAGCCGCCGCAACGGCTCCCAGGCTGCCCCGCCCGCCTCGGCGCCCCCGCCGTCGAGGCGCACCACGGTGCCGGTCATGCCGGTGAAGGCGCCGAGGCCGGGCAGGTAGCCGACGCCGCCACGCACCTCCACCTCGACCTCGGCCGTGACACCTGCCCTGAGCGCGGCGGCCGCCGCGATGTTGCCGAGGTGGGCGGGGCCTGCCGTACCGGCCAGGTGTCCGGCCGCCCACGCCAGCACGTACGGGTGGTCCAGCACGGCGGCCAGCGCGGCGGGATGCTCGGCGTCGATCCTGGTCAGCAGGCGCCACGCGGCGCCCGGCGCGGCGGCCTTCGTCAGCGCCAGCCTGCGCAGGCTGGCCTGGCCCGCGGCCAGCGCCGCGACCGTCTCCGCGCTCCCGTGCCCCGCGGCCAGCTCGCCGAGCTGCGCCGACGTCAGCTCGTGCGTACGGCGCAGCCGCCCCCGCACGTGCGTGATCAGCTTGAGCAGGTCGGCGCAGTAGACGCTCGGATTGGCGAAGCCGCCCCCCTTGTAGCGGTGCGGGTAGAGGCCCCCGCCGCAGCTGCCGACCACAGGGCAGCGCCGGCACGCCTCGGCCAGCCCGTCGATCCCGCGCTGCCGCGCCACGATCCCCGGATGCCCGGCCACCTCGTCGAGCGGGTGGGAGAACACGTCAAGCCCGGTCGCCGGGGCGCCGTCGTAGGCGGTCTTCAGCGAGTCGACCTGCTCGTAGGCGCCGTCGGTCTCGATGACCACCAGGTCGCTGGGCTCCAGGCCGAGCGCTTCGGTGGTGCTCGGGCCACCCCTCGACGTCGACTCGATCGACTCGAACAGCCGCACGGACATCGGCCTGCCGTCGGCCACCCACCTGTCGAAGACGGCGACGAGCCAGTCGCCCGCCCCGCGCTCCGGCGGGTCGTCCCAGGTGGCGTGCTTGAGCAGGAAGTCGACCCGCGGTGGCGCCTGCCGGGCCAGCGCCTCGTAGACGGCGATCGGGTCGTTGGCCACGTCCACCGTGCACAGCAACCCCGCGTAGAGGTGCGGACGCCGGCGCAGCAGGGCCAGCCTGCCGACCACCCTGTCGTGGCTGCCCCTGCCGTCGGCGTAGCGCCGGTGGCGGTCGTGGGCGGCCCGGTCGCCGTCGAGCGAGACCCCCACCTTGATGCCGTGTTCCTCGAACAGGTCGAGGAAGTCGTCGTCCAGCAGCAGCCCGTTGGTGTGCAGGCGCAGGTCGAGGCGGCACGTGCCGGCCAGCGCCGACTCGATCGCCTCGGCGACGGCCCGCAGCCTGGCGTGGCCGGCCAGGAGCGGCTCGCCGCCGTGGAGGACGACCGTGATCCGGTCGAGGGCGTGGCTCTTGGCATGCTCGGCGATGCGCAACGCGCTCCAGGCGATCGTCTCGGCGGACATCACCCTGGGCCGTCGGCGCCAGCTCCGGTCGGCGTGCTCGTACACGTAGCAGTGGTCGCAGGCCAGGTCGCACCTGCTGTGGACCTTGAGGACGAACTGGCGGAACGGCACCATCGCCGCCCTCCCGTCAGATTCAGATGGCGGAGTTGAACGCCGCGACGGAGACCCTCGGGGTGTCGGGAACGACGCGGCGCAGCATGCCCTCCAGCTCCGCGTCGCACATGTCGTTCTCACACAGACTGCTCAGCGGGACGTCACGCACATCGACGACGCCCGAAATAACCGCTGTGGCCTCTTTGTCCATGTCTGTTCCATCGCTCGGAAAACCCTGCAGGGATTCAAGGGGAGTGTAATCCTGGCGATCCCCGTGGCTTCCGACCGCCCGCGGCAAAACTCCCCTCGAGTTTTCCCTCATCTCTGGATACGTCCCGGCAGCGGCACCCGCCTCATACCTTTTCCGCCCCGGGAAGCGCGGTCAGGAGAACGCGGTCGGGAGAACGCGGTCAGGAGAACAGGGCCTCGGACACGTCGAGCCTGAGGCCCGGCACGGCGGCCTCGGCCTGCATCGCGGCCAGGAAGAAGATCAGCGCACTCGGCTCGCCCTCGGCCTTGCGCTCGACGGCCAGCGCCAATGCCGCCTTGGCCAGTTTGACCCCGCGCAGCCGCAACTCCGCGGCCTCGGCGACCCTGCCCGTCGCCCGGCGCAGCCAGTGGGTCGCCGCCTCCAGCCACGCCTCACTGTCGCGGTCGCCCTTCGCGGCCTCGCAGGCCAGCAGCACGGCCACCTCGTAGGCCGCGCCCGCGTTCCCCTCCCGCGCGCTGTCGAGCAGTTCCAGGCCGACCGCGCCGTAGCTGGCAGGCATGCGATGCGCGGCCGGGCCCAACGCGCCGGCGGACGCCTCACCGGGGACAGACGACTTCCCCAGCCCCGGTCACCTCGCGGCCGCGGTCACCTCGCAGGCGCGGCCAAGGGGAGAGCGTGGTCGCGCAACGCCGCCGTGTCAGCCGATGGCCGTGGCGGTGCGGAGTTCGGTGAGGTAGCGCTTGACGACGCGCCCGCCGTACCGGGAGGAGACGAGCGCCCCGACGCAGTCGAGCAGGGCGGCGCGCGCGGGCAGCGCGCGGAGACCCGAGTAGGTCGACAGCAGGTCGAGGTACTCCTCGGTGGTGTAGGCCAGCTCCCACTCCCAGCGCTCGAAGACGGGGGCGGCGAACCCGGGCAGCGCCTCACCGTCGGGCGGGACGGCGGCGGCGGGCCGGAGCCGCAGGCCCGGCGTCGTGGCGGGGTCGAACCGTTCGTAGCACTCCTGGACCTCGGCGAAGAAGGCCGCGGTGCCGCCCGCCACGTGGTGCGTGGCCACGGTGGCGAGCAGCCCGCCGGGGCGGAGCGCGGCCCGCGCCCTGGCCACCCGCGTGGCCGGGTCGAGCCAGTGGAAGGAGGTGGCCGCGAACACCACGTCGTACGGCTCGGCCGGCAGCGGCCACGTCTCGAAGTCGGCGTTGACCACCTCGACGGACGGCATGCGGGCCCGCGCCAGCGCCGCCAGCGCGGGCCCCAGCTCGACGGCGGTGACGACGCAGCCGCGGCCGAGCAGGCCGCGGGTGGCCTGCCCGGTGCCGCAGCCGATCTCCAGCACGCGCGACGCCACGGGGATACGGGTGAACAGTTCGGCCGGGTAGCCGGGCCTGGCCCTGTCGTAGAGCTCCGCGTCCTCGTCGAACGTTCGCCTCAGATCCACGGCCGCTCCCTTCGCGGTGTCTCCTGCGGCGGCACGGCCCCGATCCGGCGACGCGTGCCCGCGGGGCCGGTGCCGGCCGCGGCGGCGGCGCCGACCGCTGTGTCCCGGAGGGGGGAGAGCACCGACATGCCGGTAGCATGTCATGTCATGATCGCGCTTTCCTGGTGGCCGGCCTTCTAGGCGGTCCCTGCGCGATGTCCGATGACCGCCCTTCGCGAGGCGGTCATCGATGGTTGGCCTCCTCGTCCGCACGACTGGAGGCTCGAACATGACGACCTGGTCCACTCTGCTCGGCACGCTGCTCGACGGTCGATCGCTGCGCGCGCGGGACACCGCGTGGGCGATGGGCCAGATCATGGCCGGCGCGGCGACCGACGCGCAGATCGCCGGGTTCGCCGTCGCGCTGCGCGCCAAGGGCGAGACCGTCGAGGAGGTGTCGGGGCTGGCGACGGCGCTGCTCGACGGCGCCGCCCCGCTGGAGGTGCCCGGCGACGCGGTCGATCTCGTCGGAACGGGCGGCGACCAGGCCCACACCGTGAACGTCTCCACCATGGCCGCGATCGTCGCCGCCGCGGCGGGGGCGAAGGTCGTCAAGCACGGCGGGAGGGCGGCCTCGTCGTCCACGGGCGCCGCCGACGTGCTGGAGGCGCTCGGCGTCGTGGTCGACCTGCCCCCCGCGCGCGCGGCGGGGGTCGCGGCGGAGGTGGGGATCACCTTCCTGTTCGCCGCGCGGCACCATCCGGCCTTCCGGCACACCACCGGGCCGCGCAGGCAGCTCGGCGTGCCGACGGTCTTCAACGTGCTCGGGCCGCTGGTCAACCCGGCCAGGCCGGCGGCGCAGGCGGTGGGGGTGTTCCACGCGCACCTGGCGCCGGTCGTCGCGGGGGTGCTGGCGGCGCGGGGCTGCTCGTCGCTGGTGTTCAGGGGCGACGACGGCCTGGACGAGCTGACCACGACAGGGCCGTCCACCATCTGGGAGGTCAGGGACGGGACGGTCACGTCGAGCCGCTTCGACCCGCTGTCGCTGGGCATCGCCCGGGCGTCCGTCGACGACCTCAGGGGCGCGGACGCCGCGTACAACGCCGAGGTCGCGCGGCAGGTGCTGGGCGGCGCTCCGGGGCCGGTGCGCGACATCGTCTGCCTGAACGCCGCCGCGGCGCTGGCGGCGGCCGGGCGGGAGGGGGTGCGCGGGCTGGCGGCGGCCTACGGACGCGCGTGCGCGGCGATCGACTCGGGCGCGGCCGCGGCGCTCCTGGAGTGCTGGGCGGCGGCCACCCGGCGCTGATTCCATACATTTTCCCAATACGATGTCAAGAGACGGCAAGTGGATCATTACTTTCAGAGCCGTGGAACGAGCGAAAGAGACAACATCGCAGGTCACCGGGAGCCCCAGAAACACGGGGTTTCGTCCCGAATGCGGTAGATCATCACCAGCTGCAAGGGGATGTCAAGCGAGTTGCAGGTGTGATCGTGGACCTTGGTTCCATGAACACAGGCCCCTTCGCGGCGAGCGTCACTGTTGTTGTTCCCGCACTCAACGAAGCCGACAACCTGCCACACGTCTTCGCGACGTTGCCCACCTGGATCGACGAGGTGATCCTGGTGGACGGCAACTCCGTCGACGACACGGTGGCCGTGGCTCGCAGCCTTCGCCCGGACCTGCGTGTCGTCACGCAGACCAGGCGGGGCAAGGGCAACGCGCTGACCGAGGGTTTCGCCGCCGCCAAGGGCGACATCATCGTCATGATCGACGCCGACGGGTCGACCGACGGCCGGGAGATCGGCCGGTTCGTGCAGGCCCTGGTCGACGGCGCGGACTTCGCCAAGGGCTCCCGCTACATCGAGGGCGGCGGCTCGGACGACATCAGCCCCGTCCGCTCGCTGGGCAACAAGGTGCTGACGTTCGCCACCAACGCCCTGTACGGCACGCGTTACACCGACCTGTGCTACGGCTACAACGCCTTCTGGGCCCACCACCTGGACGCCATGGCGCTCGACTGCGACGGGTTCGAGATCGAGACGCAGATGAACGTCAGGGCCGCGAAGGCGGGGCTGGACATCCGCGAGGTGCCCAGCCACGAGCGCTCGCGCATCCACGGGGCCAGCAACCTGCACGCCGTCCGCGACGGGTGGCGGGTGCTCAAGACGATCTGGCGTGAGCGGGGAAAAGCCGCCCCCGTCCTGAGCGGCGACATGCTTGATCCCTGCATGACGCCGTGAGCCGGACGGGGCGGTCGGCCACAGGCCGCATGTTGTCCACAGGGTGTGGACAACATGGCCGTGACGCCACCGGCCCGCGTCCGGCCGCATGACTCCATCGTTCAGGGGCAGAGGAAGCGCCGTCTTGAAAGAGAGGTGAGCTCATGATCGTGTTGGGGCTGATCCTGGTCCTGATCGCAGCCGCGACCATCTACCTCGTCGCGATGGAACCCGATACCACCTACACCGTTGTCGGCTACACCTTCCAGCCGTCCCACCTGGAGATGTTCCTGGTGGGCGCGGCCACCGCGGGAGTCCTGCTCCTCGGCGTCTCGATGATCGGCTCAGGTTCGCGCCGGTCGCTCCTGCGGCGCCGCGCGCTGCGCGACGTCCGGGTCCAGGCCGACGACCGGGTCGCCAAGCTGGAGGACGAGAAGCGGGCGCTGGAGCGGAAGCTCAACGACAACACCCCCGACAGCACCCACGACGACACCCACGACGCCGCCGGGGAGACGCGGACGATCCCCCGCCAGGCCCCGCACCCCGACGATCACCTGGTCGCGGGGCGCCGTTCCGACGAGCGCTGAAACAGCTTGCCCTCGCGCCACAGCGCGAGGCCGGTGACCAGGGCGCCGAGCCCCTCCCACACCCCCACGCCCACGAACTCGGCGGGTGCGGCGCCCGTCACCACCAGCGTGGTGAACACCACGAACGTCACCGTCCTCCACGGGACGGTCCACCGGAAGAACGGTGTCCAGTCGGTGGCCGCGGCCAGCAGGTAGTAGACGCCCATGTTGACCGCGGCCATCGAGGAGGCCGCCATGTACACCTTCGTGTAGTCACCGGGTCCGCGCCTCTCCACGACCTCGAATCCCAGCAGGCCGAGCAGATCGTCCGATCTCAGCAGGCCGAACAGGCCCAGGGCGAAAGCAAGGAAGCCGAAGACGGCGATGGTCCATCCGGATATCGATCGCGGCAAGCGCATGGGAAACCTCCCAAAAGGGGTGTGATCTGCGAGACGATCTCACCATGAAAAGGCGCTTCACCCGCCCCGGCCGCCCCATCGCGCTCAAGCTGCTCGTCCTGCTCTCGGTCCCGCTGATCTCGCTGGTCGGGCTGTGGACGTTCGCGGCCGCGTTGACCGGTGGTGACGGGTTGCGCCTGCTGGAGATCAACAACCTGGTCACCAACCTGGCCGACCCGTCGGAGCAGATGAACATCCAGCTCCAGCGCGAGCGGCTGTCGTCGGCCGAGTTCCTGTCGTCCGCCAGGCCGTACCGGGAGCTGATCAACCAGCGCAGCAGGACGGACACCGCCGTGGCGGCCTTCCGCCGGCGCGCCGCCCTGCAGGAGAACGTCACACCGGAGATGGCCGAGCAGCTCAAGGCGCTCTACCGCGAGCTGAACCGCCTTCCCGAGCTGCGCAGAGGCGTCGACGCGCGCTCGGTCGGCGCCATCCAGACGATCACCGTCTACAGCGACATCGTGGACGCCTCCTTCCGCATGTACGACCAGATGATCCTGGTGCCCGACATGGCGCTCTACCGGCTGGCCAGGTCGGTCACCATGCTCGGCGAGGCCAAGGAGCTCCTGTCCAGGGAGCGGGCGATGATCGTGCACGTGCTCGCGACCCGCGAGGTCGGCCCCTCCGACCGGGCGCTGTTCACCCGGATGTCGGCCACCCGCCGCCTCCTCTACTCCCAGGCGCTCGCCCACCTCGACGACGACCTCGGCGCCGCCTACCGCGGGCTGGCCGGCTCCGCCGCCTACCGCGACTTCGTCGCGATCGAGGACGCCATCCGCGGCCAGGCGACCGCCAACGGACTGCCCGCGACCTCCGCGACCTGGGTGTCGCGGGGCGACGACCTCGCCGCCGCCGTCGAGCGCAACCAGTCCGAGGCCGTGCAGGGCCTGGTCGACCGGGTCAACCCGACCGCCACCGCCATCCTGATCAAGATCGGCGTCGCAGGGGGCATCGGCCTGGTCGCCGTCGTCGCCTCCATCGTGCTCTCCCTGCGCTTCCGCGGCCGGCTGGTGCGCGAGCTGGCGGGCCTGCGCGACGCCGCGACCGGCTTCGCGGAGGTACGGCTGGCGGGCGTCGTCGATCAGCTGCGCGCCGGCGGCGCCAAGCCCGAGGTCGAACCGCTCGACACCGGAGCGCAGACCACCGAGGTGCGCGACATCGTCCAGGCGTTCAACTCCGTCCAGTCCACGGCGGTCGGAGCCGCCGTCGACCAGGCGAAGCTGCGCGACGGCGTGCGCCAGGTCTTCGTCAGCCTGGCCAGGCGCAACCAGTCGCTGCTGCACCGCCAGCTGCTCCAGCTGGACGGCATGCAGCGGCGCACCCACGACCCGGTCATCCTCGACGACCTGTTCAAGCTCGACCACCTCACCACCCGCATGCGCAGGCACGCCGAGAGCCTGATCATCCTGTCGGACCAGACGCCGGGCCGGGGCTGGCGCAACCCGGTGCCGGCCGTGGACGTGCTCAGGGCGGCCGTGGCCGAGGTGGAGGAGTACGCCAGGGTCGAGGTGCCGCAGCCGCCGAACGTGGCGGTGATGGGTTCGGCCGTGACCGACGTCGTGCATCTGGTGGCCGAGCTGGTGGAGAACGCCACCCTCTTCTCGCCCCCGCAGACCAGGGTGGACGTGCGGGCGGTCGGCGTGCCGGAGGGGCTGCAGGTCGACATCGAGGACCGGGGGCTCGGGCTGCCCGAGGAGGAGCTGAGCCAGCTCAACGCCAGGCTGGCCGAGCCGCCCGAGTTCGACCTGGCCGAGAGCGACAGGCTCGGGCTGTTCGTGGTGGCCAGGCTCGCGGCCAGGCACGGGATCAGGGTGCGGCTGCGGCCCTCGCCGTACGGGGGGATCACGGCGACGGTGACGCTGCCCGCGGCCCTGCTCTCCGATCAGCCGGCGCTGACGGGCGGCAGGTAGCGGCTCCAGCCGCTGGCCCTGGCGGCGGCCGCGGCGGGCACCCGGTCGCCGGCCCACGGCGGGAGCAGCTTCCTGGCCTCGGCCTCGGTGAAGAAGCCGTAGTCGTCGAGCTCCTCCGCCTGCAGGGTGATCGGGGTGTCGGCGGGGATGGTGCCGCAGTCGAACAGGAAGTTGACCAGCGGCAGCGGCCGGACGTCCAGCGGGCCCACCCACTGCACGACCAGCAGGTCGCCGACGGGCAGCGTGAGGCCGAGCTCCTCGGCGACCTCCCTGGCGCAGGCCTGCGCGGGGTCCTCGCCCTCGTCGACGTGGCCGCCCGCGAAGCCCCAGTGGTCGCGGTAGTTGGGCTTGACCAGCAGCGTTCTTCCTCCGGGGTCGGTGATGTAGGCGCCCGCCCCGGCCAGCACCTTGCTCAGCGACGCCCAGAACTCCGTGTCCACGCTCACGTGATCAACCTACAACGTCGTCCCGAACGCGGAACGTCCGACGCCGGGGCCAGTGATGGGAACATCCTATGAAAAAGATAGGATTTGTCCCCGTGACACGACGCGCGTTGATCTTCTGGGCGACGGGCGTCCTGGCCTACTTCGTCGCGGTCTTCCACCGCCAGTCCCTCGGTGTCGCGAGCCTGGCGGCCGCCGCCCGTCTCGACGTCGGCGCGTCGGGTCTGGCGACCCTCGCGATGCTCCAGCTCCTCGTCTACGCCGTGATGCAGATCCCCGTCGGCGTGCTGGTCGACAGGTTCGGCTCCAAACGCATGCTGCTCATCGGGGCGCTGATCATGTCGTGCGGCCAGGTCGTCTTCGCCTTCGCCGACGACCTGCTGCTCGGCCTGGCCGCCAGGACCCTGGTGGGCGCGGGCGACGCCATGACGTTCATCAGCGTGATCAGGCTGGTCAACCTGTCCTTCCCGGCCCGCCGCAACCCGGTGATCGTGCAGCTGACCGGCATCCTCGGCCAGTTCGGCGCCATCGCGTCGACCGTGCCGATCATCGGATCGCTGCGCGCGTACGGCTGGACGCCGACCTTCCTCGGCGCCGCCGGGGTCGGCGTGCTGGCCACGGTCCTCGTCGCGGCCGTCCTGCGCGACGGGCGTCCCTCGGCCGACCGGCGCGCACCGGGGTTGAAGGCCGCGTGGATGCAGCCGGGCACCAGGCTGGGCATGTGGACCCACGCCGCCACCCAGTGCTCGGCCGCGGCGTTCCTGCTGCTGTGGGGCTACCCGTACCTGGTGCAGGGCCAGGGACTCGCGCCCGGGACCGCGGGCGTGCTGCTGTCGGCGCTGACCGCCGTCGGCATGGTGTGCGGCCCGATCCTCGGCTACCTGGCCGGCCGCTTCCCGCTGCGCCGATCGTGGCTGGTGCTGGCCGTCACCGGGTCGACCGCCACCGCGTGGACGGCGGTGCTGCTGTGGCCGGGCGGCCGGGCTCCGCTGTGGCTGCTGGTGGTCCTGGTCGTCGTGCTCGCCACGAACGGCCCCGGATCGATGATCGGCTTCGACTACGCCAGGACGTTCAACCCCGCGGGCCGCATCGGCGCGGCCACCGGCATCGTGAACGGCGGCGGCTTCCTGGCCTCGATGTCGGTGATCGCGCTGATCGGCGTGACGATGGACCTGACCGGCGACCACCGCTGGGCGATGGCCGTGCAGTACCCGGTCTGGCTGCTCGGCGTGGTGCAGGTGCTGCGTTACCGCGCCAAGGCCCGCGCGCTGCTAGCCCAGCTCGACGAACGGCTCGGGGAAGTGGGAGGTGCCGAGCAGCCGGCCCTGCGCGCGCAGTCCGGCGACCAGGTCGAGCCTGGTCTTGGCGGCCAGGTCTGAGTCGCCGTCGTAGACGTAGCGGATCGTCGGGTCGGCCAGCTGCACCGGGTGGTGCAGGACGTCACCGGCCATGGTGAACTCGCCGACCTCGACGCTCTGGTGTCCGGAGGTGTGGCCGGGCGTCAGCCGTACGACCACGCCGGGGGCGACCTCCGCGTCGCCGTCGACCACCTGCAGCAGCTCCCTGACCGGGTCGAGGACGGACGTCGCCTCGATCTCGGCCCGCTGGACGACGTGGCGCGCGTTGGGGAACACCGGCCGGCCGTCGACGATCGTGCCGCCGAAGTGGTCGCTGTGCAGGTGCGTGATGATCAGCGTGTCGACGTCGCCGGGCGCGACACCCGCGGCGGCCAGCTCGCCCGGCAGCGCGCCAGGGGCGGGAGCCCAGCTGGAGGTGGGCCCGATGCCGGTGTCGATCAGGGTGACGTGGCCGTCGCGGTCACGCAGGAGGAAGCAGTGGAAGTGAAGGATCCACTCGCCCTCGTCGACCTCCGCGCCGAGAAAGGTCTCGAGGAACGGCAGGCGAAGCGAGGGCCCCATCGGGCCGATGGCATCACACAACGGGGTGATCTCGACATCGGCCACGATTCTTGACTTATGCGGCATCCGACAACGCTAGCCGGGTGACGTACTCGTTCTCCAGGTCTGCGGCGAACACGGCGCGACGGCAGCACGCGCAGCGGTACATGATCGGACCCTCGTCGAGGGTGGTGTGACACGTCGGGCACTGGGTCTTCTTCATGACATCCCCCTTGGGCTCGCACCTCCATGAGAGCCTCCGACGATTGCAGGAGCCCTGCAGCCGGCTTGACGGATCCCGCTCCGGGAGATGTGGGCGGCTTGGGGCGACGGGAACAGAACCCTTGCCGTCCGCGTTGACTGTGATATCTTGCGAACCAGCGTTGAGCGTCCACCTGCTCCGCTGATTTCCCTGAAGGGTCCGTGCTGAGGGCCCGTCCCGTGTTCTCTCACCCACCGCCTGCGTTTTTCCAGGCGTGCCCTCGAGGAGGGTTCATCATGTCTGTTTCCACCGTGTCTTCTGTTCCCACGGTCCCCCGCCCCCGCACCGCCGCCGCACCCGCCCGGCAGGTCACCGGACTGCTGGACGTGCGCGACAAGAGCGCGTTCCTGCGCCTGTCCGGCTACCGGCCCGGCCCCGACGACGTACGGCTGCCGCTGGACCGGATCAAACACCTCGGCCTGCGCGCCGGCGACCAGGTGACCGCCACCGTCGCGGGCGCCAAGCTGGTCTCCGTCGAGCAGGTGAACGGCCGCGCCGACTGGCGCGAGCGTCCCCACTTCGCCGACCTGACCCCCGTCCACCCGGAGGAGCGGCTGACGATCGAGACCGAGTCGCTGACCACCAGGGTCGTCGACCTGTTCGCCCCCATCGGCAAGGGCCAGCGCGGGCTGATCGTCGCCCCGCCCAAGGCCGGCAAGACCATGGTCCTGCAGGCGCTGGCCGCGGCCGTCTCCCGCAACCATCCCGACACGCACCTCATGGTCGTCCTGGTCGGCGAGCGACCCGAAGAGGTCACCGACATGCGCCAGACCATCGCGGGCGAGGTGGCCGCCTCCACCTTCGACCGGCCCGACAAGGAGCACGTCGCGGTCGCCGAGCTGGCGCTCGAACGCGCCAAGCGCCTGGTCGAGCAGGGCCAGGACGTCGTGCTGCTGCTCGACTCGCTCACCAGGCTCGGCCGCGCCTACAACAACCTCGCGCCGGCCGGCGGGCGCGTCCTGTCGGGCGGCATCGACGCCGGCGCCATCTACCCGCCCAAGCGCTTCTTCGGCGCCGCCCGCAACCTCCAGGACGGCGGCTCGCTCACCATCCTCGCCACTGCGCTCGTCGAGACCGGCTCGCGCATGGACGACTCCTTCTTCGAGGAGTTCAAGGGCACCGGCAACATGGAGCTGCGGCTCAACCGCGCCCTGGCCGAGCGCCGGCTGTTCCCCGCCGTCGACCTCGGGGCGTCCAGCACCCGCCGCGAGGAGATGCTGCTGCACCCCGCCGAGCGGCAGGTGGTGTGGCGGCTGCGCCGCATGCTCGGTGGCCTGGACCCGCAGCAGGGCCTGGAGCTGCTGGTCGGCCGGCTCCGCGAGACCCCGTCGAACGCCGCCTTCCTCACACTGGCCGAATCCGCCTGACGCTCACCGGTGCCGCACATAGGTCGCCGGTCTCCCGGAACCGCCGGGAAAGACCGGCTCCTCCGCGGGGCGGCGGGACGGCGCACGTCCACAGCAGGACGGTTGACCGTCGGAGCGGACGATCATCCCGGGCATCACCGGCATCACGGGCATGCCGGCTGACCCGCGATGATGGGGGGATGCTGGCTGACATCGTCGAACACCTGCGCTGCCCCGTCTGCCGTGAAGGGGTGCGGCTCGACGCGGGGGCCGTGCGGTGCGGGCATGGGCACGCCTTCGACGTGGCCAGGCAGGGATACGTGAGCCTGCTGACCGGATCGCAGGCGCCCGGCACGGCCGACAGCTCCGCCATGGTGACGGCCAGGGCCGACTTCCTGGGCAGGGGGCACTACGCGCCGCTGGCCCGGGCGCTCGCCGAGACCGCGGCGGCCTGTCTCGCGCCCGCCACGCCGTCCCGGAACGCCGGCACGGGCCGGGAGTCCGCCGGTCCGGCGGGCACGACTGAGCTCGACCCTTACCCCGACACGGGCCGGGAGTCCGCCAGTCCGGCGGGAGCGGCCGAGCTCGACCCTTATGCCGCCGGCGGGCCGGGGGCCGGCGCGCCGATGATCGTGGACGCGGGGGCGGGGACCGGCTACTACCTCGGGGCGGTGCTCGACGCCGTGCCCCGGGCCACCGGCATCGCGTTCGACATCTCCAAGCACGCGGTCAAACGGGCGGCCAGGGCGCACGAGCGCGCGGGCGCGTTCGTGGCGGACGCGTGGCGGCCGCTGCCGCTCGGGGACGCGGTCGCCGACGTGGTGATGAACGTGTTCGCTCCGCGCAACGGCACCGAGTTCGCCAGAGTCCTGCGACCGGGCGGCCACCTGATCGTGGTCATCCCGGCAGGCGACCACCTCAGCCCGCTGGTGCGAGAGTTGGGCCTGCTGTCGGTCGACGAGGCGAAGGAGCATCGGGTCGCCGAGAGCCTGCGGGGCTTCGAGGAGACGGGCAGGCGGGAGGTGAGGTTCGAGATGTCGCTGACGCGGGAAGATGTCGGCTTGGTGGTGGGCATGGGTCCGAGCGCGTGGCACAAGGACCCCGACCACCTCCACCACCAAATCCGGAAATTTCCGGAATGGACCTCAGCAATTGCGAGTTTTCGCCTGTCTATCTTCACCGCACCCCCTCAATCAAGACCCATTCCTTGACGCACCTCCGGGACTCATGTTACTGATGGGGCATTTAGTCCGAAATTCCCTCACATTCCTCAGGTATTTCATCCACCCAGACGCAATACTGGACGGCAACTGAGGAGGGGGAGGCAGCGGATGAAGGCGGAGGAACGCTGGCAGGCCAGGTTCCGGGCGCCCAGCATGACGCTGCCCGAGTGGGCACGCCAGGCGCCGAACCGCTCCCTCTACCGCTCGAACGCCTCGGGCGTGTGGGAGATCTACGCGTGGGACCGTACGACCGGCATCACCCGCCAGGTCACCAACCAGCCGTACGGCACCAGCCACGCCGCCCTCGACCCGACGGGCCACTGGATCTACTGGTTCGCCGGCAGCGACCGCGACGAGCTCGGCGTCTGGATGCGCCAGCGCTTCGCCGGCGGCGTCCACGAGGTCATCGCCCCCGACCTGCCGCCCAGCGAGCCCGGCGGCATCGCGCTGTCCGCCACCGGCCTCGCGGCCGTCAGCCTGGCCCGCGCCGGCACGTTCAGCACCTACCTGGTCCGGCCAGGGGAGTCCGCCCGCCTGCTCTACGAGCATTCCGAGGCCTCCTGGGTCACCGACATGTCGCTCGACGGCGAGCTGGTCGCCCTCAACCACAGCGAGCACGGTGACTTCCGGCACCCTGCGCTGCGCGTGCTCAAGCAGAACGGCGACGTGGTCGGCGAGCTGGCCGACGGTCCCGGCAGGGGCGTGGTCGGCCTGCGCTTCGGCCCCCTCCCCGGCGACCGCCGCCTGCTCACCCTGCACGAACGCCGCCAGCGCCACGAGCCGCTGGTCTGGGACCCGAAGACCGGCGAGCAGCGCGAGATCTGGCTGAAGGACCCCGGCGAGCTGACCGCCGAGTGGTACGACGACGGCCGCGCCCTGCTGATCGTCAGGGACGACCGGGGCCGTACCCATCTGCACCGCTACGACCTCGGCGGCGGCGGCATGTCCCTGATCGACACGCCTCACGGCGTGATCGGCGCGGCCAGGCCCAGGCCGGGCGGCCACGTGGAGTACGCGTGGTCGAGCGCCTCCCGCCCGCCGGTGATCCGGTCGAGCAGCGGCCACGTGGTCATGAACGCGATCGGCCCCGCCGCCCCCACCAGCGTCCCCGTCGAGGACATCGACGTCTCCGGTCCAGGCGGGCGCATCCACGCGCTGGTCTCCAGGCCCGAGATGGGCTCGGCCCCCTTCCCCGCCGTCTTCCTGCTGCACAGCGGCCCGCACCTGCACGACGCCGACACCTTCTCCCCCGAGGTCGCCGCGTGGGTCGACGCCGGCTTCGCGGTCGTGCGCGTCAACTACCGCGGCTCGACAGGGTACGGCTCGGCCTGGCGCGACGCGCTGCGCGGCGACGTCGGCCACATCGAGCTGGCCGACGTGGCGGCGGTCAGGGAGTGGGTGGTCTCCCAGGGCGTCGTCGACCCGGACAGGACGGTGCTCGCGGGCACCTCGTGGGGCGGTTTCCTCACCCTGCTCGGTCTCGGCGTCCAGCCCAGGCTGTGGGCGGCGGGCATCGCGGTCGCCCCCATCGCCAGCCACGTCACCGCCTACGAGGACCACGTCGAGGGCCTGCGCGCCCTGCAGCGGTCGCTGCTCGGCGGCTCCCCCGACGAGCAGCCGGAGCGCTACCACGACAGCTCGCCGATCACCTACGTCGAGAAGGTCGAGCGCCCGCTGCTGATCCTCGCCGGGGTCAACGACTCCCGCTCGCCGCTGCGGCAGCTCGAGGAGTACGTGAGCCGCCTGGCCGAACTCGGCCGCGAGCACGAGGTCCACTACTACGACGCCGGTCGCGGCGGGCTCGTCGTCGCCGAACGTATCGACCAGATGGCGATAATGCTCAATTTCATCCGCAAACACGGACTCACAACTGACACAGCGTAATAGGTTGCCTCTTTCTTCGCCTTGAATGTCGCCCTCGGCCGCTGCCAGCATCACGCCACCCCCCAGCCGAAGGGCACGAATCTGTGAGTACCTCCACTGAGACCCACGGCGTCAACCGTCTGAAAAAGGACGCCGTCGGCCTCGTCGGCGTCATCTTCATGGCCGTGGCGACCGCGGCCCCCATCACCGCCATGACCGGCAACGTGCCCATCGTCGTCGGCTTCGGCAACGGTCTGGGCGTCCCCGCCGGCTACCTGTTCGCCACCGCCGTGCTCACGATCTTCTCCGTGGGCTACACGGCGATGTCGAAGCACATCACCGCGGCCGGCGCCTTCTACGGCTACATCTCCCACGGCCTCGGCCAGGTCGTCGGCATGGTCTCGGGCCTGCTGGCCACCATGGCCTACGTGGTCTTCGAGGCCTCGATCATCGGTTTCTTCGCCTACTCGGCCAACGACACCTTCAAGTCGCTGGCCGGGGTGGACATCCACTGGCTGTGGTTCGCCTTCCTCGGCCTGGCGCTGAACATGATCCTCACCTACTTCGACATCAACCTGACGGCCAAGGTCCTGGGCGTCTTCCTGATCACCGAGATCTTCATGCTCGGCCTGGTGGCGATCGTCACACTGCTGAACGGCGGCGGCCCCGACGGCCTCATGGCCGCCACGCTCAACCCCGCCAACGCCTTCCGGACCACCGGCCTGCAGGCGGGCGCGGTCGGCCTCGGGCTGTTCATGTGCTTCTGGTCGTGGGTCGGCTTCGAGTCGACCGCGATGTACGGCGAGGAGTCACGCGAACCCAAGAAGATCATCCCGATCGCGACGCTGGTCTCGGTGGTCGGCATCGGCCTGTTCTACACGTTCGTCTCGTGGATGACGGTCGCGGCCAACGGCGTGAAGGCGCCGGAGATCGCCGCCAAGGAGTTCGCCGGCATCTTCTTCAACCCCACCGAGCAGCTGCTCGGCCCGTGGGCCGTCAGTCTGTTCAAGATCCTCATCCTGACCGGGTCGTTCGCCTGCGCGATGGCCTTCCACAACTGCGCCGCCCGCTACCTCTACGCGCTGGGCAGGGAGAACCTCATCCCCGGCACCGGCCGTACCCTCGGGGCCACCCACCCCGTCCACGGCTCGCCGCACATCGCCGGATTCGTGCAGTCGGCGATCTCCGTGGTGCTGGTCCTGGCCTTCCACTTCGCCGGCATGGACCCCTACGTCCACATCTACACGCTGCTGGCCGTGCTGGGCACGCTGGCCATCCTCATCGTGCAGACCCTCTGCTCGTTCTCCGTGATCGGCTACTTCCACGTCAAGAAGAAGCACCCGGAGACGGCCAACGTCTGGCGCACCCTGATCGCCCCGCTGGCCGGCGGGCTCGCCATGGCGTACGTGGTGCTGCTGCTGTTCCAGAACCAGGAGGCGGCGGCGGGTGAGGCGGCCAAGAGCGGGTTCTTCACCGCGATCCCGTGGATCGTGGTGGGCGTCGCGGTCCTCGGTGTCGCGACCGCCCTGTACCTGAAGGCGCGCGACCCGGAGAAGTACGAGGTCATCGGCAGGATCGTGCTGGAGGACACGGTCGAGCGCGACTAGCGGGCGCGCAGCACCAGGATCGCCAGGTCGTCGGCGCTCGGCTCGGGCGCGAAGTCGGCCGCCGCTCTGCGGATGCGTTCGGCGACCGCCCTGGCCGACAGGCCCGCGCACTCGGCCAGCAGCTTGGCCAGGCCGCCGTCGTCATCGAGCAGGCGCCCGCCGCAGCGCCGCTCGGTGACGCCGTCGGTCACCGCCAGCAGCACGTCGCCGTGGTCGAGGTGGATGGTGTCCGCCTCGAACACCACCTCGGGGAAGACGCCGAGCAGCGACTGCGGGGTGGTCACCGTGTCGACGACGCCGCTCGGCCTCAGCCGTAGCGCCTCGGGGTGGCCGGCCGAGACCAGACGCACCTCAAGGCCGCTCTCGACAGGAGTGATGTCGCCGTGGAGCAGCGTGAGGAACCTGGCGCGCTCCCCCTCCTCGAGGATGGCCTGGTTGAGCCGGCCGAGGACGGCGGCCACGCCGTACCCCTCCCTGGCGAGCAGGCGCAGGGTGTGGCGGGCCAGGCCGGTGACCGCGGCGGCCTCGGGGCCGGTGCCGCAGACGTCGCCGATGGCGAACCGCCACGACTCGTCGCCCGCCTTGAACAGGTCGTAGAAGTCGCCGCCGACCTCGTTGGCCTCGCCGGCGGGCTCGTAGACGACGCCGTAGTCGAGCCCGGGCACCTCCGGCTCGTTCGGCGGCAGCAGGCTGCGCTGCAGCGCCCGGTTGGCGGCGGCCTGCTGGGCGTACAGGCGGGCGTTGTCCATGGCCAGCGCCGCGCGCCGGGCGATGTCCTCGGCGAGCTGGATGCTCTCGTCGGTGAAACGGTCGGGACGGCCCAGGCACATGGCCCCCAGCGAGCGCCCCCGCGCGGTCAGCGGTACGGCCAGCACCTGCGAGTCGGCCAGCTGGAGGCTGGCGGAGGTGCTGTCGGGGACGGTGAGCTCGCTCAGCCGCTCGCGCAGCCCGTCGATGCGCGCCTCGTCGGCGTGCCACAGGTAGGCCAGGCGGCGCGGCCCCGTGGTGTCGGCGGTGTAGACGGCGCACCAGGCCGACAGCCTCGGCACGACGATCTGCGCGATGATCGCGGGCACCATGTCGGGATCGAGGGTGCCGGCGAGAAGGTCGCTGGCGTCGGCGAGGAAACCGAGCCAGTGGGGGCCCCTGGAGGTCTCCTCCGCCCATTCGGCTGCCACCCGGTCCGCCGAGCCGGGTAGCGTGAGCCTTGCCCAATGGACACGGGAATCGCCCGCGAAGGTGATGCCCCATTCCTCGACATCCACGGAGGGGCCTTTCGGGTCCCCGTTGGGAGCGGTCCGCTGCCTGAACTCCACCTGCACGGCGTCGCCGCAGTGCTTCCAGACGATCTCGAAGGGAGCGTCGGCGACCTGCGTGGCCAGCTCCTCTGCCAGGTGCTCGGCCGCAGGCAGCACGGGAGAGGCGGCCCAGGCGGTCATCACCTCACGGGTGAACCTTCTCGCGGAGGGGACGGCGGTCTCGCCTGGCGCGAAGGTGGCCGCGAGAACCGCGCGGGAAGAAGCAGTCATCGTTCCGTGCCTACCACACTTCCCATTGACTTGGGGTAAATCCAAGGACAGGACTACGAGCGACTCATCGTGACAGACTTGCATCACTCACGGCGGCACCCCGGGAGTGGAGGAGACCCCATGACGACGGCCAAGACCGCGCCTGCTGCGGAAGAGAGGACGTACTCAGAGTCCGACCTCGTCCCCGTCCTCGAGACGCTTTTCGCATGGCGCGACGGTGACTTCCGCCGCCGGGTCCCGCATGCCCCTCCCGGGATACTGAGCGAGATCCGGCTGCTGCTCAACGAAGTGGCGGACCGCAGGGAGCACCTCAGCAACGAGCTGACGCGTGTGCGCAAGGAAGTGGTCAAGGAGGGGCGTTTCGGCGAGCGGCTGACCCCCGGCCCCGGTGTGGGGTCGTGGGCGGAGAGCGTCGAGTCCGTCAACGCCCTCATCGACGCGCTGGTCAGCCCCGTGACCGGAGCGGCCGACGTGATCGACGCCGTGGCCAAGGGCGATCTGACCCGCAGGATAGACCTCGACCGCTCGGCCAGGGGTGAGGTCAGGCGGCTCGGCAAGGCCATCAACGGCATGGTCGAGCAGCTGTCGCTGTTCAACAGCGAGGTGACCAGGGTGGCCCGCGAGGCGGGCACCGAGGGCAGGCTGGGCGGCGCCGCCAACGTCAAGGGCATGTCCGGCAGCTGGCGCGACCTGACCGAGGCCGTCAACACGATGTCGTCGCGCGTCTCGGCCCAGGTGCGCGACATCGCCGAGGTGACGACCGCCGTCGCGAAGGGCGACCTGAGCCGCAAGGTGACCGTCGACGCGGTCGGCGAGATGTTCGAGCTGAAGAACACCGTCAACACGATGGTCGACCAGCTGTCGGCCTTCGCCGAGGAGGTCACCCGTGTCGCCCGCGAGGTCGGCACCGAAGGACAGCTCGGCGGCCAGGCGCAGGTCAGCGGCGTGTCGGGGGTGTGGAAGGACCTCACCGACAACGTCAACTTCATGGCCAACAACCTGACCAACCAGGTACGCCAGATCGCTGCCGTCTCCACCGCCGTCGCCCAGGGAAACCTCACCAAGAAGATCACCGTCGACGCCCAGGGCGAGATCCTCCAGCTCAAGGACACCCTCAACACGATGGTCGACCAGCTGTCGTCCTTCGCCGACGAGGTCACCCGCGTCGCCCGCGAGGTCGGCACCGAGGGCAAGCTGGGCGGTCGCGCCGAGGTGAAGGGCGTCTCCGGCGTCTGGAAGGACCTCACCGACAACGTCAACTCGATGGCCAACAACCTGACCTACCAGGTGCGCAACATCGCCCAGGTCACCACGGCCGTCGCCAACGGCGACCTGACGCGCAAGATCGACGTCGACGCCCAGGGCGAGATCCTCGAGCTCAAGTCGACGATGAACACGATGGTCGACCAGCTGTCGTCGTTCGCCTCCGAGGTGACCCGTGTCGCCCGCGAGGTCGGCACCGAAGGACAGCTCGGCGGCCAGGCGCAGGTGCGCGGCGTGTCCGGGGTGTGGAAGGACCTCACCGACAACGTCAACTTCATGGCCAACAACCTGACCAACCAGGTACGCCAGATCGCCGCCGTCTCCACCGCCGTCGCCCAGGGAAACCTCACCAAGAAGATCACCGTCGACGCCCAGGGCGAGATCCTCCAGCTCAAGGACACCCTCAACACGATGGTCGACCAGCTGTCGTCCTTCGCCGACGAGGTCACCCGCGTCGCCCGCGAGGTCGGCACCGAAGGACAGCTCGGCGGCCAGGCCCGGGTGCAGGGCGTGTCCGGGGTGTGGAAGGACCTCACCGACAACGTCAACTTCATGGCCAACAACCTGACCTACCAGGTGCGCAACATCGCCGAGGTCACCACGGCCGTCGCCAACGGCGACCTGACCCGCAAGATCGACGTCGACGCCCAGGGCGAGATCCTGGCGCTGAAGACCACCATCAACAAGATGGTCGACCAGCTGTCGTCCTTCGCCGACGAGGTCACCCGCGTCGCCCGCGAGGTCGGCACCGAGGGACAGCTCGGCGGCCAGGCCAGGGTCGAGGGCCTCGAAGGCACCTGGAAGCGCCTGACCGAGAGCGTGAACGAGCTGGCCGGCAACCTGACGACGCAGGTCCGCGCCATCGCCACCGTGACGAGCGCCGTCGCCCAGGGCGACCTGACCCGCTCGATCGCCGTGGAGGCGCAGGGCGAGCTGGCCGAGCTCAAGGACAACGTCAACTTCATGGTGGCCAACCTCCGCGAGACCACCCAGGCCAACCAGGAACAGGACTGGCTGAAGTCCAACCTGGCCCGCATCTCGCGCCTCATGCAGGGTCACCGCGACCTCATGGAGGTCGCCAAGCTGATCATGAGCGAGCTGACGCCGCTCGTCTCGGCCCGCTTCGGCGCCTTCTACGGCGTCGACAACAGCGTCGCGGAGCACGACCTCATCCTCATCGGCGGCTACGGCGTGCGGCCCGACCGCTCGCCACGCCAGCGGTTCGCCCTCGGCGAGGGCATCGTCGGCCAGGCCGCGGTGGAGGGGCGGCCGATAGTCCTCGACGACGTGCCGGCCGGGTTCATCACCATCGACAGCGGGCTCAGCCAGTCCACGCCCGCGCAGATCGTCGTGCTGCCGATCCTGTTCGAGAGCCGCGTGCTCGGCGTGCTGGAGCTGGCCTCCTTCACCAAGTTCGGCGAGGTCCACCTCGACTTCCTGACCCAGCTCGTCGAGACCATCGGCGTCACGATGAACACCATCATCGCCAACTCCCGCACCGAGGACCTGCTGAAGGAGTCGCAGCGCCTGACCACCGAGCTGCAGGAGCGCTCCGACGAACTGCAGCGCCAGCAGGAGGAGCTGCGCCGGTCCAACTCCGAGCTGGAGGAGAAGGCAGGGCTGCTGGCCAAGCAGAACCGCGCCATCGAGATCCAGAACTTCCAGATCGAGCAGGCCCGGCGCACGCTGGAGGAGCGCGCCGAGCAGCTGGCCGTCTCCTCGCGCTACAAGTCCGAGTTCCTCGCCAACATGTCGCACGAGCTGCGCACCCCGCTCAACAGCCTGCTCGTGCTGGCCAAGCTGCTGACCGAGAACGCCGAGGGCAACCTCACCTCCCAGCAGGTCGAGTTCGCCCGCACGATCCACGGGGCGGGCTCGGCGCTGCTGCAGCTCATCAACGACATGCTCGACCTGTCCAAGGTCGAGGCCGGGCGCATGGACATCCATCCCGCCCAGCTGTCGCTGCCGAAGCTGGTCGACTACGTCGAGGCCGCCTTCGCGCCGCTGGCGCAGGACAAGGGGCTCGCCTTCATCGTCGAGGTGGATCCCCGGGTGCCGCAGGAGCTGCGCACCGACGAGCAACGCCTGCAACAGGTGCTGCGCAACCTGCTGTCCAACGCGGTCAAGTTCACCCCCAAGGGCGAGGTACGGCTGCGCGTGGTGCCCGCGCCACGCGAGGTCGACTACGACGACGACACCCTGCGCCTGGCCGACGGCCTGATCGCCTTCCAGGTGGTCGACACCGGCATCGGCATCGCGCCGGACAAGCTGGAGATCATCTTCGAGGCGTTCCGCCAGGCCGACGGCACCACCAGCCGCAAGTACGGCGGCACGGGTCTCGGCCTGTCGATCTGCCGGGAGATCGCCAGGCTGCTCGGCGGCGAGATCCACGTCGACAGCGAGCTCGGCGCCGGCAGCACGTTCACCCTCTACCTGCCGACCGACTACGCGGGCCCGCTGGTCGCGCGCGACGGCGGGGCGGCCCGCAGGCAGGTGCTGACCATGCAGGTCGAGCAGCAGAGCCCGATGGTCGTGCCCGAGCCGCCGATGCCGCTCGACCTGCCGCTGCCCGAGGTCGTCCAGCCGGCGAGCAGGCAGCAGTGGCAGGGCGACGACCCGCTCGACGGCGCCAAGATCCTCATCGTCGACGACGACATCCGCAACGTGTTCGCGCTGACCAGCGTGCTGGAGCGACACGGCTCCACGGTCGTCTACGCGGAGAACGGCCGCGAGGGGATCGAGCAGCTCGAGCGCAACGAGGACGTGGCGCTCGTCCTCATGGACATCATGATGCCGGAGATGGACGGTTGGGCCACGACGTCGGCCATCCGGCGCATGCCGCAGTTCGCCGATCTGCCGATCATCGCGCTGACCGCCAAGGTCATGCGGGGTGACAGGGAGAAGAGCATCGCGTCCGGCGCCTCCGACTACGTGCCGAAACCGGTCGACGTCGACCAGCTGCTCGAACGGCTGCGCGGTTGGCTCAGCCGAGGGCGGGTGTCCGACACGGCGGAAGAGGCGTAACAGATGGCAGAACGGGCCAAGATCCTCCTGGTCGACGACCGCGAGGAGAACCTCATCGCCCTCGAGGCGATTCTCAGCTCGCTCGACCTGACGCCGGTGCGCGCCAAGTCGGGCGAGGAGGCGCTCAAGGCGCTGCTCGGCACCGAGTTCGCGCTGATCCTGCTCGACGTGCGGATGCCGGGCATGGACGGGTTCGAGACGGCGGCGCACATCAAGCGGCGCGAGCGTACCCGCAACATTCCGATCATCTTCCTGACCGTCGTCGACAGCGCCCCCGACTACGCCTTCCGCGGCTACGCGGCGGGCGCGGTCGACTACCTCACCAAGCCGTTCGACCCGTGGGTGCTCAGGGCGAAGGTGTCGGTGTTCGTCGAGCTCTACAACATGCACAAGCGGCTGACCGAGCAGGCGGCGCTGCTGCGCGAACGGCTGGCGGGCGAGCTGCCGCCGGGCAACGGCACCGCCCAGCCCGCCGTGCTGCCCGAGCTGTCGAGGCGCCTGACGGCCGTGGAGGACGAGTTGGAGCGGGTGCGGGAGCTGGCCCGCAAGTCGGCCGACCCGTCGCTCTCCGCGCCGCTGTCGGACCTGTCCGAACGGGTGGCGCACCTGCGCGCGGGCTTCGACGCCCTCAGCTGAGGGCAGCACCGGCCGTGGTCGCGCGGCCGGTCCCGCCGGATCACACCGTGAGCACGATCTTGCCGCCGGCGTTCCTCCCCTCGAGGAGGCGTAGCGCGTCGGCGGCCTCGGCCAGCGGAAGCGTCCGCGTGATCGCCGGGGCGATCTTCCCCGCCGCGACGAGTCCGGCCAGGTGGTCCAAGTCCTCGACGCTGCGCCTGACGATCAGCCCGCGCAGCTTCTGGCGCAGGAACGGCGAGGTGACGGCCACGGCGAGCAGCCGCGGCAGCGGGCCGAGCACCGCGCCCCGGGTGCCGTTGGAAGAGATGTAGACCCCCTCCGGGGAGAGCACCCGGCGGAAGGCCGACAGCGAGTGGTCGGCCGCCAGGTCGATGATCGTGTCGAAGCGGGTCGAGCCCCGCGTGACGTCCTCGCGGGTGTGGTCGATGACGTGGTGGGCGCCGATCGAGCGCACCAGGTCCACGTTGCGGGTGCCGCAGACGCCGGTGACCTGCGCGCCGAGCGTCCTGGCCAGCTGGACGGCGAAGCTGCCGACCCCGCCGGAGGCCCCGTTGACCAGCACCGTCGTGCCGGGTCCCACCTGGCCGAGGCGTACCGCCTGGAGGGCGGTCGTGCCCGCGACCGGCAGGCTGGCCGCCTGCTCGAACGTCACCCCGGCGGGCTTGCGCGCCAGGTGCGCTTCCGGCGCCGCCACGTACTCGGCGAAACCCCGCTGGTCCATCTCGCCGCACACCTCGTCGCCGACCTGCAAGCCGGTCACCTTGGCGCCGACCTGCTCCACGGTGCCGGCGATGTCGCGGCCCAGCACGGTCTCCCTGGGGCGGCGCAACCCGAACCAGGCGCGGGCGATGTACGGCGAGCCGCGCATGACCAGCCGGTCGGCGGCGTTGACCGAGGCTGCGCGAACCCGCACGAGCACCTGGTCGTCGCCGATGACTGGCCGGTCGACGTCGGTGTGGCGCAGGACGTCGGCCGGGCCGTACTTCTCGTAGACGATCGCTTTCACGGAGGCTCCTCTTGTCGGGATCAGCTCTCAGGACGGGACGGTTTCCGGGCAGGGGCGGTCGCGCCGGCGGGTTCGCCCGGCGCGGCGGGAGTCGGGGCATGGGCGGTCACGCCGGCGGGCCCCCGGCGTGGCACGGGTCAGGACAAGTGGTCGCGCCGGCGGGCTCGCCCGGCGCGGCCGGAGTCGGGGCATGGGCGGTCACGCCGGCGGGCCCCCGGCGTGGCACGGGTCAGGACAAGTGGTCGCGCCGGCGGGCTCGCCCGGCGTGGCGGGGATCGGCGCAGGGGCGGTCGCGCCGGCAGGTCTACCGGCGTGGCGCGGGTCGGGTGTCGGGCGCGGCTGGGGGTGTCAGGACGCGGGGTCGGGTCAGGGCGCGGGCCGGGTCAGGTCGCGGGTCGGGGTCAGGGTCCGGGCGGTAGGGCGGGGTCGGGGAGGCGGTGGCGGGGCGGGCGGGGTGGTCGCTCAGCGGCGGAGCGCTCGGGTGAGCCCTTCGACGACGGTGTGGATGATCGTGCCGACGGAGATCACGATGAGTCCGGTGTCGATCCAGCCGGGGACGCTCGACGGCCATCCCGCCGCCGCCACGAAGGCCGGGTTGAGCACCCGGTGGGTCGCCGCGAGCCAGATCAGCATGACGGCCGAGGGGACGCCGACGAGCAACCCCACGACGGCGACGGGAACGCTCCATTTCAGGTAGTACCCCGCGAAGGAGAAGCCGAGGCTCGCGATCACGAGGGCGATGAAGAGGTGGACGAGGCCGGTCTCCCACAGCCAGGGCGACAGCACGCCGACGGGGTGGCCGTTGGCGTCGGTCTCGGGGCTGACCACCGGCGAGAGCAGGATGAGCGTCGTGCAGAGGACCGTGAGCACGGTCTCGGTCACCAGCTCGCCGTAGCGTGCGCGGCGGCTGGGCGGTTCGGGGAGGGCTGCGGGGGTCCATCGCCGGGTCGCCGCCCGGCGGAGGGCGGGCGTGCGTTCGAGGATCGCGAAGACCAGCGTCGTCCAGAAGGCGATGTGGACGCCGGTGGTGAGCGCCGCGCCGAGGGTGTCGCCGAGCACGGTGAGAGGGGCGCCGCCGTTGAGTCCGCGCACGAGCCCGACGGTCGCGGCGACGACGGGCACGATGGTGGCGAGCAGGGCGGTCAGCAGCCGCGTGTAGTCGAGGAAGAGCGCGGGGCCGATGAGCTGGAGCGGGCGGTCGGCGTAGCCGGCGGCCAGCCGTACCGGATCGCCGAGCTCGGCCAGCACCGCGCGCTCGGCCTGGGCGGGATCGGCTCCGGTCTCCAGGTGGTCGTCGACGGCGTCGGCGATCGAGGCGCGCAGTTCCTTCTCGATGTCGGGGCGCTGCCGGGCGGGCAGGCGGCTCAGGGCCGCCTCGACGTAGCGGTCGGTGAGGCTGCTCGCGATGGTCATGACTCGCCTTTCAGGGTGCGCAGCGCGGTGTCGAGCTCGTCCCAGTCACGGCTCAGGGTGTCGGCGAGCGCGGTGCCGGCGTCGCTCGTGCGGTAGAACTTGCGCGGCCGCGACTCCTCGGTGTTCCAGTCGCTGGTCAGCAGCCCCTGCTTCTCGAGCCGGCGCAGGAGCGGGTAGAGGGTGTTGGCGTCGACGGTGAAGCCTTGCCGGTCGAGCAGGTCGAGCAGCGCGTACCCGTAGTTGGGTCGCTTGAGGATGAGCAGGCACGCGAGCACGACGGTGCCGCGCCGAAGCTCCTGCAGGTGCACGGAGAGCAGCTCATCGTCTAGCATGCGACTCACAATAGTGTGTGGCACACACTATTGCAACCACGACCCCTCGGAGGGGGCGCAACGGGCCCCGTCCCAGGGGTGGCGGTCTACCGGCGGGCGCGCTCCAGCGCGTCCCAGAAGCCGCGGCGCAGCGCGTGGCGGACCTCGTCGTGCAGCAGGAAGTCGATCGGCAGCGAGGAGCCCTGCAACAACCGCGCCTCCAGGTCGGACGGCATACGCGGCTTGCGGGCCAGCACGGCCTCCAGCCACAGCGCGGGCGCGTCGCGGGCCACGGACTCGCCGAAGTCGTGCCCCTCCTTGTGCGCCGCCTTCACCGCGTCGGCCAGGGTGGTCGCCCCGCCGGCGGCGGGGGCGGCCGCGGCGGCGACGGGGGCGGGCTGCGGCCCGGTGTACGGGCCGAGCTGCGACGGCTGGTAGGCACCGGGCGGCGAGGAGTACTGGCCCGTGGTCTGCATCGGGCCGGTCGGGCCGTGCGACACCGGAGGAGTGTGCGAGACGGGCGGAGTGTGCGACACCGTCGGACTGTGCGGGACGGCCGGCGCGGCGGGTGCGGCCGGCGCGGGCTGTACGGGCTGTACAGGCTGCGCGGGCGCGGGCTGCGGCTGCGGCGCGGACGGCGGCTCCGCCTGATAGCTCGGGTAGGCGGGCAGCGCGGGCGGCGGCGTCTGCGCCAGGCTCGGCGCGGACGGCGTCGGCACGGACGGCGTGGCCGGGGGCAGCTGCTGGCTCTGCGCGGGCGCGCCGGGCAGGTGCGCGGCGTGGTTGGCGGACTGCACGGACGGCGCCGGCGACTGGGCCTGCGGTGCCTGCGTACTCGGCGGAAGCGCGTGAGCGGCCTGGCCGTTGCTGACGGGTTGGGCGCCGTTGACGGCATCGGTGGTGCCGGAGACGAGGTTGACGTAGGGCCGCAGGTGGACGCCACCGATCTCGATGAGGTCGTCGCTCTCCTGGCGCAGCGACCGCGACACCGCCCAGCCGCCGTCGGCGGCGATGTGGACGACGGTGACCCGGATGCCGAGATCCTGGGCGTCGCAGACCACCTGGGCCAGGTCCTCGTCGCCGCTGACCACGACCGCGTCGCAGATCGCGCTGTTGCGGGCCAGCGTCATCAGGTCGCGGTGCACCTGGGCGTCGACGCCCTCGCGGCGGCCCGGCCTGATGCGCGAGAGGCGGAGCTTCAACCCGGGGATGTCGGCGAGCACGTCGTGCTCGGGCGTCCGCCTGCCCTCGACCGTGGCCTCGTACCAGTAGCACCGCAGCAGCGGCAGGCCCGTGCGCTCGCGCGACAGGTTGGTCATCAGCTGCAGCAGGCCCGGGTAGTCCCACGAGACGGCCTCGCGATGGCGGGTCCCATGCACGGCCATCGCGCCGTCGGCCAGCAGATAGCCGGCGTCCACGAACAGCGCGCAGCGATCCACTGACACCGCCCCTTTCTTCTGGCCCGACCCCTACCGGCTCCGCACCGCCAGAGCCGGGCTCGGCGGCCCACTCTCAGGGTAATGAAGCATCTGATCGTTCGAGGGTGAATCCCGGCGAATCGGCGTGACGCCAGCGGATTCCCGCAGACCGTACCAGTTTGTCCAGTTCGCGGTCACGACCTGGCAGGCACGCTGACGGCCGCCACGCCGAACAGGACGACGTCGCGTTTCGTCGAGATCGTCAGCGCCGGGCGGTCCGGCAGCTCGGCGCTGAAGGAGTCGACGTCGACGCCGAACGTCATCCCCGCCGCGCCGTTGGCGGAGCTGTCGAAGACGTTGTCCGCGTCGCGGTCGCCACCGGTGGAGGCGCCGGCCGACACCCGGTCGCCGTGGAGGTCGGCATCGCCCTCCCAGGTCACCAGCTCGATGTCGGCCGGGCTCGCCGCCGGGAACAGCCCGCCGAGCGGCAGCTCCAGTCGCGGCTGCGCACCGCCGACGACCGTGGCGGTGTCGAGGACCACCGCCTGGCTGTACGGCCGGCGCGGGTCGGTGGCGATCACCACGAGGCTCCACCCCGCGTGCTCGGAGACCCCCTCCCGCATCGGCGCGTCGGCCGCCCACCACGCCCCGGCGCTCCTGCCGTCGCTGACCAGCTCCGTCACGTCGGCGAAGGCCTGGTAGGCCGAGCCCGTGGGCAGTTCCCGTTCCGTCACCCGGTCGGGGAGGACCGTCCGGTAGCGCCTGGACCCCGCCGCCCTGAACTTGATCGGGCCCGCCTGCCGCACGCTGGCCGACCAGTAGAGCCCCGCCCAGACGACCCGCCCGCCGTCCGGCAGCTCCAGCCAGGCGCCGCTGGAGGAGTCCGTCGACGGCACGTCGTCGGCGTCGACGGACCGCATCGGCCACAGGTCGTTGTCGCGCCTGCCGCTCTCCCGTGCCAGCCGCGCCTCCCCGCATCCCTCGCGCTCGGGCGGGCAGGTCAGCAGCGTGTTGCCGACCGCCTTGACGACGACCTTGCCGTCCGTGGCGAACCGCGCCGCCGCCCCCTCAGCCTTCACCCCCGCGCTCGCGCGCGCGTCGACGTTGACGCCGCCCGAGGAGATCCGTACGGCCGGGCCCGTCCCCTCGGGAGCATTGGCGGACACCTGGACCCGCAGAAAGACGGCCGTCGACCGGCCCGCGGCCAGCGGGCCCCGCACGCACCTGGCGCCGCCGCCCGCCGGGGCGCACGACCAGCCGTCGACCGTGCCGACGGGCTCGACGACAGCGGCCGCGCTGCCCCTCGCCTGGGCGGGGACCAGCGTCACGCCTGGCGGCAGGTCGACCAGCGCGACGAGCTCGTCGCTGGCGGAGCCGCCGGTGTTGCGCAGCCGTACCGCGACGATGCCGGGCTCGGACTTGATCAGCGCGCCGAGCGGATGGATCGAGGCCCGGAGCCAGGGCGCGCCCTGCCGCTTGGCGGTGACGGGCGCGTCGGCGGGCGGCGGCACCAGCCGCGGCCGGAGTCTGGGCCTGGGCGCGGGTGGCGCGGTCGGGGGTGGCGCCGGCGAGGACCTGACGGCGGCCGCCGGCTGCATGTGGGCGGCCGGCAGCGGCTTGTCGTCGGCGGCCAGGACCAGGACGGCCGCCGCCGCCACCGCCACCGTGGCACCACCCGCCACCGCGGCCTGGCGGCCCTTGGGCACCCGCCTGATCCACCCGAGCGTGGACAGCAGACCGCTGTCCGTGGCCCCCGTCCTGGTCAGGCCCGCGACGTAGGCGGCGTAGGCGGGTCCGGCGACCAGGGGGCCGACGACGGTGCGCAGGCACTGGTCGATGTCGGCCAGGTCGAGCAGGATCTCCCGGCATTCCGCGCAGTCGTCGACGTGGTGGTCGACGCTCCTGCTCTCCCGCTTGGACAGCCCGCCCCGCACATGGACGTCCAGCCTGCCGAGCACGGGCCGGCACGGCTGGCGCGGTGTCCCCGCCAGATGCAGCTGCACGTACGCCTGGCGCAGCCCCTCCCTCGCCCGGTAGGCCAGCGCCGCCACTCCGTTGGCCGACAGGCCGAGCATCGGGGCGATCTCGGCGGGCTTGGCGCCCTCGACCTCGGTGTGCCAGAGCACGAGCCGCCAGCGTTCGGGCAGCGACTGGAACGCCCTGGCGACCAGTGACCTCTCCAGCCCGGCCAGCGCGGGATCGACGAAGGGCACGCCGGGGTCGAACGCCTCGATCTCCCCCGTGGTCACCTGGCGGCTCTCCACGCGGCCCCTGTCGTAGACCGTGCGGCGCACGACCGTGAGCAGGTACGGCCGGAAGGCCGCCTCGGGCCCGCCGCCGCGCCCGACCAAATCGATGATCTTGGTGAAGGACTCCGCGACGACGTCCTCGACCGCGTCCTCGCCCCTGACCAGCTGGCGGGCCAGCGAGCGCGCGGCGCCGACGTGTCGCTGCCAGAGCTCGCCGAACGCGGCCGCGTTGCCCGCACGCGCGGTGCCAAGGAGATCCGCATCACTTCGCGGTGATTCGACACTCATAGTGACCTCACGATTACCTGGAGTTGCCGAACGCATCATTCCGCATTCCGCGTCATGACTAACCCCTAAGACCGTCTTTGACTGCGAGAGGTCTGCCGGAGAGGAGGAGTGGCGCTTCCGTCGGCCGAGCGCCGCGCATCAGATGGGTGAGAGGGATCCGCAGAGACTGTCCGTGCTGTGGCGCGCGGCCAGCATGGCCGCCGGCTGGGCCGTACCCGGCGACTGGTGGACGCCTGCCGTCGAGCAGACGATCAGGGCCGTGACCGGAGGGCAGGGCCTGGCCCGCGCCTGCATGGCCCTCGGTGACGCCCGCGCCCGCGCAGGCGTCGGCATCGCCGAGGGCATGACGGACCTCGCCGCGCTGTTCCACGCCCGCGGCGAGGCAGGGCCGCCGCTGGCCGCCCTGCGTTCCTTCGCCAGCGGATGGGTGGAGGCCGAACTGGCACCCATGGCGGACCTGCGCTGCGAGGACCCGCTGACCGGCCTGGTCGGCCTCGCCTACCTGCGCACCCGGCTGGCCGAGGTCTACCGCGAGGGCGTCGCCCGCCGCCACCGCCTCGTCGTCGTCACCCTGACCGTCACCGACGCGTGGGACCGCATCGCCGCCATGCTGCGCCTGGCCGCCCTGCTGCGGGAGGTCTTCCCCCGTGGCGAGACCCTCGTACGGCTCGGCCCCGCCCGAGCGGGCGCGCTGACCACCAGGCCGGCGACCCGGCGGCTGCGGCAGGCCGGCGCCGTCGACGTCCTGACCCTCCCCGACCGCTATGGTGACGCGCTGGCGACCCTAAGCTTGTGGGCATGAGTGACCGCGAGAACCTGCTGGCCGAGATCCTGAAGAAGGCCGTCGTGCACGGCAAGGTCGTGCTCTCCTCGGGCATGGAGGCCGACTTCTACCTCGACCTGCGGCGCATCACGCTCGACGGCACGGCCGCGCCGCTCGTCGGCGGGGTCATGCTCGACCTCACGGCCGACCTCGACTACGACGCTGTCGGCGGTCTCACGCTGGGCGCCGACCCGGTCGCCGGTGCCATGATGCACGCGGCCGCCGCGCGGGGCCGTGCCCTCGACGCCTTCGTGGTGCGCAAGACGCAGAAGACGCACGGCATGCAGCGCCGGATCGAGGGCCCCGACATCGAGGGCCGCAGGGTCCTCGTCGTCGAGGACACCTCCACCACCGGCGGCTCCCCGCTGACCGCGGTCGCCGCGGCCCGCGAGGCGGGCGCCCACGTGGTCGCCGTCGCCACCATCGTCGAGCGCGGCGCGGCGGGCAGGATGGCCGAGGAGGGCATCGAGTACCG
This sequence comes from Nonomuraea sp. NPDC003727, assembly GCF_053586935.1. Classification (NCBI taxonomy): domain Bacteria; kingdom Bacillati; phylum Actinomycetota; class Actinomycetes; order Streptosporangiales; family Streptosporangiaceae; genus Nonomuraea; species Nonomuraea sp. NPDC003727. The sequence continues at coordinate 726,067 of NZ_JBSFNE010000001.1, forward strand.
CAGCGCCTTCACCTTGCAGGACCTGGGGCTGAACGGCTGAGGGAGCCCCTCTCCCGCGGGCCTCATCCCGCGGGGTCCTGGGCCGAGCGCGTGACGGAGAACGTCTCGCGCTGACCCGCCCTGCCCGGCGGGCGGGGCTCGCCGTTCACGGTGACCTTCACCGTGCCGGCGTCCTCGAGGGCGACGTCGAGCTCGGCCTCGAAGAACGAGATCTCCTCGCCGCTGGTCAGGTCACGGTCGTTGAGCACGTCACCGCCGGGCACCCTGACCAGCACCGGCGGGCAGGTCTGCGCCGCGCACACGATGGAGAGCGTCGGCACCCGGCCCGCGGTCGTGACCGTCTGCCGCGGCGTCGCCGACGGCCGCGGCGCGGGGTCGGCGACCGACAGCACGGCCATGAGCGAGCGGATCCCGAGGAACACCAGAGCCACCAGCAGGACGGCCCCCACGCCGATCAGCGCCAGGCGGGCCGTCCCCATCGGATCGGTTCGATGCCGTCCCACAAGGGGGAGGGTAGCCAACGAGGTGGCCGCCCTCCGAGCGGCATCACGGAATGCGGTGGTGTTTGCCCTGCGGCTCGGGAACCGAACGGCCGCCGGCCCTGCGGCTCTTCACGACCTCGACGATGATCGGGATCACCGAGATCAGCACGATGAGGAAGACGCCGGGCAGGATGTACTTGTCGATCTGCTCCGGGTCGACCTGGTTGCCGAGGAAGTGGCCGATGAACAGCATGCTCTCGACCCACAGCAGCCCGCCGACCACGTTCCACACGAAGAACGTGCGCGCCGGCATCTCCAGCACGCCCGCGACCGGGTTCATGAACGTGCGGACGATGGGCACGAACCTGGCGATCACCACGGCCTTGGCGGGACCGAACTTGTCGAAGTAGTACTCGGCCTTGTCGACGTACTCGCGCTTGAACAACCGCGAGTCGGGCTTGTCGAACAGCTTGCGCCCGACCTTCGCGCCTATCAGATGGCCCAGTTGCGCGCCCGCCACCGCGCACAGCGGGGTGCCGATGACCAGCACGGGAAACGACAGCGGCTCGATGCCGATGCCCTTGGCCGCCGCGGCGGAGCTGAAGATGCCCGCGGCCACCAGCAGCGAATCACCCGGCAGGAAGAAGCCGATCAGCAGACCCGTCTCCGCGAAGATGATGGCGAGCACGCCGATGGTCGCGAACGCGCCGAGCATGGTGAGCCACCACTGCGGGTCCACGAGGTCCAGGATCGATTCCACGGGGTGAGCCTACCTGGAGGGTGGCCTTCATCGGGCGTGCGTTGTCACTACCCCAGCGGGTAAGGAGTTGGGAATACTGGGCACGCAGGCCGAATACATTCCAGGGAGCTGAACCATGCCTATCGCGACTCCAGAGGTCTACGCCGAGATGCTCGACCGGGCCAAAGCGGGCGGGTTCGCCTACCCGGCGATCAACGTGACCTCGTCGCAGACCTTGAACGCCGCCCTGCGCGGATTCGCCGAGGCCGAGAGCGACGGGATCATCCAGGTGTCCACCGGTGGCGCCGAGTTCCTCTCGGGCGCCACGGTGAAGGACATGGTGTCCGGAGCCGTGGCCCTGGCCGAGTACGCCAAAGTGGTGGCCAAGAACTACCCCGTCACCGTGGCGCTGCACACCGACCACTGCCCCAAGGACAAGCTCGACGGCTTCATGCGGCCGTTGATCGAGCTGTCCCTTGAGCGGGGTGGCGACCCGATCTTCAACTCCCACATGTGGGACGGCTCCGCCGTACCGCTGGAGGAGAACCTGTCGATCGCGCGCGAGCTGCTCGACAAGTGCCACCGGGCGAACATCGTCATGGAGATGGAGATCGGCGTCGTCGGCGGCGAGGAGGACGGCGTCGTCGGCGAGATCAACGAGAAGCTCTACACGACCGCCGAGGACGCGCTGGCCACCGCCGAGGCCGTCGGCATCGGCGAGAACGGCCGCTACATGCTCGCCGCGACCTTCGGCAACGTGCACGGCGTCTACAAGCCGGGCCACGTGAAGCTGCGCCCGACGGTGCTGAAGGAGATCCAGGAGGCCGTCGGCGCCAAGTACGGCAAGGAGAAGCCGTTCGACCTGGTCTTCCACGGCGGCTCCGGCTCGCTGCTGGAGGAGATCCACGAGGCGATCTCCTACGGCGTGGTGAAGATGAACATCGACACCGACACGCAGTACGCCTTCACCCGGCCGATCGCCGACCACATGTTCCGCAACTACGACGGGGTGCTGAAGGTCGACGGGGACGTCGGCAACAAGAAGGCCTACGACCCCCGCTCGTACGGCAAGACGGCGGAGGCCGGCATGGCGGCCAGGATCGTGCAGGCCTGCCAGGACCTGAAGTCGGCGGGCACCAAGCTCTGACGGCCGGGCGGTGACGCACCGGTCCGCGGGCGGACGGGTGCGGTGACCCGCTGATCCGCGGGCGGACCGCGGGCGTGCGAGGCGCCCGGCGCGTGACGCCGGGCGCCTGCGGGTCCTCGGTCAGGCGCGGACCAGGACGGTCTCGTTGCGGGCAGGTGATCCCCGATATGTGCGGCCGGCCCGCCGGTGCGCGCCTCGGCGGGTCCGAGCTGGTCGGCGGGTCGTGCGGCTGCCCGGATGTGCCGTTCTCCGCGTGCGATGTCCGCGTCGCACGACCCAGGTCTTTTGTAGAGGTATCGGGTTACTTATCCCTTTCATCCGGCTTGCAGGGTCGGATAGTCACGCCTGCCGGGGCGGCGGGCCGGCCCACTGGTGGGCGCCTCCCCGGTGGACGGCGGCGTAGACGCGGTCGCGCAGCGCGTTCGCCTCCTGGTCGGACATCGTCCGGGCCGGGTCGCGCAACACGATGCGGAGCAGCACGTTCTTCTGGCCGGGCAGCGCCCCCAGGCGTTCCACCGCCGAGCGCGGCAGTTCCTCGACCGGGGTCTCGGCGACGACCCTGATCTCCTCGATGGCGTCGGCGTGCGCGCCCAGCGCGTCGCGGACCGCTCCGCCCAGCGTCTCGGCGTCGGCGTCGGCCGGCACGGCCACCGACAGGTCGCGGGAGATCGGCGGATGCTTGGACACCGCCCGGTAGGGCGCCAGGTCCAGCATCTGGTCGGCGATGCGGGCGTCGGCGGAGGTCAGCAGGCGGATGTCGGGGATCCCCTTGCGCAGCATCAGCAGCCGGTCCAGTCCGAGGCCCATGGCGAGCCCGCTGACCGTGTGGTCCAGCCCCGCGTCCGTCAGGACCCGGCGCGCGGCCAGGCCGCACTCGGCGATCTCGATCCACTCCCCGCCGACCTGGACGTCGACCTGCCGGCCGTTCGAGGTGTAGGGGTGCGATGCCGGGACAGCCCGATACGGCAGGCCGGGAAGCGCCGCGGTCACGACGGCGGCGATCATCTCGTCGAGGTCGCCGGTGTCCATCGGTCGCCCCGTGACGACGCGCCAGAGGTCGAGCTGGTGCGGGGTGCCGGTGTGGAGGCGGTCGACGACGTCGCGCCGGTAGACCAGCCCCGGACAGGCCAGCAGGACGTCGTGCCAGCCGTACCGGCCGGTGGAGGTGGTCTGCCGGGCCAGCTCGCGGAGGGTGGGCGGGATGACGGCGCTGGTGTGGCTGCGCAGCATGCAGGTCTGGCTGGCGTAGCGGGTGTAGCGGGCGTCACGGGTGACGGCGTCCGGCGGGTAGCCGAGCCGTTCGTAGTTGTCCTCGACGGGCACGAGGGGGTGGGCCCGCACCACCCGGACGTCGTCGCGCCAGGCGGCCGCGAGGGCCCGGACGAGGGTGTCGACGACGAGCTGGACGGCGTGCGGCCCCTGGGCGGGGTCGCTCAGATCCCGGACGGTCAACGCGCGGGCGAGCTCGTCGGCGTGGAGGAGGCGGGGAGAGACGGCAGTGGACACGGGGACTCCGATCGGTTCGCAGCGGACGGGAGTTCTCCCCCGGCCGGCCCGCCGCCGGGCACCGCTGCGGCCGCCTTCGTCCTGTCAGGTCAGAGCACGTGTCCTGTCAGGGAGAGCACGCCGATGCGCCCCGGCGGCCGGCATCGCCGGCCGGGGGCGGATAAATCGCCGCACTCTCGACATACCTCGCACCCTAGCAGTCAAGATCTCCGCGCGTCGTGACCGCACGGACTCAGTCGAGCAGACTTGCCGCCCTGAGGTCGTCGAAGATCAGCTGGTCGACGGGCGCGATCCGGTCGCGGTCGGCGTACGTCAGCCAGACGACCTCCTCGATCTCGCTGCCGGGCGTGAGCGTGCCGCGGTAGTCGCCGCTGTAGCAGGTCATGCGGACCAGCACGCCGTCGGGATGTCCATGCGCCTGGGCCTCGTAGACGCCCAGGCCCGCGATGGTGTCGGGCTGGATCTCGACGGTGAGCTCCTCCTCGATCTCCCGCAGGAGCGTCTCGGTGTCGCTCTCGCCCTCTTCGCGCTTGCCGCCGGGAATGTAGTAGACGTCCTTGCCCCGGGAGCGTGTGCTGAGGATCCTGCCGCCTTCCAGCCGTACCCACGCCACCTTGTCGATGACCGTCGACATCGTGCTCCCTCCCGTGCCCTGAGCCGCTTCACCGCACCTTACCGACCGGTGATCGTCGTAGGGGTGAAGCCGGACAGATCGGCCTTATCCGAGCTTGACCTGGAGTGCGCTCCACGTCCCAGACTCCCGTACAGGAGCCCGGACGAGCGGGCCGTACCGGAGGAAGACCATGAAGTACCGCACCATCGGCACCGACCCGACGACCCGTCGCGAGGTGAGCGTCCTCGCCCTCGGCGCGATGCTCTTCGGCTCGGTGACCGACGAGCAGACCTCCTTCGCCGTCCTGGACCGCTACGTCGAGGCCGGCGGGACGTTCATCGACACCTCCGACAACTACGCCTTCTGGGTCGACGGCGGGCAGGGCGGGCAGAGCGAGGAGCTGCTGGGCCGGTGGCGGCGCAGCCGCGGCATCGGCGACGAGATCGTCATCGCCACGAAGCTCGGAGCGCGGCCCCTCGCGCCCGGCACCAGCTACGTCGACAACGCCGAGGGGCTGTCGGCGAAGGTCATCAGGGAGTCGGCCGAGCGCAGCAGGGAACGCCTCGGCGTGGAGCGGCTCGACCTGCTCTACGCGCACATCGAGGACCGCGCGGTCCCGCTGCGCGAGACGGTCGAGGGCTTCGCCGAGCTGGTGGCGGAGGGCACCGTGGGCCTGCTCGGCGTCAGCAACCACGCGATCTGGCGGGTGGAGCGGGCCCGCGCCATCGCGGCGGCGGCGGGACTGCCCGGCTACGAGGTCCTGCAGTACCAGCACAGCCACCTGCGCCCGCGCTTCGACGTACCCGAGTCGATCTTCGAGGACGGCAGCCTGGGCCACGCGGGAGCCGAGCTGCTGAGCTACCTGCGGGCCGAGCCCGACCTGACCCTGGTCGCCTACTCGCCGCTGCTCGGCGGCGCCTACGTCAGGCAGGACAAGCCGCTGCCGCGCGACTACGACCACCCGGGGACGCCCGCCCGGCTCGCCGTCCTGCGCGAGGTCGCCGAGGAGACCGGGGCGACGGTGAACCAGGTGGTGCTGGCCTGGCAGATCGGCGGCGGCTTCCCGGTGATCCCGCTGGTGGGGGCGTCGTCGGTGGCCCAGCTGGACGAGAGCCTGGCCGCGGTCGACCTCGAGCTGACCGAGGACCAGCGCGTACGGCTGGACGCGGTCCACTAGACGTGGAGGGCGGGCGGGCGCGACCGTCACAGGTCCGGCCGGTCCCGCGCCGGTGAAGGTCCGTGTACTGCGACAAAGATCTCCTAGCCACTTCCGCCGCCCGACGGGTATGACTTGTCCTATGGATAACCTTCTCGCCGGGCCGCCCCCGACTCACCTGCCGGACGTGCCCGAGGCCCGAGAGGCGCTGGAATCCGGCGCTAAGGCGTCCGACGTGGCGGCGCGCTACCCCGCCTACCCGGCGGCATGGGCCGCGCTCGCGGACGAGTACTTCGCCAACGGTCACGCCGTCACCTCCTACGCCTTCGCCCGCACCGGCTACCACCGTGGGCTCGACCAGCTGCGCCGCCACGGGTGGAAGGGGCACGGGCCGATCCCGTGGGAGCACGAGCCCAACCGCGGCTTCCTGCGCTGCCTGTATGCCCTGTCCAGGGCCGCCCAGGCGATCGGCGAGAAGGACGAGGCGGAGCGCTGCTCGCAGTTCCTGAAGGACAGCAGCGCCGAGGCCTACGACGCGCTCACCAAGAGTTAGCGCTTGGGACGTTTGGGCATACTCGGGTAGTCTCTCCACGCAAGAGCCCCTGTCGCGCTTGCGCCAGGGGTTTTCGTTTTGCTCGGGAGAGATACCATGCCGGCTGTCGTTGTCTTGGGCGCCCAGTGGGGCGATGAGGGCAAGGGAAAGGCCACCGACCTCCTCGGCGGTGCCGTCGACTACGTGGTCCGCTACCAGGGCGGTAACAACGCGGGGCACACGATCGTCATCGGCGACCAGAAGTACGCGCTGCATCTGGTGCCCACCGGCATCCTGTCGCCTGACGTGATCCCCGTGATCGGCAACGGCGTGGTGATCGATCCCGGCGTGCTGCTGTCCGAGCTGGACGCCCTGGCCGCGCGCGGCATCTCCGCCGAGCGCCTGCTGATCTCGGCGAACGCGCACCTGATCATGCCCCACCACAAGGCGCTCGACAAGGTGACCGAGCGCTACCTCGGCAAGGCAAGGATCGGCACGACCGGCCGCGGCATCGGCCCCGCCTACGGCGACAAGATCTACCGGATGGGCATCCGCGTGCAGGACCTGCTCGACCCGGGCATCCTCGCCAAGAAGATCGAGGTGGTCCTCGGCGAGAAGAACCAGGTGCTGACCAAGGTCTACAACCGGCGCGGCATCGACGCGCAGCAGGTGCTGGAGGAGTACCTCGGCTACGCGGAGCGGCTCAAGCCGCACATCGCCGACACCTCGCTGGTGCTGAAGAAGGCCCTGGACGAGGACAAGTTCGTGCTGCTGGAGGGCGGCCAGGGCACGCTGCTCGACATCGACCACGGCACCTACCCGTTCGTCACGTCGTCGTCGCCGACCAGCGGCGGGGCGTGCGCCGGCGCGGGCATCCCGCCGAACCGTCTCACGCGGGTGATCGGCATCCTGAAGGCGTACACGACCCGCGTCGGCTCGGGCCCGTTCCCGACGGAGCTGACCGACGAGGTGGGCGACTGGCTGCGCACGACGGGCGGCGAGTACGGCGTGACGACGGGGCGCAACCGCCGCTGCGGCTGGTTCGACGCGGTCATCGCCCGTTACGCCACCCGGATCAACGGCGTCACCGACTTCTTCCTCACCAAGCTGGACGTGCTGTCGGGCCTGGAGCGGATCCCGGTGTGCGTGGCCTACGACGTCGACGGGGTGCGCCACGACGAGATCCCGATGACGCAGACGGACTTCCACCACGCCAAGCCGATCTACGAGGAGTTCCCCGGCTGGCAGGAGGACATCTCCAAGGCCAGGTCGTTCGAGGACCTGCCGCCGAACGCCCAGGCGTACGTGCGGACGCTGGAGGAGCTGAGCGAGTCGCGCATCTCGGCGATCGGTGTCGGCCCCGGCCGCGACCAGACGATCGAGCTGCACTCCCTGGTCTGATCCCGGCCTCCGGTCCCCGCCGTCACGCCGTCCCGAAGGGGGCGGCCGACGATCCCGGCGTGACGGCGGGGCGGCGGCGGCGCTGGAGCGGCGTGATGGACGGGCGCCGGCCGGTGACCACGGTGGGCCTAACTATGCGATAGCCGTACAAGATAGAAAGAAGCCGAGAGAGCGGGACAAACAGCTACCGGCGTGGCTGTCGCGCCAAGGTGCCGCACGGGCGGTAGGGTCCCGGTGTGCATGCCGAAATTCACGGTCACCGGGGTGCGAGAGGTCTCTGGCCCGAGAACACCCTGCCCGGGTTGAGCCATGCCATGGAGCTGGGCGTCCACGCGCTCGAGCTCGATGTCGCGCTCACCGCCGACCGGCGCCTGGTGCTCACACACGACCTCACCGTCTCCGCGGTGACGAGCGCGGACACGCGGCCGCTGACCGCGCAGGACCCGCTGTTCCCCTACGTGGGCAAGCCGATCAACACCCTCACCCACGCCCAGCTGCGCATGCTGGACGTCGGCGTGCGGCTGCCCCGGCATCCCGACGACCCGTTCGCGCTCACCCAGAAGTCCATGCCGGACACGCGCATGCCGACGTTCGGCGCGGTGCTCGGGCTGGTGAACGCCTACGACGCCGCCACGGTGCGGCTGCACGTCGAGCTGAAGTCGGATCCGACCAGGCCCGAGCTGACGCCGGACCCGCTGGAGTTCACCGAGTTGGTGGTGGCCGAGCTCGACCGGCACGGCAGGCTCGGCAACGCGGCCGTCCTCAGCTTCGACTGGCGGATCATCGGGCACGCGGCCCGGCTCGCGCCCGAGACCCCGCGGTTCGCGCTGATCGAGCCCGACACCCTGCACTGGCACGACGACCTGGGCGACGACATCCCCGCCGCGGCGCGCGCCGCCGGTGGCACGGCGCTGTCGCCCGAGCACGTGATGGTGGACGAGACGCTGATGAGCCAGGCGGCGGCCGCCGGGCTGCCCGTCGTGGTGTGGACGGTGAACGACGCCAGGACGGCCGCGCGCCTGCTCGACCTGAACGTGGCGGGCGTCGTCACCGACTACCCGGACCGGATGCGCGCGTTGTGGGAGGAGCGCGGGCTGCCCCTCCCCCGCCCCGTCGGCCCCCTCAAGCCGGTGGGCGTCTGACCTTCGGCTCGGGCGCGATGCCCTCCGGCCGTTACGGCGGAGGGCAACGCGGCGGTCAGAGCCAGCCGTTACGGCGAAAGCCGCGGTACAGCAGCGTGCAGGCCATGACCATGACGCCGATCACCACGGGGTACCCCCACGTCTGCCGGAGCTCCGGCATGACGTCGAAGTTCATCCCGTAGATGCCCGCGATCATCGTGGGCACGCTGATGATCGCCACCCAGGACGAGATCTTGCGCATGTCCTCGTTGGCGAGGGTGTTGGAGCGGGCGAGCGCCGCCTGCAGGATCGAGTTGGCGAGCTCGTTGCTCGACTCGACCTGCTCGCACACCCTGGCCAGGTGGTCGCTGACGTCGCGGAAGTACTCGCGCATCTCGCTCGGGATGACGCGGCGCTGGGGCAGGGTGGCCATCGGGGCCTGCAGCGGGGTGACGGCGCGCTTCATCTCCAGCATCTCGCGCTTGAGCTGGTAGATGCGGTTGATGTCGCGGGAGCTGACGTCGGCGAAGACGGTGGCCTCGACCTCTTCGAGCTCGAGCTGCATCAGGTCGGCGACCTGGAGGTAGCGGTCGACCACGTGGTCGGAGATGGCGTGCAGGACGCCGGTGGGGCCGCGGTTGATCAGCTTGGGCTTGTCCTCGAGCTTCTCGCGCACCTCCGACAGCGGGCAGTGGTGGCCGTGGCGCACGGTCACGACGAAGTCGGCGCCGAGGAAGACCATGATCTCGCCGGTGGCGATGATCTCGCTGGTCGCGGTCAGCTCGTCGTGGTCGAGGTAGGCGATCGTCTTCAGCACCATGAACAGGGAGTCGCCGTAGCGCTCGATCTTGGGCCGCTGGTGGGCCTTGACCGCGTCCTCCACCGAGAGGGGGTGCAGGCCGAACACCTCGGCCAGCCACTCGACCTCGGGCGCCTCTGGCTCGTGGAGGCCGACCCAGACGAACGCCTTGGGTCCGTCGCTGTCGAGGTTGTGCTGCCGGACGAGCTTGAGCGACTCGACGATGCCGTCAGCGTCGATCTTCTTGCCGTTGACGTAGGCGCCGTACTCGACGATGGAGTCAACGGGGGGAACGCAGGAAGCACCCAGCGGCTTGGCCAGCTGGCGCGCGGTGTGCACGGGCACGGGGTGACGGTTGATGCGACGGAAAATGGTGGACGAGCGCATGGCAGTCCCTTCCCGCCCGACCTGGCACGGTCCACGCAGGACGAAAGATCACCTCAATCTGGAGATGCGTGGAGGCACGATCAGGCTGCCGAATTGGAGTGGTCGGGGGTGCGCACGATGATCGTGCGCGGGCGAGTACTGCTCGGATCACCAGGATTCATCCCGGACCACCTCCAATCACGCAAGACGCCGCAAAGCCGACCCAAACTACCACAGGCCGGTAACCCCCCACACCTTACTCGGGTCAGACCGGCTGATCGCGTAGAACGTCACAAAGATTCGTCCCGATTCCCGCACATCCGCTCCTCGACCACGTGGCCACGCCTTCGTCCGTCCCGTGGCGCGGACCGCCCCGGGGGCGCTTCTCGACGGTTGCGGGAGCGGTGTCCCCGCGGCGGCGAGAAGGCCACGCGAGTGTGAGGGGCGCGGTGCGAGCTGGGAGAATGAGCGGGTGCGCGTTCTTGTGATTGGATCCGGCGGGCGGGAACACGCCCTGTGCCGCTCGCTCAAACTCGACTCCCAGGTTTCCGAGCTCCACTGTGCGCCGGGCAACGCCGGCATCGCGGAGATCGCGACCCTGCACGACATCGTCCCCACCGACCCCCAACAGGTCGCCGGGCTGGCCGAGAAGCTCGGCGCCGACCTGGTCGTCGTCGGGCCCGAGGCGCCGCTGGTGGCGGGCGTGGCCGACGCGGTCCGCGCGAGCGGGATCCCCTGCTTCGGCCCCGGGCGCGAGGCGGCGATGATCGAGGGCTCCAAGGCCTTCGCCAAGGAGATCATGCAGGCCGCGGGCGTTCCCACGGCGCGGTCGCGCACCTGCGCGACGCGGGAGGAGGCCGAGGCGGCGCTCGCGGAGTTCGGCGCGCCGTACGTGGTCAAGGACGACGGGTTGGCGGCCGGCAAGGGCGTGGTCGTCACCGACGACCACGCCGCGGCGCTGGAGCACGCGGAGGCGTGCGAGCGGGTGGTGATCGAGGAGTTCCTCGACGGCCCCGAGGTGTCGCTGTTCGCGCTGTGCGACGGCGCGACGGCCGTGGCGCTGCAGCCGGCCCAGGACTTCAAGCGCGCCTACGACGGCGACCAGGGCCCGAACACCGGCGGCATGGGCGCCTACACGCCGCTGCCGTGGGCGCCCGAGGGCCTGGCGGAGCAGGTGATGCGCGAGGTCGTGCACCCGACCGTGAGCGAGCTGGCGCGGCGGGGCCTGCCGTACAACGGGGTGCTCTACGTCGGGCTGGCGCTGACGTCGAAGGGGCCGAAGGTCGTCGAGTTCAACGCGCGTTTTGGCGACCCCGAGACGCAGGTCGTGCTCGACCGCCTGGAGACGCCGCTGGCCGGGGTGCTCATGGCGTGCGCGACGGGCACGCTGGCCGAGCAGCCGCCGCTGGCCTACCGCGCCGGCTCGGCGGTGGCCGTCGTCGTCGCGGCGGAGAACTACCCGGCCGACCCGGTGAAGGGCGACGTGATCACCGGCCTGGAGCCGACGGAGCACGCCTACGTCCTGCACGCCGGCACGGCGGTCAAGGACGGCCGGACGGTCTCCGCGGGCGGCAGGGTGCTGGCCGTGGTCGGCACGGGTCCCGACCAGCAGAGCGCCAGGAACAACGCCTACGAGCTGGTCGGCAGGGTCAGGCTGCGCGGCTCCCACCACAGGACGGACATCGCCCGATGAAACACCTGCACTCCGGCAAGGTTCGCGACCTCTACGAGACCGACGAGGGCCTGCTGCTGATGGTCGCCTCCGACCGGATCTCGGCCTTCGACCACGTGCTGCGCCCCGACATCCCCGACAAGGGGGCGATCCTCACGCAGCTGTCGCTGTGGTGGTTCGAGCAGCTCAAGGACATCGTCCCCCACCACCTGGCCGGTCCCGCGCCCGACACGCGCAGCATGGTGTGCAAGCCGCTGCGCATGGTGCCGGTCGAGTGCGTGGCGCGCGGGTATCTGGCGGGCGGGGGCCTGGCCGACTACCGCCGCGACGGCGCCGTCTCCGGCGTACGGCTGCCGCAGGGCCTGGAGGACGGCTCGCGGCTGCCCGAGCCGATCTTCACCCCGTCCACCAAGGCCCCGGTCGGCGAGCACGACGAGCCGATCTCCTTCGACGAGGTGGTGGCGCAGGTCGGTGAGGAGACGGCGCACGAGATCCGCAGGATCACGCTCGCCGTCTACGAGAGGGGCGCGGAGATCGCCCGCGAGCGCGGCATCATCCTCGCCGACACCAAGATCGAGCTCGGCTGGGACGCCGACGGGGTGCTGACGCTGGGCGACGAGGTCCTCACGCCCGACTCCTCCCGCTTCTGGCCGCTCGACGAGTGGCAGCCGGGCCGCGCGCAGCCCTCATTTGACAAGCAATATGTCCGTGATTGGCTAACTTCGCCGGAATCTGGATGGGACAAATCATCCAGTGAAGCGCCGCCGCCTCTTCCCGCCGAAGTGGTCGAGCGGACGCGCCGGCGCTATGTCGAGGCGTACGAACGCCTCACAGGACTCTCCTTTACCGGGTAGTCACGGGGCGAATCGGCCGGGTCACGCGTCCACAGCGGCTACTGTGGGCGCGGTCGAATCACTTTTACCCAGATCACTTTTACCGAGGGAGAGCGGAAGCGAATGGTCCGTTACCGCGTGCGCGGTGGCAACGCACTGCGAGGAACCGCGTTCATCCAGGGCGCGAAGAACGCCGTGCTGCCCATGATCGGCGCCGCCCTGCTCGCGGCCGAGGGCCGTACGGTCCTGCGCAACGTCCCGATCATCGAGGACGTGCGCCGGGCGGTCGAGCTCGCCCAGGCCGTCGGCGCGCACGTGGAGCTCCACGAGGCCGAGCGCACGCTGGTCATCGACGCCTCCAAGCTGACCAGCCCGATCCTGCCCGCCGAGATCGCCAGGCGCTTCCGCGGTTCGGTCCTGTTCACGCCCGCGCTGCTGCACCGGCTGGGTGAGGCCGTGGTCGAGGGCGTCGGCGGCTGCAACCTCGGCAGCCGCAACCTCGACTTCCACTACCTCGGCTACAAGCGCCTGGGCGCGATCGTCGACGAGAGCGAGACCGTCATCCACGTCAAGTCCTCCGGGCTGACGGGCGCGACCCTCTACCTCGACACCCCCTCCCACACCGGCACCGAGAACCTCATCATGGCCGCCGCGCTGGCCAGCGGCACGACCGTGATCGAGAACGCCGCGCTCGAGCCCGAGGTGCTCGACGTGATCGACATGCTCACCAAGATGGGCGCGAAGATCAGCGGCGGCGGCACCGGGTTCATCACCGTCGAGGGCGTCAGCGAGCTGCGCGCGGTCGAGCACACCGTGATGCCCGACCGGCTCGACGCGGGCGTGTTCGCCATGGCGGCGGTCATCACCGGTGGCGAGCTCAACCTCGTCGGCACCGGCCTCGACCTCGGCGTGGTCCGCTACAAGCTCGAGCAGATGGGTGTGGAGTTCGCCACCCAGGGCGCGGTGCTCAGCGTCCGCTGCCACCACAGCCCGCTGAAGCCGATCAACGTCATCACCGACACCTACCCCGGCTTCGCCACCGACCTGCAGTCGCCGATGATGACCGTGGCCTGCTTCGCCGACGGCATCAGCTACATCCACGAGCGCATCTTCGACGGCCGGTTCGCGCTGGCCGGCGAGCTCAACAAGATGGGCGCCGACGTCAGGGTCAAGGACAACGCCGCCACCGTCCACGGCCACACTCCGCTCACCGGCACGCGGGTGACGGCCCACGATCTCCGCTCGGGAATCGCGCTCGTTCTGGCCGGGCTCGCCGCCGAAGGCGAGACGGTCATCGAGTCGGGCTATCTGATCGATCGTGGCCATGCGCATCTGGCCGAGCGAATGCGGGCCTTGGGCGCGGATATTATCCGCGAAGTTTCTCCGGCCTGAGCTGCTGAAACTCATTCCAGAGTCGCTTTCTGGAAAATTTGGGCGTGACATTATGGCCCTCGCGAGCGATCGTTCCAAAAGAGAGCACTGCAATGGACGGCAGGATGGGACGAACATTGGTCGAGCGGACCGAAGAGCCTCACCGAGTATCACGCCCGGGCGCCATGACACCGGACCTCACTATCGGTGTGGTCGGACCTCACGATCTGGTCGAGCGCGTGATGCTGATGGGTCATGCCGCGGCACCCCTTCCCTGCCGCCTCGTGGCCGCCGCCTACCGCGACGAGCAGGAGGCGGCGGACAAGGTCACCAGGCTTGGACCGGGGGTGGACGCGTGTCTGTTCGCCAGCCCGGTTCCCTATGACCTGGCAAGGCGGTCAGGGGTGCTGACGATGCCCGCGACGTATGTCCAGCTCGGCGGCGCCGCGCTGGTCGCCGCGCTGGCGAAGGCGGCGATCGACCCGCGGCTCGACCCGCAACGGGTGAGCATCGACGTGGTGTCACGCGCCGACGTCGAGGAGGCCTACACCGATCTGGGCATCCCGGCGACGGACGTGCACAGCCGCGACGAGCCGGGCGCCACCGGCACGATCGCGGCCTACCACGAACGTCTGGCCCGGCAGGGCGCGACGACGGGAGCGCTGACATGCCTTCCCGCGGTCGCGGACCGGCTGCACACCGCGGGCGTGCCCGTGATCAGGATCAGACCCACATCGGCGGCCGTGCGGTCCGCGCTGCATACCGCGGCGCTGCTCGGCGCCCACCACAGATTGGAGGAGTCACAACTCACCGTCGTACTCGTCGAGGTACCGACACTGCGGGAGCCCGTGCGCCGCGCGGCGCCCCGCTACTGGCGCGACGAACTGCGCCTGTCACTGCACCGCCTACTGGTCCAGGAGGCCAACAGGATCAACGCCACCGTCTGGCCCATCGACGACCATAGCTACCTGATCATCGCCACCCGTGGCTCGATCGCGTCCGCGACCGACGGCTTCCGGGTGCTGCCGTTCGCCGCCAGAGTGCGCGACGAACTCGGCCTGGCGGTCGAGGTGGGCGTGGGCATGGGCCGTACGACACATGACGCGGAATCCCACGCCCGTGCGGCGCTCGCGCGCTCGCAGGCGGGCAAGCAGGCACAGGGGTTCGCGGTCGATCGCGAGGGGAGAGCACTGATCCCCGCGCCGAGGATGCCCCCTCAGGGCTCGACGCCGCTCAAGCCGAAAGGCGTCGAGGTGCTCGCCAGGCTGGCGGCGAAACTGGAGGGGGGCGACACCGTGGTGGACGCCGAAGGGGCGGGGAAGATGCTCGGAGTCACTCCGCGCACCGCTCGGCGGTTGCTGCGCACGCTGGTTGACGAGGGACTCGCGTGGCCGCTTCCGCCGAACCGCACGCCCCAGCCGGGCCGTCCGCGCCAGCTGTACCGGTTGATCGTGGAGAAGCTCGGCCCGCGCTGACGTCACCACCAGTCCGGTCCGCCGCCCCCCTTCCCCTTCTCGGGGCGGCGGACCCCTACCTTTTCTGGGTTTCGTACGGCACGCCCGGCTCCGCGCCACCCCTGGCGCGGGGCCGCCGTCTGTCCAAGGGATACGCGTCACCGGGAGTGCGGGGCCGGGGTTTCCAACGGACGGCCATAATCGTCTGATCCGACAGCGCATCCCCCGGGCAGCCGTGATCGCCCGCTCCCCTACGCGTCCCCAGGGCTTGCGCGGAGGGCCGGGATCGCCTGCTCCGGCCGCGCATCCCCCGGGCTTACGTGGGCGGCGCTGATCGCCTGGTCCGGCGGTCGTCCCCCCGGTGGGGGTGCCGTACACCGTCACATGGCCACTCGTTATTGTCAGTAGCTATGACACAGAACACCACTGACAAGCGGCTGCTCATCTGGGTGGCCCTGGGCATCGTCTACGTGGTGTGGGGGTCTACCTACCTCGGCATCGCCGTCGCCGTCGAGACAATCCCGCCCATGCTCAGCGGGGCCATGCGGTTCATCACGGCGGGCATCCTGCTGGGCGGGTTCCTGCTGGCCAAGAACGGGACTGCGGCGTTCAGGATGACCCGCAGGGAGTTGGCCGGCGCGGCGCTGGCGGGGCTGCTGCTGCTGACACTCGGCAACGGCCTGCTCGCCGTCGCCGAGCAGCACATCTCCACCGGGCTGGCGGCGCTGCTCGTGGCCTCCGTGCCGCTGTGGCTGGTGATGTTCCGCTTCCTGGTCAGGGACCGGCCTCAGGTGCTCACCCTGGCGGGCGTGCTGATCGGCCTCGTCGGCGTGGCGGCGCTGTCGCTCACCGGCGGGCACGGCGCGAACTCGACGACCGGCACCATCATCGTGCTGATCGGATCGCTGTCGTGGGCGGTGGGGTCGTTCCTGTCGAGCCGCATCTCGATGCCGGCCAACCCGTTCGCCGCCAGCACGGTCGAGATGATCGTCGGCGGCCTCGGACTCGCGGTGCTCGGCACCGGGCTCGGTGAGCGGACGGACCTGGCGGCGATCTCCGGCCGGTCGTGGGTGGGGCTGGCGTACCTGATCCTGGTGGGCTCGCTGGTCGGGTTCACCTCGTTCGTCTGGCTGCTGGGGAACGCGCCGATCTCGCTGGTGGCGACCTACGCGTACGTCAATCCCGCGGTGGCCGTCGCGCTCGGCGCGCTGGTGCTGGGCGAGCCGGTGACGCCGCGGATCCTCGGCGGCGGTCTCGTCATCCTGATCGGCGTCGCGCTGGTGATCTCAACCGAGCGGAAGCGACCGCAGAGCGTCGGCGAACGCGTCGACGATGGGGCCGACGTCCGCCTCGGTGTGAGCGGTGGCCAGGAACCATAGGCCACGCGGCACCAGACGCTCCATGAGCTGCCTGCCACGCGGCACGAGACCCTCCGCCTGGAGTGACCACGCGAACCCGGGCCGCCTCCCGGCGGGACGGCCCGGACGGTCCCGTCAGGACTGGCGGAAGTCGGCCGCCGCCCGCAGGAAGGCGTCGTTGGCCTCGGGGGTGCCGATCGACACGCGCGCCCCCTCACCGGGGAACGGCCGCACCGCCACACCCTCGACCGCGCACGCCGCCGCGAAGTCCGTCGTGCGCTCGCCGAGGCGCAGCCACACGAAGTTGGCCTCCGTCGGCGGCACCGTCCAGCCCTGCGCGACGAGCGCCTCGCGGACCCTGGTGCGCTCCTTGACCACGAAGTCGACCCGGTCCAGCAGTTCCTTCTCGGCCTGCGTCTCCAGCGAGGCGATGGCCGCCAGCTGCGCCAGGTGGTTGACCGCGAACGGGACGATCGTCTTGCGGACGGCCGCGGCCACGGGCTCGTGCCCGATCAGGTAGCCCACGCGCAGCCCCGCCAGGCCGTACGCCTTGGAGAAGGTACGCAGGACGCACACGTTGGGCCGGTCGCGGTAGAGGGTGAGCCCGTCGGGGACGTCGGCGTCGCGGACGTACTCACGGTAGGCCTCGTCCAGCACCACCAGCACGTCGGAGGGGACCTTGTCGAGGAACGCCTCGAGCTCGGCGCGCCGGATGGAGGTGCCGGTCGGGTTGTTCGGGTTGCAGACGAAGATCATGGAGGTGCGGTCGGTGACGGCCGCCGCCATGGCGTCCAGGTCGTGGTCCTCGCCGGCCAGCGGCACCCGGACGGAGGTCACCCCGGCCAGGTCCGCTAGCAGCGGGTACGCCTCGAAGGAGCGCCAGGCGTAGATCACCTCGACGCCCGGCTCGCCGAACGTCTCGAACAGCTGCTGGGCCACGGTGACCGAGCCCGCGCCGAGCGCCACGTGCTCGGCCGGCACCCCGTACCTGGCCGCGATCATCTCGGTGAGCTTGACCGCGCCAGGATCGGGGTAGCGGTTGATCTGCCTCGCGCCCTCGGCGATCGCCTCGACGACCGACGGCAGCGGATCGTAGGGCGACTCGTTGGAGGAGAGCTTGTACGACCTGCCGTCGGCACTCACCACGGCCCTGCCCGCCTTGTACGGGGGCATAGTGTCAAGAATCGCACGGAATCGAGGCATGGCCTCATGTTAGTCGGCGGGAACGGCAGGCTTCTCGCTGGTCCACCCGGTCGACTTGACGATCGTGACGGAGGTCTTCGACGGACGTACACCTGTACTCCGCTGTACTCCGCCGATTCCCCGATCCGCCTTCACGTCCGCGCCGGGGCGCGACTACTCCTTGAGCGAGCGCAGCATCGGCGGGTGGAGCAGTTCGGCCGGCCCGCGGCGGTAGAGCTTGGCGGGACGGCCGCCGTCGCGGGTGGTAGTCCCGCCCGTCTCGACGAGGAACCCCTCGGCCTTGGTCACCTTGCGGTGGAAGTTGCGCGGGTCGAGCGGGCGCCCCCAGACGATCTCGTAGACGCGCCGCAGGTCGGCCACCGTGAACTCGGGGGGGCAGAAGGCCGCGCCGAGCGAGGTGTACTCCAGCTTGGCGCGCGCCCGCTCGATGCCGTCGAGCATGATGCGCCGGTGGTCGAAGGCCATGACGTTCAGCTCGGAGACGGGCACCCACGCCATGTGCGCCTTCTCCGAGGCGGGCAGGTCGGGAGCCAGCCCCAGGTAGGCCACGGACAGGACGCGCTGGCGCGGGTCGCGGTCGGGGTAGCCGTAGGTCTGCAGCTGCTCCAGGTGGACGGGCGCGCCGGGCAGGCCCGCGCGTTCGGCCAGGATGCGGCGGGCGGCGTCGGGCAGGTCCTCGTCGAGTTGGATGAAGCCGCCGGACAGCGACCATCGGCGCAGGAACGGCGGGTTGTCACGGCGCCACAGCAGAGCCGAGAGCGCCTGACAACGGACAGTGAGGACGACGAGGTCCACGCTGACCGGAACGGTGGGGACCATGCCAGGCACGTTACACGCTGACGCGCACGTGCAACGGCTCGGTGGCCTCCAGGCCCGTCGGTGAGCGCACCCCGACCTTGACCCAGACGCCGAGGGGCACCTGCGACCAGTCGAAGGGCACCCAGGCGACCACGATGCGGTCGGCCATGGCCTCGTTGGGCGCGTCGGTCGCGGAGATCAGCAGCTCGGCCGACCCGCCTGGCCAGGTCATCGTGATGGTGCCGCCCGGCTCCAGGTTGTAGCCGCGGACCTCGATGCCGTCCTCCTCGTTCGGCGAGGTCCTGACCGCGTCGACCGCGATGGGCCGCCGGTGGTCGGCCGTGACCTGCTCCTTGAGCGGGGAGTCGCCGCAGGTGAAGAAGTCGCTCCACATGTAGGAGACGACCTTCTGCACGTACCTGCCGGTCATCGCGACCGCCGCGTCGAGGCGCTTCTTGTCGGTCGCGCCGCGGGTGCCCTGCGGCTGGCACGGGGTGACGGCCGAGGGCTCGAACGACTCGACGTTCGCCCACAGGTCGACCTCGAAGCCCTCCTCGACGAGTTGCTCGCGGGCGAGGGCCATCTCACGGTAGTAGTCGCGGGTCGAGCCGTGGTAGGCGGTGTCGTAGGTGGTCTCCCCGACGACCGGGCGCAGGCGCGGGTCGACCTCCTCGTACCGCTGGTCGGGCCAGAACAGGCCGACCTTGCCGGTGCCCCTGCTGTCCTGGGGGGCGATGATGCCGACGCCCGACTTGGCCAGCGCCTTGAAGCCCTCGGCGACCTGCTTCGGCGTCTGGCCGAACCCCACCCGCTTGCGGGCGTCCATGTAGGGGCTGACCAGGATCGGCTTGCCGGGCAGCTCCTGCTCGATGATGACGTGCTGCTCGGAGTAGACCTGCAGGGTCGGGTTGGTGGCCATGGTGGCGCCCATCTGCAGCTCGAAGGGCTGGTAGAAGCCGCCGAGCGAGGCCCTGTCCTTGAAGCGGTCGCCGTAGTCCTGCAGGATCCTGCGGGTCAGCGTGACGAGCACGGGCATGTGCTTCTGGCTGGCCCTGGTCGCCACGTCCGAGTCGCGCGGCGCCATCGGCAGCGAGGGGAAGACCTGGATGCCGAACGTCTCGCCGAGGTCGAGCAGCTCCTCGAGGCTGTCCTTCTTCGCGCCGGCGATCAGGATCAGGTCGTAGGAGCGTCCCGTCTTGCTGAAGTCGCAGGTGGCGTCGTCGGAGCCGTCGGGCGCGGCGACGAGCCGGTAGTAGACGCGCTTGTGGCTCTCGATGGCGCGTTCCATCTGGGGGCAGCGGAACAGGCCCGGGCCGAACGCCTCGTCGGTCCGGTACACGAAGGTGCGGCCGATCCTGTTGCCGGGGTTGGCCCGCCTGAGGTCGTCCTCCGCCTCGGTCCAGCACCCCTCGCAGTCGGTGTAGCGCGGGTCGACCTCGCCGTCCCTGGTCAGGATCTGGCCGTCCCTGACCGGCCGGTACTGCAGGCCGTACCCGATCCTGATGACGGTGTCGCCGCCGGCGGCGTGGATCTCCTCCATCTGGTGCCGCCACGTGCACGGGTTGCTCGACGGGGTGATCCAGTAGCCGGTGATCGCGTACGGCTTGACGTCCTGCAGGTCAAAGGTGCCGCAGGAGTCCCTGAACTGCTTGGCGGTCGGCTGCGGCAACGCCTTCTTCGACGCGGAGGGCGCGGCCGAGGCTCGGGTGTCGCCCGCGGTCGGCTCCTTGTCGGGAAGGACCATGACCACCGCCGCGATGGCGGCCAGGATCGCGGCACCCAGAAGCACAGTGAGCCAGCGCACGTTCAGGAACCTACCGCCCTCGTGATCAGCAGGGGATAAACGCTACTTCTTGACGCCGGCCCAGGACTCCAGTTGGGCGACGAACCTGCGTGCCGAGTTCGGCCAGTGGTGGTTGGCGCGGGCCGCGGCGTAACCGCGGGCCCCCATCGCGTGCCGTTCGCGCTGGTCGTCCCTGAGTGACAGGACGGCCTGCGCCACGGCCTTGGGGTCCTCCCACGGCACGACCACGCCGCTGGAGTACCGCTCGACCAGCTCCACCGCGCGCGGCGAGGGAGTCGTTATCACGGGGATCCCGTGCGCCATGTACTCCACGATCTTCGTGGGCATGGAGTGGCGGTAGTTGGGCTCGTCGTGCAGGAGCGACAGCCCGGCCAGCGCGCCGTCGAGCCGCTTCAGCGCCTCGTCGTTCGGCATGAAGTCACGCCACTCCAGCACGCCGTCGGCCACCGCCTGGTTGAGCGCGGGCCGCGACTGCGGGTCGGCGTAGCCGATCAGTTCGACCGCCACCTTGTACGGCTGCAGCAGGCGACCGACCTCGATCGCCTCCTGGACGCCACGCGCCCTGGACAGCCAGCCGAGGTAGACGACCCTGTCGTCGCCGGGCGGCGTCACGTCGTCGGGCACCCACGTCTCGTTGGGGACGATGAGGTGGGCGTGCTTGAACCTGCCCGCGTAGGCGGTCTCCGCCAGCAGCAGGTGCAGTCCCCGCTCGGCGGTGCCCTCCAGCAGGCGGGCCAGGAAGCGCACCGGCGGACGCAGGAACGACGGCAGCCAGGGCTTCAGCGACAGCGTGGCCGGGGTGTCCTCGTGCACGTCCCAGACCACGGGCGGCCTGCGGCGCATGCCCCAGACCGAGAACAGCAGCTCGGGGTCGTGGATGAGGACGAGGTCGACCTTGTCACGCAGGCGCTTGAACGCCCTTCGCGCCTCCCACACGGCCCGGATGCGCTTGCGCTGGGCCGCCCTGGGCAGGTCGATGGCGTTCACCCACGGTCTGGCGACCACGCCGTGGGCGGAGAAGGACGCCGCGTACGTGACCTCATGACCGGCATCCACGAGAGCGCGGATCTGCCGGTGCAGGATCCGGGCGTCCTCGGGGTTATGCACCACCGTCATGACGAGCACGTGCACTGCGCGCAGCCCCCTGTCGCTACAGCCGCTCGACGCGTTCACCCTCGGCGAGCACGCCGCGGGTGTCCAGCACGAGCCTGGCGTTCTCCTCGACCATGTCGAGGTCGAAAGCGGCGTGCTGCTGCAGCAGCAGCGTCACGTCCGCGGTCACGACGGCCTCGGCCAGGTCCTCCTCACGCGGCACCGCGGTGCCGTCAACCGACCACTCCTTGACGTAGGGGTCCACGAACGTGAGCTCCGCGCCCAGCTCCAGCAGCGCCCGGGCGACGGGCAGGGCGGGGGTCTCGCGCTCGTCGGCGATGTCCGGCTTGTAGGTGACGCCGAGCAGCACGACCTTGGCGCCGTTCACGGCCTTGCGGTGCCGGTTGAGCAGGCGCTGGACGCGGTTGACCACGTACGCGGGCATCCGCTCGTTGATCTCCTGCGCCAGCTCGACGAACCGGAACGGGTAGCCGAGCTTGCGGACCGTGTACGACAGGTAGCCGGGGTCCACGGGGATGCAGTGGCCGCCGACGCCGGGTCCGGGAAGGAACTTCTGGAAGCCGAACGGCTTGGTCGCCGCGGCCTCGATCGCCTCCCACAGGTCGACGCCGAGCTCGTCGCAGAAGATCGCCATCTCGTTGACGAGGGCGATGTTGACGTGCCGGTAGGTGTTCTCCAGCAGCTTGGCCATCTCGGCCTCGCGGGTGCCGCTGACCGGCACGATCTGCTCGATGAACTGGCCGTAGAAGGCGGCGGCCCGGTCACGGCAGGTGTCGGTGTAGCCGCCGACGACCTTGGGGGTGTTGCGCAGGCCGTACTTGGGGTTGCCGGGGTCGATGCGCTCGGGAGAGAAGGCGAGCTGGAAGTCGACGCCGGCGACGAGACCCGAGGTCTCGAGCAGCGGCCTGGCCACGCCGTCGGTGGTGCCGGGGTAGGTCGTGGACTCCAGGACGACGAGGGTGCCGCGGCTGAGGTTGCGCGCGACCGCCTTGGTCGCGCCCTCGACCGCCGACAGGTCGGGACGGTGGTCCTCGTCCAGCGGCGTGGGAACGCAGATGACGATCGTGTCGCTGGCTGCCAGCACCGACTCGTCGAGCGTGGCGCTGAAGCCGTTGGCCAGCATGTGCTCGAGGTCGGCGTCGGTCAGGTCGTCGATGTAGGACTGACCGGCGTTGAGCGCGTCGACCTTGCGGGGGTCGACGTCCACGCCGACGACCCGCAGGCCTGCCGCCACGGCCTCCTTGGCCAGCGGCATGCCGACGTAACCCAGGCCGATGACTGCCAGGTCGAAATCCGTCACGACATCGCCTTAGAACACTTCATGGTGGCAAAGGTTATCTCAAGTCCACCTAGCTCACGCCTAATGCGACTGAACCCGTCAGAACCGACAGCGAACTTGTAGGTCATCGTTCTTCAAGCGTTCGGTAAAGGTCACGATAAGTCTCGGCAACGCGGCTCCATGTCCGCTTTGCTGCCACTTCCGCCTTTCCAGCCTCACCCATCTCAGCTCGCCTGGCCGGGTCCTGTCGCAGGTCGGACAGCGCCTTGGCGAGCGCCTCCGGGTCGCCGGGCGGGACCAGCAGACCCGCGCCCTCGGAGCCGACGAGCTCGGACAGCGCGGGCAGATCGCTCAGCACGACGGGCTTGCCGAGCGCCATCGCCTCGACGGGTTTCAATGGCGTAACGAGCCGGCACACCCTCAGGTCCTCGCGGGGGCAGACGAAGATGTCGATCGCCGCCTGCGCCTGCAGCGCCTCCTCGG
Organism: Nonomuraea sp. NPDC003727; assembly: GCF_053586935.1. Lineage (NCBI taxonomy): Bacteria > Bacillati > Actinomycetota > Actinomycetes > Streptosporangiales > Streptosporangiaceae > Nonomuraea > Nonomuraea sp. NPDC003727. The sequence goes on from NZ_JBSFNE010000001.1 coordinate 749,297, forward strand.
GGCCCACCCGGCCCGGCAGGATGGCGTTGTCGAGGCCGAGCTCCTCCACGAGCGCGAGCAGGTTGTCCCGCTCGGTGCCGTCGCCGACGATGAGGACCCTGACGTCCTTCCTGAGCAGCGCGCCCGCCCGCAGCAGGGTCGCGAAACCCTCGTAGGCCACGATGCTGGAGACCGAGCCGACCACGATCTCGTCGTCGCCGATGCCCATCGACCGGCGGAAGGCCGCGCCGTCGTAGTCGGCCGTCAGCAGCGAGTCGTCCACCGCGTTGGGCGCCAGGCGGATCTTCTCGCGCGGCACGCCGCGCTCCACGATCTCCTGCGCCATGGTCTCGGCCAGCGTGACCACCGCGTCCGCCTCGCGCATCAGGAACGCCTCACGCTCGCGCTGGAGGACGTGCCGCTCGCTGCCGATGCGGATCGGGTCGCGCGAGGCCCAGGTCTCCTCCAGGAAGCCGCGCACCTCGTAGACGAACGGCGTGCCCGTCCGCTCGCGGACCGCGTACGCCATCGACCCGTTGCGGTGGTCCGTGGCCGCGTGCAGCACCTGCGGCCGCAGCGTGGCGACCAGCTCGGTGACGCGCTCGGCGCCCAGGATGATGCGCCCCCGCGTCTCGAACGGCATCTCCTGCCGCCCGTCCGGCAGCAGCCGGTGGTACGGGATGCCGTCGAGCTCCTCGAACGGCGCGGCGTCCGCGTGCCCCTGCAGCATCGGCCAGCCCCAGCTGGTCACGACGTGCGGGTCGAGGCCCTTCTCCTTCTGCGCGGTCACGATCCGGTGCGTGCGCACCGTGTAACCCGCCTGCGTGTACGGCAGGGCGTTGGTGACCATGTGCAGCACCCGGCCGGCCACGCGCTCGGTGATCGCCACCTTGGGACGCGGCGGGATCGGGTCAGGGCTGATCGCGGCCAGCTCGCCCCGGTAGTAGGCGGCCCTGCGCTTCACGAAGGGGTACTTGGCGTGCGGCTCGAGGACCTCGGCCGCCTCGGTGACGCGTCCGGCGTCCCAGTGCGCCTTGGCCTCGTTCCACGGCGCCTTCACCACGCGCATGCCGACCTTGCGGACGGCACGCCGTACCTTGCGGGCGGCCGGCCAGGCGACCCGGCCCACGACGGGGCGCAGCCTCGGCGGGAGCGCGTCGGCGGCGGCTTGGGCGACCCGGACGGGGTCGGATTTCACCTTCGCGACGACGACGCGGGAAACGATGACCGGATGCTGGATGAAGCCCTTGAGAAGTCCACCGACTCCGGCCCTGGCCGACTTGGCGGAAACCTTTGGTCTGGCGTCGGATACCACGCGGTGACCGTACCATAGGCAACGTTTTTCCCCTTCCGCTATGAAAGGCGAGGTAGATGAGGGAGAACCCCCTGGTCCTCCATGTCCTCGGCGCCCGTCCCAACTTCGTGAAGGCCGCCCCCGTGGTCCGCGGACTCGACGAGCTGGGCGTGCGGCAGGGCATCATCCACACCGGTCAGCACTACGACGCGCTGATGTCGGACGTCTTCTTCGCCGACCTCGGACTCCCCGCACCCGTCGCGAACCTCGGAGTCGGATCGGGAACGCACGCCAAGCAGACCGCGGCTCTCCTCGTCGGCCTCGAGGAGGTCTTCCTGGCGCAGGAGCCCGACCTCGTGATCGTCTACGGGGACGTCAACTCCACGCTGGCCGCCATCCTCGTCTGCGCCAAGCTCGGCGTCGCCACCGCCCACGTCGAGGCGGGCCTGCGCTCCTTCGACCGCGGGATGCCCGAGGAGGTCAACAGGATCGTCACCGACTCGCTGTCGGACCTGCTGTTCGCCACTTCGCCCGAAGCGCTGTCGTATCTGGCCGCCGAGGGCGTGCCCGCCGCCAGGACGCATCTGGTCGGCAACCCGATGATCGACAGCCTCTTCGCCGCGCTCCCCTCGCTCGACCCCGCGCCCGTCGTCGAACGGCTCGGCATACCTTCTCGTTATGCCGTGGCCACGCTGCACCGCCCGGCGAACGTGGACACGCCCGAGGCCGCCCGCGAGCTCGTCTCCGCCGTCCTCGAGGTCGCCGCGCAGGTCCCGCTGGTCGTACCGATGCACCCGCGCGGGCGCGCCCAGCTCGCCGCGGTCGGCCTGGTCGACGGGCCCGACGTCAAGGTCGTCGACCCGCTCGGGTACGTCGACTTCCTCTCGCTCGTGCGGGGCGCCGCGCTGGTCGTGACCGACTCGGGCGGCGTGCAGGAAGAGACCACGATGCTCGGCGTGCCGTGCCTCACCGTCAGGCCCAACACCGAGCGGCCGATCACCGTCACCCACGGCACCAACAGGCTCGTCACGCCCGCGGCGCTGGCCGCCGCCGCGTCCAAGGCGCTGTCCGACGGGGCCACGACCCCGGCCGGGGAACTGCCCGTGCTGTGGGACGGCGCCGCGGGGCCGAGGATCGCGCGGGTCATCGCGTCGTGGCTGAAGGGGGAGAACCTCTCACCGGCCTCACGAAACGGGCGGCAGTAGCCGTACCATGACAGACCTCCTTTGACTTAGTGAGGACGAGCGGATGTCTTCAGAAGAGCCGACCTTCCAGCGACTCGGGCCGATCAACTGGCTCCCTGAGGAGCGCAAGCTCGTCGAGAGGTACGAAGAGGAGATCAAGGAGCTGCGGCGGCGGCTCGAGATCGCCGAGGCCCGCGCCGAGTACGCCACCTGGAAGCTGCAGGCCACGCAGACCAAGCGCGCGTTCAAGCTGGGCGAGGCGCTGACGTCCAAGAACCCGGGCAAGGTCGTGGCGGCGGTGCGCTCGAACGAGAAGGCGCCCGCCGCGCCGACTCCGGTCTCGACGGTCACCGAGGCGGCGGGCAAGCGCCCGCCGCTGGTCGAGGTGCCGACGGTCAAGTGGCCCACCGGGCCGATCAACCGGCCCGACCTGAAGGTCGCCGTCATCCTGGACGACTTCTCCAGGATGGCCTTCCGCTACGAGTGGGACCAGATCGAGTTCGGCCTGCGCGACTGGCCGGAGATCTTCGCCGAGAAGCGGCCCGACCTGCTGTTCTGCGAGTCGGCCTGGCACGGCAACCAGGGCCGCTGGCGGTACCAGATGACCGGCACCAATGCGCCCAAGCAGGAGCTGCGGGACCTGGTCGCGTGGTGCCGCGCCGAGGGCATCCCCACGGTCTTCTGGAACAAGGAGGACCCGCCCAACTTCGACTTCTTCATCGACACGGCGAAGCTGTTCGACTACGTGTTCACCTGCGACGGCGACATGATCCCGAAATATCGTGAAGTTCTGGGACATGACCGGGTGGACGTCCTGCAGTTCGCCGCCCAGCCCCGCGTGCACAACCCCATCCAGCAGAAGCAGGGACGCCTGCACGACGTGGTCTTCGCGGGCATGTACTTCCGCGACAAGCACCCCGAGCGCCGCGAGCAGATGGAGACCGTGATCGACCCGATCAGGGAGCTCGGCCTGCACATCTTCGCGCGCAACGGCTCCGTCGACGACAAGTACGCCTGGCCCGAGAAGTACCGGCCGCACATCGTGGGCGAGCTCCCCTACGACCAGATGCTCGCGGCCTACCGGATGTACAAGGTCTTCCTCAACGTCAACTCGGTGCTCGAGTCGCCCACCATGTGCGCGCGCCGCGTCTTCGAACTGTCCGCGTGCGCCACCCCCGTCGTCTCCGGCTGGTCCCGCGCCATCGAGGAGACCTTCGGCCCGCTCATCCCCATCGCCCGCGAGCCCATCGAGTCCTTCAACCAGGTGCTCCACCTGATCAACAGCCCCGAGCTGCGCGCCCGCATGGGCCACCTCGCCATGCGCGAGGTCTTCGACAAGCACCTGTTCTCCCACCGCGTCGACCAGATCCTCGGCCTCATGGGCCACCCGGTCGAGTCGCGCTCGCGCGCCATCTCCGTCGTCCTGCCGACCAACCGCGCCGCGCAGATCGAACACGCCATCAGCTCCGTCGCCCGGCAGCGCCACCGGCCGCTCCAGTTGGTCATGGTCCTGCACGGCCTCGACATCGACCCCGTCGTCGTCGCCGACAAGGCCCGCATGGCGGGCATCTCCGACGTCGTCGTCCTGCCCGCCGCCGCCGACATGTCCCTGGGCGCGTGCATGAACATGGGCATCGCCGCAGCCGACGGCGAACTCGTCGCCAAGATGGACGACGACAACCTGTACGGCGAGCACTACCTGTCCGACCTGGTGCGGGCCTTCGACTACTCCGACGCCGAACTCGTCGGCAAGGGCGCCCACTACACCTACTTCGAGGGCACCAACACGACCATGCTGCGCCTGCCCGGCCTCGAACACCGCTACACGTGGCTGGTGCAGGGCGGCACGTTCCTCGGCAAGGCCGACATGTTCCGCTCGTACGGCTTCGCGGACATCACCCGCGGCGAGGACACCCACCTGGTGCGGCGGCTGAAGGAGGACAAGGTCAAGATCTACTCGGCCGACCGGTTCAACTTCGTGTACTGGCGCAGCGCCGACTCGGCGATGCACACGTGGCAGGCCGACGACATCAAGCTGAACCGGGTCGCCCAGTTCTCCTTCGTGGGCCACCCGGAATCCCACGTCATGCTCTGACCCGCACGAGCGCCCGACGGCAGGAGCCGCCACGTCGGGAGACGCCCACGCCGTCGACCTCGGCCGCTCCACGCGGCCGACGCACGTCCGGGGACGTCACGCTGGGCGTACGGCTCGGCGTGGGCGCGCATCGTACGGCTCGGCGTGGGCGCGGGCCGTACGACTCGGCGTGAGCGTGGGCCGTACGCGTGATGTCGCATCAGCGGGTGGTAGAGGGGCCCCGTCGCCGAGCGAGCCCCTCCAGCACGATCGGTCAGCGCTCGTCCGGCGGCCTGAACAGGACTCGTTCTTCCACGTAGCAATCGCAGTTGCCGCAGCCTGGGACCACGTCGATCTCCCCTCACCCGTCTTCCTCGACCGTACGACAGGCGGCCGTCTCCCGGGCTGACCGCGAGGGTCAGACTCGCGTTCTCACCCTCGCGTCGATCGGCAGGACGGTGCGTGGGGCCGGCCGACCGTGGCAGCACCGTCAACGGGACGCCGCTGGTGCTGTGGGACTGCCACCTCGATCTCGACCAACGGTGGCGTGGACCCCTCAGGCTCACCTTGGTGGTCTCCCTCGGGCTCACCTTGGCGATCTCCCTCGGGCTCACCTTGGGGACTCCCTCAGACTCACCTTGGGGACTCCTTCGGGCTCACCTTGGGGACTCACCTTGGTGGTCCCCCTCGGGCTCACCTTGGGGACTCCCTCGGGCTCCCGTCGGTGGACTCCCTCGGGCGAGGGAGGTGCGAGGCGGCGCCGTCCGCGACAGTCGTGGTGTCAGTCCATGCTGTCCACTCCACCAGATCGGAGAGACCATCATGATCAAGACGGCTGCTCGACTCGTCGCCGTCGCGGCGCTGGCCGCCACGACGACCGCCACCGGCACGGCGAGCGCGGCAGCGGCGCCCGCCGGGAGCATCCGTGTCGCCAAGACCACCGCCGGCATCAAGGGATGGGCGCGCATGCACTTCCCCGCCCCGGGCAACGACATCCAGGTCACGGTTGACGCGCACGGCGAGTTCACCGCCGCCAGCCCCGCCTTCCCGACCCGGGCGTGGGGGACGTTCCGCATCTACCACGCGGTCAAGGAGCCGGGAAAGCCGCGCCAGGTCAACTGGGGTGAGGTCAAGGTCGACTGCCTGACCACCGGCGGCCCCGTCGCCACCGTGACGGGCACGCTCGTCCGGGTGACTCCCGGCGGGCCCTGGGAGGACCTGCTGAAACGGCGCGTGCGCATGGGGGTAAGCTTCTACGTCGCCCCGAAGGGCGCGGGCCCCAGCATGATCGGGCTGGCCGGGGCGACGGCGGAGGGAGAGCCGCTCCTGACCAGGTGCATGGCGCCGGCGCCCGACTCACCGGTGATCAAGGGCGGCTACACCCTGGAGGAAAAGGGGCCGCTCGGCTGATCCCACGCCTCGGCGCCCGCGAAGACGAGACCGAGCTCGTAGGCGAGAACCGCCGCCTGGGTGCGGTCGCGGGCGCCGAGCTTGTCCAGGACGTTGCGGACGTGCGTCTTGACCGTCTCCTTCGACACGTACAGCGCGGCCGCGATCTCGGCGTTGTTCTGGCCGTGGGCGATCTGCCGCAGGACGTCCAGCTCGCGCGGGGTCAGCTCCACCGGCACCCGCCACGTCGCCCCGGCGCTCCCCGCCGAACCGCGCCACCATCCACGCCCCGGCAGCCGATCGCCCGCACGCCCGCCCAGTCCTGACCGGCGATTCCCATCACGACCGCGCCCCGCCTCACCAGCCCTCCCCAGGTCACGTCCCGCCTCCACGGCCCGCCCCAGATCGCGCCCCGTGTGACCGGCCGGTCCCTGGCCGCGCCCCGCCTCACCAGCCCGCCCCAGGTCGCGCCCCGCCTCACCGGCCCGCCCCAGGTCACGTCCCGTCTGGCCCGGTGGTCGCAGGTCAGGTCCCGCCGGCTCCCTCATGGCCGGGCCGCTGGTCCCCTGGCCCGGAACGCGTCCGGGTGTAGGGGGGCCTGCCGTACCGAGATGGTGGGCGGCGATGCGGCGCAGCGCGTCGGGGAAGAGCACCGCGTCGCGGGAGTGGACCAGCCGGACGGCGTCCACCAGCTCGCTCGCCGGGGCGCGTTTGAGCACGTAGCCGGCCGCGCCGGCGCGCAGGGCGCCCCAGACCAGCTGGTCGTTCTCGAACGTCGTGACCACCACGACCCGGGTCGCGGGCGAGCGGCGGGCCAGTTCCTGGGTGGCGGCGAGGCCGTCCATGCGGGGCATGCGGACGTCCATGAGGACGACGTCCGCGCCGAGACCTGCCTCGACGGCCTCGCGACCGTCGGACGCCTCGCCGACGACCGCGATGTCGTCGTGGAGGGAGAGCATCGCGGCCCATCCCGAGCGGATCAGCTTCTCGTCGTCGGCCAGGACGACCCTGATCACAGCGGCAGCGTCGCCTGGATGCGCCACGTGCCGTCCACCTCCTTCTGATAGGTACAGGTGCCGCCGACGAGGCGGGCCCGCATCCGCATGCCGGTCAGGCCACGCCCGGCCCTGCCGGAGGCCCCTGGCACCTCCGGCGCACCTGGTGGATCCGACGCCCCCAGCCCGCCCGACGCACCGGACACCCCCCGCGAACCCACCACGCCAGGCGCGCCCGGCGCACCGGAGCCGCCCGAAGCGTCCGGGATGACCGCCACCTCCGGGATGACCGCCACGTCAGGGATGCCCAGCGCGTCAGGGGTGCCCGGTACCTCCGGGATACCTGGCGCCTCCGGGATACCCGGCACTTCCGGGATGCCTGGCACATCCGGGATGCCTGGCACCTCCAGGATGCCTGGAGGGGTCGCAGTGCCGTGGGGAGCCGGGGCGGCCGTAGGAGCCGATGTCGCGTTCTCCACGGTCAGCACCAGGGTGTCGGTGACGGCGATGTCGAGGGTGATCGGCCCGTGCCCGTGGCGGAGGGCGTTCGTGAGCGCCTCCCTGGTGATCGCGTAGGCCGCGCGGGAGGTCGCCCCCGGCACCCGGTCGAGACGGTCGACGCTCGCCCGCACGTCCACACCACGGGTGAGCGTGCCGAGCGCGTCCAGCGTGGGCCCCTGCCCGGCGTCGCCGTCGTCGAGCACCCCGAGCAGCACGTCGAGGTCCTGCTGGGCGTCGCGCGCGGTGGCCATCAGGTGCTCGAGCGACTGGCCGGCGGTGGCGACGTCCGTCTGCCTGCGCTGCAGCGATGCCTGGGCGGCCATGGCCTGGACCAGGACGACGCTGAGGGCGTGGCCGACCGAGTCGTGCAGTTCCAGGGCGAGGCTCTCGCGCCGGCCGAGCTCCTCGATCGTGCGGGACGGCTCGGCGTGCAGGAGGCGGCGCGCCGCCCACCGCTGGGCGAACCCGGCGGCGACCAGCGCGGCCAGCGTGGCGGCGGCCAGGAGGGGTATCGGGGCCATCGCGCCGGGATCCGCGGTCCAGAGCCCCAGGTCGCCGAGCTTGACCAGCCCGGGTGCCAGCAGCAGGACGCCCGCGCTGAGCGTGGCGCCGCCGTACAGGTGCAGGCTCGTCAAGGCGAGGAGGTAGAGGCGGTCGGCCCGCTCGGGCACCTCGACGCCGAGCAGTTCCGACAGCGCGGCCGCCTCGATGCGCCGCGTCAGCGGCACCGCGGCGAGCAGCACCGAGGCGGGCAGGCACGCCGCCCACAGCGCCAGGACGCGTCCCGGCGTCACCTCGGTCATGATCACTATGCCGAGCGCCACGGCCACGGGAGTCAGCAGCGCGGCGCCCAGCAGCTGGTAGGTGCCCGCTCCGACGGCGCGGGCGATACGGCCTCTCACGTGGAGCGACGCTAGCCGACGCGGCGTGGCGTGGCCTCCCTCGTCAGGGGGAGGTGTGCCGGTACGGGCGTTCCTAGCGTGAGCGGCATGACGAGAAGGGATCGCCTCCTGGGCGCGGCGCTGTCACTGGCGGTGACCGCTGTCGGGATTCTGTGGTGGACGACTCCGGCGAGCTACCCGTTCGGCGCCGGAGACCGCGTCAAGGTGTCGCTGTCGCACCTCATCGAGCACGGGGTGGCCGGTCCGATGACCGTCGCCGCCGGGCTCGCGGGGCTGGTGACGATCTTCGGGCCGCGGCCGGTGGTGCGAGTGGGGTCGGTTGCGCAGTTGCTCTTCTTCGGCGTGGCGATGTCCGACGCCGGCATCATGTCGCTCTTCGCGTACAGCCTGGCGATGCTGGGGCCCGTCGCCATGCTCGGCGTCGTGGTCATGGCCGGCCTGCGCGGCAAGCCGTACGGCGTGGCGGGCCTGGCCGCGCTGGCCGCCCTGGTGGTCGCCGACGTGCTCACCGGGGCGGGCGCGATGACCACGGTGGCGACCTACCTGGGCAACGTCGCCGGAAGTTTCGCCTCCTACGGCGGGCGGCTCGCCTGGACGCTGGCCAACGCCGCCGCGTGGGCGGTGTGGGCGATGATCGCGGTGAGGTCGTTCCGGCCGGCGGAGCCGCCGCGGTGGACCAGGCCCGAGTCGGTCGCCCGGTGGGGGCGCGTCGTCACGATCGGGGCGGCGCTGTGCCCGCTGCCGTACACGCTCTACCGGCTGACCTGGCTGACGCCCTGGGCGACCGACTCCGACGTCACCGGGCCGAACATGGACGCGGCCCTCCGGATGCAGGGCCTGCTGCTCGCCTTCGCCGGACTGATCGGCGCCGTGCTGACGCTGGGGCTGATCAGCAGGTGGGGCGAGGTGTTCCCGCGCTGGGTACCGATCTACCACGGGCGTCCGGTTCCGGTACGGCTGCCCGTCATCGCCGGTGGCCTGATCACGGGGGTCTGCTTCCTTGCCTCGCCGGGCCTCGTGATCGACGCGGTCCTGCGGGGGCAGCCGCTCGCGCTGCTGCTGTGGCCGTACCCGCTGTGGGGGGCGCTGCTGGGCGCCGCGGTCCTCGCCTACTGGCTGCGCCGCCGGTCAAGCACCGGCACAGCCCCCACCCGAGCAGCGGCATAGCCGCCCACCCGATACGCCCCGGCAACCGCAGGAACAGGAGTGCAGCCACCCATCCGGAACACCCCAGCGCAACGCTCCCTCACAGCACCCCTGGTCGCAAACGCTCCCTCACAGTGCCGCTGCGCGCAGCGCGGCGCGGGCCTGGGACATGGCCGCCAGCCGTTCCGCCACCTGGTCACCGGGTGGCGCGGCGCCGCGCTCGGCCTGGCGGCTCAGGAGGACCAGCTCGGTGGCGGCCCGCTGGTAGGCGGCCATCGCGGGCCCGGCGCCGAGCCGCCGGGCGTGGTGGAGGGCCTGCCAGCGGCCGTGCGGGGAGGAGAGCATGGCGATGTCGCGCGGCGTGACCAGGCCCGTCGGCTGGTAGCGGGGCAGGTGGCGGCCGATCGCGGCGACCAGCCCGCGGTGCTCGGCGGTGATCGCGCCGGCCAGGACGATGACGGCCGCGGCGCACGCTACGGAGACCGCCCTCTCGCCGGCGACGGGGGCGTGTCCGGTCGGGGCGGAGAGGATCGCGTGGTTCCACAGGCTGTGGAGAAGGACGGCGGCCGCGCCGTACAAGGGGACGATCAGGACGCTCGTCCGGGTCCGCGAGACGGCCGCGTAGCCGACGCCCAGCCCGAGCAGCGCGCTCCACAGGGGGTGGGCGATCCCCGACCCGAGCCCGTGCTGAACGAACGCGTGCAGCAGGTCGCCCTGCCCGCCCCGCGCGAACACGGCGAGGTGGTGGCCGGCGCTCTCCACGGTCGCGAACCCCAGCCCGGCCATGGCGGCGTAGACGATGCCGTCGGTCAGCGTGGTGATCGCGCCCTTGCGCCGCCACAGCAGCCACCCGAGCACGGCCCCCTTGGCCACCTCCTCGACCGCCGGGGTCAGGACCGCCAGGCCGTCGGGGGCGAGCCATCCCGTCACGACGACGCTCGCCACCAGCGCGGTCCCCGCGCCCCACGCGAAGGCGAAGGCCAGGTGCAGCCGCGGTTTCTGCGCCAGCTGGTCGACCGCGAGCACGACGCCGAGCAGGACGGGCAGCGGTGCCAGCCCGGCCGCGAGCCCCAGGGCCAGGTCGGCGACGGTCGCGCCGTGCGACGGGACCAGCGAGCCGAGGTAGCCCACGGCACACAGCACGGAGATCACCATGACGGCGACCATGCTCCTGTCCCGGCTCCTGCCCTGCCCGGACGGCGGCGGCTCCGAACACGGATCCTGGCACGGCTCCGGACACTGATCCAGGCACAGATCCGGACACGGCTTCGGGCGGGGATCCGGGCGCGGCTCCGGCCGCGGCCTCGGCAGCTGTCGGGTCTGGGTCGTCATGGTGGTGGCCTCGCCTGCGGATGTCGGTCCGGCGGGGAGCGGGGCGAGGCACGGGATGCGCCACACCCCCCGTCGGGCGTTTCATCCGTTTTCTAGCGGTTTGTGGTTGCACATCCCTTTTAGCTGGCTTGCCAGGGCGCGCCACGGCCTCAGCGAACGGCCAGCAGGTCCCCGCAGAACGCGCGGATGGCGCGGGCGACCACGGTGGGCTTCTCCCAGGGCATGAAGTGACCGGCCCCCGGCACCCAGAACGGGCCGACGACCTGCGGGAAGGCGATGGCGCACCGCTCGGCGACGTGATCGCCGAGCGTCACCTGGTCGGGACCGACGAGCACCAGCGTCTGCTGCTGGACCGGCCGGTCGATGAGCTCGGGGGCCGACATGGCGCGGGTGCCCATCACCACCTCGTAGTCGGCGAAGGCGGCGCGCAGCCGGTCGGCGTCGGCGTACGGCTCGGTCAGCACGGCCAGATCGGCCTCGGAGAACGCGCCGGGCGGGCACCACATCCGGTGCCCGAAGAACTCGGCGATGTAGCGCCGGCGGCGTTCGGGGGTGTCCAGCTCGTCGGCGTGCAGGCCCTGCCGGCGCTGGTAGTCGTAGATCGCCGGCTTCGGTGTGCCGGGCGGGATGCCCGCCGCGGCGAACGCGTCGGGCAGGTCGGGCATGGAGTCGTCGAGCACCACCAGGCGGTCGACCCGGCCGGGATGCCGGTTGGCCAGGTCGATGGCCACCATCGCACCGAGATCGTGGCCGGCGACGACGGCCCGCTCCCAGCCGAACGCGTCGAGCAGCCCGACCAGGTCGGCGTTGAACGCCGCGAAATCGTAGAAGCCGTCGGGGGCGAAGTCGGAGTCGCCGTAGCCGCGCAGGTCGGGCGCGGCGACGTCGAACCCCGCCGCGGCCAGCGGCTCCATGGTGTGCGACCAGATGAGGCTGGTGCAGGGGAAACCGTGCAGGAGAAGCAGCGGCACGCCACCGTGGCCGCTGCGCCGAACGGCCAGCCGGTGGCCCTCGCTGACCGTGACGAACGCGGGAGAGACGAGCACACCAGATGCTCGCACGGGCCACCGACAGAACGACAGGAACGGGACACCGCCGGAAACGGGCCACCGACAGGAACAGGGCACCGTACGGCACGCCCCGCCATGGACCGTCGCCGGGACGATCAGCCCCAGGCGCCCGCCACCTGGCGGGTGGCGGCGTTGAGCCTGTTCCACAGGTTGACCGTGGCGATCGCCAGGATGAGAGCCGCGAGCTGCGGCTCGTCGTAGTGCTTGGCGGCATCGGCGTAGATCTCGTCGGACACCGCCTCCGGCCGGTCACTGAGCCGGGTGACGGCCTCGGCGAGCGCCAGGGCGGCCCGCTCGGCGTCGGTGAAGTACGGGGCGTCCCGCCACCCGGCCACCGACCAGAGCCGCTCGTCGCTCTCGCCGGCCTTCTTCAGCGCGCGGGCGTGCATGTCGACGCAGACGCTGCAGCCGTTGATCTGGCTGGCGCGCAGGTTGACGAGCTCGACGAGCTGCTTCGACAGGCCGGTCTGATCGAGGGTGGCGCCCACGCTCAGCAGGGCCTTCATCGCGCCGGGAACCGTCGACGCCGGGTGGCTCATACGGGCTTCCATGATCATTTTCCTCCGTCATCGGATGGCCGTCGGTGACGGTCCGCGGTGCGGGGGCCGCGCCGGGGCCGTCACTTCCATGACCACCCCCGACGGAGAAATGTGACAGCGGGACGGGACGGGTTCCGGATGAGCGACGACGCTGACGGCGCGGTGGCCCGCAAGCCGCCATCCTGTCCCGCGTCAGGACGTGCGGGAGTCCGTCCACTCGGCGCGTACCACCGTGGCGGTGTTCCAGACGGTGCCGGGCGCCAGGCCGGCCTGCATGCCACCCGGCTTCACCACGACGCTCTCCCTGGCGAGCGCCACCCCTGCCGCCTCGTCGATGATCAGCCGGTCCTGCAGGATCCCGTGATCCGCGTCCCGCGCGCTGACCCGGGACTCGGTCTCGATGGCGATCGCCGTACCCGATCGGCCCTGCCCGTCGGTCACCTGGCCGACGGCGGTCACGGACGGCAGCGCGGCGAGCATGCGGAAGGCGGCACCGCGCACCTTGGCGCTGACCGGCATGTCGGTGATGAGCCCCGCGGTGACCTGGAACAGCCACGCGTCCTCGGCCATGGGCCGGTCGGACTCGGTGTCCTTGCCCTCGTAGTTGCGCAGCAGCCAGGCCTTCAGCCCCGCCTCGTCGTCCGGGAGCCCGGCCAGGTCGTCGAGGGTGACGTTGCGTCCCAGCCAGAACACCTCCTTGCCGGAGTGGTGGCCGCTGTACGGCTTGCCGGCCGCGAGCGGGAACCGCCTGTCCCTCGTGCCCTTGCCCGGCATGGAGATCCGGACCTCGGCGGGGGATCCGGCGGCTTCCCACTTCGCCCTGTCGTCAGGCGTGGCGGGCTCGGCGCCGAGGTACTGGTCACGGGACCACTGACCGTTCTTGCCGACCCACATCTCGCTGCGCTGCTCCGAGGCCATCGTGTAGCCGTCGGAGGTCGTGACCAGGCCCCTGGCGAACGTCTCGGTGTGCCAGAACCGGCCCGAGGCCGGCGGCCGCCGCTCGGCGCTGGTGGCGGCGACCAGGAGCACCTGCTGGGCGGACAGCCTCACAGGGGCGCTGGAGGCGGGAGTGCTGGAGGCCGGGGTGCCGGACCCGATGGCGGCCGACGGCGGGCGCGGAGCCGTACCAGCCCCGGTGCTCGTGGCCAGGACGGCGACGGCGGTGACGCCCGCGGCGGCGCCCGCCAGGCCGAGCCCCCATGCCAGGCGGGGCTTGCGGCGGCGCCCGGTGGGCCGGTCGTGCGACATGGCGTAGGCGAGTTCGGACCGCCTGGTCCGCTCGTCGGTGGGGACGTCGCCGAGGTGGGCGGGCCGGGCGGCGCGCAGTTCCTCGATCGGGTTCATGACCACTCCTCCTTGAGGCCGAGCCGGGACACGGCGGGTGCGGGGGGCTGTTCCAGCTCGCGTCGCAGGCGCCTGCGCGCGCGGTGGAGACGGACCTTGAAGGCGGGCACCGAGCAGCCGACGACCTTGGCGGCGTCGCGGGTGGACAGTCCCTGCCAGGCGACCAGGATGAGCAGTTCGCGCTCCTCCTGGGTGAGCCCGGCCATGGCCCTGAGGACTCCGAGCCGCTCGGCCACCTGGTCGGCCACGTCGCCCGCGACCCATTCGCGCAGCTCGCGGGCGAGCCCTTCGCGCCTGGCCTCGTCCCTGATGGTGTCGCGCAGGACGTTCTTCGCGATCCCCAGCAGGTACGGCAGCGCGTTGCCCGGCACCTGGTCGAGCTTGCGCCAGGCGATGGCGAAGGTCTCGCTCACCACCTCGTCGGCGACCTGCCGCCCCGCTCTGGTGACCACGTAGGCCCACACGCGCTGCCGGCATTCGTCGTAGATGGTGGTGAACCGTTCTCGCTCATCCGTCACCGCCCAACTCCCTCATGTCTCGGGTGTGCTGACACGGAGAAGTGGTCCGGGAGGCGCGATGGTTACACGGCATAGTCCTTGAGCCTGATGGAGTTGGCGGCCTTGGTGGTCATCCGGTCGAGGAGGCCGACGAGGAGACCCGAGCTCAGGATCTTGTAGACGCGGTTGCGGCGGCGCACGTTCCTGGGCGCGAAGAACCCGCCCGCCCCGTCGGCGACCCGCTGGCAGGCCTTGGCGTAGCCGCGGATCTGCTCCTCGTAGCGGGGGAAGGCGACCGTGTGGTCGCCGCCCGCGGCGGCCAGCTCGCCGGCGAGCACGTAGGAGGCGATGAGGGACATGCCCGCGCCCATGCCGCCCATGGTGGCGCCGTATCCCGCGTCGCCGATGAGCGCGACGCGGCCGCTGGTGTAGCGGTCCATGTGGATCTGGCCGATCGCGTCGAAGTAGAAGGCGCCGGTGTCGTCGAGGTGGGACAGCAGCGTGGGCAGTTCCCAGCCCGCCCCCGCGTACGCCTCGGCCAGCAGCCGCTTCTGGGCGGCGACGTCGCGACGGTGGTAGTCGACGGCGTCCGCGGCGAACACGCACATGACCGTCAGGGTGTCCTGGTCCCGCTCGGCGGGGTAGACGAGGCAGCCGCGGCCGGGCTCGCTGTACATGAGCGACCGGCCGCTGAGCCCGAGGTGGTTGGGCGCGTCGAAGAGGGCGGCGTGGTAGCCCGACCGCTTCAGGAAGCGCGATTCGGCGCCGAAGGTGAGCCCGCGCACGTTGGAGTGCAGCCCGTCGGCGCCGATCACCAGGTCGAAGCCGCGTCTCGCGCCGCTGTCGAAGACGACGTCGACGCCGCCGGCGGTCTCGGACATGGCGGCGACGGAGTCGCCGAACATGTACTCCGCGCGGTCCTTGGTCAGGTCGTGCAGCAGGTGCGACAGGTCGCCGCGGGCGATCTCGACGGCGCCGCCGGTGAAGGAGGCGGGCAGGCGCAGTTGTTCGGTGCCCTCGGCGTCGATGATGACCAGGGGGCCGCCCTCGGTCCTGCGGCGGCGGACCTCGTCGAGGATGCCCATGCGCTCCAGCATGGTCATGTGCGCCTCGCCCCGGAAGTCGACCGCCTGCCCGCCGTCGCGGATGGCCGGGGCGCGTTCGACGACGGTGACGTCGTGGCCGTCGCGGAGGAGCCAGTGGGCCATGGCGGGCCCGGCGAGGCCGGCGCCGGAGATCAGGACGCGCTTGGTGGTGTTCGTCATGGGGCAAGGCTCGCCGGGCCCGCTGACGGGGCGCGCACCGCTCGCGCACCGCGCGGTGACCTGACCGGCGGCGGCCGGTGCGCGGGTCGCCCGCGTCTCGCCTGTCTCCAGGACCGCCGTCAGGTTCTGCTCTCCAGGACCGCCGTCAGGTTCTGCCCGACCAGCCGCACCTCGTCGGCAGCGGTCGCTCAGCTCCGCGTCATGTTCCGTCGCTATTCATGGCGAGAGTCAGCCTTTCGTAAGCTTCGCGGCATTGGTCACCCAGCTCGGCATTATTTACTTTTCGCGCGACCACGAGCAGGCTCATCACCACCCTGCCCGCCCTGATCACCACGGAGCCCACCTCCAGGCTCTGGCCGCCGCCCGTGACGGCCGTCACATAGGCGCGCGACTGGTCGCCCAGCGGCGGCAGCTCGAGCTTCCTGGTGACGTAGCTGACCCGGGCGCCCTCCACGACCGCCGCGTAGGAGGCGCACGCCGCCGGCAGCTCCCCGGGAAAGGCGGAGGGCAGGTCGACCAGCACCTGGGTGAGCGATCCTTCGTCGGAACCGTAGGCCACGACGGCGGCCGGCGCGGCGCTCACGTCGGGAAGGTCCAGGTCGAGCCGCGGCGCGCACGCGCTGCCCCGCCGTACGGCGGCCATTCCCTGCCGGGTGGCGCCGAGCGCGCCGTAGGGGCCGGTCTCGGGACCGTAGGCGACCCGCATGCCAGGCGGCGCGGGAAGGAGGGCGGCGCCGAGATCGCGGGCGGCCGCCGGGGACCGCGCGGCACTCGGGCGAGGCCCGGGCGAGGCGGCTCCGCAGCCGGCGACCAACATGACCGCCGCACATATCCCGGAAAATGATTTCACCATGCTTTCTCCATTTCCCTGACTCCCTCCTTTCTAGGGCACCGGAAAAGGCCTGCGCGGAGTTCGGGGAATACGCGTAAAATGTTCGCCGAAATGCGCGTGCCATAGCACGGCATTTCCCGCCTCTCGTCATGATCGGGACATGGAGATCGATCGGCACAGGGCGCGCGAACTCGGCATGGGCCGGCCCATCTCGCGCCGCGACTTCTTCGACGGCGTGGCCATGGCCGTCGGAGCGGCCGCGCTGGGATCGCTGGCCGGCTGCGGGGCCGCCGCCACCCACGGCGCGATCGGCACCGACCGGCTGGAGGTCCCGCGGGAGGCGAGGTTCCCTCCGGGGCTGAGCGGGCTGCGGGGCGACACCCCGGCGGCGATGAGCGTCCCGCACGCGCTGCGCGACGGCACGTTCTGGCAGTACGCGGGCGCGCCGCGGCCCACGGGCGAGAGCTACGACCTGGTGGTGGTCGGCGGCGGCATCAGCGGCGTGAGCGCGGCCTTCGAATGGCTGAACAATGACCCGGACGCCAGCATCCTGATCCTCGACAACCACGACGAGATCGGCGGGCACGCGCGCCGCAACGAGTTCGCCCCGCGAGGGCGCGCCGGATCGCTCATCGGGTACGGCGGCTCGCAGTCCATCGAGGCGCCCTCGGCGTGGACGGCCGAGGGCCGGATCCTGCTCGCCCAGCTCGGCGTCGAGCTGCGGGCGCTGGCGTCGTCCTTCGACCGCAAGCTCTACCGTGACCTGGGGATGACCGGCGGCGTCATGTGCGACAGGGAGAGCTTCGCCACGGAACGGCTCGTCAGGCTCACCGGGGGGCTCACGCCCGAGGAGCTGGCCGCCCGGCTGCCGATGGCCGAGCCGGCCAGGAAGGACCTGGTCAGGCTCTACACGAACCCGCCCGACTACCTGGCGGGCCTGTCGCGGGAGGAGAAGGAGGAGCGCCTGGCCGCCCTCACCTACTCCCGCTACCTCCTCGAGGTCGCCGGGGTCCATCCGGACGTGGAGCGGTTCTGCCGGACCATGTCGTGCGACGAATGGGCCTACGACACCACCGTCTTCGGCGCGATCGACGCCTGGGGCAGCGCGGACGGCTGGGACTACCCCGGCTTCCAGGGCCTCGGGCTCGACCGCGGCAAGCCGTCCAGGTTCAACTCGCCGAGCGTGGTCAAGGCGTGGGGCGCCGAGGACCCGGCCGTCCACCACTTCCCCGAAGGCAACCAGGCGCTCGTGCGGATGATGGTCGGCAGGATGATCCCCGGCTTCGCCACCGCGACGGACATGGACGGGATCACCACGGCCACCTTCGACTACGGCAGGCTCGACCTGGCGGCCAACCGGGTGCGCTTCCGGCTGTCCAGCCCCGTGGTCTCCGTCGCCAACGACGGCGACGCCCGCACCGCCGCCGGCGCGACGGTCGGCTACTTCGACGGCACGGCGGTCAGGACCGTCCGCGCCGGCGCGGTGATCATGGCCTGCTGGAACGCGGTGATCCCCTACATCGTCAGGGACCTGCCCGCCGACCAGCGCGCCGCGCTGCGCGAGGCGGTGAAGATGCCGCTGCTGTACGCCACGGTCCAGCTGCGCGACTGGACGGCATGGCAGCGCGTGGGCGTCCACCACGCGCGCTGGACCGGCGCCTACTGGTGCGTCTCGGAGCTGGACCACCCGGTCAGCACGCCGGGCTACGCCTGCCCGAGGGATCCCGGCGAGCCGATCAACGTCCACCTCGTCGCCACCCCGGCACGCTCCGGCATGGCGCCCGCCCACGCCGCGGTCGCCGGGAGGCACGCCCTGCTCAAGACACCCTTCAGCTACCTGGAGTACACCGTCCGCGACCAGCTGGCCCGGCTCCTCGGCTCCGGCGGCTTCGACCCCGCCCGTGACATCGAGGCGATCACCGTCAACAGGTGGGGCCACGGTTACGCGCCTGAGTACTGCCGGCCGTGGAACGCCTTCCATCCCGACGGGCCCTTCCCCGCCGAGACGGCGCGCAGGCGGTTCGGCAGGATCGCCATCGCCAACTCCGACTCCGTTCCCGCGGCCTACGCCGACGCGGCGATCACCGCCGCGCACCGCGCCGTGGGGGAGCTGCTGGTGTGAGGACGTGGCCGCGCGTTTCGCAGCCGGGTTCGCCCGGCGTCGTCACCCCGCCGCTCTGGCTGCGCGCTACCGCACGGGCCGCCGCAAGGCCGTGAACGCCCAGGACATCCGGGGCTCGACCGCCCAGCCGAAGGCCGCGCGGACCGGTGGCGTGCACAGCAGGGTCGCCACGACCACGCCGAGCGCGATCGACAGCGGCACCCCGAGGTCCAGGCGTTCGGCCACCTTCACCACGAACCCGTGCAGCAGGTAGGCGTACATGGTGGCCGCCCCGAGGCCCGAGAACCAGGTACGGCCCCGGGGGGTGACCGCCATGAACGCCGCCACCAGCACCGCTCCCGCCGCCAGCATCCCGAGCCTGATCAGGCTGCCGGTGACGTCGTCCACGCCGATCGCGGTGTTGGCGTGGCGCCACCTGATCCACTCGGTGGGCACGACGTCGTGCAGGAGCAGCGCGGCCGCCAGCCCGGCCGCGAGCGTCACCGCTCCGACGATCCTCATGGACGGCCTGCGCAGCAGCTCGACGTGTTCGGGCCTGAGCATGAGGCCGAGCACGTAGAACGGCAGCAGGCCCAAGGTGCGGTTCATCGACAGCTCGTCGGGCAGCGCGCTCGTGCCCGACAGCAGCGACAGGCCGAGCGCGACGGCCAGCGGCCGGCGCAGCTGCTGCCAGACCGGCGTGGACAGCCGCCAGAGGAAGAGCGACATCAGGAACCACGTCAGGTAGTACGGGTCGAGCAGGCTGAGCTCCAGCTTGCCGTACAGCAGCAGCCTGGGCACCGCGTAGGCCAGCTCGAACAGCACGTACGGCACCGCGAGCGTGGCGATCAGCTTGCGCGCCTTACCCGACGAAAAGGTGAAATTTCGTGACAAATAGCCGCTCAGGGTGATGAAGAGCGGCATGTGGAAGACGTAGACGTAGAAGTACAGCGCGTGGGCGATCGGGTCGTCGCGCAGGTCCTCGATCATGTGCCCGCAGACGACGAGCACGATGGCCAGGTACTTGGCGTTGTCGAAGTACGGATCCCTGTCGCTCACAGCCCACGGACCCTAGCCAGGCCACGGCGAACTCCGGGTGTCCGGCGACCGAACCCTTGTCGGCGGAACGACTTCGGGAAGAGCTGTCAGCGACCGGATCCGGAGCGTGACGCGAAAGCACAGGTCAGGGACGGCCGGCACGGATACCGGCCCAGCGGAATCCGGCGTCGGCCCCGATAATCACACTAATCATCAGGTTCCTCCACTGCGCCACCACCATAATCGGTGCTAGTCTCCTGTGCGATCTTCCGAGGCATATTTACACAAAGCGTGGAAATCGCCGCGGTACTCCGAGGTTGGGACATGGGCTCGAGAAACCGGTCGATTCGGTTCAAGATCTTTCTGTTGCTGCTCCTGCCGCTCCTGTCCCTGAGCGCGCTCTGGGGCTTCGTCCTCAACCTGACCGTGAGCGACGGCCAGGCCCTCCTCCGCGCCAACACGCTCTACGAGACCATCGGCGTCACCTCCACCGAGCTCGGGCTCCAGCTCCAGGCCGAACGGGCCGCCTCCGCCACCGCGCCGGCCAGACGCGGCCGGGAGCTCAGCGCCCAGCGCGAGCGCACCGACACCGCGCTGGCCGCCTTCACCACGGCCGTCGCCGCCACCGACGACGACAAGCTGCGCCAGCCGCTGCGCGACACCGCCGGCGAACTGGCCAGGCTCGACTCCATCCGCGCCGCGCACGACGCCGGGCTGGAGACCCGCCTCCACACCATCAACGCCTACAACCACCTGCTCGACACGCTGTTCCGCCTCTACGAGCAGCTGACCGCGGTCCCCGACCTGCCGATCTTCCAGCAGGCCGCCGCGCTGCAGGCGATGAGCAACGCCCGCGAGATCATCGCCAGGGAGAGCGCGCTGGTCGGCGCCGTCCTGGCCAACGGCAAGATGGCCGAGGCCGAGGCGGCCGCCTTCACCGAGTACGTCGCCACCCGCACGTTCCTGCACACCCGCGCGCTGGCGACCCTCGACACCGAGCTGCGCGCGCCCTACGACCGCTTCTTCTCCGGCCCCGGCTACTCCAGGTTCGCGCGGGCCGAGTCGCGGATCGCGATCACCGGCGCGGCGCCGCCCGACCCCGAGCAGTGGACGGAACCGGTCGCCGAGGTCACCAAGCAGCTCGACAAGCTCGGCGCCGCCTCCGCCCGGATCCTGGCCGAGCGGTCGGCGGACGTCTCGACCACCGTCATGGTCCGCATCGCCGTCGCGGGCGGCGTCGGCCTGCTCGCCGTCATCGCCTCGATCATCATCTCCGTGAGGTTCGGCCGCCGCCTGTCCTCCGAGCTCGCCGGGCTCAGGTCGGCGGCGCTCGACCTGGCGGAGGTACGGCTGCCGCGCCTGGTCGCCCGGCTGCGCGCGGGCGAGGAGGTCAACGTCAGGAAGGAGGCGCCGCCGTTCAAGGTCAGCGGGGCCGCCGAGATCCTCGACGTGGCCAAGGCGTTCGCCTCCGTGCAGCGCACCGCCGTCGAGGCCGCGGTCGGCCAGGCGAACCTGCGGCACGGCATCAGCCAGGTCTTCCTCAACCTCGCCCGGCGCAAGCAGGGCCTGCTCCACCGCCAGCTCGGCCTCCTGGACGGCATGCAGCGCCGTACGGACGACGCCGACGAGCTGGAGGACCTCTTCCGCCTCGACCACCTGACCACCCGCATGCGGCGGCACGCCGAGGGCCTGATCATCCTGTCGGGGTCGGCGCCCGGACGGGTGTGGCACGAGCCGGTGCCCGCCCTCGACGTGGTCAGGGCCGCCGTCGCCGAGGTCGAGGACTACACCAGGATCGCCGTGGAGCACATGCCGCGGGCCGCGGTCGATGGCGCCGCCGCCGCCGACATGGTGCACCTGGTGGCCGAGCTGCTGGAGAACGCCACCATCTACTCGCCGCCCAACACCACCGTGCAGGTGCGCGGCGACTCCGTCAGCAACGGTTACGTGATCGAGATCGAGGACAGGGGGCTCGGGCTCTCTCCCGAGGAGTACGCCCGGCTGAACGGCCTGCTCCTCAACCCGCCCGAGTTCGACCTGGCCGACAGCGACAGGCTCGGGCTGTTCGTGGTGGCCAGGCTCGCGGCCAGGCACGGCGTGAACGTGTTGGTCCGGGCCTCGCCGTTCGGCGGGACGACCGCTATCGTGCTGATCCCGCGCGGTCTGCTGGTGGAGCGGTCCGCCCTGCCTCCGGCCGAGCCGCCCAAGCGCGACAGGAAGCCCCTCGCGCTGGTCGGCGGCACGACCGCGACCCACAAGGGTCTGCCGAGGCGGGTCAAGCAGGCCAACCTGGCACCGCAACTGAAGGCCCCCGAGCCAGAGCCAGAGACACACCCGGAAAGATCGCCAGACGAGGTACGCGACCTGTTCTCCGCCTTCCAGCGGGGTACCGAGCGCGGCCGAGAAGTAGAAGCCCAGGAGGGGGACCTATGACGACACCCACTGCGAACACCGGCGAGCTGAACTGGCTCCTCGACGATCTCACGACCAGGGTGGGCGCCGTCAGACAGGCGGTGATCCTGTCCACCGACGGCCTGGCCGTCGGCTACTCGAAGGGGCTGTCCCGTGAGGACGCCGAGCACCTGTCGGCCGTCGCGGCCGGGTTCCAGAGCCTGGCTCGCGGCGCCGGGCGGCACTTCGGCGGCGGCGACGTGCGCCAGACCATCGTGGAGATGGAGGCGGCGTTCCTGTTCGTCACGGCGGCGGGGCAGGGCACCTGTCTCGCCGTCCTGGCCAACGCCGACGCCGACGTCGGCCACATCGCCTACGAGATGGCGATGCTGGTCAAGCGGGTCGGCCAGCACCTGTCGACTAATCCCCGTGTGCCATGAGCCAGTGGATGGACGAGGAGGCCGGACCCTTCGTCCGGCCGTATGCTCTGATCCGGGGTAGAACCCGCTCGTCAGGCGCCAACCTCGACCTGATCACGCTGGTGACCGCGACGGACCCCGCCTCAGGCGAGGGGCCCGTCGCGGGGCTCGGGCCCGAACAGGAGGCGATCCTGCGCGCGGCCCACACCCCCATCTCGGTGGCCGACGTGGCCGCCGAGCTCGACCTGCCGGTCGGCGTCGTCCGGGTCTTACTCGGCGACCTGCGCGACAACGGCCTCATCTCGGTGGCCGCCTCGGCAGGGCCACGTCCGAGTGAGCGCATTCTCAAGGAAGTGATCAATGGACTCCGGGCTCTCTGAGGACCCCGTTGCGCTGAAGATCCTCATCGCCGGCGGATTCGGCGTGGGGAAGACCACGCTGGTCGGCGCCATCAGCGAGATCAAGCCGCTGCGCACCGAAGAGGTACTGTCCGACGTCGGCGTCGGCATCGACGACCTCGAGGGCGTGGAGGGCAAGACCACCACCACGGTCGCCATGGACTTCGGCCGGATCACCATCCGCGAGGGCCTGGTCGTCTACCTGTTCGGCACCCCCGGGCAGGAGCGCTTCTGGTTCATGTGGGACGAGCTGTCCTACGGCGCGCTCGGCGCGGTCGTGATCGCCGACACCCGGCGGCTGACCGACTGCTTCCCCTCCATCGACTACTTCGAGCAGCGCGGCACGCCGTTCGTGGTCGCCGTCAACTGCTTCGACGGCACGGCCACCCACAGCGTCGAGGACGTGCGGATCGCGCTGGACCTGGACGACGACGTGCCGGTGCTGCTGTGCGACGTGCGCAGGCGGGCCTCGGCCAAGGAGGTCATGATCTCGCTGGTCGAGCACTCCCTGAAGACGCTCACAGCGCCCGGAGCCCGTTGATCACCTCACGCAGCAGGCTCTCCGTGGGAGAGGCGGCCGCCGGCACCGGCGGCCGCACCAGAATGAGCCCGTGATCGAGCAGGTCCCCCAGCAGTACCCGCACCACGCCCACCGGCAGCCCCGTCTCGGACGCGACCTCGACCACCGGTCCCGTACGGCTCCGCGCCACGCACTCGAGCAGCCGCCGGTGCTGCGAACCCAGATGGGCCTGCGAGGGCACCGGCCTGCCCGTCGAGGTGACCACGGCGAGCAGGTCGAGCGACGACGACGAGGGCCTGGTGCGCCCCCTGGTCATCGCGTAGGGCCTGACGACGGGCCCCGCGTCCTCGTCCACCCACTCCATCTCGGCCCCCCTGCCGTGATCGTCGATTGCCTCGCTCGGCTCGGTCATGACCCATCCTGTCCGCTGTCCTGACGACCGCGCTGCCACCCCGACTGCAAGGACGACAGCAACGCCCTGGTCTCCTCGGGAGAGCGCTCGTCGGCCTGCTGCTCTTCGGGCGGGGGGCTGGGTTGCGCCAGACGGGGCGGCAGGTTGGCCTGCCTGGTCCGGCGGGGAAGCACGTCGGGAACCTCGTCAAGGCCGGCCTGCCGCGTCCGGCCGGGAAGCACGGCGGGAGCGTCGTCGAGATTGGCCTGCCTGGTCCGGTGGGGAAGCACGGCGGGAACCTCATCGAGGCCGGCCTGCCGCGTCCGGCCGGAAAGCGCCGCGGGAGCCTCCTCGACGGGCTCGGTGAGCACCGGAGCGGCCAGCGGCCGCACCTTGACGGCCTCGAAGGGGCCCCGGGGCTGAGCGTCCTCGAACGGCCCCCTGACGGCGGGCTCGGGCGCCGGCACGTCGATCCGTTCGACGCTGACGTCCACCCTGCGGGAGGTCCGCGTCCTGCGCGGCAGGTCGGCCGCGCCGTCCTTCTTGATCGGGCGCACCCTGTCCTGGATCGCGGGGCCGTTCACCGGCTTGAGCGGCTCGATGAGCGCGCTCGGGACGAGCACGACCGCCGTCGTCCCCCCGTACGGCGACTGCTTCAGGGTCACGCTGATCCCGTGCCGGGCGGCGAGCATGCCGACGACGGCGAAGCCGAGCCGCTCGGTCTGCGAGGCGTCGAACTCCTGCGGGCCCGCGAGACGGTCGTTGATCGCCTGCCGGTCCCGGACGGACAGGCCGAGCCCGCGGTCCTCGATCTCGATCGCGTACCCCTTGGCCACCAGCTCGCCCCTGATCGACACCTCGTTCTCCGGCGAGGAGAAGACGGTCGCGTTCTCGATGAGCTCGGCGAACAGGTGCATGAGGTCGGCCACGGCGCCGCCGGAGACGCCCTGTTCGGGCATCGGGTAGACGCGGACCCTGGTGTAGTCCTCGACCTGGGCGGCGGCGCCGTTCAGCACGTCCTCGACGGGGATGGTGCCGCGCCACTTGCGGCCTGCCGTACCGCCGGACAGCAGCACCAGGCCCTCGGCGTGGCGGCGCATGCGGGTGGTGAGGTGGTCGAGCTTGAACAGGCTCTCCAGCGCCTCCGGGTCCTCGGCTTCGCGCTGCATGCCGTCCAGGAGCTTGAGCTGGCGCTGGAGCAGCCCCTGGCTGCGGCGGGCGAGGTTGCGCAGCGCCAGCGCGACGCCCTCCCGCAGCCTGGCCTGCTCGACCGCGGCGTGGACGGCGGTGCTCTGCACGCTGTCGAACGCCATGGCCAGGTCCTTGATCTCGCTGGTGGCGCGGGGCGCGACGACGATGGGCGGCGCCTCGGCCGCCACGTCCACGCTCTCGCCGCCGCGCAGCCGCGCGACCACGCCCGGCAGCCTGATCTCGGCCAGCTCCAGCGCGGTACGGCGGAGCGTGGCCAGCTCGCCGGTCACGACGCGGCCGACCCTGATGGAGATGAAGATCGAGAAGCCGACCGCGATGAGGCCGAGCACGCCGGCGACGGCCGCGCGCACCAGGATGGCCATGCCCGCGGGCTGCATCCTGCTCAGCAGGAGGGAGCCGGTGTCCCAGGTGCCCTGCTGGAAGGTCTTCAGCACGGGGTCGGCCGAGCCGCGCCAGTCGGCGACGTCGGCCCTGCCGCCCGCCAGTATCGAGGTGATCGCGCCCTGCAGGACGAGGTACTGGGGCGAGCCCGCCAGCGTGTCGAACGGGCGGCGCAGCTCGCCGTCCAGTTCGGTCCGCGCCTTGTCGAACTGCAGGACGCGGGCGCCCTCCAGCCTGGCCAGCAGCTCGCGGTCGCCGGGCATGATGGCGCCGCGCGAGGCGACGACGAGCGTGTGCTGGCGGTGCAGCAGCTCGCGCGCCTGCTCGGCCGCGATCAGGCCGCCGGCCTGCTGGTAGAGCGTGATGTCGGTGCTGAGGGCGAAGGTGCCGTAGAGACGGTAGATCGCGTCGGAGATCGCGGCGTAGTCGGTCACCAGCCGGGAGGGGGCCAGCAGGCCCTCGTCGGCCAGCCGGCGGATCTCCTCCAGCCGTTCGATCTGCGCGAAGACCACTCTGAGCTGGGCCTTCATGTCGGGAGAGAGGACGGCCTGCGTCTCGTCGGCGTTCGCGCCGGCGGCGAGCACCCTGCGCGCCTTGTCGGTCTCGGTGCGTGCGGCGGCCAGCGCGCTGGGGCCGGACGCGCTGCGCGCCAGCTTCTCCGCGGTGGCCAGCCGTTCGCGCTGGAGGTTGTACACCATGCCGTCGGCGCCGTTGATGACGCCGCTCCAGATGGTGTCGACCTTCAGGAGGTTCATCGCCTCACCGGCGGTGGTGCTGGCCGCGAATCCCCAGAGCGCGATGAGAGACACCAGGGGGACGACGAGCAGGGTAGCGATCTTGAATCGTATGGATCTGCTCGATGCCATGACACCCGCTCCCGTAGAGAGATCGCGGGAGAGAATAGCACCGAGCTTAGGAGAAAATCTTCTCCCATTCGTGAGAAAGTTGTGACATGTCAGGAAATTGGGGCAAGTGAGGCGGCTCGCGTCCTGACCCACTGCAGACGGACCAGCCGCGCCGCCAGCACCGCCAGCAGCGCGACCTCGGCCGCCAGCAGACCCCTCTCGACCAGGCCGATCATCACCCGGTCACCCGGCAGCGCCACGTAGGTGATGGCCAGCAGCCCCAGACCGCCCGCCAGCGCCAGCCACTCCACCGGCCTGGCCACCGCCTTCCACCTGTCGTCGGCGGCCAGCCTCGGCACCAGCAACGCCGCCGCGGCGGGCAGACTGACGAACGCCGCCACCGACACGTAGCGGTGGACCTGCGCGGTCACCGTCATGTCGGCGCCGATCGGCGTGGTGGGGATGATCGCCGCCACGACCAGAGCCCCGCTCCACACCGCCATGAGCCGTTCGGGCATGCCACTGACCGGCGCCCCCGCCCCCCTCAGGCCGGCCAGCAGCGCGAACGACCCCAGGCCCATCGCCGCCATCGCCATCTCCGTGCCGCCCCCGCGGTCGGCCACGGCGTACTCGCTGATCGTCACGTTCATCGGGTCGAGGTACGGGTCGGGGTCGAACTGCCCGACCACGATCGCGACGACCGAGAACAGGATCAGGGAGCAGGCGAGGAGCGGATACACCCTCTTCAGCGGGGCCATGGGTCGAGAATGCCCCGGCCCGTCCCGCATTCCATCCGGCGTCACCCCTGAGACGCCCCCGAGTCGACCCCGGCTTCTCTCCGGCCTCCGGCCCGCTCTTCCCGGCCCGCTCTCCCCGGCCCGCGGTCGCCGCTCTCCAGCCACCGGCCGCCGGCCTGCGGCTCCGGCCCCTGGTCACCGGCCGCTGATCTCCGGTTCCGGTCCCTGATCACCGGCCGCCGGTCCGCGGCCTCCGGTACGGCAGGCGGGGCCGAGGCCACCATGGTCACCGGTGACCGCCCGTCCATCACGCGTGCTCCAGCGGGACTCCGGTCACTCGCCGTCACGTCGTCCCGTGAACGCCCCCTCGCCCGTCCGGTGGGGCCGCGGCCTTCCTCCGTCAGAGCGCGTCGCGGCAGGCGCCGCACATGACCTGGCCGGAGGTGACCGTACCGGCGCAGACGTCCGGCCGGTCGGGATGCCGGAAGCACAGGCACTGGCAGGTGCTCGTCTGCTCCTCGATGTCCCAGGTGCCTTCGGGCTGCTCGCCGCCGAGGACGGTGTTGTCGAAGAAGTCGGCCAAGGGCCGCAGCACCGCCTCCCCGAGTGGCCGCAGGGCCTGCATGAACGTGGTGGCGAGCGGGCCGAAGGTCTCCGACATCTCCCGCAGGAACTCGGGAGTGGTGTCCGGTTTGGCCTCCGGAGGGGCCCAGCGCATGGAGTCCGCGCTCAAGCTCTCCCAGTCCTCCACCACGCCGTCGATGGCATCGAGCACGTGATCAGGGTCGCTTCGCATGGTCGCGCTCCAAACAGAGTGTTCGGATACCACCAGGTTACGCGAAGGACACTCCCACGCCCCCGCGCGTCCGCGCGCCGTAACGCTCGATCTCGGCGGCCAGGTCCAGCGGCTTGATGCTGGAGCGTCCCTTGAGCACCTCCTCGGTGACGAGCTCGGCCGGCAGCAGCCACGACACCTCGAACTCCAGCCCGTCGGGGTCCTTGGCGTACAGGGCCTTGGTCGTGGAGTGGTCGGACGCGCCCGCGAGCGAGCCGAGCTCGGCCAGCTTGACCGCGATGCGCTGGAGTTCCTCCAGCGTGTCCACCTCCCACGCCAGGTGGTAGAGACCGACGGTCGAGCGCCCGGCGGGCGAGGGGCCCGCCTGCGGGCCGATCTGGAACAGCCCCAGGTCGTGGTCGTTGCTGGAGCCGGCGGCCTGGAGGAAGGCGGCCCCGGGCATGCTCATGACCACGTCGAAGCCGAGGGCCTCGCGGTAGAAGGCGACACTGCGCTCGACGTCGCGAACGTAAAGAACCGCATGGTTCAGGCGTTGTACTGGCATACCACCCAATATAGATGAGAGTTCAAGTAAAGTGGAGAGCATGACCCGATGGCTGGACGACGACGAGCAGCGCACCTGGCGCAACTACCTGGCGGCGACCCAACTCCTCCAGGAGGCGCTTGACCGGCAACTCCAGCGCGAGGCCGGCATGCCGCACACCTATTACATGATCCTTGTGGCGCTCTCCGAGTCGCCCGGCCGCTCCATGCGCATGCACGAGCTGGCCCGTAGGGCGCAGGCCTCCCAGAGCCGCCTGTCCCACGCGGTGGCCCGGCTGGAGGAGCGCGGCTGGGTGCGGCGCAACCCGTGCGCGGCCGACCGGCGCGGCAACATCGCCGAGCTCACCGACGACGGGTTCGCGGCCCTGGCCGCCGCCGCCCCCGGACACGTCGAGGAGGTACGGCGCAGCCTGTTCGACGCGCTCACCCCCGAGCAGGTCACCCAGCTCGA
Organism: Nonomuraea sp. NPDC003727; assembly: GCF_053586935.1. NCBI lineage: Bacteria > Bacillati > Actinomycetota > Actinomycetes > Streptosporangiales > Streptosporangiaceae > Nonomuraea > Nonomuraea sp. NPDC003727. Next base: position 777,863 of record NZ_JBSFNE010000001.1, read on the forward strand.
CGAGATCTCCGCGGCGGTGCGGAAAACGCTGGAGTCGTAGCGCGAAACTGTCGGCGGCACGCCGTACCGTACCCCGGGGATATCCACGAGAAGGGCGAGCCATGTACGACGACAAGCAACTCTTCCAGGCGGTCCACATGATCGCGGCCAGGTTCGCGGGGCAGCCGGTGCCGGTCGTGATGGCCGCCCTCAACACCCATCTGCCCCAGGCCCCCGGCATCTCCGCGCCCGAGATCCGCAGGATCGCCGAGGAGATCAGCGTGGGGCGCGACCCCTCCGGCCTGTGAGGTCTTGACCTCGATGGACATCCCGTCACACGATTAGGCGGTAGTCCAAACTAATTGGGAGGCGCCATGTACGAGCCCACCCCCGCGGACCGGTTCACCTTCGGCCTCTGGACGGTTGGCTGGCAGGCGCGCGACCCGTTCGGCGACGCCACCAGGGCGCCGCTCGACCCGGTGGAGAGCGTGCACCGGCTGGCCGAGCTCGGCGCCTACGGGGTCAGCTTCCACGACGACGACCTGCTGGCCACCGAGCCCGACCGCGAGAAGGCGGTGACGGCCTTCAGGAAGGCACTGGGCGAGACCGGGCTGAAGGTGCCGATGGCCACCACCAACCTGTTCACCCACCCGGTGTTCAAGGACGGCGCCTTCACCAGCAACGACCGCGACGTGCGCCGGCACGCCATCCGCAAGGTCATCCGCAACCTCGACCTGGCCGCCGAGCTGGGCGCGACCACCTACGTGTGCTGGGGCGGGCGCGAGGGCGCCGAGTCCGACGCGGCCAAGGACATCAGGTCCGCGCTGGCCCGCTACAAGGAGGCCATGGACATCCTGGCGTCCTACGTGATCGACAAGGGCTACTCCATCAGGTTCGCGATCGAGCCCAAGCCCAACGAGCCGCGCGGCGACATCCTGCTGCCGACGATCGGCCACGCACTGGCGTTCATCAACTCCCTCGAGCACCCTGAGATGGTGGGGCTCAACCCGGAGGTCGGCCACGAGCAGATGGCCGGGCTCAACTTCGTCCACGGCATCGCGCAGGCGCTGTGGCACGGCAAGCTCTTCCACATCGACCTCAACGGCCAGCACGGTCCGCGCTACGACCAGGACCTGGTCTTCGGCCACGGCGACGTGAAGAGCGCCTTCTTCCTGGTCGACCTGCTCGAGCACGGCGGCTACGACGGCCCGCGCCACTTCGACTACAAGCCCGCGCGCACCGAGAACGCCGCCGACGTGTGGGTGTCCGCGGCGGCCAACATGCGCACGTACCTGATCCTCAAGGAGAAGGCCGCGGCGTTCAGGGCCGACCCCGAGGTGCGGGAGGCGATGGCCGCCAGCAGGGTGTCCGAGCTGGCCGTCCCCACCCTCGCGCCCGGCGAGACCTACGACGACCTCCTGCGCGAGGAGGCGCCCGACGCCGCGCGCGGCTACCACTACAGCCGCCTCAACCAGCTCGCGCTCGAACACCTGCTGGGCGTGCGGACATGACTCTCGTCGCGGGGATCGACTCCTCCACCCAGAGCTGCAAGGTCGTCGTCAGAGACGCCGGCACCGGCCGTCTCGTACGGCAGGGCCGCGCCGCCCACCCCGACGGCACCGAGGTCGACCCCGCCCGCTGGTGGAACGCGCTCGAGACGGCCGTCGCGCAGGTCGGCGGCCTCGACGACGTGGCCGCCGTCAGCGTCGCAGGCCAGCAGCACGGCATGGTCTGCCTCGACGAGTCGGGGCAGGTCGTGCGCGACGCGCTGCTGTGGAACGACACCCGCTCGGCCACCTCCGCCGCCGAACTGGTGGCCTCGACGGGGGCGCAGGCGTGGGCCGAGGCGGTGGGCAGCGTGCCCGTGGCCTCGTTCACGATCGCCAAGCTCCGCTGGCTGGCCACCCACGAGCCGCAGCACGCCGCCCGCACCGCGGCCGTGTGCCTGCCGCACGACTGGCTCACCTGGCGGCTGGCGGGCGCTGCCGGGCTGGAGGGCCTGGCCACCGACAGGGGCGACGCCTCAGGCACCGGCTACTGGTCGCCCATCACCGGCGACTACCGCCCCGACCTGCTCGAGGCAGCTTTCGGCGCGGTCCCGCTGCTGCCCCGCGTTCTCGGCCCGCACGACTCCCCCGGCGTCACCGGCGCCGCCGGCCTCCCACCGGGGATCCGCCTGGGGGCGGGCACGGGCGACAACATGGCGGCCGCCCTCGGCGTCGGCGCCCTGCCCGGTGACGTCGTGGTGTCCGTCGGCACGTCGGGCACCGCGTTCGCGGTCGCCGACACACCCAGCCGCGACGCCAGCGGGATGGTGGCGGGCTTCGCCGACGCCACGGGACGCTTCCTGCCCTTGGCGTGCACGCTCAACGCGGCCAGGGTCCTCGACGCGGCGGCCGCGATGCTCGGCGTCTCGCTGGACGAGCTCGGCTCGCTGGCCCTCCAGGCGCCGCCGGGGGCCGAGGGGCTGACGCTGGTGCCGTACCTGGAGGGCGAACGCACCCCCAACCTGCCCGAGGCGACGGGCGCCGTCCACGGCCTGCGGCTGTCCACGTCGACACCGGCCCACCTGGCGCGGGCGGCGGTCGAGGGCATGCTGTGCGGCCTCGCCGACGCCCTCGACGCGCTCGGCATGTCGCCGGAGCGGATCCTGCTCATCGGCGGTGGCGCCCGGTCGACGGCGGTCAGGCGGATCGCCCCCACCGTGTTCGGGCGGCCCGTGATCGTCCCGCCGCCCGGCGAGTACGTCGCCGACGGGGCCGCGAGGCAGGCGGCATGGCTGCTCTCAGGGGGCGCGGAGCCGCCCACGTGGTCGGTGGGCACACCCGAGGTCCACGAGGCCGACGTCACCCCGGGGCTGCGCGAGCGTTACGCGCAGGCCAGGCGGATGACGTTCGGCGGCGAGCAGCCGACGCGCTGACAATTCCCGCCCGCGGGGCCTCGCCGACGGTGGCTCACCGACGCCGGACCTCGGTCGCTGGGGCGCACCGACGCCGGACCTCACGACCTCGGGACCTTCCTCACCGTCGCCGGACCTCACCGACGGGGGTCGCACCGACGCCGGACGTCACGCCTGCGGGACCTCATCGGCAGGGGCCTCGCCGACGCCGGACCTCGGTCGCGAGGCCCCGCCGGCGGAGGCCTCACGGCCGCGGGACCGCGCGCCTGCGCCGAGCGTCACCGCGACCGCGACGGCCGTCACGATCGCTCCGGTGACGACCGGGTCGAAGTGCGAGCCGTCACGTGGGAACAGGGCGATGCCGAGGTTGGTCATGGCGTGCACGACGATGCTGGTCAGGACGCTCCCGCCGGCGTTGACGTAGACCCGGACCATGACCACCCTGAGCGCGACGGTCATCAGGAACTGCCCCGCCACCCAGCCGGGAGCGTGCGTCTGGGCCCACGGCACGACATGCCACAGGCCCCACACCGCCCCGATGACGACACCGGCGACCGTCGGGCCCCATCGCGCCCGCAGCGGATCGACGGCGTACCCCATCCAGCCCAGTTCCTCGGCCGCGGCGGCCACCAGGAACAGCACAAGCAGCACCGGCACCGACGCCCACGAGATCGCGGCCGGGGGCAGCACGTCCCCTCGCAGCGACAGCACGCCGTACGACAGGAGCAGCACCGCGGGCATCAGCAGCACGGCGACAGCGAGCCAGGCCCGCGACTCGATCTTCCGGTGGTCGACCGCCCTGCGCAGCAGTTCCCCGACGCCCGCACGGCCGTGCTCCCGCACCGTGAGGATCACCGCGGCCACGAGCGGCGCCACGAACATGAGCGCGCTCACGGGCAGGCCCATCGGCATGCCCTCGGGACTCTCGACCAGCGCGCCGACCACCCAGAACGGCACCGAAAGCCCGAAGATCAGCACGAATAACGCCGACGGCGACTTCCTTCGGACGTTCACGCGACCTCCCAGCCTCTGCCCCTCGAGGATGCTACGAGGCGGCCTGCCCGGCCCCTTGGGCGCGTCCTTTGTGGCGTTCGCGTACCGTGCGCCCTCACAGGGCTCGACGGCACCTTCATGACCGCGCCGACCTCGGACAGCGCGACCGTTCGATGGAAGATCGCACGACATCGTGGGATTCATCCCGCCATCGGCTCCCGCCGACCAGCCGCCACCCGACCCGACGACGACGCCGACCGGTGACCGTCCACCACCAGACCCGCACCTGGCATCAACCGCCGGACCCGCAGCCCCGGGCCTCGCATCCCACGTCACCGAGCAACCGGCAGCACCGGGGCCGACGGGGGTTCGCCAGGTCTGCTCGCGAAGATCGTCGGCCTCGACCGGCGAGCAGGCGCGGAACCGGATCCGGCGGTGACGGCGGGCCGTGGACGTGGAGGCGGGGCGCTGCGCTTCAGGTGGTACCACGTGGGCGCGAAATCCGTGGGGGGAGAAGCAGCGCGGGTGCCTGCGAGTCGGGCAGCCGATGTCCGGTCGGTAGGGCTCAGGTCGCGGCCAGCGGTCCTCGATCCGCCGGGTTCCCGAGCAGGAGCCCGGTCCCGGCGAGCCGTGCTGTCTGAGGAGGAGCCGCGTTCCTGACAGGACGCGTTCCCGAGTGGAGCAGCGTTCCCGAGTGGAGCAGCGTTCCCGAGGAGAGGCTGCGGTCCCGGCGAGCCGTGCTCCTGGGGAGGAGCCGCGGGCCCAAGTGGAGGCCGCGATCCTGGGAGTCATGCTCCTGAGGAGGAGCCGCGGGCCCGAGAAAGGGGCCGGCCCGTCAGGCCGACTCCGGCAGGCCGCACGTTTCGGCGAAGGAGTCGGTGAACGCCCGGAAGGTCGGGCACGGCCAGCGCCACATGCAGCTGCGGCACCGCAGGATCGGATGCGCGGCGTCACTGGTGATGCCGCCCGCGTCACGCGGCTGGTGCAGGTCGATCAGGCGCAGCCCGAGCTGCGTGAAGGTGATCAGATCGTCGCGGGCGTCGGCGAGGAAGTCGAGATCCTCGGACGCCAGCCGGGTACGGACGGGGACGAACCCATCCAGATTGACCAGACCGCGCAGGCGGCTGGTCTCCTCCCGCCATGAGGCGGACTTCTCTGCGCGGATCAGCAAAACCTCCAGGTGTTCACGTAGTCGCCGGCGGCGCGGGTCTTCTAGGTGATCATCAGTCATCGAGTTCTCCCCCTCGACATGCCTGGCCACGCCCCTGTTTCATAGCGTCAAGCTTCGCGTACTCTGCGTTTTCATGGGGCCGAAACGGGGGACAAAAACCCGACCTCCCCCTATCGGCGTGAGAACGTGACCCAGAGCCTCAGCGCCGCTAGCCTGCCCATGTGGAGCTCAAGGTCTCGACTCGATCACATGCCGGCCACGCCCTTGTGGAGATCGCCGGTGAAATCGACCTGTACACGGCGCCCCGCCTGCAGTCGGAGTTCACCCGGCTGCTGCAGGAGGGGCCCAGCCGTGTGGTCATCGACATGTCCCTCGTGGATTTCTGCGATTCCACGGGGATGAACGTGCTGCTCTCGGCGCTCAAGCGGGTGCGGGAGCGGGGCGGGCAGCTGGAGGTGGCCGCGCCGCGGCCTGCCGTACGGAAGATTCTGCAGGTCACGGGCCTCGACTCGGTCTTCACCGTGCACGAGGAAGTCCCCGAGGAGCTGCTGATCTCCGAGGGCTCGTGACCGGCGTAGCGGTCGTCATCCCGGCCAAGGATGAGGCCGAACGCATCGGCGCGACCGTGGCCGCGGCCACGAAGCTGCCGGGCGTCGACCTCGTCGTGGTCGTCGACGACGGCTCGACCGACCAGACGGGCAGGGTGGCGCGCGCGGCGGGTGCCAGGGTCGTACGGCACAGCCGCAACCGCGGCAAGGCCGGGGCCATGGAGAGCGGCGCCGAGGCGGTACGGCTGCTCGACGGGCCGACGCCTCGGCACCTGCTGTTCCTGGACGCCGACCTCGGCGACACCGCGCGCGCCGCCTCCGCACTGGTGGAGCCGGTGCGCGCGGGAGAGGCGGACATGACCATCGCGGTCTTCGCCACCCGGGTCAAGCTGGGCGGTCACGGCATCGTGGTCCGGCTGGCGCGCGACGGGATCAAACGGGCGTCAGGGTTCTCGGCGGCCCAGCCGCTCAACGGCCAGCGTTGCCTGACGCGGGACGCATTCGAGGCGGCCCGCCCCCTGGCGCATGGGTTCGGCGTGGAGACGGCGCTGACCATCGACCTGGTGCGCAAGGGGTTCCGGGTGGTGGAGGTCGAGGTGGACATGGCGCACCGCGCGACCGGGACCGACTGGCGGGCGCAGTTGCACAGGGCCAGGCAGCTCAGGGACGTGGCGCGCGCGCTCGCCACCCGGGAGCCGATCATCAGGGACAACCTGGCCAAGATCCGCCTCTGAGGTCGCCGGCCCCGCGGATCCCGCTAGCCGCTCCGCGGCCGGCCGCCGCCGCTTGCCCGCGCACTGGGCCGCCTGTGCGCCGCGGCCCCACGCCGCCCGGGCGCCGCCGCCGTCCACCGGTATGGCGCGCTGTGCTGACCCCGCCGCCCGCCCAGCACCCCGTCGCTACCCCGCCCGCACGCCCCGCAAGGACGCCGCCCGCACATACGCGCCCCGCAAGGACGCCATCCGCACATACGCGCCCCGCACGCACGCCATCCGCACGCACGCGCCCCGCATGCACGCCCATCCGCACGCACGCGCCCCGCAAGCAACGTACGCGCCCCGCACGCACGCCACCCGCCCACGCCGCGCTTTCCGGAACCCCGCCCCGCACGCATGCCGCCGTCTGCGAGTCCGTCGTCCGGGCTGTTCGTGTACGGGGTTCCGGGCAGGGCGGTGAAGAGTGGTGGCTAGGGGGCGCTGTTGATCAGGGCCGAGGCGAGGACCGCGTCGAGGGCGCCGACGCCGGTGAGGTCGGCGACCGTGACGGCCGTGGCCGATCGCCGCACCGGGCCGGCCAGGACGGCTCCCGCGGCCGTGTCGGCGTGTTCGGCCACCGCCCCCGCTCGCACCGCGTGGCCGTAATCCCCGTGGTGCAGGCACTGGGCGTGGTCGTCCGTCACGATCGTCTCCGCCCGGCGGAACAGGTCGGCCGGTAGTTCGTTCTTGTGCGGCATGTCCGCGCCGACGCCGGTGACGTGGGCTCCCGGCCTGACCGCCGCGGCGTCCAGCACCGGCGCGGTGGCGGGTGTCGTGGTGATGACGATGTCGGCCCCGGCCGCCTCGCCGGCGGAGGCGGGCCTGGCCGCGTACCCGCGTTCGCCGAGCCAGTCGCACAGCGCGGCCGCCTTGGCCGGGGTCCTGCCGTGGACCAGCACGCCGGTGAGGGGGCGCAGCATGCCCAGCCATTCCACCTGCAGCCTGGCCTGCTCGCCGGTGCCGAACACCCCTACCGTGTCCGCGTCGGCCCTGGACATCGCGTGGGTGACGAGCGCGCCCGCGGCCGCCGTACGCCAGGCGGTCAGCCGTCCCCTGTCGTCGAGGACGGCCCGCACCTCGCCGGTGTGCGCGCTGACGACGCAGACCAGCCCGTGGTTGGTCGGAAGGCCGCGGTCGGGGTTCCGGTAGAACCCAGAGATGATCTTTACGACGAAGTCGTCGGCGCCGGTGATCCACCCCGCCTTGACGTGGCAGTCGCCTTCCGCCTCGGGGAAGTCCAGGTGGAGGGGCGCGGGTACGGTGGTGCGGCCTTCGGCGTGGGCGATGAGCGCGGCGCGAACCGTGTCGAGGACGGTGGCCGGTCGGGCCGCCGCCTCCAGCGCTTCGAGGCCCAGGACGGTGACGGTCATCGGCGGCCGCGCAGCCATGCCGCGAAGGCGTCGAGCGCGGGCTCGGGATCGCGACGCCCGACGCCGATGCGGAACCGGTCGGTGGGCGTCGCGGTGAGCTCGGAACGGTAGACGCCGGCCGGCAGCAGCAGGACCCCCGCCTGTTCGACCAGGTCGGTGCAGAAGGCTTCCACCCCGTCGCGGCCCAGGTAGCGGGGGTAGGCCACGCAGCCGCCGTCGGGCGCCCGCCACTGGAACAGCTCGCCGAACTCGGCGAAGAACGCGTCGAACACCGGAAGGTTGGCGGCGATGATGCCGCGGTTGCGGTCCAGGATCCGCTCGCGGGCCTTGACGGCGATGCGGGCGAGCACCTCGCTCGGCGCCGAGTTGCAGATCGTCGTGTAGTGCTTGGCGCGTTCGAGCCGCGAGCGCAGCTTCCTGTCGCGGCAGACGATCCAGCCGATCCGCAGTCCCGGCATGCCCAGCGACTTCGAGGTGACGTTCAGCGACAGGGCGCTGTCCGACAGGTCGGCCGCCTGCGGCAGGGTGCGGGAGGGGTCGAGTTCGAGCCCGCGGTAGACCTCGTCGCTGAACAGGTGGATCCCGCGCTCGTCGCACAGTCGGGCCAGGCGGGTGAAGCCCTCCGCGTCGATGATCTTCCCGGTCGGGTTGTTGGGGAAGTTGACGGACACCACCCGGGTGTTCGGGCGGAGGGCCGCGACGACCTGGTCCAGGTCCAGCGCCCAGTCGCGTTCCTGGTCCAGGGCGACGCCGGTCACGTCGCACAGCGAGAGCGGCACGGTCTCGGCGGACTGGTAGTTGGGCGTGACGACGACCGCGTGGTCACCGGGCCCGAGCAGGACCTGCATGGCCACGTACAGGGCCTCTTCGGCGCCCGCGAAGCAGATCACGTCGTCGGCGTCGGCGTGGGTGTAGGTGTCCGCGACGGCCTGCCGCAGGGCCGGGTCGCCGAAGGTCTCGGTGTAGCCGAGCGACAGCGTCTCCCAGGCGTGGCGGTCCTGGTCGTCGGCCAGCGCGAGCAGTTCGGTCATGGTCATCGTCTGGGCGTCGGAGGCCGTCAGATGGTGGCGGGCGGTGAACTCCCAGCGCGAGAAGTAGGTCTCCAGCCGGAAGTCTGGCAGTCGGGTCACGAGTCGTTCCTTTGCACCTTGAGCTCGGCGAGCAGGGCGTAGAGGGTGGAGCGCGACACCTTGAGCGCGCCGGCGACGACGGGGGCCGCCCGCCGTACGGCGAACACGCCCGCCGCGTCGAGCTCGGTGAGGACGGCGAGGCGGTCCTCGCGCCCGAGGCGTTCGACCGGGCGGCCGCGGTCGCGGACGAACGAGCCGATGATCTGGTGCACCCGCTCGACCCAGTCCTGTTCGAACAGCGCCTCGGGACGTGGCCGCACGGGTGCGGCGAAGCCCGCCAGCAGCGCGGCTGCCTGGTCCAGGGGGGTGCGGTCGAGGTTGACGCACAGGAGGGCCGACGGCCGCCCGTCGGGATCGCGCAGCACGGCGCTGACCGACGACAGCCGGCGACCGTCGGCGAGCAGCTTCTGGTACGGGCCGTAGACGTCGTGGGCCGACGGATCCAGGCCGTCCAGCTCGCCCAGCAGGGAGGGGTCGCCGGCCGTGCGGTTGCTCATCGGGTTCCAGATGGCCAGCACCTGGTCATGTGCCACGTCGTGCAGGACCACTTCGGCGTAGGGGCCCAGCAGCAGGGCTATCGCCTGGCACACCGGCGCCCATGTCCGTACGCGCGGGTCCGCGTCATCCGCCACCATCTCCATGTTTGGACTATACGTCCAGACTGGACATTCAGTCCAGACAGTGGTTGCCCGCGGCAGGCGGACCCGGTGGCAGCGGGGCCGAGGGAGCGCTGGGACCGGGGGAGCCGCCCGGTCCGAGGTTCGCCGCGGAGGGGCGCGGTGTGGGGTCCGGGCGCGAGGGCGGCGATGATGTGCTGGAATTTCCGGGTGACATCGCAGGCGGGAACCGAGCCGAGGCCAGGGCTGGCCACGTTCGCCGCTCCCCTGCTCGTCGGCGTGTCGGTCCTGCTGACCGTCACGATCGGGCTGCTCGGCCCCTCGGCGATGGTCCCCGGGCTCGCCGGTCCCGCCTGGCAGCCGCCGTACTGGCTGGCCGCCGGCCCCGCGCCGCACCTCGTCATCGCGCTCGGCGCGACGGCCGTCGTCACCGGCGGGCTCGGGCTGGCCGTCGGGCTGCTGCACCTGCGCGGCGGCGGCCGGCTGCCCGCGCGCGGCCTGGTCATGGCCGGGTACGGCGCCGCCGTGGCGCTCGCGTTCCTGCCGCCGTCCGGCTCGGCCGACCACCTGAACTACGCCGCCTACGGGCGCATGGTCACGCTCGGCCTCGACCCCTACGCCCACGGCGCGGTCGACCTGCCCGGCGATCCCGTCGCGGCGGCGGTGGAGCGACCCTGGCGCGAGGAGCCCAGCGTCTACGGGCCGGTCGCCACGGCGGTCCAGGCGCTGGCGAGCTGGATCGGCGGCGACTCCGTCCGGTTGACGATCTTCGTTCTGTCGCTCGTCAACGCCGCCGCGTTCATCGCCACCGGGCTGCTCCTCGACCGTTTCACCCGCGCCGACCCCGTGCTGCGGTCACGGGCGGCGCTGCTGTGGACGGCCAACCCGCTCCTGCTGTACCACCTCGTCGCCGGGCTGCACGTCGACACGCTGGCCATCGCCTTCATGGTGGCCGCGCTGATGCTGAACGGCACGCCCGCGGCCGGGGCGATGCTCGGGCTCGGCGTGGCGGTGAAGCTCAACGCCGGCATCGTGGCGCTCGGCCCGGCGTGGGAGCTGCGCCGCCGTCCCGGGCGCCTGGCCCTGGTCGCGGGGACGGCGCTGGCCGTGGCGGCGGCGGGCTACCTGTGGGCCGGCGCCCACGCCTTCGACCAGGTGAGCAGGGCGGGCAAGGCCATCTCGCTGGCCTCCTACTGGCGGATCGTCCAGGGCTGGCTGCAGGCCGTCGTCGGCACGGGCAGCGCCTACCGGGGCGAGATCCAGGTCGGCGCGTTCGTCGTGATGGGGCTGCTGGCGTGGGCGCTGTTCAGGCTCCAGCGGCCGCCCGCCGACGCGGTCAGGGTGGCGGCGGTGCTCGTCGTGGCGTACGTGTTCGCCACGCCGTACATCCTGCCCTGGTACGACGGGCTGGCGTTCGCGCTGGTGGCCATGTGGGCGGTGGCCGGGGTCGAGCTCTTCCTCGTCGCCCACCTCACGCTGCTGTCGCTGGCCTACCTGCCCGCCAGGGTCGACGGCCAGCCCGCCGACCTGGCGTGGCTGACGACGGTCGTCAGGGCGCAGGTGGTGCCGTGGCTGCTGCTGGCGCTGACGGCGGCTCTGGCGTGGTGGGCGTGGCGAGCTGGAGGGCGCGCACGCAGGCGGCCAGCGTGAGCGGCACCGCGACCGTCAGCGCCATGGCGGGGATCGCGATGCCGGAGTCGTTGACAAGGAATCCGACGAAGGCGCACGTCAGCGCCCCGAACAGCCCGGCACGCAGGGTGGGCGCGAAGCCGTAGGCGCGGCCGAGCGCCGAGGCGCCCCACCGGGATGGCCGGTCCAGGACGAAGAACAGGAAGGCCAGCGCCACCAGCGACAGCAGGGTCAGCTGCCAGTTGCCCACGGTGATGCCGATCATCGAGCTGAACTTGCGCCACACCACGGCCGGCGCCTGCCCGTCGATGATCTGCTGGACGAACGTGCCGAGGTGGGTGCGCTGGTCGGCGGGCCGCAGCCAGTCGGCGAAGGCGATGGCCCCGATGAGGGCGGCGCCGGCCAGCCCCACCAGCAGCAGCTTGACCAGCGACACCCGGCGGCCCGACAGCAGGATGAGGAAGACGGCCAGCCCGATCACGAACGCCGGCACCCCGCCGAAGTCGGCGCCCCAGCCGGGCCAGCCGTCGGCGAACACGGCGAAGCCCCCGTAGGCGGCGCACAGCAGCACGACCAGCGGCCTGGACAGGCGGCCGAGCAGCCAGGAGGCGACGCCGGCCAGCGCGAGGATCGTGCCGGTCGCGCACACGGCGAAGGCGATGTTGCTGAAGCCGTAGAAGCGGCCGCCGGTGACGGGCTCGTAGCCGGTGACGGCGTTGACCTGCAGCCGGGACCCGGTCATGACGTCGACGACCAGCGCCAGCGAGGTGATGCCGGCCACGACGGTGAGCGGCCCGAGCACGTGGGACCGCCAGGGGCCGGCGAAGGCGAGTCCGGTGATAAGCCCGGCGATGGCCACGATGGTGACGATCACGGCGAGCATCGGCCCGCCCACGCTCCACCACGGCACGAGCTGGGCCAGGAAGGTGGACACCGCGACGGACCCGCTCAGCACCGCGACCACCTGGACGGCGACGAGCACCCGTGAGGCGGCCGCGTCGGGTACGGCGGCGGAGGCGGCCCCGTCAGGTACGGCGCCGGAGGCGGCCGACCTGCGGCGGCGCAGGACGATCGCGGCGACCGCGTAGAAGAGCACCTGCACCGCCACGAAGACGGCGAAGAACGGCCCTCTCACCTCGCGCAGCGTCTGGCTGGCCCGGTTCTGGTCGGTGAGCGTGGCGGCGGTCTCGGCGACGGTGGGCGGCGCGGCGCCGTCGTTCTCCCACGTCCTGCCGACCACGCCGGTGGGGCGCTCGATGCCGAGCAGGCGCAGCGCGGTCGCGGTCACGTCGGTGATCGTGACGAGCCCGTCCTGGCGGGTGGAGGCGGCGGTCAGCAGGCCGTGGCGGAACGGCGCGCCCTCGGCGACGGCGACGTGGAGCTGGGCGGCTCCCGAGGTGTCGGACAGCCCGGCGACGAGGATCGTGGTGCCGGGCGGCAGCCGGTCGACGAAGGCGCCGATCTGGTGGTCGGCCTGGGCGGCGGCCGTCAGCCGTTGCGCCGGGTCGAGGTCGGCGGGGACGCCGTCGGCGTCGCGCGGCTGGGTGTTCCAGACGTCGGCGAGCGCGCCGGCCTCCATCACCAGCAGGTCGAAGTTGGCGGGATCGGTCAATTCCTCGGGGGTCGCCGCGTAGTGCGGCACCCGCCCCGCCCTGTCAGCCGCGGCCAGCGCCGCGCCGGGCCCGACGGCCGCCACCCTGCCTCCCGCGTCGGCGACGGCCTGGCCGAGCGTGCCCGGCACCGCGTCGTAGCCGGTCGTCCCCTGGAAGGCGGTCAGCTCGGCCCAGCCAGGGACGACCCCGCCGGCGGGAGGACGGGGCAGCTCGCAGCCTGGCGCCCCGGCCCGCTGACCGGCCGACACCGTCAGCCACCCGGCCATCGGGCACGCGGTGCCCCGGTTCGGCGGCGGCACCACCCGCGTCGACAGCGACGCGGACGCGCCCTCGCCGACCAGTCGCCACAGCGTCGGGGTGAGCCTGGCGTCCAGCACGTCGCTCCACTGCAGCCCCGGCACCCCGATGAGCGCCACCCGCCCCCGCGCGGTCGCCCCGGCCGCCGGTGAAGGGCTCGCCACCAGGACGGTGGCGAGCACGGCGAGCAGGCCCAGGCACAGGCGTGCCAGGGTGCGGTGCGGCATGGCGGGACCCCCGTGGTCGTAGCAGTCGGCGCGCTCGATCGGTAGCAGCCACGGTAACGTGCCACATCGTGACAGGTGGTGCAGTGCCCGCGCTCGGGCGACGATGGTGGCTGTGGCCGCTGGCCGTGGCGCTCGTCGCGCTGGCGGTCTGGCCGCTGGTCGAGACGTGGCTGACAAACGCCGGCGACCAGCGCCTGGTCGACCTCGACGTCTACCGTACGGGCGGGCAGATGGTGCTGGAGGGCCGGCCCGTCTACGACTTCTTCACCCCGGCCCCGCAGCTGCTGCCGTTCACCTACCCGCCGGTCGCGGCGCTGCTGGCCGTACCGCTGGCGTGGATGTCGTGGGAGACCGCGCAGTGGGTGTGGACGGCCGGGATCTACGCCGCGCTGGCCGTGACCGTGGGCTTCGCCTTCCGGCCGGTCGTCAACAGGAACCCGCTGGTGTTCGCGTTCCTGATGGTGGCGTGCGCGTACCTGATGCCGATCCGCGACCAGGTCCGCTTCGGGCAGGTGGACATCCTGCTGGTGGCGCTGTGCCTGGCCGACTGCGCGGCGAAACGGCCGTGGTGGCCGCGCGGCCTCCTGATCGGCCTGGCCACGGCGGTGAAGCTCACCCCCGGCGTCTTCCTGATCTACCTGCTCGTCACCCGGCAGTGGAAGACCTTCTGGATGGCGACGTTCAGCACGGCGCTGTTCACGCTCATGCCGTTCGCCGTCATCCCCCGCGACGCGGTCGACTTCTGGTTCAGGGCGCTGCTCGACCCCGAGCGCCTCGGCGCCAACGCCGCCACCACCAACCAGTCGATGCGGGGCATGCTCATCCGGCTCTACCTCGACCCCACGCTGACGTCGATCCTCTGGCTCGCGCTCGTGGCCGTCGTCGGCTGGTACGGCTTCCGCTTCGCCAGGCAGGCCCTCGACAGGGGCGACCTCATGACCTCGGTGGCGCTGGTCGGGCTGATGGCCGTGCTGCTGTCACCCGTGGCGTGGATCCACCACCTGGCCTGGGTGGTGGTCGTCCTCGGCGCGCTGGTGGGCAACGGCCACGACGTCGTACGGCTGCGCGTGGCGGTCGGCGTGTGGCTCTACTACGTGCTGCCGATCCCGTGGTGGGGCGTGGCGATCAAGGCGGCGGAGATCCCCGTCGTGAGCCCCGTCGTCGGGAAGATCGTGCAGAACGCCTTCGGGCTCGGCGCCGTCGCGCTCGTCTGGCTGCTTGGCGTCTGGTTGCCCAAACGGCGCCAGATCTTGTGACACTCTTGGTGATGTGCTGATTACTCTCTGGCTCGTCGTGGGCGTCCTCCCCGGGGTCAGTGGCGCCGTCATCGGCTGGCTCGCGCTCAGGCGGGCGCGCGAGGCCCTCGACGACTGCCGGCGGATGCTCTCCCGGCAGGCCGCCGGCAGGGGTGACCTCAAGGCGATCCGCGACGTGGCGGTCTACCGCTACGACGCGCTCCAGGAGATGACCGGCCGCCTCTCGTTCTCGATCGCCATGATCAACGGCCTGGGCGACGGCATCGTGCTCACGTCCATCAACGGCCGCTCCGAGACCCGCACCTACGTGCGTCCGGTGGTCGGCGGCAAGGGCGCGCAGCCGCTGTCGCCCGAGGAGGAAGAGGCCGTACGCGCGGCCAGGCTCGGCCTCGGACCCGAGTTCGAACCACAGATGGCGAGGCGTTGACTACCCTGTAGTCATGTCTCGTCTCGCCTATCTCGGGCCGGAGGGCACCTTCACCGAAGAGGCCCTGCGGCTCATGGCGCCCGACGCCGAGCGCCTGCCCTGCGCCACCGTCAGCGCGGCGCTCAACGCCTGCCGCACCGGCGAGGCCGACGGGGCGGTCGTCCCCCTGGAGAACTCCCTCGAGGGCGCGATCACCTCGACGCTCGACGAGTTCGCCTGGGGCGAGCCGCTGCTCATCACGGCGGAGCTGCTGCTGCCGGTGCAGTTCTCGCTGCTGGCCAGGCCCGACACCGAGCTCAGGCACATCAAGCGCGTCTACACCCACCCGGCCGCGATCACCCAGTGCAGGGGCTTCATCGCCAGGGAGCTGCCCGACGCGGTCGTCGTCGCCGCGCCCTCCACGGCCGCCGCGGCCCAGGAGGTCTCGCTGCCGGGCTCGCCGTACGACGCGGCGATCGCGGCGCGCATCGCCGGTGAGCACTACGGCCTGGTCGAGATCGCCGCCGACATCGGCGACAGGTCCGACACGGTGACCCGCTTCGTCAGGGTCGCCCGTCCGGAGCCGCTGCCGGCGCCGACCGGCGCCGACCGCACCACGCTCGTGGTCTTCCTCACCGACGACCACCCTGGCGCGCTGCTGGAGATGCTGACCGAGTTCTCGGTGCGCGGGGTCAACCTGACCCGCATCGAGTCGCGCCCCACGGGCGAGGGCATCGGGCGCTACTTCTTCCACTTCGACTTCGAGGGTCACGTCGCCGACGCGCGGGTCGGCGAGGCGCTGTCCGGCCTGCACCGGGTCTGCGGCGAGGTGCGCTTCCTCGGCAGCTACCCGCGGGCCGACGGGGTCGCCCCCCAGGCCAAAAGGGGTACGGCGGACGCCGACTTCGCCGAGGCCGGCGACTGGCTGGCGCGCATCCGGTCGGGCCGGGTCTGACCGGCGTCCCTCGGCGCCACCAGCGCGTCCGCCCGGGACGCCGCACCAGATGGGAAAGCGGGCGCGGGCGGAGGTGACGGGTCGGTAGCCTTGGGGTGTGATTGACCTGCGTACCCTTCGTGAGGACCCCGACCGGCTACGGGCTTCGCAGCGTGCCCGCGGTGAGGACGACGCCGTCGTCGACACGCTGCTCGACCTGGACGAGCGCCGCCGCGCCGCGCTGACCTCGTTCGAGTCTCTGCGCGCCGAGCAGAAGTCCATGGGCAAGTCGGTCTCCAAGGCCTCGGGCGAGGAGAAGCAGGCGCTGCTGCAGCGGGCCAAGGACCTCGCCGGCCAGGTCAAGACGGCCGAGGCCGAGGCCGAGAAGCTCGCCGCCGAGCTGGAGGAGCTGCTCGGCACCATCCCCAACATCGTCTCGACCGAGGCGCCCCACGGCGGCGAGGACGACTACGTCGTGCTGGAGACCGTCGGCGAGCCGCGCCAGTTCGACTTCGAGCCGCGCGACCACCTGGAGCTCGGCGAGCTGCTCGGCGCCATCGACATGGAGCGCGGCGCCAAGGTGTCCGGCTCGCGCTTCTTCTTCCTGCGCGGCGTCGGCGCGCGGCTGCAGCTCGGAATGCTCAACATGGCCATGCAGCAGGCGATCGAGTCGGGCTTCATCCCGATGATCACGCCGGTGCTGGTCAAGCCCGAGACCATGGCCGGCACCGGTTTCCACGTCGCCCACGACAAGGAGATCTACCGCCTGCCCGACGACGACCTCTACCTGGTCGGCACCTCCGAGGTGTCGATGGCGGGCTACCACGGCGACGAGATCGTCGACGGCGGGCAGCTGCCGCTGCGCTACGCGGGCTGGTCGTCGTGCTTCCGGCGCGAGGCGGGCTCCTACGGCAAGGACACCCGCGGCATCATCCGCGTCCACCAGTTCGACAAGGTCGAGATGTTCTCCTACTGCAGGCCGGAGGAGGCCGAGGCCGAGCACCTGCGGCTGCTCGCGTGGGAGAAGGAGATGCTGGCCAAGATCGAGGTGCCGTACCGCATCATCGACACCGCGGCGGGCGATCTCGGCATGTCGGCGGCGCGCAAGTTCGACTGCGAGGCGTGGATCCCGACCCAGGGGCGTTACCGCGAGCTGACCTCGACGTCCAACTGCACCGAGTTCCAGGCGCGCAGGCTGGGCGCCAGGTTCCGCGACAAGGACGGCAAGCCGCAGTTCCTGGCCACCCTCAACGGCACGCTCGCCACCACCCGGTGGATCGTCGCCATCCTGGAGAACCACCAGCAGGCCGACGGCTCGGTCGTGGTGCCCAAGGCGCTGCGGCCTTACGTGGGCCTCGACGTCCTGGAGCCGGCCAAGTAGCCCGCCCGCGGCCCCGCACGCCCGGCGTGCGGGGCCGTCACGTTTAGCGGCCCCGTGCCCGTCGCGCGGGGCCGTCACCCTTAGCGGCCCCGCGCCTGTCGCGCGGGGCCGTCACGTTTAGCGGCCCCGCGCCTGTCGCGTGGGGCCGACGTCGTCATCCCCGTACGGCAGGGGCCGCGCGGTCCAGCAGGGCCGTGGCGATGGCGACCTGGGCGGGCTCGAGCGCGCCCCTGCCGTCCTCGATGTCCCACAGCGCGTTCTGCAGGACGCGGCCGAGCGTCCAGCCGGTCGCCCGCTGCCGGTCCAGGCCGAGGGCCTCGGTCAGCAGGTCGAAGCGGCGCAGCACCGTGCGCTCGACCTCGCCGGTCGCCGCCACCTGATCCCATCGGATGTCCAGCGCCGGCAGCAGCTCGAACCCGGGGTCGCCGGCCAGCGGTTCGGGGTCGATGGCCAGCCAGGGCTCCCGCTCCCCTGCCAGGACGTTGCCGTCGTGCAGGTCCCAGTGCAGCAGGCGGTCGCCGGCTTCACCGGCCAGCTCGGCCACGGCGGCCGCGCAGGTGCGCAGCAGCCGCTGCTCGGCGGGGTCACGCAGGGCCGGGACGGCCTGCGGTACCTCCTCGAGCATGGCGGCGGCGATGTCGGCCAGCCGCCGCAGGCCGGCCGGAGCCGGTTGCGCGGTCAGGCGGGCCATCAGGTCGGCGAGGACCGGCATGACCGCGTGGTCGCCGGGCACCGTGGCCAGCGTCCTGGCCGCGTCCAGGCGTTCCAGCAGCTGGGTGCCGCTCTCCTCGTCGTGGTCGAGCAGGCGCACGATGCCGTCGCCGTTCCAGGCTCGCAGGCCGGTGGCGACGCCCGCGGTCTCCTCCCTCAGCTGCTGCAGTTTGAGGACGGCGGGCGTGCCGTCGGCCCGGCGCACGGGCAGGACTAGCGAGGCCATGCCGTGGGCGGCCGGGCCGTCGGGGCGCAGCTCCCAGCGCTCCAGCAGGTCACCGCCGAGGCGGGGGAGCGCGGCGAGCCAGGCGCGCGCCTCGGCGCCGTTGGCACCGTAGGACGCGGCGAACGCGTCGGGGACGTCGATGGTCATGAGTGAGGTGTCTCCTTCGTCGGGCCGGAGTCGGATGTGACAGGCGGGCGAAGGAGATCGCGGGGGTGCCCGGGGCCCGGGCAGGCGTCAGAGCATGTCTCCACCTTAGACGACGTCGATCACCTTCGCGCCAGCCGGATCACCCCTCGGACCAGGCGAATCACCCCTTCAGGCCACTCCTCGGGGCAGGTCGATCACCCTCGGGGCACGTCGATCACCTTCGGGACAGGTCACCCGTCCCTCCGGGCAGGTCGATCACCCTCGGGGCAGGTCACCCCTCCGGGCAGGTCGATCACCCTCGGGGCAGGTCGATCACCTTCGGGGCAGGTCGCCCGTCTCTCGGGTCAGGCGGCCCGCTTCCGGCGCGCGGCCAGGCGGTGGAGGGCGACGAGGCCGTAGCCGGCCGTCACGAACAGCGCGACGAAGGCGAGCGCCGCCACCGCGTAGTCGGTCCAGGCCAGGGTGTCCAGACCCAGGTGCCTGCCGGCCATGCGGCGCGGCAGGCCGGGCGCCGCCACCAGCACCAGTGCCGCGTACGCCAGCGGGAAGGCCAGCCATCTCAGCGGGTCGGCCCGGCGCGGACGGCGCGACCGGTCGAAGGCCGTCCAGTCGACCAGCGCCATCACGGGGGTCACGACGTGCAGCAGGAGGTTGCCCCAGTGCCGCGGCCCGCCGCCGAGGTCGGGCAGCGGCAGGGCGACGAACGCCACCATGCCGGTGATCACCAGGTACAGCGTCACGGCACCCTTGACCGTGGCCGACGTCTCGCGACCGAGCAGCCGCCACAGGTAGTAGGCGGCCAGCAGGATGTTGCTCTGCACCGTGAAGGCCACCCAAGGGTTCCTGAGCACGGCCACCAGGCACGCGATGCCGCCGAGGGCGGCTGACACCATGACGATCCGCCAGATCGTTCGCATGCCCGACACCCTAGACACCGTGATCATGTCGCGGCGGCCGGTCAGGCGGTCAGGTAGCGCTGGAGGGTGGGACCGAGCCAGGCGACGATCTCGTCGTGCGTCATGGCGACCACCGGCGGCAGCCGCAGGATGTAGCGGGCCAACGCCATGCCGAGGATCTGGGAGGCCGCCAGGCCGGCCCGGACGGGTGCCGAGGCGGGATCGGGGCACAGGCGGGCGGCCACGGGCGCGAGCTGGGCGGCGAAGATCTCCCGCATGCGCCCGGCGGCGGCCTCGTTGGTGACACCGGTACGGAGCAGCACCTGGAGCGCCTCGTCGGCCTCCCACAGCGACAGGAAGTGCCTGACCATCGCGGCCCCCACCTCCTCGGGGGCCGTCGCGGTCAGGTCGGGGAAGCGCAGGTCGATGTGGGCGGCCGCGGCGAACAGCTTCTCCTTGGCGCCGAAGTAGCGCATCACCATGGCCGGGTCGATGCCCACGTCCGCGGCGATGGCCCTGATGGTGGCCTTCTCGTAGCCGTCGGCGGCGAAGCGTTCCCTGGCGGCGGCCAGGATCGCCGCCTTGGTGTCCTCGGACGTTCTCCTCATGTCAACAACTGTAGGCCAACAAGTGTTGACATGCCACTCGCCACGGGGTCATAGTGATGCCAACAAGCGTTGACCGGAAGGAAGTGCGAGATGAACACCAGCACGGACGTCCTCGTCATCGGCGCCGGCCCCACCGGGCTCGCCGTCGCCGTGTCCCTCGCCCAGCAGGGCTTCGAGGTCACCGTCGCCGACGACCAGGCCGAGGGGGACAACACCTCCCGCGCGGCCGTCGTCCACGCCCGCACCCTCGAGGTGCTCGAACCGCTCGGCGTCACCGCGACCATGACCGCGCGCGGCATCCACTCCCCCCGCTTCACGATCAGGGACAGGGACAGGCTGCTGGTGCCCGTCGACTTCCGGCGGCTGCCGACCGCCTACCCCTACACGCTGATGATCTCCCAGGCCGACACCGAGCGGATCCTGCTGGCCAGGCTGGAGGCGCTCGGCGGGCGCGTCGCCAGGCCGTACCGGCTGGTGGGGCTGGAGCAGGACGGCGAGGGCGTCACGGCGGCCTTCGACGACGGCAGCCAGGTGCGGGCGAGGTACCTCGTCGGAGCGGACGGCATGCACAGCACCGTGCGCGAGCAGGCGGGCATCGGCTTCACCGGCGGGACGTACGCGGAGTCGTTCTCCCTGGCCGACGTACGGCTGCGCGGCGGCGTCCCCGCCGACGAGGTCGAGCTGTTCTTCTCCCCCGAGGGCCTGGTGGTGGTCGCACCCCTGCCGGGAGGCGCGTTCAGGATCGTGGCGACGGTCGACCAGGCGCCGGACAAGCCGGACGTGGCCTTCGTGCAGCGCCTGCTCGACCTGCGCGGCCCCGCGAAGGAGCCGGTGGTGATCGAGGAGGTCGTCTGGGGATCGCGCTTCAGGGTGCACCACAGGGTCGCCGACAGCTACCGTGCCGGGCGCGTGGTGCTCGCGGGCGACGCCGCCCACGTGCACAGCCCGGCGGGCGGGCAGGGGATGAACGCGGGCCTGCAGGACGCGGCGGCGCTCGGAGAGGCGCTGGGCGAGGCGCTGCGGACCGGCTCGGACGGCCCGCTGGACGGCTACGCGGCCCGGCGGCGGCCGGCGGCCGAGCAGGTGGTGAGGTTCGCCGGGCGGCTCACCGGGCTGGCGACGGTCGGCAGGCGGTGGCGCCCGCTGCGGAACGTCCTGCTCAGGGTGCTGGCGGTGCTCCCGGTCTTCAGGAAGAGGCTGGCGTGGCGGCTGTCGGGGCTGGTGTACCGCTGAGCGCCGGGGACGGCCACGAGGAGGCGGACACGAGAAGAGCGGAGACCTGGATGGTCCCCGCTCTCAACTCGTAGCTATCAGGTCAGACAGCGCGAACCTGGGAGGCCTGCGGCCCCTTCTGGCCCTGCGTGATCTCGAACTCGACCCGCGCGCCGTCCTCAAGGCTGCGGTAGCCGGAGCCGACGATCTCGGAGAAGTGCACGAACACGTCCGGCGCACCGCCGTCCGGGGCGATGAAGCCGAAGCCCTTCTCGGCGTTGAACCACTTGACGGTTCCCTGAGCCATAAAAGCTCTCCCTCAGGATGTGAATCTATGGGACCCGCACCTCGCGAATCCCGGTGTGTCGTACAGCAAGCACCCGGGGTGGCTCAGACAATCTCGTGCCGGTTTTCACTTCGGGATCAGCTAATACAACGCCATCACATCTAACACCATTCCGCCGCGTTGGTGTTCCCGCGCCGGGAAGATTTCTGGACTGCGGCCGCACAGTGCAAACTGGAAGCTGTTATGCCGAGCCACTCTCCCGCCCCTCGACTCGTCGCCACCGACCTCGACGGGACCGCCCTCCGCGCCGACGGAACCGTGTCCTCGCGCACCGCCGCGGCCTTCGCCGAGGTCGAGCGCGCCGGGGCGATGCTGGTCTTCGTCACAGGCCGTCCGCCCAGGTGGATGCAGGTGGTCGCCAATGCCGTACGGCACCGCGGACTGGCCATCTGCGCCAACGGAGCGCTGCTCTACGACCTCCACACCGAGCGGATCGTGGAGTCCCACCTCATCGAGGCCGACATCCTCGAAGAGGTCGTCGCTCAGCTTCGAGCGAACGTCCCCGATCTGACATTTTCGGTCGAGTACGAAGGCGGATTTGCGCACGAGTCGGATTTCCGGCTCAGCGGCATCGACAGCAAGGCCGTGGCGGGGCTGCGAGTCGGCACCTCGACGCTCACCTCGCGCCCCTGTGCCAAGCTCCTGGCCCTTCATCCCGGAATGGACCCCGACAGCCTCCACGCGGCCGTCCACGAGCTTGTCGGCCACCTGGTGACCGCCACCCACTCCAGCGGCAGGGCGCTGGTCGAGATGAGCGCTCAGGGCGTGACGAAGGCCTCCGCCCTCGCCACGCTGTCGGCGGCGCACGGGATCGAGCCCGACGAGGTCATCGCGTTCGGCGACATGCCGAACGACCTGCCCATGCTCGCCTGGGCAGGCACCTCCTACGCCGTGGCCAACGCCCATCCCGACGTGCTCGCCGCGGTCGACCACGTGACCGCGGCGAACGACGACGACGGCGTGGCGGCGGTGCTGGAAGAGCTCTACAGGTAGGGGCCGGAGCCGCTGGCCCGCTGCGCGTCCTGCTGCGTCAACCCGCCGGGCAGCGCCTTGCGCATCTGCTCCAGCTGGGCACGGGCCGCCATCTGCTGCGCGAAGAGGGTGGTCTGTATCCCGTGGAACAAGCCTTCAAGCCATCCGACGAGCTGGGCGTGGGCGATGCGCAACTCGGCGTCACTCGGCGGGGTGCCGTTGTCGTCGGTGAACGGCAGCGACAACCGCTCGAGCTCCTCGACCAGCTCGGGGGCGAGACCGTCCTCGAGCTCCTTGATGGAGCTCTCGTGGATCTCCTTCAACCGCTTGCGGCTGGCCTCGTCGAGAGGCGCCGCCCTGACCTCTTCCAACAGGGTGCGGATCATGCTGCCGATGCGCATCACCTTGGCGGGCTGCTCGACCAGGTTGGTGATCGACCGCTCGTCGTGCGCATCACTATCGCCCTGGGCGCTGATGCCCTCGGGTCCCACCACCACGATGTGGGGGGTGTTCTCCTCAGCGTTCATGCCCTCAAACCTACCTCCAACTGGCGCAGGTGCCTCGTGGTAGCCGAAGCTCCTACTCCTCGGGACGGGCCTCCAGCAGGATCTTGCCCACGTGCGACCCGGAGTCGAGAAGCTCGTGGGCGCGGGCGGCCTCGGCCATCGGCAGCCGGGCGTGCACGACGGGCCTGACCGCGCCCGCCGACACCAGCGGCCACACGTCGGACACCACCCCGCGCACGATCGCGCCCTTCTCGTCCACCGGCCTGGAGCGCAGCGTGGTGCCGTGGACGGCGGCGCGCTTCCTGGTCAGCGCGTGCAGGTCGAGCTCGCCCCTGGCGCCGCCCTGCAGCCCGATCACGACCAGGCGCCCGCCGGTCCTGAGCGCCTTGACGTTCCCCGGGAGATACCTGGCGCCCATGATGTCGAGGATCACGTCCGCCTGGACCTTCTCCGCGAAGTCCTCGGTGCGGTAGTCGATCGCCTCGTCGGCGCCCAGCTCCCGGCAGCGCTCGGCCTTCTCCGGCGACCCGACCGTCACCACCACGCGCGCGCCGAACGCCTTGGCGAGCTGGATGGCGGTCGTGCCGATGCCGCTCGCGCCGCCGTGCACCAGCAGCGTCTCGCCGCGCCGGAGCCTGGCCGTCATGAAGACGTTCGACCACACCGTGCAGACCGTCTCGGGCAGTCCCGCCGCCTCGGTCAGCGACAGCCCGCCGGGCGCGGGCATGACCTGCTGCCACGGCACGGCGACGCGCTCGGCGTAGCCTCCGCCGGCCAGCAGCGCGCAGACCCGGTCGCCGACCTCGAACCCGACGACGTCGGGGCCGGCCTCGGAGATCACCCCCGAGCACTCCAGACCCGGATAGGGCGAGGCGCCGGGCGGCGGGTCGTAGAAGCCCAGCCGCTGGATCACATCGGCTCTGTTGACCGCGGAGGCCGTGACATCGATCACGACTTCGCCCCGCTCAGGACGAGGGTCCGGCACCTCCCGCCACTCCAGAACCTCAGGTCCACCGGGCTTGGTGATGACAATCGCTCGCATGCGACCCACCGTAGCCGGGCACGGAACTTGTGGGTTGGCTGCATTCGACGGAACACAGGGCGTTAATCTGCAAGGTGTTTGCTGCCCCTTTACACCCGTCCCGAGGGGGAACACGGTGGCCCGGCACGATCGTGAGGAATCTCTCGAGGAACAGCTCGCCTGGCTCGACGCCATCAAGGAGAACGACGAGGAGTCCGTCAAGGTCAGCGCCAAGACCGGTGCCGTCGCCGTAGCCGCGGACGACACCGTCGTTTCACCGTATCCGAAAGACCCGTGGCTGTCGGTGCCGACCGAGCAGGAGACCCCGACCCCGCCGCTGTTCCGCGCCGCGGTCGACTCGGTGTACGGCCCCGAGGCGGCGCAGGAGCCCCCGGCCGAGGACTCTCCGGAGGAGGAAGTGCCGGAGGAGGCAGCCTCTGAGGAGGCGGCGGCGGAGGAGACGGCGCCGGCGGAGCCCCGGCCCCCGGCCTTCGGACGGGACGACGACGCCTTCATGGCGCCGCTGAAGCCGCTGCCCCGGCCGGACGACACCGACTCCTACCGGATGACGGCCTTCGACAAGCCGCTCGAGAGCGAGCCCGCGGGCAGCATGTTCGACCCGCTGCCGGCCGAGGAGCGCACGGACCCCTCCTGGCCGCGTCCGGCGTGGCCGCAGCCGCCCGCCGAGAGCTTCGAGGGCATCACGGACGTGGAGACGGTCGAGGGCGAGGTGGTCGACACCGAACCGGCCGTCCAGCCGCCGCGCCAGGAGAAGCCGGCCTTCGAGGGCTTCTCGTTCGGCCTGCCCAGGGAGGCCGACTCCGCGTCCCCGCGCTTCGTGACCGAGCCCCACGAGCCGGCCTGGCACGAGCCCGCGCGCCCCGAGCCGTCGCGGCACCAGGCCGAGTACGACGAGGATCGCCACGAGACCCGGCCGTGGATCGAGCCGCCCGCGCTGGAGACCTCGGTCGAGACCTCGGTGGAGGTGGTCGTGCAGGAGGAGCCCTTCCCCGTACGGCGCCGCCCCCAGCCGCCCGTTCCGGCGTTCGCCGCGCCGCCCCGCCCGCCCGCCGGCGACCGGCCGACCGCCGAGAGCCTCGACCCCGACTCGCTGCTGCGCGGCAGGCGGAACGCTCCCGCCAAGGGCTGGCGCCGCCTGGTCTACAAGGCGTCGGCAGGGTGGATCAAGCCCGGCGAGCCCGCGGACGTCCGCCGTCGCAGGGCGCTGGTGTCCAGGGCGCGCACCCCTGTCTCGGCGGGGCACCACCGCGTCGCCGTGCTCAGCCTGAAGGGCGGCGTCGGCAAGACCACCACGACCGTCGGCCTGGGCGCCACGCTGGCGCAGGTCCGCGGCGACAGGGTGATCGCGGTCGACGCCAACCCCGACCGCGGCACGCTGTCGGACAAGCTGGAGCTGGAGACCTCGGCGACCGTGCGCGACCTGCTCAACGAGCGCGCGCAGATCAAGCGGTACGTCGACATCAGGGCCTTCACCTCGCAGGCCACCTCACGCCTCGAGGTGCTCGCCTCCGACCGCGACCCGTCGGTGTCGGAGGCCTTCAGCGCCGCCGACTACCAGCAGGTCGCGCAGGTGCTGGAGAACTTCTACTCCATCTGCATCACCGACTGCGGCACCGGCCTGCTCCACTCGGCGATGTCGGGTGTGCTGGGCCTGGCCGACCAGATCGTGCTGGTCAGCTCGCCGTCGGTGGACGGCGCGCGGGCCGCCTCGGCGACGCTCGACTGGCTGGAGGCCCACCACTACGGCGACCTGGTCGGGAGCGCGACGGTGGTGCTGTGCAGCGTGCGGCCGCGCTCCAAGTCCGCGGTGGACATCGCCAAGCTGGAGGCGCACTTCGCGGCGCGGTGCCGTACGGTGGTCCGCGTGCCGTACGACCCGCATCTGGAAGAGGGCGCCGAGATCGACCTCGACCGGCTGCAGGAGCCGACGAGGGACGCCTATCTGCAGCTCGCCGCGGCCGTCGGAGACGGCTTCGCGGGAGCGTGAGCGGAGGGTAAGGGATTCGAACCCTTGAGGCCATCGCTGACCTGGCCGCTTTCAAGGCGGCTGCACTCGTCCACTATGCGAACCCTCCAGTGCGCACACCACCATAGCGGCTAACGCTGCCTCCGGCAGAGGTGTACCGTCGGGAGAAGGCTCCTACACCGGAGGCAACCGCGTTGGCCGAACTGAATGTCGAGGTGGAGCGCTCCACGGGGGCGGCGGTCGTGCGGCTGGAGGGTGACCTCGACAAGCTCACCGCGTCGGTGCTCGACCACCACCTGTCGCAGTTGCTGGAGGAGGGCGTCCACACGATCGTGGTCGACACCGCGGGGCTGGACTTCTGCGACTCCAGCGGGCTCTGGGTGCTGATCGACCATCTGCGTCACGTGCGGGAGCGCGGCGGCAGCCTACGTCTCACGGGGGTCCACGGCGTGCTGCGCCGGGTGCTCGAGGTGACCGGGCTCAACGCCGCCTTCCCCTGATCCCGCCGGCCTACTCGTACGGTTCCGACGGGGCCGCGACCGGCTTCACATCGACGGCGGCCAGCTCGGCGTGGACGACGCCGGTGGTGTCCTCGTCCACCTCGGTCGGCACCCACGTGCCCGTGACCTCGACCCACGTGTCCGGCTCCGGCGGGGGCGCGTCACGCACGATCACCTTCAGCGCGTAGGCGTCGGCGGCGCAGCAGGCGAGCTGCATCCTCGTGACGTACCACTGCCCCTTCTTCCTGGACGGCGTGACGAAGCCGGTGAGCCTGACCGTCCTGCCCTTCAGCGTCTGGCTGGAGTCGCTGAACACCCTGCCGATGAACTCGCTCATCGGCATCTCGGCCGGTTCGTCGCCCTTCAGCGGCGCGTAGGCGTCCAGCGCCTGCGGCCGGGGCGGCGGGGCGTCCGACCTGGCCGCGGCGAACGAGCCGAGAGCAGGCGGCGCGATCAGGAAGACGGCGAACACCGGCAGGCACAGCAGCCACGCCACCCTCGGCCCGTGATGGTCGCCGTCGCCGTCGTGGTCGCCGGGGACGGCCCTGCGGACCAGGCCGAGCAGCCCGATCACGAAGATCACCAGGCCCGCCGCGACGAGGAACGGCCGGAAGCCCGGTTTGACGTAGTTGACGTAAATGGTGGAGAACGCCGAGATGCGCAGCAGCGCGCCGCCGAGCAGCATCAGGACCAGGTTCTGCGACATCCGGCTCACAGCAGGATCCATCCGACGAGGACACCGGCCGTGATCGCGACGGCCAGCGTGACGGGCACGAACCTCGCCGCGAACGCCCTGCCGAACGTCCCGGCCTGCAGCGCGATCAGTTTGAGGTCGACCATCGGACCGACCACCATGAAGACCAGCCTGGCCGTCGGCGAGAAGGCCGACAGCGAGGCGGCGACGAACGCGTCGGCCTCCGAGCAGATCGACAGCAGCACCGCGAGCGACGCCAGCACCAGCACCGACAACCACGGCACCCCGGCCACCGCGGTGAGCCACTCGCGCGGCACGACGACGTTGAGCGTGGCGGCGGCCAGCCCGCCGACGATGAGGAAACCTCCCGCGTGCAGCAGGTCGTGGCGCATCGCCGCCAGGAACGAGCCGTGGTGGTGGCCCCTGGCGCGCAGCCATTCGCTCCTGCCGAAGCGCAGCCACAGCCAGCCCACGCACACCGCGGCGACCAGCGACGCCGCGAAGCGGGCCAGCACCATCAGCGGCTCACCGGGGAAGGCGACCGCCGTGGCGACCAGCACCACCGGGTTGATCGCGGGCGAGGACAGCAGGAACGCCAGCGCCGCGGCGGGCGTGACACCCTTCCTGATCAGCCCGGACGCCACCGGCACCGAGGCGCACTCGCAGCCGGGCAGCACCGCCCCCGCCAGTCCCGCCACCGGCACCGCCACCGCGGGCCGTTTCGGCAGCGCCCTGGTCCAGAAACCCTCGGGCACGAACGCCGCGATCGCCGCCGACAGCGCCACCCCGAACACCAGGAACGGCAGCGCCTGCACGCAGATCGCCACGAAGATCGTGGCCCACGTCTGCAGCCCTGGATCCGTCAGCTGGGGTGCGAGCAGGAACCTGCCCGCCAGCAGGGCGGCCACGATGCCGAGGAACAGCCACGGAAGCTGCCTGCCGGTGCGCGGCCGGCCCCATTCGTCGGGCGGGATCTCCAGTGTCCGGGGGACAGACATGGGCACATGGTGCCAGGTCAGAGCCGGCCAAGAAGCCACTTCGGGCCGGTCACCCCGGCGCCGAGGTCGGTGACCCGCTCGCGCAATCCCCTGTCCGCCGTGACGACGAGCACCCTTTCCCAGGGCTTCGCCTGCCGTACGATCTCGACGATCGCGTCGTCGCCGCTGCCGTCGGCGTCGACGACCTCGATGCCGCCGACGGGCGGCAGACCGCGGGCCGCGCCCTCCACGACCGCGACCACGTCGGGGAACCACTCGGCGAGCACCAGGTGCCGCAGGCTCGCGTTCGCCGTCTCCGCCAGCAGCTTGGCCGCCGCGCCCTTGCGGTCCCGCCACCAGCCGTGCTCGGCCCGCGCGCCGACGATGTTGGCGACGTCGAGCACCACCAGCTCCGGGTTCAGGGCGGTCCGGATCCGCGGCCACGTGACGGCGAATCCCGGATGGAGCTTCAGGCCGGCGATCTCGGGCGGCGTCAGCCAGCACAGCTGCGCGCTCTCCTCGTTCCCCGGTACGGCCGGCAGCAGCGTCCCGGCCTCGACGATCACGGTGTCGAACAGCCAGCCGCCGTGGTCGTCACGGTAGACGCCGCGCACCCGCAGCCCCTCCCCCGACAGCGCCGCCTCCTCCCTGGCCTCGCGCAGCGCGGTCTCGACGGGGTCCTCGTGACTGTCGCGCGCCCCGCCCGGCAGCCCCCAGGTGCCGCCGTGGTGACTCCACGGGGCGCGTTCCTGCATCAGCACGCGCGGCACGCCGTCCTGATCCCAGTGGACGGCGAGCAGGCCCGCCGCGCCGTACCGGCCCCAGTGGGTGTGACCCTGCGAGCACAGGATCCACCCGTCACCGTCCTTGACCACCACTCTCACCTCCGGCTGCGCAGGGTTCCAGTCTTACCGGCCACACCGCCGTTCCGGCATACTGGCCGCGCCCCGACGAAGGAAGATCATGGCTTCAGGCGTTTCGGAGGTACCCGTCCGGCCCCTCCGCCCGATCCGCCCTTTCGCGGTGGTGGCGACCGTCCTCATGGGGCTGTTCGTGATCGCGGGGGTCGTCGCGCCCTTCGTCGGCGGCCTGGACGAGGTAGGGGTCTCCGGGGTGTGTCTCATCACGAGCGTCGGCTTCCTGGCGTGGCTGCTCCGCGCCCGCGCGAACTCCTACGCGATCTCCCCGGGGGTCCTGCACACCTACGCCGCCGTCTTCCTGGTGGCCGGCTGGATCCTTCCGATCCTCAACCTGTTCGTGCCCAAGGGGATCATCGACGACATCTGGGCCACCTCCCAGCCAGGGGGCCAGCCGCCCGGCAGGGACCTGTCCAGGGTCCGCAGGTCGGGACTCGTCTGGGCCTGGTGGCTGACCTGTCTGGCTTCCGGCGGGGCCGGTCTGTGCGGGCGGTACGCCGACCTCGGCGCGTGGAACGCGCCCGTCCTCCTGGCCGCCCTCGGGCTGTGGGTGGTCGCGGGCGGGCTGGCGATCGCGGTGGTCCTGAAGATCACCGCGCTCCAGGAGAACGCGCGGGCGGCCCGCTGACCACCGCGAGGAAATCGACTCCGGCCGACATTCGTGGCCACCCAGTCACGTGACTCCGCTGGTGAGTTTTCGGCCCCACCTGGAAGATCGTCGAAGACAATCGGCGAGTGTCTCCTGTGCTCGATGTCGTCATGTGGATCGCTGTCGTTACCGCGTCGGTCCAGGCGATCGCAGCGGTCATTCACGTCCGTCAAGGCCGCACAACGAGTGGGTCCGGTTCGCGTACGGCAGCGGTGAACGCCTTGGTCAAGCGAGGCCTGCTTGTCTCGGTGTTCATCGCACTGTGGATGGCGACAGTCAACCACGTGTGGGAACGCAGGCAGTTCGGCAGGCTGTCCTATCTTGCGATCCGCGACGAGCTGCAGAACGCCACATTCCTACGGTTCATGCTCTTCGTTACCGACGTGGCCATCCATTTCATCGTCTTTCCTCTGGCATGCGCGGTGTTCGTTGCGATCGCCAGAAGCCTGATTGTTGGACAACTGGACAGATCGCAGACTCTCGTCCATATCGTGACGCTGATCGCCACCACCGCGTCTGGAGCGTCGGTTGTCGTTGCCGATGCATACACCTTCGAGCTTTTCGACCCGTGGTGGATCGTGGTTGGCGCCAACTTCGGCCTTGCGATGGATGTCGGTGGTCCGGTCGAGCGATCAAGTGGCCACGGCAGCCGGCTCGACGCCACAACTGATCCTGACGCGGAAACGTCGACTGTCGAGTCCGTTGGCGGACGGGCACATCAAAGCCCTGTCCGAGGATGCGTGTTGACCATTCTGGCGTGGACGCTGGGCGCCCTGGGGCTGTTGATGCTCTTCAGTGGCAGCGCGCTGTACAAGAGCCTTGTATCTGAGGCGGATGGCGACGTGGCGCATCTCCCCTTGTGGGTACGCCTGCTGATCATGGCCGCGGTCTTGGCGACCGGGGGCCTGCTCTTCGCCGGCAGCAGCGCTCTGTTGAAACGGGGAAGGCAGCACCGCCACCGGATCATCCCCTTGTTCGAGGATCTCATCGGGGAGCGCTATCTGCTCTACCTACGGCCCTTCGCCGTCGACCCCGTGATGGCCTTACCACCGACCGAGGCCCCGGGCTGGTACTTTCGCTCGCCCTTCGAGCTGCCGGGGCTTACGCAGGAGGAATTCGTGGTGCGGCAGTTCCGTGGCCTCGGCCGTGTCGTCGCGATCGGGCAACCCGGCGAGCGTCTGCCGGAGATCGGGGCGGAACGCGGCTACGTGCCCGTCGACGACTGGCAGGACACGGTGAGCAGGTTGCTCCAGGGCGCTCACGCAGTGATCATGACGGCGGCCCCCGGTCCCGGGACGATGTGGGAATTCACCGAAGCGCTGCGCACTATCGCACCCACCCGACTGCTGTTGCTGATCTATGGCGAGGCGGACTACCACGCCTTCCGGGAAGGTGTCGCACAGGAGTACGCGACGAGGTCGTCCGCCGAGGCAGCCGGAGCCGAGTGGCCACCGCTACCGCAATTACCGGACATTCCACCCGCCCCCCATACCAAGGGGCTCCAATGGGACTTCCCCCTCACAGGAATCCTGTCCTTCGACCGCCAATGGCGTCCGCAGTTCACGCGTTTCCCGCCGACCGTGCCGCGAATAAGGCACGTCTGGACCATACGCCGACTGGTACGGCGCGAACTCAAGCCGGTTCTGGACCAAGTGGCCCAGCTGCCCCCAGCGCCGTCACCCGCGTAGCGGTTGGCACCCATGGTGTCGCGTGCCGGCGATCCCGGCCCGCGACCGTGACCGGCCGCGGGCGGCGGGCGTGCCGTTCGATCTGAAGGCGACGGCTGGGACCTGCGGCTGATCCGCGGGCTACGTGTCGGTGACCTCGTCCAGGACGTCGGGGCGGTTGGTGATGATGCCGTCGACGTCATAGGAGATCAGGCGACGCATCGTGTCGGCGTCGTCGACCGTCCAGGCGAAGATCTCCATGCCGTGACGGTGCACCTGCCTGACGTAGTCGGCGGTGAGGTCGCGGTGGGGTGGGTTGACCTGTGTGGCGAACCTCGCCAGCCCGGCCAGCTCCCCCGTCGACGGCGTGCCGAGCAGACCCACCGGGACCTGCGGCATGACCCGGTGGAACCGGCGCATCGAGCCCCAGTCGAACGACTGCACCACCAGCCCGCTCGACCATCCGCTCCGGCGCAGTTCCTCGGCCACGCGCGACTCGATGCCCGGGTAGAGGTGCGGGGCCTTGATCTCCAGCAGCAGTCCGAGCCCGTCCCCGCTGATCGCCCGCAGCGCCTCGCCGAGGGTGGGCACGGCCTCGCCCCGGTGGTCCGGGGAGAACCACGATCCGGCGTCGAGCCCGCGGATCTCGGCGAGCGTGAAGTCACCGACCCGCCAGGGGGCGCGGCGCGGGAAGCGCCGCTCGACGTCGGTGGTGCGGGCCAGGGTGGTGTCGTGCATGAGGACCAGCTCGTGGTCCTTCGTCTCCTGGACGTCGAGCTCGACCATGTCGGCGTCCTGGTCGTCGGCCAGTTCGAAGGCCGCGACGGTGTTCTCGGGCGCGTACGCGGAGGCGCCGCGGTGGGCGACGTTGACGACCGCGGCCGCAGGGGCGGCGACGGCGGCGGGAGCGGGGAGGGTGGCGATCACGGTCGCGATGACGAGGCCGAGTCGTCGAAACATGGGTCTCCTCGGGGCCGGGGAGGGGGCCTGCGGTTTCGAACATGACCTGCGTTCATGACCGGAAGTCGATGGCAGCGTAACCCGGCGGTGTCGAGCCGATGAGCAAGCGACACGCATATATAAGCCTTGCCTTATATAAGGCCGATCTTATATAGTCGGCTCGTGCACGCATTCGACATACTCGGCGACCCCGTCCGGCGCCGGATCCTGGAACTGCTCGCCGAAGGAGAGCAGTCGTCGGGAGCGGTCACCTCCGCCATCAGGGCGGAGTTCGGAATCTCCCAGCCCGCCGTCTCCCAGCACCTGCGCGTGCTCAGGGACAGCGGGTTCGCCAGCGTCCGCGCCGACGGCGCCAGGCGGCTCTACGCGGTGAACGCCGCACCCCTCCAGGAGGTCGACGTGTGGCTGGAGCGTTTCCGCCGCTTCTGGAACCAGCACCTGGACGCCCTGGCCACCGAACTGGCCCGGGGCGCACGAGAACGGCGGCAGAAGGACCAGGAAGCCAACGAGGAGGAAACACCATGATCGACATCGCCCAGCAGATCACCGCCATCGGCCGCGAGGTCGCCCGGCAGCCCGCCCCCGGCGGCGAGACCGTCACCGTACGGCTGCGCCGCACCTACGACGCCGCCGTCGAGGACGTCTGGGACGCCCTCACCGACCCCGACCGAATCAAGCGCTGGTTCATGCCGATCAGCGGCGAGCTTCGGGTGGGTGGCACCTTCCAGCTGGAAGGGAACGCGGGCGGCGAGATCCTGGCGTGCGAGCCGCCGCACGCCTTCAGGGTGACGTTCGGCAGCGAGACCAGCGTGGTCGAGGTACGGCTGGCCGCCGACGGCCCCGGCGCGACGGTCCTGGAAATGGAGCACACCGTGCCGATCGAGATCGCGGGCAGCGGCGCCGGCGCCCTGTACGTCGGCCCCGGCTGGGACGGCGCCGTCCTCGGGCTCTCGCTCTACCTGAGCGGCCAGACGGCGGGCGGCGACCCGGTGGCGGCCGCCCACTCACCCGAGGCGCTGGCCTTCTCGAAGGAGTCGGTGCTCGCCTGGGTGACGGCCGTCGAGAAGTCGGGCACGGCGACGGAGGAGGAGGTCGCCGCGGCCCAGGAGGTGTCCCTGAGCCAGTTCGCTCCCGGCCACTGACAGTTCAGGTCCTCCTTTCCGGTCACCCTTTCCGGCCACGCGGACGTGCGGTCGGCTCCAGCGGAAGGCGGCGACAGAAACGGGTGTCGGGCAGCAGAGGCGACGGTGCTGCCCGATATCCGTTTCCATCGGTTCAAGTGGATCAAGCAGGGTATAGTCAAGCCCAGGTCAAACAATTGACGTGGAGCCTCCATGCCCCATTCGTTTGAGCAGACCTCTCTTTGGCGAAGGTCATTGGCGCCTCGCGACAACGATCCGCATGGGGACGAGCGGGCACGGCTGCGGGCCGCCTATCTTCAGCTCCGGGAAACCGTCGAACCGCTGGCCACGTCGATCGCCCACTCGCTGCCGATGTTCACCGAGCACGGAATGGCGCACGCGGAAGCACTGTGGGAGATGGCCTCCCTCATTTGCGGCGAAGACATCTCCATCAACCCGGCCGAAGCGTTCGTCCTGGGCGGCGCATTCCTGCTGCACGACCTCGGAATGGGGTTGGCCTCGTATTCCGCGGCCGGAATCGACCTGAAAGCGGATCCCAAATACGACGACCTGCTGGCCGGGGCGAAGAATCGGCTGCGCAACTCCGAGGCGGCCGCCGGCAGTGAGCTCCTCGACAGGGCGGCGCACGAGGAGGTCGTCGTCGAGCTGCTCCGCCTGCGCCACGCCAGGCAGGCGGAGCGGCTGGTCGGCCAGGTCTTCCACACCTCCTCCGGCGAACCGTTCCACCTTCTGCAGGACGTGGAGCTCCGGCAGTTCTTCGGACCGCAGATCGGCCGGATCGCGCACAGCCACTGGTGGGGGGTGTCCGAGCTGCAGCGGCTGGCCCAGCGGCAGGGGTCGTGCCCGCTGCACCCGCCGACGTGGGACGTGGATCCGCTGAAGCTGGCCTGCATGCTGCGCCTGGCGGACGCCGCGCACATCGACTACCGCAGGGCTCCGATGCTCCTGCACGCCTTCAGACGGCCGTCCGGGACCTCGCGCAATCACTGGTTCTTCCAGGAGCGCCTGTTCCGACCGCGCGTGGTGGACGATCGGCTGGAGTACACCGCTTCGGCACCGTTCAGCCGGGACGAGACCGAGGCCTGGTGGCTCGCCTTCGAGACCATTCAGCTCATCAACGACGAGCTCCGGCACGTAGACGCCCTCCTGGCGGACAGCGGCAGGCAGCGTTTCAGAGTCCGGTCGGTGGTGGGCGCCGACTCCCCCGAGCGGCTGGCCAGGTCCATTCCCACGGACGGCTGGAGACCCCTCGACGCGCGTCTTCGCGTCACCGACACGGTGCAGGTGATCTCGAACATCGGCGGCCGCGACATGTACGGCAACCGCCCGGACATCGCCCTCAGGGAGCTGATCGCGAATGCCGGCGACGCCGTCAAGGCCCGCGCCGCCTTCGAGGGGTCGATCCGGATGTCGCCAGTGACGATCACCCTGGAGCAGTGCGGTGACGACTGGTGGCTGGAAGTGGCCGACCAGGGGATCGGCATGCGTCCCGAGACCATGGTGGCCGCACTCACCGACTTCGGGCACTCGCACTGGCGCTCGGCCGCAACCGTCGAGGAGTTCCCCGGGCTCCAGGCCAAGGGCTTCACGCCCACGGGCAAGTTCGGCATCGGCTTCTTCGCGATCTTCATGGTCGCCGACGAGGTGCAGGTCCGCAGCCTGGCATTGGGAGAGGCCGCGCGCTCGACCCACGTGCTCGAGTTCAGGCGCGGGCTGTCGGGTGGTCGTCCGCTGTTGCGGGAGGCGGAGTTCGAGGAGTGCCTCAGGAAACCGGGCACCGTGGTGAGAGCCCGGCTGCGGGAGGACCCCCGCAACATCAAGGGAATCTTCCGCACGAACAGCAAACGCGTCGGCCACACGGAGCTGCTGCACGAGCTGATCAACCGGATGTGCGCGCTGTCCGAGGTCGACGTCTCCGTGAAGGGCCCGGACGATCCCGCGCCGAGACACGTCATCGCGGCCGGCGACTGGTTGGACATCCCGGCCGCGGAACTCTTTCAGCGTCTCTACCGGCGCTCCGACATGGATTACATGCAGCGCATGCTCTACGAGCAGCATGAGAAGCTTTTCATCGACCACGAGACCCGCGTCCTGGACGACGACGGAAACACCATCGGCCGGGCGATGCTGCTTTCCGGGAGGGAAGCGTCGGAGACGCAGGACCTCTGGTGGCACGGCAACTATCGAGGCATGGTCTACGTCGGCGGCCTGCAGTCGTCTGCTTTCCTCTACACCATGGGAGCTTTCCAGGGCTTCCCCATGACCGCCGACCGGCTCACGTCCTTTCCCCTCGGCCGGCCGGAAAACCTCCAGGACTGGGCACGGTCGCAGGTGGACGTCGCACGGTCGAGTCCGTGGGCCACTCCCGGACACCAATGGATGATCGCCGATTTCGTCGGCGGTCTCGGCGTTTCACCCGAGACCCTGCCGTGCGCGCACTCGGCGGACGGCGCCCTGGACAGGGACGATCTGGTCGCGTGGGCCAGCGGCAAGTCGGAGGTGCTGCTGATCTCGTACGGCGACCTCATGGCGTTCGACACGCTGTTCGATCCGCCGAACTATCGCCGCTCCTTCTTCACGTATGACGGCCGCGGGGTCCGCCTCCCGGCACACGGGTTGATCGTCGAGCTCTATCCGATGTGGGTCTTTCCTGAGGAGATCGTGCCCAGTCCTCGCGACGAGCGGTTCACCGAGGCCGCGGAGAACGGCGAGGAGTGGAGCGCCTGCGCCTGGTGGTGCGAGCACGGCAACTACGGGGCGGCGGGCGTGGTCGTCAGAACCATCGCCGAGGCGTGGAAGGCGGACGTGGACGACGTGGTCAGGTGCATGGAGTCGCTCTATATCGACCGGGAGAAGGACAACCGCCTCGAACTCACCACGTTCACGAGCGATTCTCCCGCTCGCGTGACGGCCTTCCGGGTCCGTCGCCCGCGGGCGGAGACGACGCTCGTATGAGGCTCAGCGCCAGGCGGCCGAAGGAGGTGCCCGCCGCTCTGCCCGCGGACACGCCCGAGATCGCCGTCGAGCGCTACAAGTACATCCTCCAGCAGATCCACACCATCAACGAGAACGTCTACCGCTTCCTGGCCGTCTACCAGACGCTGGCCGTCGCGATAGCCAGCGCCGGCCTCGCGCTCTTCGTCGGCCACCGCGGCTGGCGGATCGACCCGGCAGTCGCCAGATCGGGCCTGGTCGCGCTGATGTGGCTCGAGACGGTGGTCGCCGCGTTCACCGTCATGATGATCGTCATCGGAGTCGTCTCCTGGCTCGACTACCGCCGGGAGGAGTGCGAGCTGGCAGACGAGTTCGTCCGCCCGGGCTTTCGCAAGCCGCCGCGCAAGGCCGCCTTCATCCGGTGGTACGAGACCTACATCGTGGTCTTCATCATCGGCTCCACGATCTTCATGTGGATCAGCACTCTCACCATCCTGCTTCCGGGGGTCACGTGACCGCCCCAGGCCGTGAGGGCCGCGACGCCGCGACGCCGCGGGACGAGGGGCAGGTCGGCGGCCATCCGGCGACGTCACCGCAGGGTCCCGACCGCCGTCCTTGCGGAAATGCTGGTACTTGCCCTGCCGTCCGCTGACCTGGGCGGGGGTAATCAGACGTCGTGAGAGAACACGGTTCGGGCCCAGGCGCCTCGGTGCGGGCTGTCCGGCCGCTGCAGGACCTCGGGCGCCTTCGAGCGCCACGGCGACTGCATTGACTCCACTCGGCAACGAATTCGAAGCGGACCTTTCAAGATCGCATTAGCCCCAAGGCGTTCCATTTAATCGCGATTACGGGGATTGTCCGGCTCTACTCGTGATACAGGAGTTTCGCATGCGCATACGCGCGTATCGGAGCATGCTGGCCGCCGTCACCGCGGTCTCGGCCATGGCATTCCCCCTCGTCTCGGCCGCCCCGGCCGGCGCGGACCCCGACCCCGCGGCGTTCGGCATGAGCATCACCGCACCCCGGGTGAAGCGGCACCTGGAGAAACTGCAGCAGATCGCCGAGGCCAACGGCGGCACCCGCGCCTCGGGCACCCCCGGCTTCGACCAGTCGGTGGACTACGTCGCCGGCAGGCTCCGCAAGGCGGGCTACCAGGTCACGCTCCAGGAGTTCGAGTTCCCGTTCTTCCGCGAACTGGAGAAGGCGACCCTCGCCAGGACCGCCCCCACTCCCAAGACCTACGTCCTGGCGACGGACTTCGCGACCATGACGTACTCCGGCTCGGGCGACGTCACGGGCACCGTACAGGCGGTGGACCTGGTCCTCCCGCCGGCCCCCGCGCCGAGCTCCACCTCCGGCTGCGAGCCGAGCGACTTCGCCGGGTTCACCCCGGGCAACATCGCGCTCCTCCAGCGCGGCACCTGCACCTTCCAGGCCAAGGTGGCGAACGCGCAGGCCGCCGGCGCCAGTGCGGTGATCGTCTTCAACGAGGGCCAGCCCGGCCGCGAGGGCCTGCTGAACGGCACCGTCGGCGTGCCCGCCACCATCCCGGTCGTGGGCACGACCTTCGCCACGGGCAACGAGCTCGCCGCGGCGGGAACCGTCGTCCAGGTCAAGACCATGACCGAGAGCGACCCCCACCGCAAGACCCGCAACGTCATCGCCGAGAACCGCTTCGGCGACCCCGACAAGGTCGTCGCCCTCGGCTCGCACCTCGACAGCGTGGTCGCCGGTCCCGGCATCAACGACAACGGCTCCGGCAGCGCGGCGGTCCTGGAGACCGCGCTGAGACTGGCCCCGCTGCCGACCAGGAACCGGCTCCGGTTCCACTTCTGGGGCGCCGAGGAGCTCGGACTGCTCGGCTCGAAGCACTACGTGGCCGGCCTGTCCGCCGAGGAGAAGGCCAAGATCAAGCTTTACCTGAACTTCGACATGATCGCCTCGCCGAACTACGTCTTCGGCATCTACGACGGCGACAACTCCGACGGTGTCGGCGCCCCGGCGGGCCCGCCCGGTTCCGACGAGATCGAGAAGCTCTTCGAGCAG
Source organism: Nonomuraea sp. NPDC003727 (assembly GCF_053586935.1). Lineage (NCBI taxonomy): Bacteria > Bacillati > Actinomycetota > Actinomycetes > Streptosporangiales > Streptosporangiaceae > Nonomuraea > Nonomuraea sp. NPDC003727. Next base: position 816,186 of record NZ_JBSFNE010000001.1, read on the forward strand.
TACTTCACGGCCGTCGGCAGGCCGTTCGTCGGCACCGACTTCACCGGCCGCTCCGACTACGGCCCCTTCATCGAGGCCGGCATCCCGGCCGGTGGCCTGTTCACCGGCGCCGAGGGCGTCAAGACCGAGGCCGAGGCCACCAGGTTCGGCGGCGAGGCGGGGGCGGCCTACGACAAGTGCTACCACCAGGAGTGCGACACCGTCACCAACATCAACGACGAGGCCCTGGCGATCAACTCCGGCGCCGTCGCCACCGCCGCGGCCGTCTACGCCTACAGCAAGGACCTGCCCGGCGGCGGAACCCCCGGCTCCACCGCTCCCGGCGCGGGCGGCGGGGGTGACGACCACGATCCCGACCGGGTGGTGAGCGAGTGACACTCCCCCACGGAACACGGCCGTGACACCTCGGCCGGGCCGACGCGCGGGCCGTCGCGCGGGTCTCGGCCGGCGTCTCGAGCGGCAACTCCTGGACGGCGAGCCACGGGCCCGGCGAGCCGTGAGCCTCAGGCTCGGTGAGCCGCAGGCCCGTGAGGCACGGGTCCGGCGAGCCGTGGGTCCGGTGACGACCACGACGCCGAGCCCGTGCCGAACACGCACGGGCTCGGCCGTCCACACCGCTCCCCCGGCCCCCTGGCGGGACGGGCCTCGTGGGACCCGGCGGCGAAGCGGCGACCTCCGCCGAAGACGTACCCGCCCCGGTCGCGCGGGGTCGGCGGAGCCCAGGCGGACGGCAGCTCGGTGCCGGCCGCCGAGGGACGCGGATCGTCAGGTCAGGCGGCCCTGGCCTGGCGGCGGTAGCCGCCGGGCGCGATGCCGTACTCGCGTTTGAACGCCTTGGCGAAGGCGAACTCCGTGCTGTAGCCCGTCTGGGCGGCGACCGTGGTCAGCGGCATGTCGGAGTCACGCAGGAGCTTGGCGGCCAGCGTCATGCGCCAGCGGGTCAGGTAGGCCATGGGGGGCTCGCCGACCAGGGCGGCGAACCTCCTGGCGAAGGCGGCACGGGACAGGCCGGACCGTACGGCCAGCGATTCGACCGTCCACGGGGCCGAGGGCGCGTCGTGGATGGCCCCCAGCGCTGGGGCGATCGCGGAGTCGCGAAGCGCGGCCGACCAGCCTTTGGCGGCGGCGGGCTGCTCGTCCAGCCAGGCGCGCAGGATGTACAGCAGCAGCGAGTCGATCAGCGCGGGCACGATGCCGTCCGAGCCGGCACGAGGATTGTCCAGCTCCGCGCCGAGCAGTTGGACCGCGGCGTTCAGCTCGCTATGACGGCCATGCCGGGTGGGCAGGTGGACCACCTCGGGCAACTGCCGGACCAGCGGGTGGGGCCGGGCCATGTCGAGATGGTAGTTGCCGCACAGCAGCGTGGTGCGCGGACCGCTGCCGCCCAGCACGACCGAGCCGATCGGCGGAGCCTTGGTGTAACGCTCCGGTCCCGGCACCTCCGGCAGGGTGGCGGGGTGGTCGGCCAGGATGTAGCGGGCGCCGCTGCGGAGGAACACCACATCACCGGTGCTCAGCGGGATCGGCTCCAGGTGCCGGGCGTCCACGGGGACGAGCCAGCACGACCCGTACAGCACCACGTGGAAGCCGGCGCCCGCGGTCGACGGCAGCTGCAGACCCCACGGCGCGCGGCCGTCGGTGCGGATCGAGGTGGGATGCCCGGTCCGCATCGACTCCAACGCCTCGGTGAGGAGATCCATGTACTGCTTTATAGCGTCAGGACGAGCTTGCCCTGGACCTGGCCCGCCTCCAGCACCTCGTGCGCCTTCCCCGCCTTCTCCAGCGGGAAGGTCTCCTCGACATGCGGGTGGATCTGACCGGCGTCGACCAGCTCGGCGATGGCTGCCAGCGCCACGTAGTCGGGCTCGACGGACACTCCCGCGAAGCGCCGCCCCGCGGCCTCCACCCGTGCGGCGAGCTCGGCGTTCCAGTGCTCCATGATGCTGACAAGCACCCCGCCGGGCTTGAGTACGGCCAGCGAGCGGTCACCCTGCGAGTTGGAGTCGAGGACGATGTCCACATCACGGACCGCCTCGGTGAAGTCGACGGTCTGGTAGTCGATCACCTCGTCGGCGCCGAGGGACCGGACGAACTCGTGCTTGCCCGCACTGGCGAGGGCGATCACGTACGCGCCCTGGGCCTTGGCGATCTGCACGGCCAGGTGGCCGACCCCACCCGCGGCCCGGTGGATCAGCACCCGGTCGCCCGCCCCGACCTTCGCCGCGTCCACCAGCCCCTGCCAGGCGGTGAGCCCGGCCAGCGGCAGAGCCGCCGCATGGACGTGGTCGAGGGAGGCGGGCTTGCGCGCCACCTGGCGGGACGGCGTGGCGACGTACTCGGCGTAGCCGGTCGCGGCGCGGGGGAAGAACGGCATGCCGTACACCTCGTCGCCGACCTTGTACCTGGCGCCGGGGGCCGCCTCCTCCACGACGCCGGAAATGTCCCAGCCGACCCCGAACGGCGGTTCACCGAGCAGCGGGTAAGCGCCGGACCGCACGGCGGCGTCGACCGGGTTGAGGCCGCTGGCCCGCACCCTGATCAGGACCTCGCCGGACAACGGCGTGGGCCGTTCTGCCTCGACGACCTGCAGGACTTCGGGGCCGCCGAAGGAGTTCTGGATGACAGCGCGCATGGGATGCTCCCTGGTTGGTCGGTTCGCTGTGATCAACCTAGGAAGGTTGGACCGGTCCGGAGAATGGCCGTCCGTCTTCTCCACATATCCCAACGTCTCACCCTTCGGCGCTCTCGGGACATCAGCGTTCTCGGGACAGCAGCGTTCTGGCGACAGCAGCGGGGTAAGCAGGTGATCGCCGCACCGAATCGGTTCCGCTGAGTCCGCCAGATCGACGGCCTTGCTCGTGCGGTCCTCAGCTGTGGGTGTACTGGGATCTTGTATTACTTCGTGTGTACGGTCACTTCTGCTCGTCGAGCCTGAAAGGCCAGACGCAACGTGAAAGTGTCCAGTACGAACAGGTCGTTGCCATCCCAGTCGAAGCAGCTGACCTGTCCCGGTGGAGCGTCGTGCTGGGCGGTCACGCAGTCATGGCCTTCCTGGTCCTCGCACCGCTCGACGATCCGGACATCCTCGAACCGGAAGATCACGACAGGTGTCTTCGACAGCTCGGGCGGGGTCCACTGCGGGTCATAGAGGAACTCCAACTCCAGTACCGGCGGTCTGTCGGGCTCATAGGTCAGGCACGTGAAGTCGGTGTCGTGGAGGTAGACATGGGCGCCCTCCTCGGTCCAGAACTCGTACAGCCCTGCCTTGGGGGTGACGCCACGATCTTCATCCTCGGTCACGCCGGCGAACTCGGTCACTGACATGAGGACATGGTCCTACAGACGGAAGCATGCCCCAGTGGTGACGGCAGTGCCGGTAGTGATGTCTCCCTACCGCCAGAACAGGAGACTGGATCTGTTGTTCTCCGCGTGGTCGTAAATCGTACGCACACGGTCTCGGACGATCGCGGATGGCGCTGGATCGAACGAGGGGAGAAAGCGGGCCGTGACCAGCGCGCGGACGCTCTGGTGGACGACGCTGGACGATCACGGCGAATCTCGTAATGAAAGGGGCCTCTGGCGTTCGATGGCCAGTCGCCCGGATGCTTGATCGATGAGCGTGCCGATCGGCGACAGTGAGCTACAAGAGATCGAGAGTCGTGCCCAAGCTGCAACGCCTGGACCGTGGTACGTGCGGTTCCTTGACGATGACGCTGCCGCCAACTTGGTCGCTGTCAGCACCGTGCCCGACGTCGGAGAGGGTAAGCGTTGGCCGGCGTGGAATGGCAGTGAGGTGGTGGCGGCCACATTGGTGCAGTTTCCGAGACCCTACGTTGCAGGCCCTGACGATCGTTGGGATGAGAATGCGACGTTCATCGCGCATGCGCGGTCCGATATACCACGTTTGCTGGCCGAGGTTCATCGACTGCGCGCTCTGCTGGGAAGTGTGCACCACGAGGGAGCCGACGACGGCCAGTCCTGCTAACGCTGTTGCTAACAACGTCCCTGGATACCGGTGGACGTGAATAGAAATCGACCATGGCGAGCGTGTCATTGAGCAGGGGTTTCTGACACTGGTAGGCGCAGGTGAACGATCGCTAACTGGCTACGGATCAGATGTTGGCGTTCCGTCATGCGTAAGCGCCGACAGCAGAGAAGTACAGCAACGCCGACGTACAGCACACTGCGACACCCGCCATCTGCGGCTTGACCCGGACGAATACCTCTCGGCGTCGGGCCTGGCTCCCGTTTACAAGTAGACGCTCATGTGGCCAGCGCGGGACACGATGTTGCCAGTCGAGACCGTACGATCGCGCACCGCGACTCATTGACCGTGGCTGGGGCAATCGACGCCGAGGTTCCCCTTTGTCAGGCCCCGGCACCGGGTGACTCGATCGTCTCCAGGTATTCGGCGGTGGGCTCGTCATGAACCGCCGGTCGACCAACGGCGCCTGATAGACCAGCATCCGGCGGACGAGGGGTTGCTGCGCGATGTCATCCAGCCTCGGCACGTGTTCAGCCGACCGGTTCCGCAAGCTCCATCCGAATATTCTCGAACCTGCTTGCGATCAATCGCTACTTGAGTCCAGCGATGGTCTTGAGCATGTCATACACCGCGTTCCCGCTGACACCGCTTCCGATGGAGCTCGCGAGCCAGATCAGTGCAGGCCCGAGGGACAGCACACCCTCGCCTGAGGGAACCTCGCCTGGAGCAAGGTCACGCAGAGGGTGGGCATCTTCACGCCAGTCGGTCATCACCTCGACGACCTGGTTGAGGTTGCGCCCCCGATAGCTGCCATTCGAATCCAGCAACTGCACCGAATGTAGTGACCCCCAGTCGAAACCACCTGGGTAGGCCATAACACTTACAAGGTCCGTAGTGCCGGAATAGCGCCACGGTTGTCCATTGAAGGGGCTCATGCCGCTGTCAATCGCCTGTTGATGCTTCCGGTTCACCCAGTCGATCCATTGGATGAATTCGGCCGGGACCTGTACCAGCTTGCCTAGCCGCTTCCGGTACCCGGCGATATATAGATCCCAGTGCTTTCCGGACTTGGCATTCAGATAACCGAAGTTGCCGCGCAGGTCGTTCATCACCCGGGAGTCGGGCGATGTGAATAGGAACGTGGCTAGCCAGGATGGCTCGCTATGCTCTCTCAGGCGACGCGCCACCAGGGGATGGATGTCGGTCGGGCGTTGGACTGGGAGCGCCTCGTACATCGGGGGAGGCACGTAAGGGTCTTCTGACACCGCGCTACTCTCCGCTAGAGAAACCGGACATCACATTCGACGCTCTATCGGGCATCCTCTGCAACCGCTTCACGTCAACTGCCTGACGGATCTACTACGGTCTGCCCTACATGCGGGCCTTTGTCGTGTGTGTGAAGTGGCGTTTGTTGTCCCTGTGTGGTCCTACGAGCCGGCTGGCCTCACTTACGCAGAATGGCTGAAGGACAAGAGTCCCGCAGGTTCGCCCGTTAGCCGCTGAGCAAGATGGTTGGACCGCAAGTCAGACGCCCTCTGGCGATGCTGTCACAGGCCTCGACCAGCGCTCTTGCTGAAGCGCTGTTACCGCAACGACGTCACCCAGCTCATGCCGCTACTGATAATCAAGGCGATCCCGCCGGTGCGGGGGCGAGTAGGGCGGCCACGCAAGAGGCCCGACTGTCTGTACGCCGACCGCGGCTACGACCGTTTCCGGTTCCGCGACCCAGCCGGCGGTCAGGATGAGCTGGCTTCTACGGTCGACGGTGAGGAAACCAAAGGGACGCGTGAAGTCGACGTCAACTCTCTTGGCTCGGTAAGGAGGCCGTGGTGCCATGCCGCCTGCGACAGCGCCGATGGCGGTCACTGCGGCGGCTTCGAAGCCGTGTGCCTGGAACGTGGCGGTGGCGTCCTGGCGGGCCTGGGTGATAGCAAGTGGCTCGGAGCTGATGCCGGGAAAGTGTCCCCGGGCGGTGTCGATCACTTCGGCCAGGCCGAACACCTCTGGCAGGGCGAGCAGGTCTAGCGAAGAAGTAACAGTGAACCGAGGCACGGTGACCGTCAGGAGGTCATCAGCCTGGTAGGCGGGGACAGAGCCGATGCTGATCCCAGGGCCTGGATTTCCTGCAGGAAAGGCATCGACGTTTACGTTGGGGTAGCGCTTGGCCAGCGTGTCGATGCCTGAGGTGAGCACGTCGGCGGCTTTCTGGGAGTCGTGGCCGAGCAGGAGGTGAACGTCGATCCCGTCTGTGCCCATGACGCGGAACATGGTCAGCCGACCGGTTCGTGTGTCGGCCACCCGGACTCGGTTGAGGACTCGCGTGCTGCGCCGCAACACGATGATCTCGCGATCGGCCCACGGGCCGGCCTCGACGAGAGCGACACCTTCGGTGAATGGGCGGAGCCAGGTGGTACGGACGGTGAGTGCGCTGGCCAGGACAAGTAGCGTCTCGTCGGTCACGGAGACGGGCATGGTGGGGATTGCTCCATCGGTCTCGCGAGCCGCCCACGCGTCGAGCCGGAGCTGATCTGCGGTCGTGTCTCCCGTCAGTTCGCCTCGCAGGCCTGCGGGCAGCGCCGCGTTCCAGGTCGGCCGTAGAGGCAGTTCCTGCCTGGCCCATAATCCCAATGCCGACTTGATCGCTGGTGAGGCTTTCAGGGCTGCCAGGACGGCCTGCGCTGCCGGGGCAGCGGTGGTGGCGTCTATCCCGATGGCCCTTTGCAGTTCGACCCGTCCTGGACCGTCGGCCGCTGTCGCGAGATACGCCAGCAGCGGCCAGGCGCCCGTTCCGCACAGGACGACCGACTCTCCGGAGCAGGTCGCCGCCCAGCGGGCAGTCAGCGCGTTCACCGCGGTCGCCAGGCCCCTTTGTGATCTACCGTTGAGCACCATTGCATCCCACGGCGAAGCGACGATCAAGACACGGCATCGTCCCACCAGTGCGGCGACGAAGGCAACGCCAATACAGCGCCACAACATTGCACCGTTTCTGTCGGCACGCCTGGGCCGGGCTGCGACCACGTGCACGGGAATGCCTGCACGAGGCAGCAGAGTGCATGGATGTGCCGCAGAGCGTGGCGACGGATCATCGGTAATGGTTCGGCAGCGGTCTTGTTGCCGAGGTCTCTCCGTCCGGCCTTACACCGGAGCAACCAGACCGACGACCGTGATGATTAACGTTGCCGCCGTGGCGTTTGTCCCTGCGTCACGGCAGGTGTATCGCAAGCAACTTTGGCTTCCATCGAATTTTCGGTTGCTTCTACCCCTTGGCTAGCAAGTACAACCTGGACCCACTTTGTACCACTCTCAATAAACTTGAGAATGAACTCTTGCCCTTTGGGCGTGAAAGGGAGGATCATGATCGCGGGAGCAGAAAGAATGACGATCAGCATTAGCGGCAATACGCAGACAGCAGAAACTACTGCTCGACGCATGACGAAAAGCGAATAAAACAACGCTGAAAATCCCTTCCCGGCGCATTGTTTCATTCGCGGGACTCACACTAGCAGCAGTGTTCACCACAGCGCTAGCCGTGAAGATGCACGCGCGAGAATAGGTGCATGACGGTTAAGAGCATGACGATCATTCACTTCGGCTATCACTGCCAAACCGACCAAGGGTAGCCCCAGATCGACGAAGATACCCGTCACACCCCGCACGCCCAGGAGCGCGCTGAACAGTCCTCGCGAGCCGCCGGCCGATACTCGGTGGCCGTGGGTCAGTCACTAATCCACTCCCCGCCTTCACCGCGAGACACATGCGTGCTGATACCTCGGTCCGGCGCCAAAAGTCGCCGGGCCCCTTGCAGGCGGCACATGTAGGGTGGTTTGCCGTGGTGCAACGGCTTGCCCTCTTCGACCTGGACAACACGCTCGTGAACTTGGACGAGGCTTTCCAACTCTGGGCCGCTGAGTTCGCCGAGCAGCACGGCCTGACTGGCGAGGCAGTTGATTGGCTTGTCACTGTCGACTGGACGGGTTACCCGCGCACCGGGAAGTCTTCTTCTCCGAAGTCCGCGAGCACTTCAGCCTCTCCGAGTCTGTCGACGAACTCTGGAGCCGCTATCGCCGACGTATGCCCCACCTGGTCCGCTGTCGGCCTGAGACGATCGACGGGCTGTCCCGGCTCCGCTCCTCGGGGTGGAAGGTGCCAATCGTCACCAATGGGATGGCCGACAACCAGCTCGGCAAGATCCAGCAGACTGGCTTGGCCAAGGCAGTAGACGCCTACGCACTCTCAGGTATCGAGGGGATTCGCAAGCCCGACGTTGGCCTGTTCGAGATCGCCGCGAGGCGGTGCGGCACGACGCTTGCTGACGGGGGATGGATGGTCGGTGACCAACCTTTTGCCGATATTTTCGGGGGACGGTCAGCCGGCCTCCGGACCGTCTGGATCGATCGGGGCACGTGGCCGGGGCACGAACACGCCGCCGATCACATTGTCACGGACGTGCTCCAGGCGATGGAGATCCTGCTACAGCACCCATAGCCGAGGGGCTCGAACCAGCTCGCTCAGGTGATATATCCGCCTGACGGCGTCTCGCCGTCGCCCTGGCCACCCCTTTCACGATGGCCGGCATGGAGCCTCACAAGCGTCAGCAGCCAGCCGAACCCACCACGGCAAAACGGGGTGCCGCCCCCCTCGGCAAGACGACGCGCAGTGGGCCCTGTCCGCGCTACAAGGGCAGCGGTCGAAGGTCAGCCCGGAGGCGAAGCGATCTGGAACAGTGCCCATGATCCAGAAACCTTCGACTCCGACCACTGGTAGGCGGGTGCCTGCCGAACCCATGAGGACAAGCGACCGACATCCACACAGGGCACAACGAGGGCACATCAGAGTGCGAAACCGCCAGAGAAGCCGAGACACAGCGAGGCGCCGGACCGCAGCTCAGAGGCCATCCGGTGACATCAGTGCAGGTCTCAGCCGCCGCCCTTGCTGAAGTGCTGGTAGTCCTTGGTGCCGGACCAGTAGCCGCCCCATTCCCAGCCGACCGCGGCGAACGTGCGGACCACCCGGTCGCCGGGGTTGATCACGCCCTTGCCCTTCATCGGGCGTTCGGTGAACTCGCGGGCGTTGTCGTGGGCCGTGGAGCCGGACGCCGTGACGTACGGGTTCTCGCGCGGGTTCACGTCGACCGCCTGGCCGTAGGCGTGGTTGGACCAGCTGCTCGACCCCGTGGCGCGGCGGCAGTTGAAGGCTGAGGTGTTGTCGGCGTCGATCGAGGCGTAGTCGCTGCCCTTGTAGACGTCGACGGGCTCCATGCGGTTGATCGGGTACCGCATGGCGTACAGCTTCTTGAAGACGGTGACGATGTCGTCGGTGACGGTTTCGCGGACGACGAGTTCGCCGGTGTGGGCCTGGTCGTCGAAGCCCCAGTAGGTCATGGTGATCAGGCGGAGGTCCCGGTAGTGGACGGGGCAGCCGGGGCGCCAGGAGTGGGGGAGCCGGTCGGGGTCGAGTTTGCTCACCTTCGCCTGGAAGGCGGGCGGGCCGGTGGGTGACGGCGCGGGGGTCGGGTCGACGGCGGGCGCGGTGGAGGCGGCGGGGTCGGCGGTGGAGGTCGACGTGGCCGCGGGATCGGTGGACGGGGCGGTCGCGGGCGTCGGGCCGGTGGCGCCTGGGCTCGCCGACGCGACGGGGGCGGTGTTGGCGCCGCATGCGGTGACCAGCAACGATACGGCGGCGATGACGCGTTTCACCTTTTCCAAAGTAGCGCGCTCTACGGCACGACCAGTACCGTTCGCCGCGCGTGCCGTATCAAACCTCGGGACACGGACGCGTGCCAGGGCGAGCGGGAGCGGCCGACAACGATGGCGTCGGCCCGGTGGGTGGCGGCGAGCGTTTCGAGCTCTCTGGCGGCCTCGCCGCGCACGCTGACGAAGCGCCAGGGCACGCCGTGGTGGCCCATCTCCTCGCGCAGGTCGTCGATGAGGTCCTCGGCGGGGTCGGGGATGACCGGGGAGCCGACCCAGAACCACAGGGTGGTGCTGGTGAGGGATTCGACGAAGGCGACCAGCAGGCCGGCCCCGTCGCGGCGGGCGAGCCCCGCGGCGTACGCGAGGGCGTTGCGGCTTGGGCCGGTGCCGTCGTAGCCGACGACGAGCAGGCCCGCGCCGTCCTTGCCTATCTCGAACCGGCCGTCGGGGAGCCGGTTGGCCAGCGGTTCCACGGCGCCGCTCTCAACGGGTGAGGTCCACGGCGTGCCGGCCGCGACGGGCGAGCTCGCGCAGCGTGGCGGCCGCGTAGCCGGCCAGCGTGAGGAAGGCGCCCGCGGCCAGCAGGCCGCCGATCCACACGTCGTTCACGGTGGCGTCGGTCCAGGCGGCGCCGCGCGGCTGGTAGCCGGTCACGAAGGGGGCGGCGACCAGCCAGAGGCCGCCGACGAACAGCAGCGCGAGGGCGCCGAGGCCCAGTGTGGTCTTCATCGCCGGTGTCCGTTCGTGGTGGTGAGGTCTTCGCGCAACGCCTCGACGAGCGGCGCGAGCATGGTCGCCAGTTCCGCCGACGACATGCCGGGGGGTGCGGGCTCGGGTGCGGGTTCTGGTTCGGGTTCGGGGGCGCGCTGCCGTACGGTGACCAGCCCGCGGGCCACCAGGTCCTCGTGGATGGCGGCGGCGAACGCCACCACGCCCACCAGGCCGGCGACGGTGACGCCGAGCCCGGTGAAGAACTCCACGTTCGTGGCGTTGATCCAGTCGTCGGACTCGGGCTGGGTGCCCAGCGCGAAGGGTGCGATCATCAGCCACAGCCCGGCGATCGACGCCAGGGCGGCCGTGACCGCGCCCACGAACCTGCGCATCATCGTGCGGCTCCTTCGGGGACGATGTTGACGGACGGCACGGCGCGGGCCAGCAGCGCGCGCGAGGTGGGGCGCAGCACGGCGCCGGCGACGGCTCTGGCCCGGTCGCCTTCGGGTCTGTTGTCGGGTGGCGCCATCCGGGCGACCGCGCTGACCAGCGCGGACGGCCTGCCGTCCGCGTGCTCGACGCGCTGGGCGATGAGTTCGAGCAGCAGGCCCGCGAGGACCAGGTCGTCCTTGCCGGGCGGTGTGGACGGCGCCGCCTCGGCGGGGCCGTGTCCCCGCAGCGGCAGCTCCTTCAGGAACAGCACCGCGAAGAAGCCGAGCACCGCGATGGGCACGCCGACCAGGAAGACGGTCTCCAGACCTCTGGTGAAGGCTTCGAGCACGATGCCCTTGACGGGTTCGGGCAGCTGCTGGATGTCGGCGGGGCTGCCGAGGCTGAGCGAGCCGCCGCCGGGCGGCCTGACGTGCGCGGCCCGCATGAGCTCGGCCATCTCGTCCTTGAGCCGGTTGGACAGGATCGCCCCGAACGCGGCGACGCCGACCGCCCCGCCCAGCGAGCGGAAGAACGCCACGCCCGAGGTGGTGGCGGCCATGTCGCGTAGTTCGGAGCCGTTCTGGGCGGCGAGGATGAGCATCTGCATCGACAGGCCGAGCCCGATGCCGAGTACCGCGACGTCCACGCCGATCAGCCACTGCGTCGAGTCGACGTGCAGTCGCGAGAGCAGGAACAGTCCGACGGCGACCAGCAGCAGGCCGACGACGGGGAAGATCTTCCACCTGCCGGTCCTCGTGACGATCTTTCCGGAGATCACGCCGGACAGGAACAGCGAGAACACCATCGGCAGCGTCATCAGGCCCGAGGCGGTCGGGCTCATGCCCTTGACGATCTGCAGGTACTGCGGCAGGTAGATCATCGCGCCGAACATCGCCATGCCCACGAAGAGGGAGGCCAGGCTGGTGAGCACGAACGTCCGGTTGCGGAACAGCCGGGGCGGCAGGATCGGGTTGCGGGCGGTGCGCTCGGCGAACACCGACAGCAGCAGCATGACGACCGCGACGGCGCCGAGGAAGTAGGTCCAGAACGAGTTCCAGGCGAACTCGTGCCCGCCCAGCGTCAGCAAGAGCATCAGCGCGCTCGCGCTGGCGGTGATCGTCGTGGCGCCCCAGATGTCGATCGAGGTGTTCCGGTTGGTCGCCGGCAGCCTGAGCACCTTCTGGATCACCGCGAACGCCACCACGGCGAACGGGATGCACACGTAGAAGCACCAGCGCCAGCCCAGCCAGTCGGCGTCGACGATGAACCCGCCGAGCAGGGGGCCCGCGACGGTGGAGATGCCGAAGACCGCGCCCATGTAGCCGGAGTAGCGCCCACGCTCGCGCGGGGGCACGATGTCGCCGAGGATCACCTGGGACAGCGCGGACAGACCGCCCACCCCCAGACCCTGTACGGCACGCGCCGCGATGAGCTGGCCCATGTCCTGCGAGAGCCCGGCGGCCAGCGAGGCGGCGACGAACAGGCCTAGGGCGATCTGGAAGAGCAGCTTGCGGCCGTAGACGTCGGACAGCTTGCCCCACAGGGGGGTCGACACGGTCATCGTGAGCATGGTGGCCGAGGCGACCCAGGAGTACTGCTCCTGCCCGCCGAGCTCGCCCACGATGGTCGGCAGCGCCGTACCCACGACCGAGGTCGAGATCATCGAGGTGAGCATGGCCAGCATCAGCCCCGACATCACCTCGAGGATCTCTTTGTGGGTGTACTGCCTGGTTTGTGCCATGCCAGCGAGTATACGTCTGTTTACTAGCCGCGCGGCAAGTGCGATTAGGCTTCAGCCATGGAGGTCCGGGTACGGGATCGCGAAGCGACCAGGGAACGCCTGCTCACGGCGGCACGCGCGCTGTTCACCGAGCACGGCTACGAGCAGGTCACCGTACGCATGATCGCCGCCGCGGCCGACGCCAACCTCGCGCTGGTCGGCCGCTACTTCGGCTCCAAGGCGGGCCTGTTCGGCGAGGTGCTGGCGGGCGAGCCGTCGGTCGCCAGGGTGCTGGACGGCGACACGGCAGGGCTGCCCAGGCGGCTGGCCGAGTACGCGGCGCAGCGCATGCACTCCGACCCCGAGAGCCCCATCCTGCGCACGCTGGAGCGGTCGGCCGGCGACCCCGAGGTGCAGGCGCTGATGACCGAACGGCTCAGGACCGCGGTCGTGCAACCGCTGGCGGCCCGGCTGGGCGGGGACGACGCGCACGCCCGCGCCCGCCTGGCGACGGCGGTCTTCCTGGGCATCGGGTCGGTACGGCGGCTGCTCGGCCCGGCGGATCCGTCGGCCGACGACATCGACCGCCTGACCGCGGTGTTCGAGGCCTGCCTGCGGTGAGGCTCAGCCGGTCAGGTCGGCGAGCCTGTCCAGCGCCAGGCCCCACGGGAAGGCCGCCGCGTGGTCCGCGTCCGCGGTGGCCGGTGGCGGCTCGAACTCTCCCGGGCCCAGCAGCACCGCGACCCCCTCGGCCCGCAGGCTCGCCACGTTCCTGATGAACGGCGCCCGCGAGGCCAGCGCGCTGTTGACGAACGGCAGCACGACCACCGGGATCCCCAGCCCGGGGGCCTCCGCCAGGACGCCCAGGGCGTAGGTGTCGGTGATGCCCGTCGCGAACTTGTTGACCGTGTCGAACGTGGCGGGCGCGACCACGATCGCGTCGGCCCGCGGCGGTTTCGGCTCGTCGGGCCCGCGGTACCTGCTGCGTACCGGGCGCCCGGTCTGCTCCTCCAGCGCGGCGACGTCGATGAAGCCCAGCGCGGAGGGGGTGGAGACGACCTGGACGGCCCATCCGGCGTCCTGCGCCATGGCGACCAGCCGCCCGACGCCTCCCGCCGGTACGGCCGCGCACACGATGACGTACAGGACCTTGCTCATACCAGCGGAAGGTTAACGCCTCAGCCCTCCCCGATGAAGCGCTCGCCCGCGGCCTCGATGCGTAGGATCTCCGTCCTGAAGAAGCGGGCCAGCTCGGCGCAGGCGGCCGGATCGACCGGGCCTCCCTCGCGTCTGGGCAGGTCGGGGTAGGGACTGCCGATGACGAAGATGTTCTCGTCGTTGTAGTTGTTCGCCGGCTCGGTGTAGTTGAACGAGCCCGCGATGACCGTGGCGTCGTCGATGACCATGAGCTTGTGGTGGAGCTTGCCGAAGGCGGGGCCGCGCTTGGGAAAGTACAGCTCGATGTTGGCGCGGTCGAGGTCGTGGGTGGCCGCCCACTTCTGCGCCCCCTGGCCGGGGTCCATCGCTCCGGTGACGGCCCGCCCGGCCGCGGCCAGGGCGATCATCGCGTCGTCGATGCCGGAGGAGCCGGAGAAGGTGAAGATGGCGAAGTCGACCCGGTCGGTCGCCTTGAGCATCTGCTTCATGATCTCCAGCTCGGGCGCGTGGTCCGGGGCGAACAGCACCTTCACCGGGATGCCGTTGAGGCTGTAGGCGGCCGGGACCTTGCCGTGGGCACCGCGGCCGAACTGCCCGGCGCGCATCTGGTTGAACTCGGTCGTGTACGCCAGGCAGACCCGCGCGTCATGAAATATCACGACATGGTTGAGGTTACGGTGGCAGTCGGTGCCGGTGAAGTTCGCCGACCCCGACAGGATCGCCGACGTGGGCAGGGCCCGCTCGCGGTAGTCGCGGATGATGAACTTCTGGTGGAAGATCGCCGGGTTGTAGTCGGCCTTCACGTCGACGTCGCAGCGCAGCAACGCGGCCAGGATCTTCCTGTTCGGCTCCAGGCTGCGGGCGCCCGTCTCCTCCCCCCACTGGACACGCCGGCGCGCGGCCGCCTCGTCCTCCCCCGCCCGCGGGATGATCTTCGGCAGCTTCGCGGAGACCAGATAGTCCTGTTCCAGCACCATGCGGACGTCCACCCCGCGGAAGCGGGCGTCGAGCACGGCCTGGGCGATGGGCTCGGAGTCGAGCTCCTGGACGGCGATGTCGAGGGAACGCTGGGCGCCGTCGATGAAATCGATGATCACGTGCTCGAGGTCGTCTGCCGCGCCCAGCTCGGTCGGCCCGACGAACGCCTCGATCTTGCCACCGGCGAACATCGTCATGCGGTAAGCGTTCCACTACAGCAGGTGGCAGACAAGCATCACCCGCGACGGGCGTACCGCATCCCGCCGACGGCACGCGCCGCGGGCCGGGCGGAGCCCGGGGGTCAGCCCTGGGGGGTGACGATGAGGCCGTAGATGATCATGATGCAGACGCCGATCCCGATCAGCGACCAGATCGGGAAGGCGGCGATGAACAGGAACTGCCCGAGCATCGCCAGCGCCGCCATGAAGATGCCGGCCCATCGCGCCCACCCCTGCCCCATCAGGAGACCGGCGCCGGTGGCGATCTGCAGCGCGCCGATCACCAGCCAGATCCAGCCCCACGTGTTGTAGTCGAGCACCAGGAGCCGGCCGTCGGGGGCGAGGAAGTAGCTCTCCTTGACCAGGGCGATGAACCCCTCGATGACGTTGAACACGCCCATCATGACGCCGAGCATCCCGGCGAATCCGTACCATCCGGTCTGCATCGGCTGGCGGAAGGTGGGGCCGTGCGGGGTGGAGGCGGTTGTCATCGCGAGCTCCTCTCACCGATCCCGGCAGGTACTGCCGAGCCCATTCAGCGGTGGTCATTCCCTGATTGTGGATAGCGCTAGTAACCGATCCGACAAAGTTCTCGTAAGGAAAGTAACTGGCGGTGCCAGACGGACGACAGCGCCCTCCGGCGATCCGATGGCACGAGTTTCCGCGCGGCTGTCCGGATCGGGCCGCGCCGATCGTCACTAGGGTGCAACCACCGAGAGGAGACCCTGGCGATGAAGTACGTGATGTTCGTCTGCACCGACACGGAACCGGACACCGACCCCGCCGCGACGCCCGACATCGACACGTGGGTGGCCGAGAACGACGCCGCCGGCCGGCGCCTGCAGGGGATGGTGCTGGCGCCGAAGTCGACCGCGACGACGGTGCGCGTGCGCACCGGCGAACTGCTCGTCTCGGACGGCCCGTTCGCCGAGACCAAGGAGGTGATCGTGGGCTTCGACCTGCTCGAGTGCGCGAACCTGGACGAGGCCATCGAAGTCGCCCGCACCCATCCGATGGCCCGTGGCGGACGCATCGAGATCCGCCCGCTGGCCGACTTCGAGCAGTGACCGGTCCGGAAGGGGCCACGGCGGTCCAGGCGGCCGCGACCGCGGCCGCCGACGCCTATCCGCGTATCGTCGCGGCGCTGATCCGCGTCACGGGCGACTGGACCCTGGCCGAGGACTGCGCGCAGGAGGCCCTGGCCCTGGCGCTGGAGCGCTGGCCCGCGGACGGCGTGCCGGCCAACCCGGGCGGCTGGCTGATGACGGTCGCCCGCAACCGCGCCCTGGACGTGTTGCGGCGGGCGTCCGTCGAACGGCGCAAGCTGCACGAGCTGGCGGTGGCGACGCTCACCGCCGCCACCGAGGAACCGGCACCGGAGGAGATCGTGGACGACCGGCTTCGCCTGATCTTCACCTGCTGCCACCCGGCCCTCGGACCGGAGGCGCGGGTGGCGCTGACGCTGCGCACGATCTGCGCGGTCCCGACCGCGGACATCGCGCGGGCGTTCCTGGTCACCGAGTCCACGATGACCCGGCGGCTGACCCGGGCGAAGACGAAGATCGCGCAGGCGGGCATCCCGTACCAGGTCCCCACCGGCGTGACCCTGACCGAGCGGCTCCCGGGCGTGCTGGCCGTGCTGTACCTGCTGTTCACCCACGGCTACAACGCCGACGGGGAGCCGGCGTTCGCCGAGGAGGCGATCAGGCTGGCCAGGCTGCTGGCGCGGCTCATGCCCGGACAGCCCGAGGCGGCGGCGCTGCTCGCCCTCTTCCTGTTCCAGCACTCCCGGCGCCACGCCCGCCGGGACGCCGAAGGCCACCTGGTCACCCTCGACAAGCAGGACCGGTCCCGCTGGGATCACGCCGCGATCGGCGAGGCCGTGGGCATCCTGGCCGCTCTGCGGCACCTCGGGCCCTACGCGCTGCAGGCGGAGATCGCCGCCTGCCACGCGACCGCGACGTCCGCGGCCGACACCGACTGGCGCCGGATCGCCTCCTGCTACGACCGGCTCGTACGGCTCCAGCCGGGTCCGGTGATCGAGCTGAACCGCGCCGTGGCGCACGGCTACGCGTACGGGCCCGCGGCCGGGCTCGCCCTGCTCGAACAGGCTCACGCCGGCGGCGCGCTCGACGACTACCCGCTGGCCATCGCCGCCGAGGCGGACCTCACCGCCCGCGCCGGCGACCGGGAACGCGCCGCCGTCCTGTTCCGGCAGGCGGCAGCGCGGACCCACAGCGCGTCCGAGCGCCGGGGGCTGCTCGTCCGCGCCGCCGAACTGTAGAGAGTCGTCGAGAAGGGAACGTCCATGGACCTGCTCACCGCCCTCAACGGCCAGCGCCGGCACGTGCTCGGCATCGTGGACGGCCTGACCGAGGAGCAGCTGCGCCGGCCGGTGCTGCCGTCCGGCTGGTCGTGCCTGGGGCTGGTCAACCATCTGGCGCTGGACGTCGAACGGTTCTGGTTCGGCGCGGTGGTCGGCGGCCGGCGGGCCGCGATCGACGAGCTGGCCGGGACGGCCGACGCCTGGCAGGTCGGGCCTGACGTACCCGCCCGTGACGTGCTCGACCGCTACCGCCAGGAGATCGACCTCGCGGACGCCGTCATCACCGCCACTCCCGAGGACGCCGCGACCGCCTGGTGGCCGCAGGACCTGTTCGGCGACTGGCGGCCGCGCACCCACCGTGACGTGCTCCTCCACGTGATCACCGAGACCGCCTGCCATGCGGGGCACCTGGACGCGGGCCGCGAGCTGATCGACGGCAGGCAGTGGCTCGTCCTGCCGTGACCGCCGTGGCGCCGAGTCCGCCTTTCACCGCGCGAGGGGCGCGGCGGGACAGGTAGACCCGTGTGACGGAGTTCCAGGAGAAGCGTGCCTTCAGGGAGCGGCCGGTGGCCGTGGTCAGCGGATGACGCGGCCGCGGTGGATGACGCGGGCGGGTGTGCGCAGGACGGCGAGATCGGTGCGCGGGTCCAGGTCGTAGGCGACCAGGTCGGCGGGGGCGTCGTGGTCGAGCACGGGAAAGCCGAGGAAGGCGCGCGCCGTCCAGGAGGCCGCGCCCAGAGCCGCGGCGGCGGGCATGGGGGCGGCCGCCAGGTGGCGCACCTCGCCGGCCACCCGCCCGTGGGGGAGTTCGGGCGTCCCGTAGCTGTCGGTCCCGGCCAGCACCGTCACGCCGGCCTCGTGCGCGGCCGACACCAGCGGCGCCAGGCGGGCGTGGGCCGCCCGGAACCACGAGCGGAACCGTTCGGAGCCGGAGGAGCGGGCGACCTGCTCGAAGGTCTCCCAGACGGTGAACGTGGGCACCAGGGCGGTCCCCTGGCGGGCCATCCGGTCCAGCAGGGCCGGGTCGAGGCCCAGACCGTGTTCGAGGCTGTCCACCGCGGCCACGACGGCGGCCTCGGCGCCCGCCGCCGTCTGCGCGTGGACGGCGACCCGGCCGCCCATGGCGTGCACCCGCCGGGTCAGCTCGGTGAGCACGCCGACGGGAAGCGGCGGCGCGTCGAGCCCCTCCTCGCCGACCACCCAGTCCGCGTAGACCTTGCACCAGCCGCCGGACGCGCGGGCCTCCTCGACCGCCGCGTCCGCCAGTTCGGGCTCGCCGACGTGCCGCGCCCATCCGTCGTAGAACGTGCCTGGCACGCCCAGCCAGCGACCGGCCGAGACGACGCGCGGCTGGTCCGGTTCCGCGCCGAACCACGCGGGGAGCCGGTCGGCCGAGCCGGGCACGCGCAGGAGCGTCACGCCGGCCGCCAGGTGCTCGCGGCCGTGCCTGCGGAGCAGCGCCGGGTCGAGCGGGTCGCCCGGACGAAGGGCGCCCGGATGCGTGTGCGCGTCCACGAGCCCCGGCAGCAGCCAGCCGCCGTCCACGACCGTGGTCGCGTCCGGCAGCGGCTCGCGCGTCAGCCTGCCGTTCGCGATCCAGAACTCGGCCCACTCCTCGGACGGCAGCGCGACGCCGCGCACGCGCAGCCGCTCCTGACGGCGGCCCGGTCGTGTGTCGTTCGCCATGCTCGGCAACCCTCGTCCGGAACGTTCCCCGGCGATGGCGGGAAAACCGCGAGAACCGCGCGGGCCTGACCGGGGCCGCCGGAGGATAACCGGGCCAGGCCAACCCCTCAAGTCCCGAAATTTCGTGGCATGACGGTTGATGTCGTGTCTGACCTACTTGAGACGAGCTTCCTGCCACGTCTCCGAGGTGAACGACCGTATGCCCACATCCGACAAGCCCTCCACGGCCGGCGTCAGGCGCCGGCTCGCCGCCATGGCGGCGATCGCCACCGTGGTGGTCGCGGGCCCCGTGGCAGGCGCCGCCGCCGGCACCGCCGCTCCGTCCCGCGTTCCCGCCACGGCACCGAGCGAGCAGCGTCTCGCGTGGGCTCCGTGCGCGCACGCCAAGGGCTTCCAGTGCGCCACGCTGGAGGTCCCGCTCGACTACGCCGACCCGTCCGGGACGTCGATCAGCGTCGCCGTCATCCGGTCGAAGGCGACCGACCCGAGCCGGCGCCTGGGGTCCTTGGTGTTCAACTTCGGCGGCGGCGCCACCGGCGTCTCGATGCTCCCGCAGGACGCCCCGGCCTACGCCACCCTGCACACCCGCTACGACCTGGTCAGCTTCGACCCGCGAGGGCTGGGACAGAGCACGCCGGTGGACTGCAGCAGCTACCGGCCCGCCGGCGCGACCGCACCCGACCTCGCGACCGCCGCCGGCCGCAGGGCCATCAGGGCGGAGTTCGTCGCGTTCAACCGGGCCTGCGCGAAAGGTTCCGTGAACCTGCGGCACCTCGACACCGAGAACGTCGCCAGGGACATGGACACGCTGCGGGCCGCCCTCGGCGACGACAAGCTCAACTACTTCGGCACCTCGTACGGCACGATGCTCGGCGGGGTGTACGCGGGCCTGTTCCCCGGCAAGGTCGGGCGCTTCATGCTCGACTCGGCCATGGACGGCGACGTCTACGTCGACGGCAAGGAGTTCGTCAAGAGCCAGGTCGTGGCGTTCGAGCGGGTGCTGAACAGGTTCCTCGACGACTGCGTCAGGAGCAGCTCCTGCCCTCTGGGCGGCAGCCGGGAGAAGGCGTACGCACGCGTGACGGAACTGGTCGCCGATCTGAACGCCGAACCCCTCGACGTCGCCAAGGGCAAGAAGCTGACCGGGACGGACGCGATCACCGGCATCGGCGCCGCCCTCTACTCCCGTCACTCCTGGCCGGCGCTGCGCGAGGCCCTCACCCAGGCCTACGACGGCGACGGCGCCGCGCTGCTGGACATGGCGACGGCGTATTCCGGCGCCACCGGCGGATGGCACGTGACGTTCTGCGCGGACACGGCCTACCGCCCGGCCCTGGACGAGTTCGCGCGCGTCGTCCCGGAGTTCACCGAGGCCTCCCCGCTGTTCGGCCCCTGGACCGTCGCCGAACTCATGAGCTGCGCCGGGTGGCCCCGCGGTGACGGTTCGGCCGCTCGCGTGGACGCGACCGGTTCGGCGCCGATCCTGGTCGCCGGCGTGACCAACGACCCTGCGACGCCGTACGAGCAGTCGGTCTCCCTCGCCACCAAGCTGCGGACGGCCACGCTGATCACGCTGGACGGCGACGGCCACGGCGCCTACTTCACCGGCGACGCCTGCGTCAAGAACGCCATCGACGACTACCTGCTGTACGGCACGCTGCCCGCCGCGGGCACCACCTGCTGAAACGCTCCTGATGGCCCCGGGCGGGCGGCCGGGGCCATCAGGCTGACACACCGAAGGCGGCGAACCTGCGATCTCACCGCGAGCCGGGTTAGCCTCGTGCTGGGCATCCGGCGTCTCCCCCGGTCAGGTGGCCCTGGCAGCACACACCACCGTGATCGGAGGCAGGTCATGTCCCACCATCTCAGCGGCCCGAACCTGCGACCGCCGTCCGGTGACGCGCGCCTCGACCTCACCGACGTGTTCGCCTTCCGGTCGCCGCGCGCTCCGGAGAGCACCGTGCTGGTCATGGACGTGAACTCGTTCTCGTTCGACCCGACCCACGGCCCGCACCTCCACCCTGACGCCGTCTACCGGCTCAACATCGACAATGACGGCGACGCCCGCGCGGACGTCGCCTTCAGCTTCGTCTTCTCCGCGCCCAGGGAAGGCCGCCAGACCGTCACCGTCTTCCACGGCACCGGCGAAGCCGCGAGGTCGTGGGAGGCGGCGGGTGACCAGGTGCTCACCGACGTCCCGGTGAGTTTCGGGCCCGAGCCGGAGATCGCGGAGACGGACTGGCTCCGGTTCTCCGCCGGGCTGCGCAGCGATCCGTTCTTCGCCGACCTGGAGGGCATCGGCAAGGGCTTCCAGTGGACCGGCGCCGACACCATGGCGGGCAGGAACGTCGTCGGCATCGTCCTGGAGGTGCCCGACCGGGTCCTGGGCGCCGAGCCGGGCATCGGCGTATGGGGACGGGTCTGCCTGCGCCGGGACGGCGAGCTGGTCTCGGTGGACCGTGGCGCGCACCCGTCGCTGACCGCCTACTTCAACGCCGAGGAGGCCAAGGAGGGCTACAACCGCGGCGAGCCCGCCGACGACGTGGCCACCTACCTGGACGCCTGGACCGCGGCGCTCCAGCACACCGGGGGCTACACCGCCGAGGCCGCACGCGACCGGCTGGCCACCGTCCTGCCGGACATCCTGCGTTTCGACAGGTCCGCGCCCGCCGCCTACCCCAACGGCCGCCGCCTCGACGACGACGTCACCGACGTCCGCATCGGGATGGTCACCGACGGCAGGGTCCCGGACGACGGGATCGGCCCGCATACCGACCTGCTGCCCGACTTCCCGTACCTGGGCACCCCGCATCCGCAGACGTGATGCCGCCCTATTTCTGGTCGACCCTGTGGAACGCCGCGCTGATCGTGGCGCTCTACTACCTGCTGCCGCTGGAGGAGGCCAGGTACGGCTGGGGGTCGTGGGCGCGGCTGGGCGTGTTCGTGGTCGGCGTGCTCCTGCTGGTCTGGGGTGTGGTGCTGGCGGCGCGGCGGCAGGCGGCGACGGACCGGGCATACCTTCCGGTGAGCGGCCTCATCCTGCTCACGCTCGGCGGCCTCGTGCTGTTCGCGCTGGCCGACTTCACCGTCGCGACCCGGTTGGACGGGCAGTTCGTCGGGCTGACGACCAAGACCGACGCCCTCTACTTCTCGATGACCACCTTCGCCACCGTCGGCTTCGGCGACATCCACGCCTCCGGCCAGCTCGGCAGGGGGCTCCTCCTGGTCCAGATGACGTTCAACCTGGTCGTCCTGGCGACGGCGGCGAGCCTGATGTCCCTGCGGATCAAGGAGCGGGTCGGGCAGCGGGAGCAGAGACCGCACGACTAGGTGTACTGACCGTCGCATCGATCCGGATCCGGCTTCGGGATCCTGTCGTGTGAGCTACTGGACGCGCCCTGGTCGACCGGCTGACGTGGCGCCGACGGCCGCCTCGGGTGCGGCGACCGTGAGAATCGGCTCCAATACGCCCGGAAAGCGAGCCTCCAGGTCGTCACGACGCAGCGTCATGTAGCGGGCCTTGCCCTCGGAGCGAGTCGAGGTGATACCCGCCTCACGCAGAATGCGCCAGTGATTGGAGAGCGTGGAACGCGGGACGTTCAGGTGTTGCGGGCTGCAGGGCACCTCGCCGTCTGCGGCCATCAGGCGCACCAGGCCCAAGCGGACGGGATCGCCGAGCGCGTGTAGCACGGCGACCAGATCCATGTCTGCCGTCTTGGGCTCGGTCGGCGATCGCATCCCGCTCTCCTGATGTCGGTCTGAGTTGACATGTCCCGATCCGACCAGCATAGGATCATTTCCATATTTCGAGAAAATGGAAATGATCATGGAGTGTCGCATGGCCACCCGTACCACCTACGCCCGCATCTATGTCGACGACCTGGACACCGCTCTTCCCACCTTCGAAGCCCTCACCGCCGCCCGGCCGGGGCTGCGCTTCCCCTACGGGAACCTCGAGCTGGCGAGCATCGGCGACTACCTCCTGGTCTCAGGCACCCCAGAGGCGCTGGCGCCCTACCGCGACGTGCAGGCCACCGTCATCGTCGACAGCCTCGATGATGTCTTCGCCATCGTTGAGCGCGAGGGAGGCGACACCCTTGACGGCCCGAACGAAGTCCCCACTGGACGCAACCTGACGATCCGCCACCCCGGCGGCGCGATCATCGAATACGTCGAGTTCGACTCCGCCAAGGTTCAAGCTCAATCGGCGCAGTAGAAGTTCGGGACAGGCCCTAGCCCAGCCGTACGGTGACCGTGGCCGAGCCGCCGCCGGCACCGGCCAGCGGGCCCCACACGAGCGTCAGCGCCGCGCCCGTCGTGGCGGCCGACAGCAGCGGGTGCCCGCCGAGCACCCCGGCCACCGGCCGTTCCCACGTCACCGTGAGCTCGTCCAGAGCCTCCCGCGGGTCGGCCACGGTCAGCGTGGCCGTGCCGTCGTCCCTCTCCCTGACGAGGACGGCGCACGGCGCGGAGGCGGAAAGCGCTCCCGCGCCGCCCTCGGTCCAGAAGTTGACGGCGGTGACGCCGAGCGAGGGGACGGCGACGCCCTGCTGCGCCGAGGTGTTGGCCAGCACGCGCAGCCACCCCAGGTCGGCGGCGCGTGCCCGGGTCGCGGCCGCGCTCGCTCCCGGCATGAGCAGGTAGAGGTATCCGGCCGCGCGCGGGTCGACGCCGTGGTCGAGCCAGAGCGTCACGTAGCCGCGCGTCGCCGCGCCGCCCGAACGCCTCTCGCGCAGCGTGCGCAGCGGGGCGCAGGGCAGCACGTAGCCGCCGTGGCCCTCGAGGTGCGCCCAGCCCGCCACGCGGTCGACGGTCAGCGGCGCGTCGGTCCTGCGGTTGTCCACGACGGTCTCGACAGGGACGCCGTCGTCGCTCGTGATGCCGGCGCCCATGCAGACCACCGCGTCGTCGAGGAAGACCCACGACTTGACGGCCTCCATCGTGCTCTCCAGGCCGTTGAGGTGCTGGCCGACCGTGGCGTACGTGCCGTCGGTGGCGCCGCCGACCCAGCGGCCCGGCGGGCAGGTGTCGCCCCATGCGCCGCCCGCGCCGTCGGGCAGCCGCCGGGTGGAGACCGTCGTGCCGGGCAGGCGGTAGGGGTCGACGGTCTGCCAGAAGGAGTCGGAGTACTGCTCGCCGTGGCCGTCGGCCCACCAGTAGAGCATGCCGGAGCCGGTGTGCCAGCCCCGCAGGTTCTCGCCGTTGCCGTGCTCGTAGTGGCCGATCATGGCCGAGGCCATGCTGAGCCCCGCGCACCAGCCGGGCCTGCGGTGGACGGCTCGGGCGCTCTTCGGCAGCAGCCGGTGCCCGGCGGGTTCGGCGAGCGCGGGGATCGTGTCGTCGGCCATGAGTGCCGCCAGGCGGGCGTGGGCGGCCGGGTCGAGCGCGGGGCGGTGCGCGGCCCGCCGTACCCATCCCTTGACCATGCCCTGCCAGCGGATCCGCTCGGCGGCCGAGGCCGACTCGCCCAGCAGCAGGATCGCGGCGGCGATCTCGTGTCCTTTCCGGTGGTCGCCGTAGGGCCGCCTGCCGATTCCCCTGCCGCTGACCAGGTCCATGCAGAACCCGTCGTGGACGAACGGCGCGAACGACCGCTCGACCGCGTCGAAGACGTTCTGGTCGGTGAGCTGCCACGGCGTGCCGCGCAGCACCGCGAACAGCGTCGCCAGGCCGGACAGCAGCACCAGCCCGTACCCGCCCTGGTAGGGGATGGTGGCGTGCTGGATGAAGGAGCCGTCGGGGTAGATCCCGTCGCCCTCCCGCACGTACGGGAAGACGGGGGCGAGCGCCGAGACGGCCTGCGCGGCCCTGTCGCCGTCGGCGGCGAGCATGGCGCGCAGGAGCATGACCGTGCACTGGTCGACCCTGTTGGCGCCGGTGCTGGTGCCGCTGTAGTCCTCGAGCACGCATGCGGGCAGGAAGTGGTCCACGGCCTCGGCCAGCGCCCGGCTCCGCGGCTCGCCCAGGTGCGGGCCGATCAGCACGGCCGCGTCGAGGAGCCGCAGGGGGACGCCGATCTGCCAGTTCCACCAGTTGCCCGCGGGCTCGGCGCCTGCGGTGTACACCTGGCGCCGGTAGTGGTCGATGCCGGTCGCCACGGCCGCCGCCAGCGCGGGGTCGCCGGTCAGGCCGGTGCCCGTCACGGCGTACGCGCGGGCCATGGCCCGCAGCCGCGCGGGGGTCTCGTCGAATGAGGGGAAGGACAGACCCGGCCAGAGCGACCCGTCGTCCGGGCGCATGGTGTCCCGGTAGCCGGCCGCCGTCGCCCCGAGCACCGCCACCTTCCTCCGGTACGGCCCGGCCGCGACGGCGCCCTCCGGCTCCGCCGTGACCTCGCGCCAGCGCCGGCGCAGCGCAGGGAAGGGATCGCCGGCCCGTCCCGCCGAATCGCCTGCCCGGCCCGCCGTCGACGGAAAGGGATGGCCGGTCCGAGCCGCCGACGCCGGAAAGGGGTCGCCGATCCGGCCCGCCGGCACCGCCCCGGCCGCGACCGCGACGGCGCCCAGATGGAGGAACGACCGCCGGGAGAAGCCGCGCACGCCTTGATTATGCGGACTCGGTCACCCGCGCGGCACGCGGTCGGCCAGCCGCCTGGCCAGACGCTGCGCCGGCAACTCGACCAGCCGGTGCGTCGCGTACGCGAGCGGCAGCAGCACGAGGACGTACGACCAGGCCGACGGCAGCAACCGCAGCAGCAGCGGGTGGAGCAGGTACGTCGAGTAGCTGATCACGCCGAGATGGGTCAGGAGGCGCGGATACCGCAGCCGCCGCAGCGCGAACGCCGCCGCGAAGCACGCCCCCGCCGCCACGATGGCGGGGGCCCAGCCGGGGTCGTCCTTGGCGAAGAGCGCGCATGCCAGCACGACCGCCAGCGCCGCCGCGGCCGTGCGCGGCCGGATCTGCCCGTGCTCGGCCCGGTGGACGGCCGTGCCCGCGAACATCACCGCCAGGATGACCAGCCCCTGCCACGCCCCGATCCTGCTGCCGAGCACCACCAGCGCCAGCCCGAGCGCGCCACCCGCCACGGCCGCCGCCGTACGCGCCGCTCCCCGCCCCCACACGGTCACGGCGACGGCCGCCAGCACGGGCACCCCGAGCAGCGCGACCCACCCGCCGATCACCGGCCCGGGCAGCAGCAGCAGCCCCAGCGGTACGGCGAGCAGCGCCAGGACCGCGGCGGCCGGAGCGGACCGGTGGGCCTGGCCGGTCCTGAACAGCGCGACGGTGATCAGGTAGAACGCCATCTCGTACGACAGCGTCCACATCACCCCGATGACGGCCGGCACGCCGAGCAGTTCCTGCAGCATCGACAGGTTCCCCAGCGCGACCAGGAACGGGGGCGTGGTGGCCAGGCCCGGGTGCGGCTCGTAGGCGCCGAAGGCGGCGAGCGTGAACGCCAGCGCGACGGCCACCAGCAGCAGTGGCAGCAGCCGCAGGCACCGGCCGGTCCAGAAGGCCCGCACGTCGCCGCGGCGTTCCAGAGAGGCGGGGATGATGTAGCCGCTGACCAGGAAGAAGACGAAGACTCCCCAGGTGCCGACGTCGATCCGGCGGTCCACCTCCGCCCACAGGCCGGGGAAGTAGGTCCAGCCCGCGTGGTGCAGGACCACCGCGAGGGCCGCGGGCCCTCTGATGGCGTCGAGCCAGCCGAGGCGCGAGGGAGGGGGAGGGGACATTTGCCCGACTATAAGGGCCTATACCAGGTGCAAACTGGCCAGTTCGGTCCTGTTGGAGACGCCAAGCTTGGGGAAGGCCCGGTACAGGTGGTGGCCCACGGTCTTGGGGCTGAGGAACAGCTGGGCGCCGATCTCCTTGTTCGTCGCGCCGGTGGCGGCCAGCCTGACGATCTGGAGCTCCTGCGGGGTGAGCTCGGGGAGCGCGCCAGGCGCCGGGGGCGCGGCGACCGTCTCGCCCGCCGCGCGCAGCTCGGCCCTGCAGTGGTCGGCCCACGGCACCGCCCCCACCTGCTCGAAGACCTCCAGGGCGGACCTGAGCTGGATCCTCGCCTCGCTCTTCCTGCGTGACCTGCGCAGCCACTCGCCGTAGAGCAGCCTGCTCCTGGCCTGCTGCAGCGGCAGGTCGGGGCAGGCGACGGCCTGCTCGTAGTGCGCGTGCTGCTCCTCGGGGTCGCCGGCGAGCAGGGCAAGGCAGCGGTGCCGTACGGCCAGCGCCCACGCCACACCCGAGGCCAGCGCCCAGCTCTCGAACCTGGCGAGCTCCCGCGCCGCCGGACGCCCGGCCCGCACGGCCGCCTCCACCTGGTCGGCGGCGAAGCACGCGCCGTACGGCCGGTGGGCGAGGTGGCCGAGACGCTCCAGCGCTGCCGCCCACCTGCCGGTGACCAGGTCGAGGACGGCGCGGGCGCGGTCGGCCCAGTCCCCGCGCAGCCCGGGGTCCGGCTGCTCGCCCCGCAGGGCCGCGGCGTGGGCGAGCAGCCCGCGGGCGACGGCGGCGTGCCGCCGCTGACCGGTGTCCTCCGCGATGCGCAGCGACTCGGCCGCGGTCGCCTCGGCCGTCCTGGCCAGGCCCAGCAGCGTCTCGGTCTCGGCGAGAACGGCGAGCACGCCGGGCAGCCAGCCGATCGCCCCGCGGGAGCGCATGTCGGCGGCCACCGCCTGAAGGTGGTCGCGGGCGGTGGCGTAGTCGCCCGACAGCAGGGCCAGGGAGGTGGGGGTGAGCGGGAGGCCGTCCCCGCGCTCGGGCGCCTGGTCGAGGTGCCGCCTGATCAGGTCGAGACCGGTTCCAGGGTCGCCGGCCAGCAGCTCGACGGCGCCGGTCATCAGGCTCGCGGGGCCGTCGTCCATGCGGTCCCTGACGGCGCGCAGGCCGTCGGCGTCGCCGACCGTCCAGGCCACCCGCGCCGCCTCGACCAGCAGGTCCTGGCCGGCGTCGAGGAGCAGCCGCGACGCGGTCTCCGGCGAGCCGTGCTCGAACTCGATGCGCGCGCGCAGCCGTACCAGTTCCCGCGAGGCCCCGCCGAGGCGAGCCGACTGGCCGAGGAGGGCGCGGGCGCGCTCGCCCTGGCCCGCGTCGGCGGCCAGCGCGGCGGCCGCGGTGAGCCTGCGGGCCCGTTCGGCGGTGTCGGGGGTGAGCCTGGCGGCGCGCTCGAGGGCCGTGGCGGCCTCGCCGTACCCGGAGACCTCGCGGGCGGTGCCGGCCGCGGCTTCCAGGGCGGCCGCGGCCTCCTCGTCGGGGCCGGTGGCCGCGGCGGCCAGATGCCGGGCGCGGCGCTCCCCCGTGGTGGCGCCGGCCAGCGCGCGGTGGACGGCGACGCGTTCGGCGAAGGAGGCGCTCTGGTAGGCGGCGGCGCGCACGAGCGGATGGCGGAAGGCGGCGTCGGCGACGAGGCCCGCCCGCTCGGCGGGGGCCAGCGCGCCGATGCCGAGTCCCGTCGCCTGGAGCGCCGCCGCGAGTTCGCCCTCGGCGGCCAGCGCGAGCAGCAGGGTGCGGGTGTCGGACGGCAGGGCCGACACCCGGGCCTGGTAGACCTCCTGCAACCGGTACGGGAGCGGGAGCGGCCCGGCGGCCAGGGAGTCGACGTTCATGCCGGGCAGCTCGATGAGCGCGAGCGGGTTGCCGCCCGACTCGGCGACGACCCGGTCGCGTACGGCGGGCGGCAGCCCGGGAGCGCGCTCGGCCAGCAAGCGCAGGGCGGCGGCCCGGTCCAGGCCCGCCAGGCGCAGCTCCGCCAACCCCGCCGTCGTGAACAGGTCGCGGTCCATGGTCCTGGTCGCGAAGACCAGCACGACGCCCTCGGCCTCCAACCGCCTGGCGGCGAACAGCAGCGCGTCCAGCGAAGCGTGGTCGATCCAGTGCGCGTCGTCCAGCAGGCACAGCAGCGGCCCCTGGTCGGCCAGCAGCGTCAGCGTGGCCAACCCGGTCAGGAACCGGTCCTGTCCGCCGGTCGTGGCGGCCAGCCCGAGCACGCCGCGCAGCGCGTCGGCCTGCGGCTGCGGGAGCGCGTCGAGGCCGCGCAGGAGCGGGCGCAGGATGAGGTGGAGCGCGGCGTAGGGCAGCTCCGCCTCCGTCTCGGCCCCCGCGACGCGCAGGACGGGGATCCCGGCGTCCACGGCGGCGGCGTCGAGCAGGGCCGTCTTGCCCGTTCCCGGCTCGGCGCGGACCACGAGTGCGGCGCTGCGCCCCTCCTGCGCCCCGGCGACGAGCCCGCGCAGACGTTCCAGCTCTTCCTGACGGCCATGCAGCATGCCACGCAAGATAGCGGGCGGCATGTCCGATATGCCGGTCCGCATCCTTGGGCATCTGCCCGATACCGCCGGATCGCCCGGCTTTCTAGGTTGTGGAGCCATGAACACCGCCATCAGCATCCGTGAGCTCCACAAGAGCTTCGGCAGGGCCCACGCGCTCGACGGGCTCGACCTCGAGGTGCGCACCGGCGAGGTGCACGGCTTCCTCGGCCCGAACGGCGCGGGCAAGTCCACCACGATCCGCATCCTGCTCGGCCTCATGCGGGCCGACTCCGGCACCGCCGTCCTGCTCGGCGGCGACCCGTGGAAGGACGCCACCGAGCTGCACCGGCGGCTGGCCTACGTGCCCGGCGACGTGAACCTGTGGCCCTCGCTGACCGGCGGCGAGGTGATCGACCTGCTCGGCAGGCTGCGCGGCGGCCTCGACCCGGCCCGGCGCGCGGAGCTGATGGACCGCTTCGAACTCGACCCCCGCAAGAAGGCCAAGACGTACTCCAAGGGCAACCGGCAGAAGGTCGCGCTGGTCGCGGCGTTCGCCTCGGACGCCGACCTGCTCATCCTCGACGAGCCGACCTCGGGGCTCGACCCGCTCATGGAGGCCGTCTTCCAGCAGTGCGTGCTGGAGGAGAAGCGGCGGGGCCGGACCGTGCTGCTGTCGAGCCACATCCTGTCCGAGGTCGAGGCGCTGTGCGACAGGGTGAGCATCATCCGCGCGGGACGCACGGTCGAGTCGGGCACCCTGCCCGAGCTGCGACACCTGACCATGACCAAGATCACCGCCACGCTCTCGGGCGCGCTGCCCGACCTGCCGTGGGCGCACGGGACGGCCGTCGAGAACGGGAAGGTCACCTTCCAGGTGGACGACCAGGACCTCGACAAGGTCATGCGCCGCCTGGCCGAGGCCGGGATCACCAGCCTCGTCAGCACGCCGCCGTCCCTGGAGGACCTGTTCATGCGCCACTACGCGGACCGGAGCGCGCGATGACCACCCTGATCAGGCTGATCCTGCGCCGCGAGCGGCTGATCGCCCCGGTGTGGATGCTGCTCCTGGCCGTGCTCGCGGCGGGCCAGGCCAACCGGTACGCCACGGCCATCCCCTCGATCGGCGACTTCGCCAGGGAGATGGCGGCCAACAAGGCGCTGACCGCCTTCGCCGGCGAGGTCTACTCCCCGACCGTGGCGGGGATGGCGGTGTGGAAGAACGCCGACGCGATCTACACCGTCATCGCCCTGATCGCGATCCTCATGGTGGTCAGGCACACCCGCGCCGAAGAGGAGTCGGGCCGCGCCGAGCTGGTGGGCGCCGGAGTCGTCGGCAGGCTCGCGCCGCTGACGGCCGCGCTGACGGTCACCGCCGCCGCCGTGGCGCTCGCGGGCCTGCTGGCCGGGCTCTCGATGGCCGCGATGGGCTTCGACCTCGCCGGATCGCTGGCCTTCGGCGCCGCGATCACCACCATGGGCCTGGTCTTCACCGGCGTCGGCGCGCTGGCCGCCCAGCTCACCGTCGGCGCCCGCGCCGCCGTCGGCCTGGCCGCCTTGGCGCTCGGCGTCAGCTACCTGCTGCGCTTCGTCGCCGACGGCAGCGGCCTGACGGCGCTCAAATGGCTCTCGCCGCAGGGATGGAGTCACCTGGTCAAGCCGTACGGGGACGACAACTGGGCCGCCCTGCTCCCCGGACTGGCGCTCACCGCCGTGACCGTCGCCACCGCGTACCGGCTGGCCGGGCGCCGCGACGTGGGCCACGGCGTCATCCCCGAGCGGCCCGGCCCCGCGGGGTCCACCACGCTGCGCGGCCCGCTGGCGCTGGCATGGCGGCTGCAGCGGGGCCTGCTGGCCGGATGGACCGTCGGGTACGCGATCGCCGGCCTCGCGCTGGGCGCGCTGGCCCTGTCGATCCCCGAGGTGTCGCGTCAGGGCGCCGCCGTCCAGGAGTTCCTCGCCCGCTACACCGCGGGTGACGGGGTCAGCATGACCGACGCCTACCTGTGGCTGATCGCGCTCAGCCTCGGCTACGTCGCCGCCCTCCACCCACTGCTCGCCCTGCTGCGGCTGCGCGGCGAGGAGGCGGCGGGACGCGCCGAACTGCTGCTGGCCACCCCCGTCGGGCGGCTCCGCTGGGCGGGCAGCCACCTGGTCTTCGCCCTCGGCGGCAGCGTCGTGATCCTCACGGCGGCCGGACTCGGGATCGGCCTGGCGACCGGCGACCCGCTGGGCGTCCTGCCCGGCACGCTGGTGCAGGTACCGGCCGTGTGGGTGCCGGCAGGCGTGGGCGTACTCGCCTTCGGGCTGCTGCCCAGGGCGGCGGCCGGCATCAGCTGGGCGACCTTCCTGTTCGTCAACCTCTTCGGCGAGGTGCTCGGCCCGATCATGGGGATCGACTACTGGATCGCCAAGTACGTCGTGCCGTTCCCCAACCTGCCGATGGTGCTGTCCGGCGAGGAGTTCACGCCCGGCCCGGTGGCGGTGATGCTGGCGCTCACCCTGGCGCTCGTCGCAGGCGGCCTGGCCGCGCTCAGGCGCAGAGCGCTCCTCTGAGGCACAGCGTCGCGCTCCACTGAAGCGCAGGACGCTCCCGGGGCGCTCCGGAGCGGCGCGGCCTCCACGCCACGCGACGCCGGCGCCATCCGGCCACGGATCCGCCCGGCCGCTGCGCGCCCGATGGGGCCGCCCGGCCACTGCGCCTCGCGACACCCCTGGCCCCGCCGTCCCCACGGCGGGGCCGGTCGCATGCCCGCCGGGATTCCACAACCGGCCCGCCGGACGGATCGACCGGGCCAAGCGGACCGGCCAGCTCGGGCAGACCGGCCAGGAGACCGGCCAGGTCAGGTCGGACCGGCCAGGTCGCCGGGCGGATAGACGGATCGGATGGGTCGCCGGGCGAACCGGCCGCGTGGCCAGGCGGACCCGGCGGATCGACCTGGCCAGGCGGATCGGACAGGCGCCGAGCAGGTCAGACGGACCGGACGGGTCGGCGGGCGGACCGGACGGGTCGTTGAGCGGGGCGGGCGGGTTGCGGAGGGCGCGGGCCGGGTCAGCGGTGCGGGCGGTGGACGGGAGGCGGGGCCGTCCTGGTCACGTCGCCTCCAGGTAGGGGTCGGTGACGCCCTCGACGCTGGCGAGCCTGGCGGCGTCGCAGCCGGTCAGCTTGGCGCCCGCCTGGTAGGCGCTGCCGAGGAACCCCAGCACCGTGGCGACCGGGTCGTCGCCGCGCCTGGCGTCGTCGTACTTCAGCACGGCCAGATGGCTGCCCCTCGAGGGGATCCACGCCGCCTGGTCGGGCCACAGCGGCTGCTCGGACAGGCCCTGCGGCTCCGGAGCGGTGTAGGAGTAGAACGCGGGCCACGGCCGTTCCTCGTCGCCGAACCAGAAGCCCGCGCTGATGACCTCCCAGCTGTACGCCTCCCTGGTGACGGGGTCGGCCTCGGGCGCGGCCCCTACGGCCCTGCCGGTGAAGCGTGTGACGGCGATGTCGAAGGTGTGCCAGAAGTGGTGGACCGGGCTCGTCTTGCCGCAGAAGTCGGCGGCGAAGCGCTCCAGCACCTGCGCGACCTGGCCCAGGACGATCCAGTACCGGTTGACGAGTGCGGGGTCGTAGGCGGCGTGCCTGGTGTCCAGGGCGAAGGGGGTGCTGTCCGCCATGTCGTACGGCACCGCCTGGATCTCCACGTCGATCCCCAACTCGTCGAGGATCTCGAAGAGCCGGGCGTAGAAACCGGCGACCGACTGGCCGATCAGCGAGAACTGGGCGCTGCGCCCGTCGGCCTTGTCGACGATCAGGCGGTGCCCGACCAGGTCGAAGTCGATGGAGAACGGGTCGGGCAGCCCCATCGGCCTGGTGGTGAGGCCTCGTCCGGTCAGGTGGAAGGGCACGTTCCACCAGTGGTTGCGGCGCGGGCTCGCGGCCAGCCGTATCTTTCCGACGATCTGCGCGAACCTGTGGAAGGTGTCCTTGGTTTCGAGCCACTCCTCGTACGGCATGGCAGGAAAGAGCTCCATTGGCTCGTGCCCCCCTGAAAACGCGACGCCAGATGTATGTGCCCGGAGAGTAAACCGATACAACGCCCAGTGAGGCGAATTTCCGGTCAGTCCTCGTTCAGCACCTCTCCTGGTCGGTCAAACCTCTCCTCACAAATTACGACATTCACTACTTTCACCACACAGGAGGGAACAAAGAGGGCGGAGGGATCATCATGGTCAAGAGAATCGGCAGCGACATCGCACTGCTGGCCGCACGTGTGATGGTCGGCATCATCTTCATCGCTCACGGCCTGCAGAAGTGGCATGCGGGAATGGACGCCACCACGGCCGCCTTCGCCCACCTCGGCGTACCGAGCCCCCAGCTGGCCGCCTATTTCGCCACCGCTGCCGAGATCATCGGCGGCGCGATGCTCATCACCGGGTTCGGGGTGCGGATCGCGGCGTTCACCCTGCTGGTGGACATGGCCGGAGCCGGGATCTTCGTCGAGTCGCGCGGCGGCATCTTCACCAGCACGCCGGGCTGGGAACTCGTCGTGGCGCTGGCGGCCGTCTGCCTGGCACTGCTGGCCTTCGGCGGCGGCCGTCTCGGCGCCGACGGCCTGCTCGCCCGCTGGACCGCCACGCGTGACGAGCGCATCGACAGCGAGGACGCGCCCCCGAGACCACCGGTGCCGACGGGCGCGGTCATCATCTCGCGCGCCTCCGACGATCCCTCCGACGCCCGCCCCTTCACCGAGGACCGGCCGACCACGCGCCACTCGCCGTACACGCCGTACTCTCCGTACTCCGCCGCCCGCTCGGCACGCGCGGACGGCCCCGACCCCGCCCATGCGGCACCCGCGGGACCCGTCACCCCGGAGACCGGCGCCACGAAGACCGCTGTCCCGGAGACCGGCGCCACGAAGAGCGGTGGTGCGGAATCCGGTGCCGCGAGCGAGGCGGCGGGCAGCCACGCGGTGCCACCGCAGGCCGGCGCGTCCCAGGCCCCGGCGGAGGCCGGGGAGGTGGAGCAGTTGCGTTCCGAGGTCGGCCGGCTCCAGCAGGAACTGGCCGCGACCAAGCGCAGGCCAGGCTCCGGCAAGCAACCCTGAGCCCGCCCCGCCGGACTCCGTGGCACCCCTGACGCCCCGCCGGGCTCAGGGCAGCCCCGAGCCCGCCCCCGCAGGCTCACGGCGTGCGGCCCCGAGCTCGCCACCGCAGGCCCTTGCGTGCGGCCCCGAGCCGGCCAGCGCCGGGCTCCGGCCAAGCCGTCCTGAACCCGCCCGCGCCGGGCACCGGCTCCAACCGGTGTCCGGCGCGTGCCGGCGCGTGCCGGGGGTGCCGAGGGGCGCCTGGGGAAGGTCAGGCCGACCAGTGCGGGTCGCGGCCGAGGTAGCGCAGCAGGGCGGCCACGTCGTCGTCGCCGTCCTCGGGCGAGAGGGCGGCGGCGTAGAAGCCGTACTGCCTGGGCGGCTCGACGTGCTGCTGGGCGATCGGCAGCAGCTCGCGCGCCATGGCCGGGGTGAGCGGCGAGGGCTGTCCCGTCGCCGTCGCGATGTCCCAGGCGTGCACGGCGGCGTCGAGCGCGCACGCCCCGATGCCGAGCGTGTAGGTCATGGTGTTCGGCGGCACGGGGACCGGCACCTCCTGGGCGTCGGGTGACACCGTCGCCCAGGCGTCGGCCGAGGCCTTCATGGCCTGCTCGGCCACCTCTTCGGGGGAGCCGGCGAGCCTGCCGGAGGGGGCGAAGGGGTTCTCCTCGGGCAGCGGACCGCCGGTGATGAACGCCGCGTAGCCGAGCTGGTCGCCGGCGGCGTGCTGGAGCACCTGGGTGACGTTCCACTCGGCGCAGGGCGTGGGCAGCTCCCAGCCGTCGGCGGGGACGTTACGGATGACGGTGCGGAGGGCTTCGTGCGCCTCGGTGAGGATCATGTCTCCAACTATAGCAGAACGGAATAGTCCATTCCAATACAAGGTGAGCCCCGATTCGCTACTGTGACGCCGTGGGACTGGATGTCTGCGTGGTGGTCCGTTACCGCAAGGCGGTGACGTACGGCATGCACGCCCTGCTCGGCGCGCTGCAGGCGGCGCAGGTCGACTGCGAGGTGCGCTACGGCACCACGCCGGAGGAGACGGCCGCGCTGATCTCGGCCTCCGCGGCCGACCGGGTGCTGGTGCTGTGGTCGTTCTACTCCCCCGACGCCGAGGCGATGGCCGCCGAGCTGGCGGCCGTCCGCGCGGCCGGCGGCGGCGACGCCCTGCACATCGCCGGCGGGGTCCACGCCACCGCCGAGCCGCAGCACGTCCTCGACTCCGGCTGGGACCTGGCCGCGATCGGCGAGGGCGAGTCCACGATCGTCTCCCTCGTCACGGCGCTGCGCGAAGGCACACCGCTGACCCAGGTGCCCGGCCTGGCCCTCAAGGACGACGACGGCGTCGCGCTGCGCACCAGGCCCGCGCCCCAGCTGCCCCTCGACGCCTTCCCCTCCTTCCCCGCCGAGCGCGGCCGGTTCGGCCCCATCGAGATCACCAGGGGCTGCCGCTACACCTGCCGGTTCTGTCAGACGCCGTTCATGTTCGGCGGGCAGTTCCGCCACCGGTCGGTGGGCAGCGTGCGCGCCCACGTCAGGGAGATGGTCGCCCACGGCCTGCGCGACGTCCGGTTCATCACCCCCACCTCCCTGTCGTACGGCTCGCCGGGCCCCGACCCCGACCTCGACGCGGTGGAGGAGCTGCTGGCCGGGGTGAAGGAGGAACTCCCTCCCCATGGCAGGGTGTTCTTCGGCAGCTTCCCGTCTGAGGTGCGCCCCGAGCACGTGACACCGGAGGCGATGCGCCTGCTCAAGCGGTACGTCGCCAACGACAACATCATCATCGGCGCGCAGTCCGGCTCCGACCGCGTCCTGGCCGCCTCCGGGCGCGGCCACGGCGCCGGCCCGGTGCGCGACGCCGTCAGGATCGCCGTCGAGCACGGCTTCCGGCCGAACGTCGACTTCATCTTCGGCATGCCCGGCGAGGACGGCACCGACCAGGCGGCCTCGCTGACGCTCGCGGCGGAGCTGGCGTCCCTGGGCGCGCGCATCCACACCCACACGTTCATGCCGCTGCCGGGCACCCCGTGGCGCGACGCCGAGCCCGCCTTCATCCCGCTCGAGACGATGCGCGAGCTGGACCGGCTGGCCCAGCGCGGCGACGCCTACGGCCACTGGCGCAAGCAGGCCGAGCACTCGGCGCGGCTGGCCGAGACCGCCAAGGCCTACCCGCGCAGGACCCGCAGGCGCCGGGCCTGACCCGCTCTCCGGGCCCGCGACCCCGCGCCGACCGGCCGCGGCGAGGGATCGCCGCCATCGCCACCGCGCTCGTCGTCGCGGACGTCGCCCGAAAGATGTCGGCGGCCGCCCGGGGGTCTCCCGATCGCGGGCGCCCCGATCTCAGGTGTGGATGAGCTTGCGGAAGTCGCCGGCCACGGCCAGGTAGTCGGCGGGGTTCTCGGTCGAGTAGTGCAGGTCGATCAGCGGTTCGGCGCCCAGGGTGGTGACCGCCTCCGTGAGGTAGCCGGCGATCTGCTCGGGAGTGCCGCGACTTGGGACCTGCTCGTCCGGCACCGGTTCCGGTGTGATCCTGGGATTGACGCGCACGATCAGCCGCAGCTTCGCCGGATCGCGGCCGATGGACTCCGCGTGCCGCTGGATGCCGCGCCAGGCGCGTGTCAGCATCGGCAGGGGCAGCGCGGCGGCCAGCCAGCCGTCCCCCCTTCGCCCGATCCGCTCCAGCGCCGCCGGCGAGAACCCGCCGAGCAGCGTCGCGGGCCGCTGGACCGGCTTGGAGCCGATCACCGACTCGGGGATGGTCCAGAGCCTTCCTTCGTGGCGGATGACGTCGGACTCGCCCCACACCAGGTCGAGGATGTCGAGCGTCTCCTCCAGGCGCTCCCCTCGCCCGTGCCAGGGTATTCCGGTGGCCGCGTACTCGTCCGCCGACCAGCCGATTCCGAGCCCCACGTCCAGCCGTCCTTCGCTGAGCAGGCCGATCGTGGTCAGCGATCTGGCCAGGACGACGGGCGGCGTCCAGAAGGCGTTGAGGGTGCTGGTGCCCAGCCGTACCCGGGACGTGGCCGTGGCCACGGCGGTCAGGACCGTCAGCGGATCGAGGCACCTGCGGTGCTGCGGGGGGATGGTGCCGTCGCCGCCCGGATAGGGCGTCGTGGGCCGGGTGGGGTTCAGCAGCCGGTCACCCACCCACAAGCTGTCGTAGCCCATCTCCTCGGCGGCCTTCGCCACCTCGATCGACAGCCGTGGATCGGCGAGGACACCGAGTTGGGGTACGGCGAGGCCCAGCATTGCGTGATTCCCTTCACCAGCGCGTCATGGAAGGTCACATCATCTGGGGTGGCGATAAACGCCACGTTATCAACAGGTCATTCCATGAGCTGGTAGGGCAGAAGGGCGGTGGCCGCATCGGTGCGGCAGCGCCGCGCCTGCCGGGTGTCGCCGAGTTCCTCCCATGCCTGGCCCAGCCTTGCCAGGAGCCTCCCGGCCAGCAGGGGGTCGTGCATCGCCTCGGCCATGGGGACCGCCTCCTCGCCGACGGCCACGGCGTCCTGCGGCCGTCCGGCGGCCAGGTGGACGAGCATCAGGCGGTTGGCGGGCCAGGCGACTCTCAGCGGCAGGCCGCCCCTGCGGTAGGTCTCGGCGCTTGCCAGCAGATGCTCGGCGGCCTGGTCCAGCTCGCCCGCGCACAAGCACACGACTCCCTGCGCCATCTGGTTGACCCCGATACTGTGCGGGTCGCCCGCCAGCCTGCCGAGCTCCAGACCCCGCTCGGCGTGGTGCCGGGCGTCCGGGATCGAGCCGTCGTCGGCCAGCGCCATGGCGAGCATGGCGTGGATCATCGCGCTCAGCTTGGGATGGGCGTGGGCGTCGACCGGCGCGAGAGCCTCGGACAGCAGGTTGACCGCCTCGTCCGTCGCCGCCATGCGCTGCGCGCCCAAGCCCATCGCGAGCATGACGGAGGGCAGGAAGATGGCGTCGTCGACGTCGGCGAGCCCGGTCACGTGGGCGAGCAGGGGCACCTCGCGCATGAGACCTTCGCGGCCGGAGCCCGCGATCGTGGCGGCCACGTTGGCCTGCTCGGCCCGCATCCAGGCGCGGGCGGCCGGTACCCCGGAGAAGCTCAGCTCGGGACCGCCGGTCCCGGCCGGGTGCACGAAGCCCGGCAGCGCGACGCGGCACACGCCACGGATGCCGGACAGGTAATGCTCGAAGAGCCGCCGCGTCGCGGCCGTACGCTCCTCGTCGCCGACCAGGCCCCTGCCGTACAGCCGCAGCAGGTCGTGATAGCGGTAGCGGCCCGGGGCGGTGGACTCCAGGAGGCTCGCGTCGACCAGGGCCTCGCACAGGTCGTCGGCCTCGAAGGGGCCGACGCCGAGCATCGCGGCCACCGCCTCGACCGGCAGGTCCGGTCCCTCGGCCAGCGCCAGCAGCCGGAACGCCCTGGCCTGCTCCGGGGGCAGCTGCTCGTAGCCGATCGCGAAGCAGGACGCCACCGTCTCCTGCCCGGCCTTGAGCTCGTTGATGCGGCGCTGGGCGTCGGCCAGCCGTACCGCCAGGGCCTCCAGCCGCAGGCCGGGCCGCGCGGCCAGTCTGGAGGCCACGATCCGCACCGCCAGCGGCAGCCGCCCGCACGCCTCGACCAGCTCGGCGGCGGCCCGCGGCTCGGCCGTCACCCGGGCCTGCCCGGCGACGCCTCCGAGCAGTTCCAGCCCCTCGTCGGCGGACAGCAGCCCGAGGGCCGTCAGCTGGGCACCGGGAATGCCGACCTGCCGGACGCGGCTGGTGACGATCACGGCGCAGGTCGCCGAGCCCGGCAACAGCGGCTCGACCTGGCCGGAGCCGGCGACGTCGTCGAGCACGACCAGCACCCGCCGACCGGCGAGCGTGGACCGCAACAGCGCCGCCCGCTCCGGCAGGGTGGGCGGAATCCGGCGGTCGGCGCAGCCCAGCGCCCTCAGGAAGCCGGCCAGTACGTCCTCGGGAGCCTGGTTTCCGCTGCGGAGGTTGGCGTACAGCTGACCGTCGGGATAGCTCTCCCGTACGGCATGCGCCACGTGCAGCGCCAGCGTGCTCTTCCCGATCCCGCCCGGACCTGACACCCCCACGACGGGCATCGTGCTCGTACCCGCCGACTTCAGCCGTTCGACCAGGTTCCGCACGACGTCACGCCTGCCGGTGAAGTCGTGCACGCCCGCCGGCAGCTGCGCCGGCGCCGGCCGGACCCCGCCGGCTCTCACGGCGACGACCGGCTGGTCGGTGGCGATGATCTGCTGGTAGACGGCCGCCAGCTCGGCCGACGGGTCCACGCCGAACTCCTCGGCCAGGAGCAGGCGGGTGTCGGTGTAGACGCCGATGGCCTCGGCCTGCCGTCCAGCGCGTTTGAGGGCCAGCATGAGCTGGCCGGACAGCCGCTCGCGGGTCGGGTGCTCGGCGTGCAGCGCGGTCAGCTCGCCGATCACCTCGGCGTGCCGCCCCAGCGCCAGGTCGGCGTCGATCCTGGACTCCAGGGCGACCAGGCGTGTCTCGGCCAGCCGGGCGCGCCGCGCCTGCGCCCAGGCGCCGGGCAGCCCGGCCAGCGGCTCGCCCCGCCAGCACTCCAGCGCCTGGTTCAGCAGCGTATGCGCCTGGTCCGCCGGGGCCTGCGCGGCCTTGCTCAGCAACCGGTGGAAGTCCGCCACGTCGGTGGCGGCGGCGCACCTGTATCCGCCTGCCACCGACTGGATCACCTCGGCGCCCACCGCCGCCCGCAGCCGCGACAGGTACTGCCGTACGACGTTCGCCGCGGTCCTGGGCGGCGCGTCGGCCCACAGGATGTCGATCAGCTGGTCCTGGCCGACCACGCGGCCCTCGGCCAGGAGCAGGGCGGCGAGGGTCAGCCGCTGCTGAGGGGAGCCCAGGTCGAGTTCCTGCTCGCCCCGCAGGCAACGTACCGGTCCCAGCAGCTCGAAACGCATTGGGGGATGATGCCACGCCCCGGGCCCTCCCGCCCTTCGAACCTCGTGCCCGACCCGCCCCCGCGGCACGCGGCCCCGCGCCTGCTCGTAGGCTCGGGCGGGTGCGCGAGACAGACAAGCGGATCCGCCAGACGGACACCCTGTACGGCAGAGCCGCCGAGCAGGCCGCCATCACCGCTCTGCTGGACGCGGCGGGCAAGGGCCAGGGCCAGGCGCTCGTCGTCCGCGGCGACGCCGGCATCGGCAAGTCGGCCCTGGTCGAGCACGCGGAACGCCAGGCGGGCCCGCTGAGGGTCCTCAAGGCCACCGGCACCGAGAGCGAGAGCGGGCTCGCCTTCGCCGCGCTCCACCAGCTCCTCCACCCCGTCACGGGCGATCTGGACGCCCTGCCCGGGCCGCAGCGCGACGCGGTGGCCGGGGCGCTCGGCCTGGCCGCCGCCCGCAGCGACGACCGGTTCCTCGTGGCGGCGGGCGTCGTGTCGCTGCTGATCGAGGCGGCGGTGCCCGACGGCCTGCTGGTCGTGGTCGACGACTTCCAGTGGATCGACCAGGCCTCGGCGGCGGCGCTGCTGTTCGCCGCCAGGCGGCTGGGCAGCGAGCGCATCGCGATGCTGCTGGCCGTACGAGGGGAGACGCTCACTCCTGGCGTGCCCGAGCTGCCGCTGGGCGGGCTCGACCAGGACAGCGCCGGCACGCTCCTCGCCGCGCGGGCCCGGCCGGCGAGGGAGGTGGTGGCGCGCCTGGTCGAGCTGACCGGCGGCAACCCGCTGGCCCTGCGCGAGACGGTCGAGCTGCTGACGCCCGCGCAGCTGGCCGGCACCGCCCCGCTGCCCGAGCCGCTGCCGGTGGGCGCGGGCATCTTCGGGGAGCAGGTGCGGCGGCTGCCCGAGGACACCAGGCGGCTGCTCCTGTTCGCGGCGCTGGAAGGCAGGGGCGACCTTCAGGTGGTGCTGAAGGCCGCGGGCAGCGGGGAGCCGGCGCTGCGGGCCGCCGAGACCGCGGGGCTCGTCAGCGTCGACACGGCCATCAGGTTCAGGCATCCGCTGGTCAGGTCGGCCGTCCACGCCGACGCCGATGCCGCGCTCCGGCGCGAGGTCCACCGGGCGCTTGCCGTACAGGTGGGTGACCCTGACCGGCGGGCCTGGCACCGGGCGGCCGCGACGGTCGGCCAGGACGAGGCGGTCGCCGCCGAGCTGGCTGCCGCGGCCGAGCGGGCGAGGGCGCGCGGCGGCTACGCCGACGCCGCCACGACGCTCGTGCGGGCCGCGGAGCTGACCCCCGATCCGGAACGGCGCGCGGTACGGCTGGCCGCCGCGGCCACCTCGGCCTGGCTCGGCGGCCGGCCAGGGCAGGCGGAAAGCTGCCTGGCCGAGGCCCGATCACTCGCCGACCGGCCAGAGTTCGCCCAGCTCAGAGGCCGGTTCGAGCTCAACTCCGGCAACGCGGCCGAGGCGCTTCGCATCCTGTCCGGCGGCGAGACCCTGGAGATGCTCGCCGACGCCTCCGAGGCCGCCTCCTACGTGGGCGACGTCGAGGCGATCGTCGCGCTCGGCCGCCGGGCCGAGTCCTTCCCCGAGGGTTTCGTGCGCGACGCGGTGGCCGGGATCGGCGCGACGCTCGCCGGCGACCGGGCCGCCGGGACGCTGATGCTGCGCAGGGCGCTGAGCCGAAGCGATGAGCTCGACGAGGCCGCCCAGCTGCTGTGGGCCGCCGCCGCCGCCAGCTACCTGGGCGAGGCCGACGTCTCGACCGAGCTGGCCACCAGGGCGGGGCGCACCGCACGGGTGTCGGGCATGGTGGGTCAGCTGCCCGTGGTGCTGGAGTTCGTGGCGACGGCCGAGCGCATCGAGGGCCGGTTCGCGCTGAGCGCGGCGATCGCCGAGGAGGGCCTGGAGCTGGCCCGCGAGGCGGGATACACCAACTCGGTCGCCGCCCACCTGGCCAACCTCGCGGCGGTCGCCGCCGTCCAGGGGCGGGAGGACGACTGCGCCCGCCTGGCCCACGAGGCGCTGGCGATCGCGATCCCGCATCGCCTGGGCATGCGGGCCAGCATCGCCCGCTACGCGCTCGGCCTGCTCGACCTGGGCCTGGGACGCCACGCGGCGGCCCACGACCGGTTCACCGGGCTGGTCGCGACCGGGCATCCCACGGCGGTGTGGCGTTCGACGCCCGACAGGGTCGAGGCCGCGGTCGGCTGCGGCGAGCTGGAGGCGGCCCGCGCGGCCTTGAGCGCCTACGAGCGCTGGGCGGCCGAGGCGCGCACGCCCTTGGCCAGGGCGCTGCTGGCCAGGTGCAGGGCGCTGCTCGGCGACGACGCCGCCTTCGACGAGGCCATGGGCCTGCACCCCGAGGGCTTCGAGCGGGCCAGGACCGCCCTGCTGTACGGCGAGCGGCTGCGCAGGCTGCAGCGCCCAGGAGAGGCGCGGGCCCACCTGCGCTACGCGATGGAGACGTTCGAGCGGGCCGGAGCCGACCCGTGGACGCGCAGGGCGGGCGACGAGCTGCGCGCGGCGGGCGAGACCCGGGCCAGATCCGAGCCCGCGGCGCTCGCCGCGCTGACCCCGCAGGAGCTGCGCATCGCCAAGCTGGTGGCGGCGGGCGCCTCCAGCAAGGAGGTCGCCGCGCAGCTGTTCCTCAGCCCGCGCACCGTGGAGTACCACCTCTACAAGATCTATCCGAAGCTCGGTGTCAGCTCACGTACCGAACTGGCACTAGTAGTCCTACGGATGGCAGGCGAGTCGCCGGACGAGAAGCTTTAGCCATGCAAAACACGATCTGGACCGAAGAGTTCGGCGACACCGCCCACCCGCCCGTCCTGCTCATCGCGGGCTCCATGTCCCAGGGCCCGCAGAGCTGGCCCGACGCGTTCGTCGGCCGTCTGGCCGCCGGTGGCCGCAGGGTGATCCGCTACGACCACCGCGACACCGGCCGGTCGAGGACCGTCGACTTCGCGAGCGACCCCTACACCTGGCGTGACCTCAAGGACGACGCGCTCGCCGTCCTCGACACGCACGGGATCGAGTCGGCGCACATCGTCGGGCACTCGGCGGGCGGCCTGCTCGCCCAGTGGATCGCTGTCGATCACCCCGAGCGGGTGACCACGCTGACCGTGATCGGCTCCTCGCCGCTCGGCCGGCAGGAGGGCATGACCATCATGCGCGCCCTCATGGGCGAGGAGCAGCCGGAGGGCAGCCTGCCGCCGCCC
Organism: Nonomuraea sp. NPDC003727; assembly: GCF_053586935.1. Classification (NCBI taxonomy): domain Bacteria; kingdom Bacillati; phylum Actinomycetota; class Actinomycetes; order Streptosporangiales; family Streptosporangiaceae; genus Nonomuraea; species Nonomuraea sp. NPDC003727. The sequence continues at coordinate 859,469 of NZ_JBSFNE010000001.1, forward strand.
GCCCCCGCCTTCGTCGAGTTCTACCGGAAGATGATCACCACCGCGCCGCCCGCGACCAGGGCCGAGCAGATCGACTTCCAGATCGCCGAGGCCAGGGTCCTGTCGGGCGGCGGGCTGCCCTTCGACGAGGACGAGGAGCGCCGCCAGGCCGAGCGGCTCCACGACCGGGCGCTCGACCTGTCCGCCCTGGCCAACCACCGGCTCGCGGCGGCGGCGGACATGACCTTCGAACCGGCGGGTGTCCTGCACACGGTGAAGGCGCCCACGCTGGTCATCGAGGGCACCCACGAGCCGGCCAAGCCGGGCCACGGCGCGCTCATCGCCGCGGAGATCCCCGGCGCGGAGCTGCTGACGGTGGAGGGCATGGGGCACATGCTCGCCCCGCCGGTGCACGGGACCCTGGCCGACGCGATCCTGGCGCACACGGTTACTGTGCGAAGGTGAGCTATCACCGCCGGATGCTGGTGCTGGCGATCTGCTGCATGAGCCTGCTGATCGTCAGCCTCGACAACACGGCGTTGAACGTGGCGCTGCCGTCCATGAGGCAGGAGTTCGACGCCTCGGTCTCCGACCTGCAGTGGACGGTCGACGCCTACACCCTGGTGCTGGCCTCGTTGCTCATGCTGTCGGGTTCCACCGCCGACAGGGTGGGCCGGCGCCGGGTGTTCCAGGCGGGCCTGCTGCTGTTCACGCTCGGCTCGCTGCTGTGCAGCCTGGCGCCCGGCATGGGATGGCTGGTCGTCTTCAGGATGGTCCAGGCTACGGGCGGGTCGATGCTGAACCCGGTGGCGATGTCGATCATCACGAACGTCTTCACCGATCCGCGCGAGCGGGCCAGGGCCATCGGCGTCTGGGGTGGTGTGGCGGGCATCAGCATGGCGGCCGGACCGCTGGCCGGCGGGTTGTTGACGGAGACGCTGGGCTGGCGCTCGATCTTCTGGCTCAACCTGCCGCTGGGCGTCGCGGCGATGATCCTGACCGCCATGTTCGTGGCCGAGTCCAAGGCGCCGCGGGCGCGCAGGTTCGACCCGGTGGGGCAGCTGCTGGTGATCGTGCTGCTGGGCTCGCTCACGTTCGGGATCATCGAGGCCCCCGCGGAGGGCTGGACCTCGCCGCTCATCCTCGGCTGCCTCGCGCTCGCCGCGCTCTCGCTGGCCGGGCTGGTGGCCTACGAGCGGCGCCGGGTGGAGCCGCTGATCGACCTGCGTTTCTTCCGCAGCGCGCCGTTCAGCGGGGCGACCGTCCTGGCGGTCAGCGCGTTCGCGGCCCTGGGCGGATTCCTGTTCCTCAACACGCTGTACCTGCAGGAGGTGCGCGGCCTGGACGCGCTGCACGCGGGTCTCTACATGGTTCCCATGGCGTCGATGACGCTGGTGTCCGCGCCGCTGTCGGGTCGGATCGTGGCCGCCCGCGGCCCCCGGCTGCCGACGTTGCTGGCGGGCCTGACCATGGCGGGCAGCGGCGTGCTGTTCGCCGGGTTCGGCGCCGCGCAGAGCGTCGCGCTGATGTTCACCGCGTTCGTCCTGTTCGGCATCGGCTTCGGCCTGGTCAACGCGCCCATCACGAACACCGCCGTGTCCGGTATGCCGCGCGAGCAGGCGGGCGTCGCCGCCGGCATCACCTCGACCAGCCGCCAGATCGGCATGTCACTGGGTGTCGCGGTCATCGGGTCGGTCATCGCCACGACGGGACCGGCCGACAACGACGTGGCCTGGTGGATCATCGCCGGCTGCGGCGCCGCCGTCCTGCTGGTCGGCTGCCTCACGACGGGCACGTGGGCCACTGCCAGCGCCGACCGTACGGCGAAGCGCATCGCGGCCGAGGACCGGGTGCACGCCACACGCGCGTAGCGCGACCGGCCCCCGTGACCAGGACGGCGAGCGTCAGCGCGCTCGCCACCTGTGGTGCTGCCCGTGTGCGGGCGACCACGCCTGATCGCCCGTCATCCGCCCGTCGCGGCGGTCGCACCTGGCCGATGCCCTGCCGACCGCCCGTTCTGCCGTGCCGAGACTCAGCCGGAGGAAGCCGCGGAGTCGTGCGACTGCTCCGTGGTCGCCGCGTCATCCCGTGGCGACTCGGCGCCGAGCTCTTCGCGCAGGCGCTCGTAGTCGATGTGGTGGTTGGTGTACTTCAGCTCGCGAGCGACCTTCGTCTGCTTCGCCTTGGCTCTGCCTCGCCCCATGGCTCCACTCCCTCGATGCCCGCCATCATCCTATCAAGTTGAAGAATTGTGCAACTCGCTATATTACGATAGTTGCATGCCCGTTCCGCTGTACCAGGCCAAGGCAGATTTCTTCCGCACGCTCGGGCATCCCGTGCGCATCCAGGTGCTAGAACTCCTCAGGCAGGGTCCCAGACCGGTCCGCGATCTGCTCACCGAGATCGAAGTCGAGGCATCGAGCCTCTCACAGCAGTTGGCAGTCCTCCGCAGAGCCGGGATCGTGAGCGCCACCCGTGACGGAGCGACCGTCGTCTACGCACTGTCCAGTCCAGACGTGGCCCATCTGCTCATCGACGCGCGGCGCATCCTCACCGACATGCTCGCCGACCAGGGGGAGCTGCTGGCGGAGCTGAGGGCGGAAGGCCGCGCGGTGGGCTAGGGCGAAGGCCGCGCGGTGGGCTAGTCGGCGATCCAGCTGCCGTGGAAGCCGGCGGGGACACGGCGCGGCAGCCGTACGGCGGCGACCTCGTGCAGGTCGGTCGCCTCGTGCACGAGGAGCCTGTCGTCCACGATGGACATCAGCCAGCCGTCGTCCTCGGCCCGGGCGTCCGCCCTCGGCACGAAGACCGCCTCGCCGGCGTGCCCGCCCACCGGGGTCACCGTGCCGGTGCCGCGCTCGAGGTCGTACTTGACCAGCTCGCCGTCGGTGACCGCGTAGAGGTAGCGGCTGGCGCGGCCGAGCCGGTCCTCGTTGAAGGTGGGGAACTCCACGCTGCGGTCGTCCAGCTGCTCCTCCTTGACCGCGCCGGTGGCCGGGTCGAGCGTCCAGCGGTGCAGGAGCGCGACGCCGGCCCGCGGCGTGGGGTCGTCCTGGCCGCCGATGATCGTCCACGTCTTGGCGAAGCCCTCGCGGGAGTAGCGGACGCCGTCGAGGACGACCTTGCCCTCGTCCTCGCGGGCGTTGCCGACGTGGAAGACGTAGCAGGGGTCCACCTCGAACCACCGGGTGCCGCCCGCCCTGTCCATCACGCCGAGGCGGGCGCCGTAGGCGTCGCTCCAGCTGAACGGCATGCCCCTGCCGAGCCGTTCCATGTCGAAGACGACGGGCAGGTCCAGCCAGACCACGTAGTGCTCGGTCACCGCGAAGTCGTGCATCATCGTCGGGCCCGGCACCTCGACGACCCTGCTCTCCACCAGCTCGCCCGCGCTGTCGAGGCGGTGGTAGGTGAGGTAGGGCGGCACGACGCCGTAGCCGAAGAAGTGCAGCTCGCCGTGGGGTGCGCGGTCATGCCGGTGGTCAGCCGGCCGCCGAAGTCGCACGGTCCGACCGTGTCCAGCTCGCCGCTCATCTCGTACGGGAAGCCCGCCTCGACCAGCGCGAGGATCTTGCCGGCGTGGTGGATGACGTGGGTGTTGGCCTGGACCGCCGCCCGGTCGGGACCGCGCTCGGTGACGTAGGGCGCGTCGTGCGTGAACCTGCTGGTGCGGACCCAGCGGTTGCGGTACCACTCGGCGCGGCCGTCGCGCAGCCGTACCCCGTGGATCATGCCGTCGCCGGCGAACCAGCTGCCGGGGTCGACGCCCGGCTTCGGGTTGGGGCCGTTGCGGAAGTAGCGGCCGGTCAGCTCCTCGGGCAGCACGCCGGTGACCGGCAGGTCCACGGCGTCGATCTCGTCGGGAACGGGAGCGAGGTGGCCTTCGAGGTAGGTGGTCATGAGTGGCGCGCCTCCACGATCTTCGGGTAGCGGACGGTGAACAGGGTCGGCAGGACGAAGGTCAGCACCTTGATCGCGATGACCAGGGTGGTGGCGTGCGGGTCGAGCGCCAGCACGACGGTCAACGCCACGGCCGCGATCGTGAAGAAGGCCGCCCACACCGCGGTGATGACGGCGTTGACCCGGTAGAAGACCGGCAGCGTGTGGACCTCGGGCGGCGCCATCGTCTTGGCGATGCCGAGCGTGAACGGCCTGCCGATGGCCAGCGAGCCCCAGGCGGTGCCCGCGAGCCACACGTTGACCAGGGCCGGGCCGTACTTCACCAGCTCGGTGTGCGGCCAGATGAACGAGATCGCGGTGATGAGCGCGAAGAAGACGGCCGCGCTGGTCTCGATCACGATCTCGTCCCACGCCCGTCCCGAGCGCCGGTCCCACAGCACCAGGACGACGGCGATCGCCAGCCCCGTGATGGCGCCGTAGCGCCACTGGTCGCCGGTGGCGATGACCGCGTAGACGATCCAGGGCAGGAATCCGATCAGGGCACGCATGTTTTGACCTTCCTATGTAGACAGGTCGAAGCTAGAACTTCCTCTCCCGATATGTCAACATAGGAATATGAGTTTGCGACACGCGGTGCTCGGGCTCCTGGCAGAGGGACCCGCGAGCGGATACGACCTGATGAAGCTGTTCGACATCTCCCTGGCCAACGTCTGGCCCGCCACGCAGAGCCAGCTGTACGGCGAGCTCGGCAAGCTGGCCGACACCGGCCTCATCACGGTCACCGCCGAAGGACCGCGCGGGCGCAAGGAGTACGCCATCACCGAGGAGGGCACGGCCGAGCTGCGCCACTGGATGACGGAGGTCCAGCCGACCCACGGCGGGCGCAGCGACCTGCTGCTGCGCGTCTTCTTCCTGGGACAGCTCTCCCCGGAGGAGGCCCGCGCCTTCGTCCGGGAGCAGGCCGCCGTCGCCGCCGCGCGGCAGGCGTCCCTCCAGGAGATCAGGGCGATGGTCGAGGCGGGCGACGACAACCTGTCGGTCTACGGCAGGATCGTGCTGGAGTGGGGCCTGCGGTTCACCGAGACTCAGCGCGAGTGGGCCGAGTGGGCCGAGCAACAGATCCGTTAGGCTCTTGAGCCATGGTCTCCGAGCTGTTCGACCCCAAGGCCTGGCAGGTCGTCGAGGGTTTCGACTTCACCGACATCACCTACCACCGGGCCGTCGACCAGGGCACCGTCCGGATCGCCTTCAACCGGCCCGAGGTGCGCAACGCGTTCCGGCCGCAGACCGTCGACGAGCTCTACCGCGCCTTCGACCACGCCAGGCAGACCACCGACGTCGGCTGCGTGCTGCTCACCGGCAACGGCCCCTCGCCCAAGGACGGCGGCTGGGCGTTCTGCTCGGGCGGCGACCAGCGCATCAGGGGCAAGGACGGCTACCAGTACGCCGACGGCACCCCCTCGACGGGCCGCCTCCACATCCTGGAGGTGCAGCGGCTCATCCGCTTCATGCCGAAGATCGTCATCTGCGTGGTCCCCGGGTGGGCGGCCGGCGGCGGCCACAGCCTCCACGTGGTGTCCGACCTCACGCTCGCCAGCGCCGAGCACGCGCGCTTCAAGCAGACCGACGCCGACGTGGCCAGCTTCGACGGCGGCTTCGGCTCGGCCTACCTGGCCCGCCAGGTAGGCCAGAAGTTCGCCCGCGAGATCTTCTTCCTCGGCGACACCTACTCCGCCGCCGACGCCCACCGGATGGGCATGGTCAACGCGGTCGTGCCGCACGCCGAGCTGGAGTCCACCGCGCTCGAATGGGCCCGCAAGATCAACGGCAAGTCGCCCACCGCGCAGCGCATGCTGAAGTACGCCTTCAACCTCATCGACGACGGCCTGGTCGGCCAGCAGGTCTTCGCGGGAGAGGCCACCCGCCTCGCGTACATGACCGACGAGGCCGCCGAGGGCCGCGACTCCTTCCTGCAGAAGCGCGAGCCCGACTGGTCACCGTTCCCCTGGCACTTCTGACGGCCCCCCGGCGCTTCCGATGATCGAGGTCCCGGCCGAGCTCGCCGCCCACCACCTCGCCTACGCCGACGACGCGGGGCCCGAGTGGACGGCCGGCCTGCCCGGCCTGGCCGGGCACTTCCTCGACCGCTGGGGCCTGCGCCCCGACGGCGCCCCGATGCACGGTGTCGTGGCGCTCGTCATCCCCGTACGGCAGGCCGACGGCACCCCGGCCGCGCTGAAGCTCCAGCCCGCGACCGGCGAGAACGTCGGCGAGGCCCCCGGCCTGCGCGCCTGGGCCGGCGACGGGATCGTTCACCTGCTCGACGACGCGACCGTCCCCTCACCGACCTCGCCGCACCAGGCCAACGCCCTCCTGCTCGAACGCCTCGACGGCGCCCGCTCGCTCGACGACCTGCCCGACGCCGAGCAGGCGCTGGGCATCCTCGCCGACCTGCTGGCCCGCCTGGTCGCCCACCAGGGCCCCGACGGCGTCCGCACCCTCGGCGACATCGCCGCGCGCATGCTGGAGGACGCGCCCGGCCTGCTGCCCGGGGCCCACCCGGACGACCGGGTGTGGCTGGAGCGGGGCGCGGCCGCCGTGCGCGAGCTGGCCGGGGAGCCGGGCGACCGGCTGCTCCACTGGGACCTGCACTACGAGAACGTGCTGGCGGCGGCGCGCGAGCCGTGGCTCGCCATCGATCCCAAGCCGCTGGTGGGTGACCCCGGCTTCGAGCTGATGCCGGCGCTGCGCAACCGGTGGCCCGCCGCGGACGTGCGGCGCACGGTGCTCAGGCGGTTCGACCTCATGGTCGAGCGGCTGGGGCTGGAGCGGGAGCGCGCGCTCGGGTGGACGCTCGGCCGGCTGCTGCAGAACGGCCTGTGGTCCCTGGAGGACGGCGAGCCCCGGGTCAACCAGCGCGAGATCGCGATCGTCGCGGCCCTGCTGAGCCGTTGACCCGCGACGGCGCCGCTGGTCCGGCAGGCGAAGCGCGCCCGGCGCGGGGCCGTTCGGGAAGGAGACACCGGCAACAGGTGATCTCGGTGGTTGACGCACCGCGGACGGGGTAGAACCATGATCGCCCCCGGCCGCCGTTCTTCCAGCCGGGGGCGCCAGACCGGTCCGGGTCCCCAGCTGTCAGCAGGCGCAGGCGATGCCGGACACCGGGGCGGTGAGCGGGTCGACGGGGTTCCTGGTCACGCCGGCGGCGGTCGCCACGGGGAAGCCCTCGCGGGCCCAGTACTCGAAGCCGCCGATCATCTCCTTCACCCGGTAGCCGAGCTTCGCGAACTCCAGCGCCGCCCTGGTGGCGCCGTTGCAGCCGGGGCCCCAGCAGTAGGTGACCACGGTGGCGTCCCTGGGCACCAGGTCGGCGGCCCTGGCGGCGATCTCGGCGGTCGGCAGGTGGACGGCGCCCTCGATGTGGCCCTGGTCCCAGCTCGCCTCGCTCCGCGAGTCGACGACCACGACGCCGGGGACCTGGCCCGCGAGGTCGGCCGCGACGTCGGACACGTCGGTCTCGAACGCCAGCCGTGCCGCGAAGTGGGCGAGGGCCGCGGCGTTGTCCGCGGCGTTGCCGATGGCGGGGACGGCGGGAACAACGGACATCGGGTGGTTCCTTTCTTCAACGCTTGGTACGCACCCATGGTGGCCGCGGACACCGCCCCCGAGACAGTGGCGGGAAAGCCGCCTACCGCTAAGATTCCGCCACCTCAGGGAATCTCGATGACCAGCTTCCCCCTGCCGTGCCCGGACTCGATCTCCCGGTGGGCGTCGGCCGCGCGGTCGAGGGGGAAGGTACGGCGTACCAGCCAGCTGAAACCGCCCTTCGCGATCAGCTCCGCGTACCTGCCCAGGCGCTCGGCCGTCCGACCCGCCTTCACCAGCTGCACCCCGAGCTCGGCCGCCTTCCCGTGCTCCACCAGCGTGACGATCCTGGCGCGGTCCTTCACCAGCTCCAGGGACACCTCGAGCGCGTGGCCGCCGGCCCCGTCGAGCACCGCGTCCACCTGGCCGAGCGCCCTGACCCTGTCGGCCAGCCCCTCCCCGTAGGCGACGGGGATCGCGCCGAGCGAGCGGAGGTAGGCGTGGTTCTCCTCCCTGCCGGTGCCGATCACCGTCACACCACGCCGGCGGGCGATCTGCACGGCGGCCGTCCCGACCGAGCCCGACGCCCCGTGCACCAGCAGCGTCTCGCCCTCCCGCAGGTCGAGGACGTCCAGGGCGAGCTCCGCCGTCTGCACGCCGGCCGTCAGGCTGCCCGCCACGGCCCACGGCACCTCCGCGGGCTTGTGCGCCACCTGGTCGGCGCCCACCACGATGTACTCCGCGTAGCTGTTCAGCAGGGAGAAGCCGAGCACCTCGTCACCCTCGGCGAACCCGGTGACGTCCACGCCCACCTGGTCGACGACGCCCGCGAACTCGTTGCCGGGGAGGCGCGGCAGGTCGCCGCTCACACCGGGCGGGGTCCATCCGGCGCGCACCGCCGCGTCGTACGGCTGCACGCCGGCCGCCTTGACCCGCACCCTGACCTGGCCGGGACCCGCCTGCGGGGTCTCGATCTCCATCACCTGAAGCACCTCGGGCCCGCCGGGGGTCGCGAATGCCGCTGCCTTCATCGTCATCAACTCCTCGTGTTCGGTGAGATCACTGTGCAACCTCAACCAAACTTGAGGTCAACTCCATCCCCGGGATGGCGGAGAGCGCTGCCGCCGTACCGGATCCCTCTCGAGAGCGAGGGCGGACCGCTCCCACCGGCGATCCGCCCGCGCCCTCGCATGGCCGACCATGGCCTGCAGCACTCCCGGAACGGAGGAAGATTGGACACCGTGTCAGATCTGCCGCAAATCGCCCGCCTGAAGGCGCGTTTCCGCGCCCTTCCCCCGCTGCAGGTCGACCTCACGCTGGCCGCGTTCGTCCTGGCCGTCCAGCTCTCGCCGTTCTTCGGGGAGCGGTGGACGAGCGGGGCGTGGCACTGGTGGGGCTACGTGGTCGTCGTCGCGTCCGCGGTGCCGCTGGTCTGGCGGCGGCGGGCACCCGTCGCCACGCTGGTGCTGAGCATCTGCCCGGTCCCCTTCTACGACCTGGCCGACGCGCTCCCCTCCCAGCCGATCTGGTACTCCTCCCTCGTCTGCCTCTACACCGTCGCCGCCTACAGCTCCCGCTGGCCCAGGGTGGCCATGCTGGCCTCCACCCTGGTCGGCGGCATCGCGCTGGTCGGCTCGTCGGAGACCGCGGTGCGCGGCACCGTGTGCGCCGTCGCCGCCTACGCGATCGGCAGGGCCACCGCCACCTCCCGCGCCTACGCCGCCGCGCTGGAGGAGCGTGCCGTACAGCTGGAAAGGGAGCGGACGCTGGAGGCCGAACGCGCGGCCGAGCGCGAGCGCGCCAGGATCGCCCGCGACATGCACGACATCCTCGCGCACGCGGTCAGCCTGATGGTCGTGCAGGCCGAGGCCGGGCCGGTCGTGGTCAGGAGCGACCCGGCCCGCGCCGAGGCCGCCTTCGACGCCATCGCCACCGCGGGCCGCGACGCGATGGCCCAGCTGCGCCGCATGCTCGGCGTGCTCAAGGAGGATGAGGGGCCGCGCGCCCCGCAGCCCACGATCGCCGACCTGCCCGCGCTGGTCGCGCAGGTGCCGCTGCCGGTCTCCCTCCAGGTGCACGGCACGCCGCGCCCGCTGCGGCCCGACGCCGAGGTGGCGGTCTACCGGATCGCGCAGGAGTCGCTCACCAACGTCGTCAAGCACGCCGGCGCCTCCCGCGCCGAGGTGACGCTCCGCTGGAGCGACGAGGCCCTCACGCTCGACGTCGCCGACGACGGCGCGGGCGCGGGCCTGGCGCTGCCCTCGGGCGGCAACGGCCTCATCGGCATCCGCGAGCGCGCCGCCGCCTGCGGCGGCACCGTGAGCGCCGGCCCCCGCGCCGGCGGTCAGGGCTTCGAGGTCTCGGTACGGCTCCCGCTCACCCCCGATCGGGACCACGTCAGGCAAGGAGTGCGCCGATGAGCATCAGGGTAGTGGTGGCCGACGACCAGGAGCTCGTGCGCGGCGGGTTCAGCATGATCCTCGACGCCCAGCCCGACATCGAGGTGGTGGCCGAGGCGGGCGACGGCGTCGAGGCCGTCGCGCTGGTGCGCGAGCACCGGCCCGACGTCCTGCTGCTCGACATCCGGATGCCCAGGATGGACGGCATCGAGGCGGCCAGGCTGGTGGGCAAGGAGACCAGGGTCATCATGCTCACCACCTTCGACCTCGACGACTACGTCTACGACGCGCTGCGGGCGGGCGCCAGCGGGTTCCTGCTGAAGGACGTGCGCAGGGACGACCTGGTCAGCGCGGTCCGCGTGGTCGCCGCCGGGGAGTCGCTGCTGGCCCCCACCGTCACCAGCCGGCTGATCGCCGAGTTCACCTCGCGCCCGGCCGCGACGGCGGTCTCGCCGGAACGGCTCGCCGTCCTCACCGCCAGGGAGCAGGAGACGCTCGCGCTGATCGCCCGCGGCCTGTCGAACGCCGAGATCGCCGCGGAGATGGTCGTCAGCGAGCACACCGTGAAGACGCACGTGAGCAACGTGCTCACCAAGCTCGGCCTGCGCGACCGGGTCCAGGCCGTCATCGTCGCCTACGAGACGGGGCTGGCCGTACCGGGACGTTAAGCGTTCTTCAAGCGGCCTGCAACCTCCCCGCCGATATATTCGCCCCATTACGGGCGCATGATCCGAGGGAGCCGATGCCCGCATTCGTCGACGCCGCGCTGGCCTTCCCAGCCGTGCTCTTCAGCTTCTTACTCGTCGTGGTCGTCGGTTACTGGCTCGTGGTGATGGTCATGGGCGGTGACGTCGACCTCGACGACGTGCAGCTTCCCCTCGGCCTCGGCGGCATCCCGGCGACCGTCGCCTTCTCCCTGTTCGTCGCCCTGGCCTGGTTCGTGAGCCTGGCGGGCGTGGTGCTCGTCGGCGGCGGGCCGCTCGTGCTCCCCGTCGCCCTCGCGGCCGGATGGGCGGGCACGAAACTCCTGATCATCCCCCTGCGCAGGCTCTTCCCCGACAGGAAGGAGCCTTCCCGCCACGACTTCGTCGGACAGCGGTGCGTGGTGCGCACCGGCCGGGCCGACGCCACCTTCGGCCAGGCCGAGGTCACCGCCCCCGACGGCGCGTCGGCCGTCGTCCAGGTCAGGACGACCGGCGGCGACATCCTCTCCCGCGGCCAGACCGCGTTGATCTTCGACTACGACGCGGAGGGCGAGTTCTTCTACGTCATGGAGGACCACACATGAGTGTCATCTCGACGGGTTTCGGCATCCTGCTGGCCGTCATCCTGATCGTCGCCATCGGCCTGCTCTTCGTCATCAGCCGGCTGTTCAGAAAGGTCGAGCAGGGCAAGGCGCTCATCGTCTCCAAGGTCCGCAGGGTCGACGTGACCTTCACCGGGGCCGTCGTCTTACCGGTGCTGCACAAGGCCGAGGTCATGGACATCTCGGTGAAGACCATCGAGATCGCCCGCACCGGCGGCGAAGGGCTGATCTGCCGCGACAACATCAGGGCCGACATCCGCATCACGTTCTTCGTGCGGGTGAACAAGACCGTCGAGGACGTCATCAAGGTCGCCCAGTCCATCGGCACCGAGCGGGCCAGCGACGAGACGACGCTCCAGGCGTTGTTCAACGCCAAGTTCTCCGAGGCGCTCAAGACCGTCGGCAAGCAGCTCGACTTCGTCGACCTCTACACCAAGCGCGAGGAGTTCCGCGACCGGATCATCCAGGTGATCGGCACCGACCTCAACGGCTACAGCCTGGAGGACGCCGCGATCGACTACCTGGAGCAGACGCCGATGGCCAAGCTGGACCCGGCCAACATCCTCGACGCCCAGGGCATCCGCAAGATCACCGAGCTGACCGCCACCGAGAACGTGCGCACCAACGAGTTCAGGCGCAGCGAGGAGAAGGAGATCACCCGCCAGAACGTCGACGCCGCCGAGGCCATCCTCGAGCTGAGGCGCCGCCAGGCGGACGCGGAGATCAAGCAGAAGCGCGAGATCGAGACGATGAAGGCGCGCGAGGAGGCGGAGATCGCCCGCGTGCAGGCCGAGGAGCGGCTCAAGGCGCAGGCCGCGCACATCAAGACCGACGAGCAGCTCGGTGTCCAGACCGAGAACCGCAACCGCGAGGTCGCCGTCGCCGAGAAGAACCGCGAGCGGGTCATCGCCATCGAGACCGAGCGGATCGAGAAGGACCGCATGCTGGAGGTCATCTCCCGCGAGCGGGAGACCGAGCTGTCGCGCATCGCCAAGGACAGGGAGGTCGAGACCGAGAAGCGGTCGATCGCCGAGGTCGTGCGCGAGCGGATCGCGGTGGAGAAGACGGTCGCCGAGCAGGAGGAGAACATCAAGAAGCTGCGCGCCGTCGAGGAGGCCGAGCGGCTGCGCCAGACCACGATCATCCAGGCCGAGGCCGAGGCGCAGGAGAGCCTGGTCAAGGACATCAAGGCCGCCGAGGCCGCCGAGGCCGCGGCCAAGCACAAGGCGCGCGAGGAGCTCACGCTGGCCGAGGCCAGGCAGCAGGCCGCCGAGCTCGACGCGCGGGCCAAGATCAGGCTGGCCGAGGGCCTGCAGGCGGAGGCCGCGGCCAAGGGCCTGGCCGACGTCCAGGTGAAGGAGCGCGGCGCCGACGCGATCGAGAAGGTCGGCCGCGCCGAGGCCCTGGCCACCGCGGAGAAGCTACGGGCCGAGGCCGAGGGCGCCAAGGCGATGGCGCTGGTCGAGGGTGAGCGGCTCAAGGCGCAGGCCGAGGGCGAGCAGGCCATGGCGCTGGTGACGGGCGACCGGCTGAAGGCCGAGGCCGAGGGCCTCGTCGAGAAGGCCAGGGCGATGGCCGCCATGGACGAGGCGACCAGGGCGCACGAGGAGTACCGCCTGCGCCTCGAAGCCGACAAGGAGATCAGGCTCAAGCACATCGACGTGCAGCGGCAGGTCGCCGAGTCGCAGGCCAACGTCGTGGCGGCGGGCCTGGCCAAGGCCAACATCGACATCGTCGGCGGCGACAGCATGTTCTTCGACAGGGTGGTCGGGTCGATCACCGCGGCCAAGGCCGTCGACGGGTTCGTCGAGCACTCGTCGGTCACGCGGACGCTGGCCGAGCCGTACCTCAACGGGTCGGCGAGCCTCACCGAGGACCTGGCCAGGCTGGTCGGCGGGATCAGCACCGAGGACGTGAAGAACCTGACGGTCTCGGCGCTGCTCATGCGGCTCATCTCGCACGGCGGGCCGGAGACGGCGAGGCTGAACGAGCTCCTGGAGAGCGCGCGCAGGCTCGGCGTGGCCGAGTCGTCGGTGGCCGCGCTCACGGCGGTGAAGGGCTGACGTGACCACTGCGCAGGAGGCGGCCCTCGAGGCGGGCACCTACGAGGTGCTGCGCAACCGCCTGTCGGTCCAGGCCAGGGAGCTGGCCAGGGCGGCCGAGGCGGTCAACGAGGAGCGGCTCAAGGTCTTCGGCGGTGCCGAACTCCGCCTGATCGGCACCGAGCGGATCCGTACGGAGAACAACTGCGTCCCCCGCGACATCGTCTCGGTCGGCGACCTGATGCTCTTCGGCTACAACGTCTTCATCGGGCTGAAGCCGGAGACGGCTGTGGATGACGTGTTCTCCGTCCACAGGTTCAGCCGCGACGGCGACGCGTTCAGGTTCGACGCGGAACAGTTGGGGGCGCTCAGCGACCCGGCGTTCCGGAAGGACTTCGCGGAGTTGTACCGCTACTACAAGGAGACCAGGCTCCTGCAGCTGCGACGGCTGGAGGGCAAGCTGCTGGCCGTCTTCCAGACGGGGCCGACCGACCTGCGGGTGCTGCGCTGGGCCGTCGACACCCACGGGGCGACCGCCTACCTCGACAACAGGGGCGAGCGCGACCACGTCTTCCCGCCCTCGCACGACTTCGAGTGGACGCCGACCACGCGAGACGACCACGTGCTCGGCCGGCACCCGCACATCTCCATCGAGGACGAGGTGTTCGTCGAGACGGTCGGCGGCGACCTCACCATCAAGATCGAGAACAACACGGAGTCGGGCGAGGGCATCTACACCGAGCCCGTCGCCGAACCGCTCCAGTCGCTGGCCGACGCCGAGGTCGACCACGCCAGGATCGGGCCGCTCATCCTGCTGCGCGTCAAGCCGTACAAGGAGACCGAGTGGCGGCACCTGGTCTTCAACACCCGCACCAAGTCCGTCACCAGGCTCGACGGCATCGCGCTGGCCTGCCAGCGGCTGCCCGAGGACCAGGGCATCATCTTCCCCGGCGGCTACTACCTGTCCACCGGCGTGTCCAAGACCTTCGACACCCAGGTGGCCGACCTGGAGTTCGAGCGGGTGATCCGCTCCCCCAACGGCGAGGACGTGCTCTACGTCTTCCACGCGCGGGCCGACGGCCGGTCGCTGCTGCTGCCGTACAACGTGATCAGGAAGGAGGTCGCCAACCCGCTGCCGTGCCACGGCTACTCGCTGTTCGACGACGGCACGCTGGTGGTCTTCAGGGCGACCTCGGAGGAGCCGACGCGCGTCCACCCCATGCAGGTGTGGCAGACGCCGTACGTCTCCGACACCTACGCCGCCGCCCAGCCCACGGGCACCGGGCCGCTGGAACGCATCGGCAACGCCGAGCTGGTGCGCGGCATCTCCGACTGCCTGTCGGTGGCCCGCATGGTCGAGGAGATGGCGCCCTCCCAGGCGACCTTCGAGGCGCTGATCGCCGCCTGCACCCGGGCCTTCGACCACTACCACTGGCTGGGCGACCACGGGCTGCGCGGCCCGCTGGGCGACGTGCGCGCCACCGCCGAGCAGGTCCTCGACGAGTACGAGAACGTCGCCGAGCTCACCCGGCAGGCCGCCGCCACCATGGAGGCCGCCACCGCCGAGACCACCACCCTGGTACGGCAGGCCGGCGCCGAGACGCCGGCCTCGGCCGACGCCTGGGTCGCCCGCCTGGCCGAGCTGCGCCGGGCGCAGGGCCGCCTGGTGACGCTGCGCGAGGTCCGCTACATCGACCTGGCCGCCCTCGACAGGCTCGCCGCCACGCTCGCCGACGAGCTGGCGTCCACCGGCCGGCGGGCGGTGGCGTTCCTGGCGGGCGCCGACGCCTTCACCGGCTACCACGCCGCCGTCGCCCAGCTCGAGGCCGACGCCGCCGCCATCGCGACCGTCGCCGCCGCCGAGCCGGTCGCCGAGCGGCTCGTCGCCCAGGCCGAGGGGCTGGAGGTCGTCACCGAGGTGGTCGGCTCGCTCGACATCGCCGACGCCACGGTCCGCACCTCCATCCTCGAACGCATCGGCGAGGTGCTCGGCGGGGTCAACCGGGCTCGCGCCGTCCTCGACGGCCGCCGCACCCACCTGCTCGCCACCGAGGGACGGGCCGCGTTCGCCGCCGAGTTCGCCCTGCTCGGGCAGGCCGTCACGGGCGCGCTGGCGATGGCCGACACCCCCGAGCGCTGCGACGAGCAGCTCGGCCGCCTCATGCTTCAGCTCGAGACGCTGGAGTCGCGCTTCGGCGAGTTCGACGACTTCGCCGCCCAGCTCACCGCCAAGCGCGAAGACGTCTACGAGGCCTTCTCGGCGCGCAAGCAGACCCAGCTCGACGAGCGGGCCCGGCGAGCCGACCGCATCGCCGCCTCCACCGATCGCATCCTCGCGAGCGTCACCCGGCGGGTGTCGGCGCTGACGTCCCTCGACGAGATCAACACCTACTTCGCCACCGACCCCATGGTCGCCAAGCTCCGCTCCTCGGCGGGCGAGCTGCGGGCGCTCGGCGCCACCGTGCGCGCCGAGGAGCTCGACGGCCGCATCAAGGCCGCACAGCAGGAGGCGGGCCGGGCGCTGCGTGACCGTCTCGACCTGTTCTCCGCCGACGGCGAGACGCTCCGGCTGGGCCGCCACGCCTTCGCCGTCAACACCCAGCCGATCGACCTGACCCTGGTGCCGCACGACGGCGCCATGCACTTCTCCATCACCGGCACCGACTACCGCTCCCCCGTCCCCGCCTCCTTCGCCGACACACAGCCGTTCTGGTCCCAGCTGCTCGTCTCCGAAACCGCGGACGTCTACCGCGCCGAACACCTGGCCGCCTCGCTGCTGCCCACCGTCGCCCCGGGCGCCGACCTCGCCGCCGCGGTACGGCTCGCCGCCGAGGAGCGCTACGACGAGGGCTACGAGCGCGGGGTCCACGACCACGACGCGACCTCGATCCTCGCCGCGCTGCAACGGCTCCAGGAGGGCGCGGGCCTGCTGCGCTACCCTCCGGCGGCGCGGGCGGCGGCCCAGCTCTACTGGGCGTTCGGCCTGGATGATGTTTCACGTAAAACATTGGCCACGCGGGCCGCGTCACTGGTGCGAGCCCGTGCCGCCTTCGGCCGGGTGGAGGCGCTCGACACCCTGGCGGCGGAGCTCTCCACCGCCGTCTCCGCCTTCGTCGCGCCCCACGTCCTCGGCGCCGCGGACCCGGCCGCGGTGGCGCTCGCCGGCGAATACCTCGTCGAGGAGCTCGCCGGCCGGCCCGAGGGCTTCGTCACCAGCGCCGCCGCCAGGAGCATCCTCGACCGGTTCCGGCAGTCGCTCGGACCCGCCCGCGTCCGCGAGTTCGAGGAGGACCTGCGGGCGCTCGACCTGCCCGAACGCATCCAGCTCGCCGGCGCGTGGCTGAGCGCCTTCGACCGGTCCGACGACCTGCCGGAGGCGCTGGCCGTCCAGCTGTGCGAGCTGCCGCGCCACGACTCCAGCGCCACGCTCACCGCCACGGTCGAGGGGCTGCTCGGCACCCACGCCAGGATCACCGACCGGACGCTCACCCTGCGCCTCGACGAGACGCTGGCCAGGACACGCGCGTTCCGCGCCGAACGCGTCCCCGCCTACCGCGCCTACCAGAAGCGCCGCGGCGAGCTCGTCGCCCAGGAGCGCGACCGGCTCCGGCTGGACGAGTACAAACCCAAGGTGATGAGCGCCTTCGTCCGCAACCGGCTGCTCGACGAGGTCTACCTGCCGCTGATCGGCGACAACCTCGCCAAGCAGCTCGGCGCCGCGGGCGAGGGCAAGCGCACCGACCAGATGGGCCTGCTCCTGCTCATCTCCCCACCCGGGTACGGCAAGACGACGCTCATGGAATACGTCGCCAGCCGCCTCGGGCTGCTCTTCGTCAAGGTCAACGGGCCCGCGCTCGGCCACGAGGTCACCTCGCTCGACCCGGCCGACGCGACCGACGCCACCGCCCGGCAGGAAGTGGAGAAGATCTCCTTCGCCCTGGAAGCGGGCACCAACGCCCTGCTCTACCTCGACGACATCCAGCACACCTCACCGGAGCTGCTGCAGAAGTTCATCTCGCTGTGTGACGCCCAGCGGCGCATCGAGGGCGTGTGGAACGGCCGCACCCGCACCTACGACCTGCGCGGCAAGCGCTTCGCCGTCTGCATGGCGGGCAACCCGTACACCGAGTCGGGGCAGCGCTTCCGCATCCCCGACATGCTCGCCAACCGCGCCGACGTCTGGAACCTCGGCGACGTGCTGTCCGGCAAGGACG
Organism: Nonomuraea sp. NPDC003727; assembly: GCF_053586935.1. Lineage (NCBI taxonomy): Bacteria > Bacillati > Actinomycetota > Actinomycetes > Streptosporangiales > Streptosporangiaceae > Nonomuraea > Nonomuraea sp. NPDC003727. Next base: position 876,891 of record NZ_JBSFNE010000001.1, read on the forward strand.
ACCTGTTCGCGCTCAGCTACATCGACAACGCCCTCACCTCCAACCCGGTGCTGGCCCCGCTGTCCACCCGCGACCGGGGCGACGTCGAGCTGCTGGTCCGCATCGCGCGCGGCGAGGAGGGCGTGCGCACCGACCAGCTCAGCCACCCCTACACCAAGGTCGAGCTCGACCAGATCCTCAGCGTGCTGCGCAAGCTGGTCAGGGTGCAGGAGGTGGTGCTGGCCAACAACCAGGCCTACATCGCCTCGGCCGCCCAGTCCGACGACTCGCGCACCGAGCCGCCGTACCGGCTGCAGGGCTCCTACCGCAACATGAACAAGCTGGCCGAGCGGATCGTGCCGGTGATGAACGACGCCGAGCTGGAGCAGGTGATCGACGACCACTACCTCGGGGAGGCGCAGACGCTCACCAGCGGCGCGGAGGCGAACCTGCTGAAGCTGGCCGAGCTGCGCGGGCGGCTCACTCCCGAGCAGGCGGCGAGGTGGGCGGACATCAAGGCGGCCTACCTGCGGACCAAGGCGCTGGGCGGGGCCGAGGACGACCCGATGACCCGCGCGGTCGGCGCCATCGGCCTGCTGGCCGACCGGGTGGGCGACATCGGCCAAGCCCTCCGCCATCCCGACCGCTGACCCACCGGCGGCGCAGGCCGGGTTCCCCTCCCCGCCCTCCGCCACCCCGACCCCTGAGCCCGTCCGCTGACCCACCGGCCTCGACCCCTGACCCACCGGCGGCGCCGAGCCGGATCGGCGGTCGGCCCAGCGCGCGGGGTCAGCGGATGGTGGAGTCCGGGTGGTCGGCGTCCCAGCGCCGGCGGGACTCGGCGATGGCCTCGCGGTGTTCGGCCGACCATGCGGTCATCGCCCTGAGCAGGTGGGTCAGGCTGTGCCCCATGTCCGTCAGCGCGTACTCCACCTGCGGCGGCACCGTCGGATACACCGTGCGGGACACCAGCCCGTCCCGTTCCAGCCGCCGCACGGTCAGGGTGAGCATGCGCTGCGAGATCCCGTCGACCGCCCGCTGCAGTTCCCTGAACCGCCGGACCCCGTGCGCCAGCTCCACCACGACCAGCACCGACCACTTGTCGCCGATGCGGTCGAGCACCTCCCTGATCCCGCAGTCCTCGGCGCAGGAGACGTGAGGCTCGCCCGAGGTGGTTACCCCGGTGTGAGTGGCTGACATGAATGTGCCTCCTTATGGCGGACGACCCCCGTCACGATACTGGTTACCAAAGAGAACCATCTGGCAAGGAGGCTGTTCATGATTCTGGTCACCGGCGGCTCAGGAGGGCTCGGCCAGCTGATCGTCAAGCGTCTGGCGGGGCGGCACGACGTGGTGGTCGGCAGCCGCACCCCCGAGCACGGTCAGCGCCTCGTGGACTTCGACCAGCCGGCCACGCTGGTGGAGGGCTTCCGGGGGGTCGGCACCCTGCTGCTGATCTCCGCGGGATACGGCGAGGACGACGTGGTCATCGCCCGGCACGAGGCCGCCATCAGCGCCGCCGAGCAGGCGGGGGTGGGTCACATCGTCTACACCAGCCTGAGCGGCGACGGCGACCACCTGACCTACGCGCTTCCCCACCGCTGGACCGAACGCAGGCTCCGGCGCGGCACCACCGCGTGGACCGTCCTGCGCAACGGCCTGTACGCCGAGTTCTTCGCCGGTCTCACCGTCCCCGACGCCGAGGGCAGGATCACCGCCCCGCTCGCCGACGGCCGCCTGTCCGCCGTGGCCAGGGAGGACCTGGCCGACGTCGCGGCGAGCGTCACGCTGGAGGCCGCCGCGCACGCCGGCCGTACCTATGAACTGGTCGGTGAGGAGGCGATCGGCGGCGCCGACGTGGCCGCGGCGCTGGGGGCGTCCTACGAGCCGGTCCCGCTGGCCGAGGCCCGGTCGGTGCTCCCGCTCCTGGGCCTGCGGGCCTTCCAGGAGCCGATGATCATGAGCACGTACTCGTCGATCGCCCATGGCTTCATGTCCGGTACGGCGGGCGACCTGCGCGCGCTGCTCGGCGGGACCCCGCGCAGGGCCCTCGACGTGATCACCGCGGGCCGGCCGGCCGCCTGAGCGGGGTGGGCGGCTTACCCGCGCCGTTCTATTCGAGCCGTGCCAGGACGGTCCGCGCCACCTGGGCGATGGCGCGCAGTTCGTCCTCGGTGAGCAGGTCGATGAAGTGCCTGCGCACGGAGGCCACGTGTCCGGGGGCGGCCTCCTTGATCGTGCTGAGCCCCTTGGACGTGAGGACGATGGCCGCGCCCCGCGCGTCGTGGGCGACCTCTTCCCTGCTGACCAGCCCGCGCTCGGCCATGCGGGTGATGTGGTGGGAGAGCCTGCTCTTCGACCACCGCATGTGGACGGCGAGCTCGGTCAGCCGCATGCGGTGCTCCGGGGCCTCCGACAGGTTCGACAGGACGTCGTAGTCGGGCTCGGACAGCCCCGACTCGCGCATCAGGTCGCGCTGGATCTCCAGATCGAGGAGCAGCCGCATCCGCCGGTAGCCGATCCAGGCGGCGTACTCTGTCTCGTTCAGCCAGTTCACGCGCCCCAATCTAGGGCTCGGGCCACCGATTCCGCCGTCGCGGGTACCAGCGGGAGCCGTACGTCGGGCGTGGGGATGAGGCCGTGCGCGTGCAGCACGCCCTTGATCACGGTCGGGTTCGGCTCGGCGAACAGCTGCGCCGACAGGGCGGCCAGCCGGTGCCCGAGCGCCCGGTCCCACGAGGCGGCCATGGACACGAACGAGGCGGTGTGCAGGTGCGCGGAGGCCAGGATGCCGCCGGTGGCGCCGAGCGCGAGCATGGGCGACAGGTAGGTGTCGTCGCCGGTCAGCACGGAGAAGTCCGGCGGCAGGTCGCCGAGCAGCGCGACGGCGTCCTGGTCGACGGCGCCCGTGGCGTACTTGACCCCGGTGATCATCGGGTGCTCGCCGAGCCGCCGCAGGGTGGCGGCGGTCAGCGGCTGTCCCGTCCGGTAGGGGATGTGGTAGATCACCAGCGGCACCGGGGTGCGCTCGGCGAGCCGTTCGAAGTGCGCCAGGACGCCGCGCTCGCCCGGCCGGACGAACGCCGGCACGGTCACGAGGGCGGCCGTGGCGCCTTCGGCCAGCTCCACGTCGCCGACGATCAGCTGCGTGCCGTACGCGGCGGTCACGTCGCGGCAGATCCGCACCACCTGGTGGCGCTCGGCGGGCGTCAGCGAGGAGGGCTCGCCCGTCGTCCCGAGGGCGACCAGCCCCGCGGCGCCCTGGTCGAGCGCGCCGGCGGCGAGCTTCTCCAGCGCGTCGTAGGCCACCTCCCCCGAGGCGGTGAACGGCGTGATCAGCGGTACGTAGATTCCGGAAAGCATGCCTTTCACCCTGGCGGACGGACCACCATCACCACCAGTTCACGTTTCTACGCCGCACCGTAAGGTGTTCTTATGCTCGATCCGAGGAAGCTCCGCCTCCTGCGCGAACTGTCGAGAAGGGGCACGATCGCCGCCGTCGCCGACGCGCTCACCTTCACCGCTTCGGCCGTCTCCCAGCAGCTCAGCGCGCTCGAACGCGAGGCCGGCCTGCCGCTGCTGGAACGGACGGGCCGCACGGTCGTGCTGACGCCTGCCGGGCGGGTGCTGGTGGAGCACGCGGAAACCGTCCTGGAGAGCCTGGAGCGGGCCGAGGCCGCGCTGGCCGCCACGCGCACCGGCCCGGCGGGGCCGCTGCGGATCGGCGCGTTCCCGACGGCGGCCCGCGCGCTGCTGCCCGGCGCGCTGGCCGTCCTGCGGAGCGATCACCCGGCGCTGGAGCCGATGATCTCCGAGATCGACCCCGCCGACGTCGCCGCCGCGCTGCGGGCGGGCGAGCTCGACGTCGCGCTGGTCCACGAGTACGACTTCGTCCCCCCCGTGGTCGACGAGGGCATCGAGACCATGCCGCTGCTCACCGAGCCGATGTACCTCACGACCAGGCGCACCCTCGCCGAGGCCCGCGACGACGCGTGGATCGTCAGCACGCCCGGCACGCTGTGCCACACCATGGCGGTGCGCGCCTGCCACGCCGCCGGGTTCGAGCCGCGTGTCGTTCATCACATCGACGACTTCGACACCGTCCTGCTGCTGGCGGCGGCCGGCCACGGCGTCGCCCTCGTCCCCCTGCTCGCCGCGGCGAATCCGCCGGTAGGCGTCATGTTGACCGCCCTGCCGATCGAGCGGCGCACGCTGATCGCCTTCCGCCGCGGGTACGGCACGCATCCCGCGCTGAGCCCGCTCACAGCCGCTCTCAGGCGATCCACAGCAAGGGCGACCCAGGCTGGAGGGCATGGATGAGTTGCTGAACACCCCCGCGATCACCCACGGCCTGCGCAAGGTGGAGAACAGGATGAGGCGGCTGGCCGGCTCCTCCGCGCTGCCCGGCATCAACGCGGGTGCCGACAGGATCATCACCGCGGGCGGCAAGCGCCTGCGTCCCGCGCTGACGCTGGCCACCTGCCTGGCCCTGGGGAAGACCCCCGACCGCCGGGTGATCACCGCTGCCGTGTGCGTGGAGCTGATCCACGCGGGCTCCCTCGTCCACGACGACCTCATGGACGGCGCCGCGCAGCGCCGGGGCGCCCGCACGCTCAACGCCGAGCTGGGCGAAGGCAAGGCGCTGGTCATCGGCGACTTCATGCTGGCCAGAGCGGGTCTGGCCGCGATCACCTCGGTGTCCAGGCCGGTCGCCGAGGTGCTGGCCGCGACGGTCGTCGAACTGGCCGAGGGCCAGTTCATGGAGACGGCCGACCAGTTCGACCCGGGCAGGACAGTCGAGAGCGCGCTGCGCTCGATCACCGGCAAGACCGCGGCGCTGTTCCGCGCCGCCTGCCTGGTCGCCGCCATCTGCGCGCACGCCTCGGACGAGGAGAAGGCCAGGATGGCCCTGTACGGCGAGCGGTTCGGCCTGATCTTCCAGATCCTCGACGACCTGCTCGACCTCACCGCGCCGGCCGAGCGGCTCGGCAAGCCGTCGGGCAACGACCTGCGCCAGGGCGTCTACACCCTCCCGATGCTGCGCGCGATGGCCAAGGACCCCTCGGTGCTGCGCGACGACGTCGCCGCCACCCTCGCCGCGCTCAGGGAGACCACGATCGTCGGCGACACCCTCGAGTACTGCCGCGGCCTGGCCGCCGACGCCGTCTCCGCGCTGCCCGTGATCCACGACAGCGAGATGGCCGCGACCATGTACGGCCTGCCGACCGCCTACATCGACCACGCGGAGCGGCAAACTTTGACCCGAGCAAGTTGAGATTTGTTGGTACAAAACTCAGGACGGCCGCTCATACTGGAGGCATCTGGCATTCCAGGAGCACGCTCATGCGGAAACCCCCGACGCCGCTCGAAGCGACGCAGTTCCTCCAACTGGCCGCCGTGGATTTCAACGGGATCTACGCGGTTCATCTGGCTGCCAAGGAGGAGCGGCTCAAGATGACCCGGTTAGCGATGAGCCTGCTGTCGGCGCCGTTCGCCGCCGCGATCGCGCTGACCAGCACCAAGGTGGTCGACCCCGCCAGCCTGACCAGGTGGGACACCGTGCCGTGGTACCTCTACGCGCTGGTGGCGGCCTTCGGCCTGCTGGGCGTGCTGCCCTTCCTGCGCCTGATCGAGGCGGTGAACGCGCACGCCAGGACGGCGAGGGCGCTCAACAACTTCCGGCTGCTCTACGTCACCCGCCTCAAGGACGAGTTCGACTGGTCGCCGAACCTGCCGGTCGACCCCCGCTACCCGGAGACCTACGCGCCGCTGGCGTGGCCGGGGGTCAACGTGATGATGCTGGCCCTGGTGAACTCCGCCTACCTGACGGTCGGCGTCACCGGGCTCAGCGGCGGCGAGCTCAACCCGCCGTTGCTGCTGCTGAGCATCCTGCTGGTGGCGCTGGTGCATTACTCGGTCTACTACGTGCGCTGCAACGTGACCAGGCGGCGCCGCCTGCCCCACAACCCCTACAACTTCCCGAACGTGGAGACCTGATGGCAGAGCCCACGAGGTGGGCGTCGTGTGGGGAGGCGTGGATATGGCTGATGCGGCACGTGCAGGCGTCCGGCGTGCCCGCCGACGACGACCGCGGCCCGGTCATCGAGGGCGCGGCGGTCCTGTTCGAGATCGGCGACGTGCGATGGGACGACGACCCGATCCTCAGGCGGTACGGCGACGCCGCCAAGCACGCCCTCTACACCCGTAAGTTCACCGAGGGCGACGTCATCCCGCCGTTCAAGTACAGCTACGGGCAGCGCCTGACGCCCCAGCTGGAGTGGGCGACCACGCTGCTGCGGGCCAGGCCGTACAGCAAGAGCGCGTGGGTGTCGCTGACCAGGCCGGGCGAGCCGTACGACGCCGTGCCGTGCCTGGCCGCGGTGGCGGTCAGGATCAGGGAGGGCGCGCTGGTCATGACGGCGTCGTTCCGCTCGCAGAACGCCTACACCTGCTACCTGAACTACGTGCCGCTCAGAGACGTCCAGGCCGAGATCGCGCGGGATCTCGGCCTGGGCTGCGGCCCCCTGCGGGTGTTCGTGGACGTCCCGCACCTCTACCTGGCCGATCTCACACAGGTCCAGCGGATCGCACAGTCCTGAGCGGGGCGACCCCGGCAGGTATAGGGTCGTCCATCGCCCCGTCAAGTGTTCTGCAAGTCGGTTGACTAGCCTGCTTCGCGTGAAGGCGCGCATCGTGGACATAGCGACGTACCTCCCCGGCCTGACGCGGACGAGCGGTGAGGTCGAGGAGCGGATCGAGGGATTCAGGGCGCCCAGCGGGCTCATCGAACGCCTGACGGGCATCAGGCGCAGGCATGTGGCGGCGGGCGACCAGCAGGCCTCCGACCTGGCCGCCGAGGCGGCCAGGCAGCTCGACACAGACGTCGACCTGCTGGTCTTCGCCTCCGCGTCGCAGGACATGGTCGAGCCGGCGACCGCGCACATCGTGGCCGCGAAACTGGGCCTGTCGTGCCCGGTGTTCGATGTGAAGAACGCCTGCAACAGCCTGCTCAACGGGATCCAGGTGGCCGAGGCGCTGATCGTGTCCGGCGCGTACCGCAGGGTGCTGGTGTGCTCCGGCGAGACGCCGAGCCGGGCGATCAGATGGCAGGTGGAGGACCGCCGGCAGTTCGTCGAGTCCTTCGCCGGCTACACGCTGTCCGACGCGGGAGCCGCGGTGCTGGTCGCCGCCGACCCGCGCCGCGGCATCTTCTACCGCGACTTCTCCGCCGACAGCACCGCGTGGGACGTCGGCACGCTGCCCGGCGGCGGCTCCGCGCATCCCCGCGACCCCGAGCACTCCTACTTCCGCGGCGACGGCCGCCGGTTGAAGGAGGCGTTCGAGAAGGTCGGGCCCGACATCTTCCTCAACGCCCTCAAGCGGACGGGGCTGTCGTGGACGGACTTCTCGATCGTCGCGGTGCACCAGGTGGCGCTGCCGTACCTGCGCTTCCTGGCCGACACGCTGGGCATCCCCGAGGACAGGCTGGTCGTCAGCCTGCCCGCGCACGGCAACTGCGCCTCGGCCACGCTCCCGTTGCAGCTCCAGCTGGGCGGCTGGGCGCCGGGCGACCGGGTGGCGATGCTCGGCCTCGGCGGCGGCATCAGCATGGGCGTCATGCTGGCGGAGATGTGATGCGCCTCTGGGTCGTCGTGCCCGCCTACAACGAGGTGGCCAGCATCGGGGCGACGCTGCGCGCCCTGCGCGAGCAGCACGACCGCGACTTCACCCTGCTGGTCGTCGACAACGCCAGCACCGACGGCACCGCCGAGGTGGCCCGGTCGTTCGGCGCCGAGGTCGTCCACGAGACGCGCAAGGGCACCGGCGCCGCCTCCGACACCGGCATGCGCCACGCGATCGCCAACGGCGCCACCCACCTGGCGCGCACCGACGCCGACTGCCTGCCGCGCGCCGACTGGACGGCGAACATCCGCCGCGCCTTCGACGACGGCCTCGAACTGGTCGGCGGCAAGCTGCGGGCGCGCACCGACGAGTTCCCGCTGAGACTCTGGGAGCGCCGCCTCATCCCCGCCGTGGTCGAGACCGCCGCCTTCTTCGGCAAGGTACGGCCGAGCAACCGCTCGCCCGAGTACCGCGGGCCGTACGTGATGATGCCCGGCGCCACCCTGGCGATCACCGCGGACCTCTACGAGCGCTCCGGCGGCTTCCCCCGCACCGCGATCGAGGAGATGCACGAGGACCGCGAGCTGGTCAACCGCGTGCGCAGGCTCACCGGCGCGTACGGCTCCCGCCGCGACGTCGTGGTGTTCGGCTCGGTGCGCCGCCTGCGCGCCTACGGCCTGGTCCGCACCCTCGCCTGGTACATCGACCACCACTACCGGCCAGACGTGATCGACATCCGATGACCCCTGAGACCAGGCTCTACCTGGCCGCGCACCCCTTCGCCTATCCCCTGGTCCGCCTGCTGGCGCGCATGGGCCGCGTGGTCCGTGTCCCCGGGCTCGGCGTGGTCGTCAACGACGCCGCCACCGCCCGCCGGGTGCTCATGGACCCGCGCTTCCGCAAGGACGGACCCGGCTCGCCGGGCGAGCTGTGGACACCGGTGCTCGGCCCGTCCGTGCTGCTCAACATGGAGGGCGCCGGCCACGCCGCGCTACGCGGCAAGCTCGCGCCGCTCTTCACTCCCTCGTCCGTCTCGGCGCTCGTCGCCGACGTGCTCGACCTGCCGTTGAAGCAGCTGTCCGCCCGGCTCGACCAGGGCGAGCGGGTGGACCTCGTGGACGCCATGCGGCTGATGGCCGGCTCGGTGATCTGCAGGGTGATCGGGCTCGGCGAGGTGCCCGCCGAACGGGCGCGGGCGCTGTTCGCCGACGGGGAACGCGTGGCCGCCATGGTGTCGCTGCGCACCCGCAGGTTGTCGGACCGCCAGGTCGTGGCCGCCCGCGAGGTCCTCGACCGGATCGGCGACATCGCCTCCGCCGCCTACCTCGCCGGCGACCCGTCCACCGTCATGGGCAGGATGCGCTCGCTCGGACTGTCCGAAGCCGAGGCCAGGGGCGCGGCGGGCGCGTTCTTCCTGACCGGCACCGAGACCGTGGCCACCTTCGTCCCCCGCCTCGTCGCGCTCCTGCACGACCACGGGCACCTCGGCGGCGACCGGCGGATCGCGGGCGCCGACCTCGACCGCGCCGTCGAGGAGGCCATGCGGGTGACCACCCCCACCCCGGTGATGCTGCGCTCGGTCGCCGAACCCGCCACCGTCGGCACGATCCCGGTACGGCCGGGCGACCGCGTGCTGATCGCCACCCACAACTGCGCCCGCGCGCACGGCCCCTTCGACCTCTCCCGGCCGCACCCGCCCGAACTGCGCAGGCTGTGGTTCGGCGCGGGGCCGCACTTCTGCATCGGTTACCCGCTCGCGCTGGCCGAGATCCGCGCCGTCGCCGCCACCCTGCTCCAGCACGACCTGCGCGTCGTGGGCAGGCGGGCGGCGCGCGGCGTCCTCATCCCGACCTACGCGCACCTCTGGGTCAGGAAAGCATGATCGACATCATCTCCGGCGTGCTCGCCACCGCTGACAGCGCGCCCGGCAGGACCGCGCTGATCGCACCCGACGGGACGCCCGTCACCTACGGCGCGCTCCGCGACCGCTTCCTCACCGTCGCCCACGCCCTGCACGACACGGACGACTTCGGGGTCCTGTTCGCCGTCCGGCCGGGGCCCGACGCCGTCGCGCTGGCGCTCGGCGCGGTCGCCGCGGGCGGGACGCTCGTGCTGGCCGACCCCGGGCTCGCGCCCGAGGTGTTCGCGGGACGGATGGCGCACACCCGCCCCCGGTGGGTGCTGGCCGAATCGCTGCTGTACCTGCTCAGCGGGCCGCTGAAAGGAGTGGCCAGGCGCAGGGGGCTGGTGCTGCCGAACCTGCGCGAGCCGTTCCCCGGAGCCCGCCACCTCTACACGGGGCCGTGGCTGCCCGGCGTCCCCCGGGGCGCGCTCAGGCTGGACGGGCTGCCCGCCGTACCGGGCGGGTCCTTGGCGGGTGGGCTGCCTGCCGTACCGGGCGGGCTCCCTTTGGGGGGTGCGTTGCCTGCCGTACCGGGCGGGCCTGGGGTGGGCGGCCGGGTGACGTCGGACCAGGCGGCTGTGGTGGCCTTCACGTCCGGGACGACGGAGCGGCCCAAGGGAGTCGTGCACACCAGGCGGTCGCTGGCCGCGGGGCTGCGCCTGTTCACCGAGGCGGTGCCGCTGGGGCCGGGCGACGTCGTGCACACCGACCAGTTCATCCTCGGTCTGCCCGCGCTCATCGCGGGCGCCACCTGGTCGATGCCCGGCCGCGGCGACTACGCGAGCGAGCTGGCCAGGCGCGGAGCCACCCACGCCTTCTCCGTTCCGGTACGGCTGCACGCGCTGCTGGAGCGCACCCCCAGGCTGCCCGCGACCCTGCGCTGCCTGCTGCTCGGGGCCGCGCCCGCGCCGCCCGCCGTTCTCCGGAGGGCACGGCAGGCGGCGCCCGCCGCCGACATCCTGTCGGTGTACGCCATGACCGAAGCGCTGCCGATCGCCGTCGCCTCCGCCGAGGACAAGCTGGCCGCGACGGGCGGCGACCTGCTCGGCGCCCCGCTGCCGGGCGTGGGCGTGCGGGTCGCCGACGACGGCGAGCTGTTCGTGAACGGGCCGCACCTCGCCCGCGGCTACCTCGGCGACCCGCCGCTCACCGAGGTGGCCACCGGCGACCTGGTCCGCCTCGACGCCGACGGCAGGCTGGTGCTGCTCGGCAGGAAGAAGGACATGATCCTCAGGGACGGCGTCAACATCTATCCCGGCGTCTACGAACCCGCCATCGCCGCGCTGCCGGGCGTCGGCGAAGCGGCGGTCGTCGGCCTGCCCGACCCCGACACCGGCGACGAGGAGGTCGTCCTGGCGCTGACCACGACGGCGGGCTACGACGAGAAGCTGGTGCGCAAGGCGCTGCCCGACCTCATGGACGCCCCCTCGCTCCCCGACCGCATCGTCACGCTCGCCGAACTGCCCCGCAAGGGCCGCAGCGACAAGCTCGACAGGGCCGCGATCAGACGGCTGGTGGCCCGATGACCCCCGCCTGCGGACACGCTCCCGGCCCGGCCTTCCATGCCGTCGGGGTCACCTGCCTCCGGGGGCTCGGGTGGGGCCTGTCATGAGGGTCGCGGTCACCGGGGCGTCCGGTTTCGTGGGCGGCGCCGTCTGCAGGGTCGCCGCCGCGCGGGGCTGGGAGGTGCTGGCGTACGGCCGGCGTCCCCACGCCGACCTGGGTACCGTCCCCTACGCCTCGTGGGACCTGGTCCACGGACGGCCCCCGGACGAGCGGGTCGACGCGGTGATCCATTGCGCGGGCAGCGTCACCGACTGGGGTCCGCCGCGGGAGATCTGGCAGGCCAACGTCACGGGCACGCGCAACGCGATGGCCGCCTTCCCCGGCGCCCGCTTCGTCCACGTCAGCACGGCGAGCGTCTACGACCCGTTCCGCCCGACCGTCATGGCGAAGGAGGACGAGGCCCCGGTCAGGCGCTACGCCAACGCCTACGGCGCGGCCAAGGCCACCGCGGAGAACACCGTCATGGGCGCGGCGGTGATCCTGCGCCCGCACGCGATCTACGGCAGGGGCGACACCACGCTCCTGCCCCGCCTGCTGCGCTCGGTCAGGGCGGGCCGGCTGCTCGCCGTCGGCAGCGGCGCGACCAGGCTCAGCCTCACCTCTGTGGACAACCTCGCCCAGGCCTGCCTGCTGGCCGTCACGGCCCCGATCGGCGTCTACAACGTCACCGACAGCCACCCGGTCACCCTGGAGGCCGCGCTCCGCGAGGTGCTGCGCGAACGCCGCATCGCCGCGGAACCGCTCTACGTCGGCGCGGGCCTCGCCATGCGGATGGCCGCCCTCTCCGAGATCGTCGCCGGGCTCACCGGCCGCCCACCCAGGCTGACCAGGTACGCCGTGGGCCACCTGGCCGTCGAGCGTACGCTGGACATCAGCCGGGCTCGCGACCTGCTGGGATACACCCCGGCACCCACCTCGTTCGCCGGAGCGGCCTCTTGGTGAAAGCTTGGACCGACGCGTTCCGCAACCTGGCCGATCGATCCGCAACCGTTACTAATCTGTGATGGATCTGCTGATAGCTGAGGTTGGGGCGGGATGGCTGGCAAAGGTCGCGAATTCGGCCCAGGTATGGGTGTGAGCCTGACGATCGGCTCGGCGCTGCTGTGGGGCGTGGCCCACATCGCCACGGGACGGCATCGCACCGGTTTCCTGCTCATGACGGTCTACCTGGTGCTCGTCGGGTTGATCGTGACCATGGCCACGGCCTTCCGCGGCCAGTTGCTGTCGCTGGCCGTCCAGCCCACCTGGCTCGCCGCGCTCACGGTCGCCATCGCGACGGTCGGCGTGACCTGGTCGGTCGTGATCCTCTGGTCCTTCTGGCTCGTCCGACCCAAGGGCGCGGGCCACAACCTGAACCTCGCCGTCGCTGGCGCGCTGTGCATGCTGGTCATCGCGCCGAGCGCGTGGGCCGGCCGCGTGGCCTACCTCTCCCATGACGTGGTGACCACCGTGTTCTCCGCCACCAGCACCAGCCCGGTGATCGCCAGGGACCCGTGGAAGGGCGCGACCCGCGTCAACATCCTGCTCGTGGGCGCCGACGCCGCCCCCAACCGCCCCGGCGTACGCACCGACAGCATGACCGTCGCCAGCATCGACACCGCCACGGGCGCCACGACGCTCTTCAGCCTGCCGCGCAACCTGCAGCAGGTGCAGCTGCCCGACGGCCCGGCCCGCGACCGCTTCCCCTACGGCTTCACCGGCGAGCCGCCCGCCACCCCTGGCCTGCTCAACGAGATCTTCCAGTACGCCGAGGACTACCCCGAGATGGTGCCGGGCGTGAAGAACGGCCACCGCGGCCCGGCCCTGCTCAAGCAGACGATCAGTGACATCCTCGGCATCCCCGTCACCTACTACGCCATGGTCGACATGGCGGGCTTCGCGCAGATCATCGACGCGATGGGCGGGGTCAGGATCACCATCAGGGAGCCGATCACCTACGGCAAGTACAACGAGGGCCTGCTGCCCGCCGGCACCCGCAAGCTGTCCGGCGAGGAGGCGCTGTGGTTCGGCCGCTCACGCACCTACAGCGACGACTACGTGCGCATGGGCCGCCAGAAGTGCCTGCTCAACGCCGTCGCCCAGCAGGCCGACCCGGTGACGCTGCTCAACAGCTTCGAGAACCTGGCCGCCGCCACCAAGCGGGCCATCTCCACCGACATCCCGGCCGACCTGCTGCCGGCGCTGGTCGACCTCGGGCAGAAGGTGAAGGGCACCCACATCAAGAGCCTCCAGTTCGTGCCCCCGTTGATCAACACGGCCTACCCGGACTGGCACCTGATCAGGCGCAAGGTGTCCGAGGCGCTGAAGGACAGGTCCGGCGCCCCCCGGCGTACCGTGTCGACCCCGTCCCCGTCGCCCACCCCTTCCTCCTCGGAGCGGGCGATCTCGCTGGACGAGGTCTGCTAGCGGCCCCCTCGACCGGCGGGGCCGCCGCCGCCCGGCACGAAGGGCGGGACGACGGCGGCGGCCAGCGCGAGGGTCGCCACGGCGGGCAGGGCTCGGACGTTCAGCACGATCTCCTTCGGTGACTTCACGGGGGGCTTGAGGAGTGGATCCGTGCCCGACCACGGGGCCGTGAACCGGACCGGCCCGGCGCCTGAGTGGGGATGGATGGTGTGGACGCCGAACCGGCCCGGGGCCGGTGCGGACACGAGCTGTGGACACGACCCGTGAGCACGACCCGTGAGCACGTAGCTGTGGACAAAGCCGTGGACACGAGCCGTGGGCACGAGCTGCGCGTACAGGGCGGGACACCGCCGGGCCGGCCCGGAGCCATGTGGGGCGTGGGGTGGGGCGGCGCCGGGCCGGAGACGGGGCGGTGTCGGCTACCGGGTCACGGTTGGCGGCACTGGTCCGGCCTGGGCCGGAGCGACAGACAGGAGCAGGCCACAGGCGGCGGGTAAGCGGGCGGGACGACGCATGGAACCTCCTGCGTGCGGTGACTGGGGGCGACCGTCTGATTACTTAAAGTAGTCGATCAGTCACGGAGAGTGCTAGAGGGATTCATGTCTCCGCTATGTGTGGGTAGGTAGGCCTCACCTCGAGGTACAGCACGGCTCACGGTGCCGCCACCCGCACTCCCACAACCCCGGCCATTCAGCCGGCACGCGCGGCACCGAGCATCCACCCGCGCCCCGCAGCACCGGCCGACCACCCACCGACTGACCGAGCACCGGCCGACCGGAGGCAGGGCGACCCGAGGGCAGGGCGACCCGAGGGCAGGGCGGGCGCCGGGGGCAGGGCGGGTGCCAGGGGCAGGGCGGTGCCGGAGGCAGGGCGACCCGGGGGCAGGACGGTGCCGGGTTGGGTACAGGAGGGACACCGGGGCGGCCGCCACCGACCGATGGGATCGCATCATGACCACAGGCGCGCAGGCGCGCGAGATGGGCCTCTACCGCCACTACTTCGACCTGGTCGCCTCCGGGCGCAAGACCGTCGAGGTGCGCGTCCGCTGTCCCAACCTGAGCACCCTCAAGGCCGGTGACCGGATCAGGTTCGTCTGCGGCGACGACGACGCGGTCACCATGGTGCGGCGCGTCGCGTGTTACGCCTCCTTCGAGGAGATGTTCGCCGCCGAGGGCCCGGAGCGGGTCAACCCGGACAGCCCGCTGGCGGAGCAGCTGGCCGACGTCCGGCGCATCTACGGACCCGAGAAGGAGGCGCTCGGCGTCCTGGCCATCGAGATCGAGCTCGTCGGCCCCACCGAGTGGCCCGACAGCACCGCCCCCTCCCGGCCGGGAGCTGACGGATCTCCCTGACAAAGGGTCTCGTAATTCCGACTTGACTAGAAGGGAATGAAGGGTTTTGATGTGCATATAGCCGACTTATTAAGTAGGAAATAGGGAGTTGCGATGAAGAGGCTAGCCGCCGCCGTCGCCATACTGGCCATGACCTCGCTCGCGGCCGCGTGCGGGTCCTCCTCGTCGGGCGCGCCGGCTGCGGCCGCCAAGGAGGTGCGCCTCGGGTACTTCCCGAACATCACGCACTCCACCGCCCTCTACGGCGTCGAGAAGGGCATCTACGCCAAGTCTCTCGGCGTCCCCCTCAAGACCAGCACGTTCAACGCGGGTCCGGCCGCCATCGAGGCCGTCTTCTCCGGCGCCGTCGACGCCACCTACATCGGCCCCAACCCGGCCATCAACGCCTGGGAGAAGTCCAAGGGCAAGGCCATCAACATCGTGGCGGGCGCGGCCTCCGGCGGCGTCTATCTCGTCGTCAAGCCCGAGATCAACTCGGTGGAGGACCTCAAGGGCAAGAAGATCGCCACTCCGCAGCTCGGCAACACGCAGGACGTCGCCCTGCGCTACTGGCTGCAGGAGAAGGGCCTCAAGACCGACACCAAGGGCGGCGGCGACGTCAGCATCGTCCCGCAGGAGAACTCACAGACCCTGCAGACGTTCGCCACGGGTGACATCGACGGCGCATGGGTGCCCGAGCCGTTCGCCAGCAGGCTGGTCATCGAGAGCAAGGGCAAGATCCTGCAGGACGAGCGCGAGCTCTGGCCGGACAAGCAGTTCGTGATCACTCACCTGATCGTCCGGCAGGAGTGGGCCAAGGCCAACCCCGACCTGCTCAAGAAGCTCATCGAGGCGCACGTCCAGTCGACCGAGGAGATCAACGCCGACCCCGACGCCGCGGCGAAGGTGGTCAACGCCTCGGTCGAGAAGCTGACGGGCAAGCCGCTCAAGCCCGAGGTGCTGGCCAGCGCGTTCAAGAACATCACGTTCACCAACGACCCGATCGCCGCGTCGCTGACCGGCAGCGCCGACCACGCCGTGAAGGTCGGGCTGCTGAAGCCGGTGGACCTCAACGGCATCTACGACCTGAAGGTCCTCAACGAGGTCCTGGCCGCGAAGGGCCAGCAGTCGATCAAGGACAAGTGACATGACCGTCCAGGTGGACCGCCAGGTCGCGGTCAGGCTCGAAGGGGTCTCCAAGCTCTACGGCGACCTGCTCGCCCTCGACAAGGTCTCGCTCGGCGTGGCGCCCGGCGAGTTCGTCTGCCTCCTCGGCGCGTCGGGATGCGGCAAGAGCACGCTGCTCTCGCTGGTGGCCGGGCTCGACCGGCCGTCCGGCGGCACGATCACCACGACCGGCCGCAGGGTCGCGATGATGTTCCAGGAACCCGCGCTGTTCCCCTGGCTCACCGTCGCGGCCAACGTCGAGATGGCCATGCGGGCGCTGCCCAGGCGGGAACGGCGGGCCAGGGCCGAGGAGTTCCTCGAGATGGTCCACCTGGGCGGCTTCGGCCCCAAGCGGCCGCACCAGCTGTCAGGCGGCATGCGCCAGCGCGTGGCGCTGGCCCGCTCGCTGGCCCAGGATGCCGACGTGCTGCTCATGGACGAGCCGTTCGGCGCGCTCGACGCCATGACCCGCGACCTGCTCCACGACGAGCTGGAGCGGATCTGGCGCGAGCGGCGGCTGTCGGTGCTGTTCGTCACCCACAACGTCCGCGAGGCGGTACGGCTCGGCGACCGGGTCGTGCTGCTGAGCAGCAGGCCGGGCAAGGTCGTCGAGGAGTTCCCCGTGGAGCTCGCCCGGCCGCGCCGTACGGACTCGGCCGAGGTGGCGGGGCTGGCGGCGCGCATCACCGACCAGCTCAAGCAGGAGGTGGCCCGCCACGCCGGCGGCTCGCGTGAGTCGGGTCCCGCGGGTGGAGGCGGCCGCGAGGGAGGAACGCCGTGACCACCGACACTCACGCCGCCCAGATCGCCGGCCTCGACGCCCTGGAGATCACCGAGAAGCGGCGCGGCGCCCTGGCCGGCCGCCTCTGGGCGCGGGTCTGGCCGATCACGCTGGCGGTCGGCATCGTGCTGATCATCTGGCAGGGCGTGGTCTGGGCGGGGTTCTGGGAGCCCTGGGTCTTCGCCGGCCCGTCCGAGGTCTTCCCCGTGCTGTTCGACCGCCTGGCCACCGCCGAGTTCTGGCAGGCCGTCGGGGTGACCATGCGCAGGGCGGTGACCGGATTCGCCGCCGCCGTACTGATCGGCCTGATCGTCGGCGCGCTGGTCTCCAGGGTCAGGGTGCTGCGGGCGGCCTTCGGCTCGCTCATCACGGGCCTGCAGACCATGCCGTCGATCGCCTGGTTCCCGCTGGCGATCCTGCTGTTCAAGCTGAGCGAGAGCGCCATCACCTTCGTGGTGATCCTCGGCGCCGCGCCCTCCATCGCCAACGGCCTGATCACCGGCGTCGACTACACGCCGCCGCTGCTGCTGCGCGCGGGGCACGTGCTCGGCTTCCGCCGGCTCCAGCTCTACTGGCACGTGATCCTGCCGGCCTCGCTCCCGTCGTTCCTGGCGGGCCTCAAGCAGGGCTGGGCCTTCGCGTGGCGGTCGCTGATGGCGGGCGAGATCGTGGTCATCATCGCCAACCAGCCCTCGCTCGGCGAGCAGCTCCACTACGCCAGGGAGCTGGCCGACTCGGCGGGCCTGCTCGCCACCATGATCGTCGTGTTGCTGATCGGCATCGTCATCGACGTGCTCTTCGAGCTCGGTGACAACGCCCTTCGCCGCCGCTGGGGCCTTCGTGCGGATCTCCGCTAGGACGCAGTACGCGCTGCGGGCGGTCACCGAGCTGGCCGCGGCGCCGGAGGGCCCGGTGCCCGCCGAGCGGATCGCCGCGGCGCAGGGCATCCCCCGCAGGTTCCTGGACAACATCCTGTTGCAGCTGCGCAGGGCCGGGCTGATCCGCAGCCAGCGCGGCCCCGAGGGCGGCTACTGGCTGGCTCGCGACGCCGCCGCGATCACACTGGCCGACGTGATCGCGGTCGTCGAGGGGTGGCCGTCACCCGACGAGTATCCGGGGGTGGCCGAGCCGCTCGCCGACGTGTGGGCCGCCCTGCGCGAGCACGAGGAGAGGCTGCTGACCGAGATCACGTTCGCGCAGATCGTTTCGCTCTGACCAGGGTTTCGGCAAAATCACGCCGCCTCGCGTTCCCTTGTGTCATGCTGAATCGGTAACGGTTTTCATCGTCAGATGGGGCTTCAGCGTGAGAGTGGCGTTCGTTGGCAAGGGCGGCAGCGGCAAGACCACCGTGTCCGCACTGTTCTCGAGGTACGTGGCCGGTCAGGGCAGGCCGGTGGTGGCCGTCGACGCCGACATCAACCAGCACCTGGCGCTGGTCCTCGGCGTGGACGAGGAGCCCGAGCCGCTCGGCGGGCGCCTCACCGAGATCAAGGAGCTGCTGCGCGGCTCCAATCCGCTGATCCCCTCCGCCGCCGCGATGGTCAAGACGACCCCGCCGGGGCGCGGCTCGCGGATCCTGCGCTTCGCCGACCTGCCGTACACGGTGGCGACGCCGGAAGGGCCGCGCCTCATGGCCACCGGGCCCTTCAGCGAGGACGACCTCGGCGTCGCCTGCTACCACTCCAAGGTCGGCGCGGTCGAGCTGCTGCTCAACCACCTGGTCGACGGCCACGACGAGTACGTCGTGGTCGACATGACGGCGGGGGCCGACTCCTTCGCCTCCGGCCTGTTCACCCGGTTCGACGTGACCTTCCTGGTGGCCGAGCCGACCCGGCAGGGGGTGAGCGTCTACCGGCAGTACAAGGACTACGCCGCCGACCACGACGTGCCCGTCGCGGTGGTGGGCAACAAGGTCCACGGGCCCGCCGACGTGGAGTTCCTGCACGACCAGGTCGGCGACGACCTGCTGACCTGGCTGGAGCACTCCACCGCGGTCCGCGCCATGGAGCAGGGCAGGCGGTTCACCCTCGACGACCTCGAACCGGCCAACGCCGAGGCCCTGTCGGTGCTGCTCAAGCACGTCGACGCGCAGGAGAAGGACTGGGAGAGGTTCGGCAGGCAGGCCGCGGAGTTCCACCTGCGCAACGCCCGCGCGTGGGCCAACGAGCGCACCGGGCGCGACCTCGCCGAGCAGATCGACCCCGGCTTCGTGTACGGCCCGGCGTCACTCGACTGTCGCCCTCAGGCCATCTAGAGCACGCCCACGACCACACCTAGCGTCGAGTGGGCCCCCTTCGAGAGGAGAAAGCATGTCGCTGACCGTTCCCAACGATCTTCTCGAGCAGGCGAGACAGGGTGAGATCGACGACGCGGCGTTCGTCGCCTGCGTCCGCGATTCCCTGCCCTACGCCTGGTCGATGATCAGCGAGCTGGTCAAGCAGCGTGAACATTCAGGAGCCGAGTTCGCCGACAACCACACCCCGCCCCCGGACGAGGAGGCTCGCGGCCAGCTCCTGCGCTGCCTGGCCAGCGACGCGATGCGCGGTGCCCTCGAGCGCCACTTCGGGGTACGGCTCGCCTTCCAGAACTGTCACAGGGTCGCGGTGTTCGACCCGGCCGCGACCGGCGCGCTCCGCGACTTCGTGACGCCGCGGGCGCAGATCCTCAACCAGCGGCCGGAGCTCGTCGACTGCTGATCCTGGGCAGCACCTCGGCACCGAGGCGCCGGATGTTCTCGAGGGTGCGGGCCCTGGTACCCGCACCCTCGACCATCAGGATCAGGTGCTCGATCCCGGTCACGGCGCGCGTGCGCTCGATGGCCGCCACGCAGTGACCGGCGTCGCCCACCGGGTGGGCGCTGGTCAGGAACTCCACGTAGCCGCGGATGTCGCGTGAGGGGCGGGCCCGTCCGTCCACGGGCACGTACCCGGCCAGTCCCGGCTCCAGCCACCGCGGCATCGCCTCCCTGAGCGTCCTGACGGCCTCGCCGGTCGTGTCGGCGACGTGGCCGACCGCCGCCGCCACATGGGGCGCCCGGGGGCCGCCCGCAGCCTCGTAGGCCGCGACGGCCGCCGCCTTATCCTGGTCGCCGACGTGCATCCCGAGCAGCATCGGCAGGCCCCTGCGGGCCGCGAGCCGCATGGTGTCCGGCGAGGTGCAGGCAACCACGGGCGTCATCCGCGCCGACGGCACCATCGCCACCTCCCTGAAGGAGAAGAACTCGCCGTCCGCGGCGACCGTGTCGCGCGAGAGCGCGGCGCACAGCACGTCGAGCGACTCGGCGAAGCCGCGCTCGAACCGGGGCAGGCCCGTCCCGAACACCTCCAGGTCCACCCAGGGGCCGCCCCTGCCCACTCCCAGCGTGAAGCGCCCGCCCGACAGGTGGTGGAGCATGGCCGCCTCCTCGGCCAGCGCCACGGGATGCCGGGTGGACAGCACGCTCACCGCGGTGCCGACGCCGATCCGCCTGGTCCTGCCCAGCGCCAGCGCCGCGAACGCGACGGCGGAGGGGCAGACGCCGTAGGACATGAAGTGGTGCTCGGCGATCCACACGTCGTCGAAGCCCGCCTCCTCGGCCGCCTCGACGGCGGCGAGCGCGTCGCCGAGCACCCGCGCGGGCTCCTGCCCGGGGAAGGCAGCCGCGACGAGGAAGACGCCGATCCGCATTCCCCGATTGTGCGTCGCCGGGGGCTCAGCCGAACAGGGAGATCTGCCCCTCGCCGACCGCCGCGTCCCTGTGCTTCTTGAGATGGCGCCATCGCGGCAGGTCGTCCAGGTAGGACCAGGACAGGCGGTGGTGCGGCGTGGGGCCGTGCTCGGCCAGCGCGGCCTGGTGGACGGGCGAGGGGTAGCCCGCGTTCTCCGCGAAGCCGTACTCGTCGCAGCCGAGGTCCGCCATGAGGGTGTCGCGCCGGACCTTGGCCAGCACCGAGGCGGCGGCCACCGAGATGCTCGCCTGGTCGCCCTTGACCTCCAGGCGGACCGGCCACGGCGCGCCGATGTAGTCGTGGGAGCCGTCGAGGATCACCACGTCGGGCCGCACCGGAAGGGCCTCGAGGGCCTGCCGGGCCGCCCTGCGCAGCGCCTCCGTCATGCCCAGGGCGTCGATCTCCTCGTGGGAGGCCGTGCCGTACGCGATGCCCTTCGCCCACCGCTCCAGCTCGGGCACGAGCGCGGTGCGCCGGGCGGCCGACAGCTGCTTGGAGTCGGTCAGCCCGCCGGGCGGCTCGGACAGGTCGGTGACGACCGCGCAGACCATGACGGGGCCGGCCCACGCGCCGCGGCCGACCTCGTCGACGCCCGCGACGATCTTTCCGCGGGCGCCCGCGAGCAGGGTCTCGATCTCGTACGTCGGAGCCACGGCACCGAAGGCTACCGGTGCGCCAGCCTGACGGGCTCCAGATCGGCGGCGAGATAGCGGGCGGCGACGTGGATCGCCCGCAGCGTCACCGACACCGAGGGCCGGTGGACGCTGGAGCGCCGGGCGACGGCCAGCACGTCACGGCCTCCGGCGGAGCCGGGGAACTGGCGCACCGCGATGCCCCGCACGCCCGCGGCCAGGGCCAGGGCGGGGACGGCGGCGATGCCGATGCCCTTGGCCACCAGGGACAGGATGGTGCCGAGGCCCTCGAACTCCCAGGGCGTCGGCCGCGCGCCGCCCACGTCGGCGAAGAGCCTGTCCACGGCCAGGCGGGACGGCTCGCCGTCAGGGGTGGCCATCCACGGCTCGTCGCGCAGCTCCCGCAGGTCGATCGGCACCTCGGGGTCGGCCAGGCGGTGCCTGCGCGGCACCACGAGGACCAGCGGGTCGTGCAGGAGGGGGAAGACCCGCAGCGACTCGCTGTCGTGCGCCCTGCCGTACCAGTCGTCGACGAGCGCGATGTCGACCTCGCCCGACTGCACCTCGCGCATGCCCCGCCCGGAGCGCGACTGTCCCAGCCTGATCGTCAGCTCCGTGTGGCGGCGCAGCGAGCGCGCCAGCACCGGCGCGAAGGCGACCGCCGCCGTGGGGAAGGCGGTGAGCACCACGCGGCCCGCGGGCGTGCCCGCCTGCGCCGACAGGTCGGACTCCGCCTCCTCGACCATGGTCAGGATGCGCTCGGCGTGCGCCACCAGGCGGCGGCCCGCGTCGGTCAGCTCGGCGCTGCGCGCGGTGCGGTCGAGCAGCGCGGTGCCGGCCTCCCGCTCCAGCGCGGCCAGTTGCTGCGAGACCGCCGAGGGACTGTATCCCAGCGACTCGGCGGTGGCGGCGATGCTGCCCCGCCGAGCGAACTCGCAGATCACCACAAGACGCCGCAAATCGAGCATCGGACTTCCTTATGCCTACCCATGAAAAGCCTCGCTTGTGCTGATGCCTTCATACAACCAGGCTGGGAACGTGACAAACATGAACGTGACGCTTTCCGCCACCCTGGCGGCGAACGAGGACATCGAACGAAGACGGCGCGCCGGGGAACGCGTGTTGCACCTGGCCTTCGGCGAGGCAGGGCTGCCCGTGCACCCGGCGCTGCTGGACAGGCTGGTAGCCGCCGCCGACCGCAACGGCTACGGGCCGGTCGCGGGCGCCATGGAACTGCGCGAGGCGGCGGCGGGTTACTGGACCCGACGGGGACTCGTCACGGAACCCGACCAGGTCGTCTGCGCGCCGGGCAGCAAGCCCCTGCTGTACGGCCTGCAGCTCGCCATCGGCGGCGACATCGTGCTGCCCAAGCCGAGCTGGGTCAGCTACGCGGCGCAGGCCGACCTGGTCGGCGCCGAGCCGATCATGGTGCCGACGCCTCCCGGCGAGGGCGGGGCGCCCGACCCCGACCTGGTCGCCGCCGCCGTCCTGCGGGCCCGCGCGCAGGGCAGGACCGTGCGCTCCGTGCTCGTCACGCTGCCCGACAACCCCACGGGACGACTCGCCTCGCCGCGGACCATGGGCCGCCTGGTCCAGGTCGCCCGCGAGCTCGACCTCGTGATCATCTCCGACGAGATCTACCGCGACCTCGTCCACGACATCGACACCCCGTTCCTGTCGCCGGCCGACCTGGCGCCGGAACGCACGGTCATCACCACCGGGCTGAGCAAGAGCCTCGCGCTCGGCGGCTGGCGCATCGGCGTCGCCAGGCTGCCCCACGGCGCGCGCGGACTGCTCGACAAGGTCCTGGCGATCGCCAGCGAGATCTGGTCGGCGCCGGCCGCTCCCGTCCAGGCTGCTGCCGCCTACGCCTTCACCGAACCCGTGGAGCTGGTCGAACGCGTGGCGCGCAGCCGGCGGCTGCACGCGGTGGTCGCCAACGCCGTCCACGCCGCGTTCGTCGAGGCGGGGGCGAGCGTCCCGGCCCCGCAGGGCGGCTTCTACCTCTACCCCGACCTCGGACACCTGAGGGTGGGCGGCTCGGCAGAAGTCACCAAACTGCTGATCGAGGATCACGGCATCGCCGTACTGCCCGGACACGCCTTCGGCGACGACCCGTCGGCCGCGAGGGTGCGGGTGGCCACCAGCCTCCTGTACGGCGAGAGCCAGGAGGAGCGCATGACCGCGCTGACCTCCTCGGACCCCCTGTCGCTGCCGTGGATCTCGGCCAACCTGGCCCACCTCTCGAGAGGTTTGCACGACCTGTCCACCCGGCAGCAGGCGGCGGGGAGAACCCCACGCCGCACCATGGCCGCAACGCCCGCGCACGGCTAGGCATCGGTTTGGCAAACTTTGCCCCGCGGGCCGCTCGCCACCCCCTACGATCAGCCTGCTGACCTGGGAAAACGCGACCATTGCAGAAACCTGCAAAAGATAGCGCGTGAGTCCTGGTATCTCCTGCGGCGTGCAAGCCCCATCATGTGCTCATGCCCGCTTTTGTCACCCTGTCCGGGCGCCTCGTGCGCCTGGAACCTCTCAGCCTCGCGGTGGTCGATGACCTCGTCGCCGCGGCGTGTGAAGACCGTTCCACGTACGCCTTCACTCGTGTTCCCGATGGGCGGGAAGAGATGGTCTCCTATGTGGAGGCCGCTTTGGCTGAGCAGGCGGAAGGCCGGACGTTGCCTTTCGCCATCCGGTGGCTGCACACCGACCGCGTGGTCGGTGCCACCCGTCTCATGCACCTGGAGTACTGGCAGGGCCCGATGCCCTGGCCTCCGGGTACACGTGGCGCGGTGGGCGAGATCCCGTCCGTGGCCGACATCGGTTACACCTGGCTCTCCGCTTCGGCGCAGGGCACCGGTGTGAACCGGGAGAGCAAGTTCCTGATGCTCTCGCTGGCCTTCGACACCTGGGGCGTCCACCGCATCACCCTCAAAGCCGATGTACGCAACACGCGATCCCGGGCCGCCATCGAGGCTCTCGGCGCACACCTTGACGGCGTGCGACGGGCAGACAGCCGAGGCGCCGACGATACGGTCCGAGATACCGCGTACTACTCGATCCTGGGCTCGGAATGGCCGGTGGTTCGAGAACGGATGGCTCAGAGACTCGGTCTCGTCGAAGCCGCCTAAGCACGTTCCTACGAAAAACTCGGACACGACGGCCCTGCCCGCACCGCCGGGCAGGGCCTGGTGTTGTTTCGAACCGGTAAGGCATGACCGCCCCCGTTGAACTGGGCCATGCCTTTGCGTGTTTCAGCATCCCTCGACCCGCTTAACGCCGGATCAAAGCGCAATCAATGAAACGGCCACCTCTGGGCAACTAGTATTTGGTAGCAAAATGGCCCATTGCGTTGGAGACTGTGAGCATGGCTGGTGAGGGGCTGCGGTTCGCCGTGCTCGGTCCCGTCCGCGCGTGGCGCGATGGCGACGAACTCGATCTCGGCACACCGCTTCAGCGGTCGATCCTCGCGATGCTGCTCCTCAGGGAAGGCCGGGCGATCACCCCCGGCGAGATGATCGACGCGGTATGGGGAGAGGAAGCCCCGCCGAGGGCGCTCGGCGCGCTGCGCACCTACGTCTCGCGGCTGCGCACGGTGCTGGAGCCCGACCGCTCGCCCCGTTCCCGCCCCGAGCTGCTCACCTCGGTCGGCAAGGGCTATGCCCTGCGCACCGGATCCCTCGACCTGACGCTCTTCGAGCGCGGCATGCAGGAGGCCGAGGCGCTGCGCCGGGCCGGCAGAACGAACGAAGCCGCCGAGAGCGTGCGCGCCGCCCTCGCGCTGTGGGAGGGGGAGCCGCTGGCCGGAGCCGTCGGTCCCTACGCCGAGCACCAGCGCGACCGGCTGGCCGAGCGCCACATCACCGCCATCGAGGAGCTCATGGACCTCGACCTGGCCCTCGGCAGGCACGCCGCGGTCGTCTCCGAGCTGATCGCGCTCACCGCCGACCACCCGCTGCGCGAGCGGCTGCGCGCCCAGCTCATGCTGGCCTACTACCGGTGCGGGCGGCAGGGCGACGCGCTCGCCGTCTTCACCGACACCCGCGACGCGCTCGTCGAGGAGTTAGGCATCGAGCCGGGCCCCGAGCTGACCGCGCTGCACCACAAGATCCTCGCCGCCGACCCCAGCCTGATGACGCCGCCCAGCCCGTCCCCCGCCCCCACCGCCGACGGCCCGGCCGGGGCCGACGTCGCCGAGGGCGCCGACGAGCACGAGCTTCCCCGGCCTGCCCAGCTCCCCGCCGCCGTCAGCGACTTCACCGGCCGCCGCCCGATCGTGGCCAGGCTGCGCACGCTGCTGTCCGCGCAGACGGCCGAGGGCGTGCCCGTCGCGGCCATCTGCGGCATCGGCGGCGTCGGCAAGACGGCGCTGGCCGTCCACGTCGCGCACGCCTGCGACGACCTGTTCCCCGACGGGCAGCTCTACGCCGACCTGCGCGGCTTCACCGACGAGGCCACCGCGCCGGAATCCACGCTGGGAGCGTTCCTGCGCGCGCTCGGCATCCCGCCCGACGTCATCCCCGAGGGGCTGCAGGAGCGGGCCGCGCTCTACCGGTCGCTGCTGGCCGACCGGCGCATCCTCGTGCTGCTGGACAACGCGCACGACACCCGTCAGGTCAGCCAGCTGCTGCCCGGCTCGCCGGGTTGCGCGGCGATCGTCACCAGCCGGGTGAAGCTGGCCGACCTGCCCTCGGCCAAGCTGATCGACCTCGACGTGATGGAGCCGGACGAGGCGCTGTCGCTGTTCACCGCCGTGGCGGGGCCCGAAAGGGTCGCCGCCGAGCGCGGAGCGGCGATGGACGTCGTGGCGGCCTGCGGGTTCCTGCCGCTGGCCGTACGGATCGTGGCCGCCCGGCTGGCGGCGCGGCCCTCGTGGACGGTCGCCTCCCTGGTGCCCCGCCTGGCCGACGAGCAGCGCCGCCTCGACGAGCTGCGGGTCGGCGACCTGGCGGTGGAGGCCACCTTCGCCCTCGGGTACGGCCAGCTCGACCCCGCCCAGGCGAGGGCGTTCCGGCTGCTGAGCCTGCCGAACGGACCCGACATCTCGGTCGGCGCCGCGGCCGCCGTCCTGTCGGCCCCGACGCTGGAGACCGAGGACCTGCTGGAGTCGCTGGTGGACGCCAGCCTCCTGGAGGCGCCCGCGCCTGGACGCTACCGCTTCCACGACCTGCTCAAGCTCTTCGCGCGGCGCGTCCTCGACAAGACCGAACGCCCGCAGGCCAGGACGCTGGCGCTGCGCCGGCTGCTCGGCTTCTACCTCGCCTCGGCCCAGGCTGCGCACCGGCTCGCCTACGAGGGCAGCATGATCGCCGACAATCTCGTCGTGGTCGGCAGCGGGCGCGCGTTCGCCTCGGCCGACGACGCCGTCGCCTGGCTCGTCTCGGAGGGCGACTGCCTGTTCGCGGTGATCGGCCAGGCCGCCGAGTCCTGCCGTACGGGCGAGCAGCTGCTGCCCGCCGCCGACCTCCTCGTCGCCATGGAGCCGCTGCTGGAGTCGGGCACCCACGCCCGCGAGTTCGACCTGGCCACCAGGGCCGTGCTCGCCACGGCACGGAAGATCGGCGACCCTGCGGGGGAGCTGCGCTCCCGCTACGTCCTCGGCCGCGTACTGTTCGGCGCCAACCGGCTCGCCGAGGCCGAGGAGCAGTTCAGGCTCGTGCTCGACCTGTCGACCGCAGGCGACGAACGCGTCGTCATGGGCGAGGTGCTCAACGCCCTCGCCGTCGTCTCCGGCCGTCGGCGCCGCCACCACGAGGCGCTCGGCTGGTTCGCCTCCGCCACCGCGTTCTACCGAGAGAACGGCGTGGCGGCCGGCGAGGCGCTGGTGCTCAGCTACTCCGCCCGCGACCACCTCGGCCTGGGCAACCCCGAGGACGCGATCGCCGCCGCCGAGCAGGGGCTGGCCATCTTCACCGAGATCGGCAGCGGCGCCGGCACCGCCCGCGCCCGCTACCACCTCGGCATCGTGCTGTCGCGCGTGGGCCGCCTCAACGAGGCCGTCCACCACCACGCCGAGTGCCTGGCCTTCTTCAGGGCCAGCAGGCAGCGCGTGTGGGAGCAGCGGGTGTGCGTCAGGCTGGCCGAGACGTTCATCGCCGCCCGGCGCTTCTCCGACGCGGTGCGTCACGCGGAGCAGGCGCTGGCGGTCAGCCGCGAGATCGGCCACCCGTACGGTGAGGGGCTCTCGCTCACGGTGCTGGGCAGGGCGCTGCACGGCCTGGGCGGCACCGCGAGGAGCGTCGACTGCCTACGCCAGGCGTTCGACATCTTCACCCGCCTCGGCGCCCCAGAGGCGGGTGACCTCAAGGCGCTCCTCGACGGTGTCGACTCCGTCGCCGTCGTCGAGCCCTGAGTACAGCTCGTCGTCCAGACGTGTCATCCACACATGGTTGATCAAGGCTGGTCTCTTTCCGGGGTGCGGTGTGTGTGGGCCCGACCAGCCGTCTGACCGTCACGTTTCGCCAGGGGGCCCGGTGTCCGGATGCTCCACGTGACAGCTAGCCGCCTCACAACGACGGCCGGTCGGGCGACACGCCCCGCTTCTGTCGAACCCCCCGGGGGCGTGTCCACGCTCCGAGGGTGCGCCGGTACGCATGCAAACCAATCAACGCCCGATCAACCGGCTCGCCACCGCTGCTTCCGGCGCGCCGTGATTGGCTGTCCTCCATCGTGCCGTCCGGGGCGCGCGACGACGAACCGTGAAGAAGGAACGATGGACGCAGACGAGCAGCTGGCCGGCCGGTTCGAGGAGTACCGCGCCCACCTGAAGGCGGTGGCCTACCGGATGCTGGGCTCGCTGAGCGAGGCCGACGACGCCGTCCAGGAGGCATGGCTACGGCTCAGCCGTACCGACGTGAGCGATGTGGACAACCTCGGCGGGTGGCTGACCACCGTCGTGGGACGGGTGTGCCTGGGCATGCTGCGGGCGCGGGAGCGGCGCGCGGAACCGGCCGGGGAGCACTTCCCCGACCCCGTCGTGAGCGTGGCGGACGGCGGTGATCCCGAGCACGAGGCGATGCTGGCCGACTCGGTCGGCCTGGCGATGCTGGTGGTGCTCGACACGCTGGCTCCCGCCGAACGGCTGGCCTTCGTGCTGCACGACATGTTCGCCGTGCCGTTCGAGGAGATCGCGCCCATCGTGGAGCGCTCGGCCGCCACGACGCGCCAGCTGGCCAGCCGGGCCCGCCGTCGTGTGCAGGGAGCGGCGCCCCCGCCCGACGTGGACGTCAGCAGGCAGCGGAAGGTCGTCGACGCCTTCCTCGCCGCGGCCCGCGACGGCGACTTCGAGGCGCTCGTCTCGGTGCTGGACCCCGACATCGTGCTGCGTACGGTGAGCATGGCGGGCGTGGCGGTGCTCCGCGGCGCCGCGACCGTGGCCAAGCAGGCGGCGAGGTTCGCCCGCAACGCCACGGCCGCCCGTCCGGTGCTGGTGAACGGCGCCGCCGGAGTGGTCACCGTGGTGCACGGCAGGCCGTACTCGGTCATGAGCTTCACGGTCGTGGACGGGCGGATCGTCGAGATCTACTCCGTCTCCGGCCCCGAGCGCCTGGAACGGCTCGGCATCACGATGTGACCGAGCCGCCTACACGTGGAAGTAGCCCTCGGCGATCAGCGGGCGGAGGGTGTCGGCGAGCAGCTGCTCGCCGTCGCCCACCAGCTCGGCGATCACGTTGAGCAGCGGGCCGAGGGCGAGCTGCCCGTCGCAGACCCCGGCCAGCGCCGCCTCCACCGTGCCGACGTCGGTACTGCGGAGCAGGCCGCGGGTCTGGCGCAGCACGATGCGGGCGGGATCCTCCGCGCCGGGGGCGCCGATGCGCTCGTCGAGGAGGCCCTCGGCGACCCGCAGCCTGGCCTGTTCGAGATCGCGGGTCCGGTGGGCGGCGGCGATCGAGTCGAGGACGTCCTCGACGTAGTCGCCGACCGGCAGGGAGACCCGGTGGGTCAGCCGCTCCACCCTGACCACCGGGTCGAGGGCGCCCGCGTTGCGCAGCGTGATCCAGCCGAAGCCGATCCCCTCCACCTTGTTCGCCTCGAACCATGACAGCCACTCGTCGTAGCGGGAGGTGTAGGCGGGCGTGCCCTGCTCGGCCGCGTCGCGCAGCCACAGCTCGACGTACTCGGCCGGGTCCTGCACGTCGCGCTCGACCACCCAGCCGTCGCAGCCGGTCGCGCCGACCCAGCCGCCGACCCTGTCGCGCCAGTCCTCCCCCTCCACGTGCAGCCAGTTGGCCAGGAAGTGGGCGTGGCCGTCCTGGGCGAGGTGGGCCGGTGTCCGCAGGACGAGGTCGCGGCAGAAGTCGTCGCCCGCCGCACCGGTCTCGCGGTAGGTCAGGCCACCGCCGGGGGCGATCACGAAGGGCGGGTTGGAGACCACGAGGTCGAACAGCTCGTCCTCGACCGGCTCGAACATGGAGCCCACGCGGGCGTCGACGCCCGTGATGCCGGACAGCCGCCAGCTCAGGCGGGCCAGCTCCACCGCCCGCGGGTTGACGTCGGTGGCGACGATCCGGGACGCCCGGTCGGCCAGGTGCAGCACCTGGACGCCGCAGCCGGTGCCGAGGTCGAGGGCGCGCTCGACGGGCCTGCGGGTGACCAGCTGGGCCAGGTTCGCCGAGGCGCCGCCCGCGCCGACGACGTGGTCGGGGCGCAGCGCGGGGTCGCCGGGGCGCACCTTGCGGTCGGAGACGACGTAGCCGTGCTCGTCCCACGGCTGGAGGTGGACGGTCGCGCGGACGCTGTCGCCGTCGAACTCGACCAGGCCCGACTCCATCACCTCGAACGGCAGCTCGGCCGCCGGCACGGGCACGCCCAGCCACCACAGCCTGATCGACGCGTCGAGCGGGTCGCCGCTCCTGGTGGCGCGAAGGGCCGGGACCAGCTCCTCCCTGGCGAGCGCCGAGGCCGCCATGTCACCGAGCCGATCGCGGACGCCGTCGATCGTGTAGCCGGTCTTCAGGAGATGGTCGCGCAGTCGTTCCACCCGGCCATCCTAGATCCGAAACTCACGGTAATCGTACAGTTACGTCTGTCATACTCCTTCTGCCCCACCCGTGTGCCAAGAGGAACGGAACCGATGCTGCTTCCCTGCCTCGCCTGCGAGTCCCGGTTCAGGCCTGACGACTACTTCAGCGCCTGCTCCGACTACGACCGCCGCCTCGACCGCGTCATCTGGACCTGCCCGACCTGCGGCAACCGCGATGACCTGCGCGTCTTCACCGGTGAGCTCGGCTTCGGCGCGGCCAGGCACGGCCGGTTCGACGTCCACGACCGGGTACGCGTCCCCGGTCTGCGCCGCCACCGGTGCGAGGTGGCGCTCGACATCTCCCTCGACCGCTGCCACTGGCACGTTCCTAGACGATGATCCACGCCTCCACCGGCGTGCACGCGTGCACGGGCTGCTCCCCGCGCACCAGCCTGACGATGTCGTCGACGACCGACGCCGCGCGCTCCCCGGCCGTCTCGCCCGTGGCCTGGCCGAGGCGCGGCGTGAGCACCACGTTGGGCAGCCGGGTCAGCGGATGCGAGCGGTCGAGCCACTCGCCCTCGAAGTGGTCGAGGCCGGCCCCGCCGAGCCGTCCCCAGCGCAGCGCCTCGACCAGGGCGGTCAGGTCGTGCAGGGCGCCGCGCGAGGTGTTGAGGAAGATGGCCCCCTCGCGCATGGCGGCCAGTTCGGTCGGGCCGACGAACCCCCGCGTCTCGGCGGTCAGCGGCACGTGCAGCGACACCACGTCCGCCTCGGCGAGCAACGCGAACAGCGAGTGGGTGGCCTCGGGCACGTAGGGGTCGCACGCGATCACGCGCATGCCCAGCCCCTCCGCCCGCCACTGCACGGCCCTGCCCACCCGGCCCAGCCCGACGATGCCGAACGTACGGCCGGACAGCCGCGAGCCGCGATGGCGCTCGGCGGCCGGCACGCGCTTGCGGCTGACCGTGCCCCGCCGTACTTCCCGGTCGGCGGCGACGATGTTCCTGCTGACCGCGAACAGCAGCGCCAGCGTGAGCTCGGCGACCGCGTCGGCGTCCTGGCCGCCGTCGTGGAGCACCGTCACGCCGCGCTCGGCGGCCAGCGCGACGTCGATCGCGGTGAGGTCGCCCGTACAGGCGACGACGTCGACGGGCAGGTCGAGGACGGAGGTGCGGACCTGGTCGTGGTGGGTGAGGAGCACACCGGCGCCGGTCTCGATGACCAGGTCGGCCAGCTGTTCGTCGGAGAAGCCGAGAGGTGGCCGGTCGGCCACCTCGACGACGTCGGCCACCTCGCGGAGCCGCGCGAGAGCGGGCTCCGGCAGGCCGGTCAGGAGGAGCACGCGCGGTCGTCTCACAATCGCGACAATAACACCACAGAGGGTGCCGGGATCATTGCTCCCTGTCGCTCTGCCGCAGACTCTGCCAGGCCGCCTGACCCAGCCCCTTGATCTCGTCCTCGGTGGGGGTGTGGGCGCCGGCGAACCACAGGCGGCACATCTCCTGCGCGGGGCCGAGCCACAGCACGTAGCACATGGTCGGAGCGACCGGCTGGAGCAGGCCGTTCTTCATGTGCGGGCGCCACCATTCGGCGACCTGGCGGAAGAAGGCGCGCCGCGCCTCGGCCGCCTCGGGGCCGCCCGGCTCGTTCTTGCGCGGTGGGCGCTCGCTGACCAGGATCCTGGCCCGCTCGGGGTGCTCGCCCGCCCAGCGCATGTGGAAGGCGACGACCGCCTCGATGCCCGCGCGGGCGTCGTCGTGGCTGACCAGCTCGGCGACGAAGGCCTGCTGGTAGGCGTTGAGGATCTCCGCGTAGAGCACGCCGAAAACGTGTTCCTTGCTGGCGAAGTGGTGGTAGAAACTGCCGACGCTGACGCCGCTCTCCTCGCGCAGGCTCGCCAGCGTGGTGGCCGAGACCCCGTCCTGGCTGAAGCGGCGAAGGGCGCCCTCGATGATGCGGGTACGGCCGTCGCGTCCGTTCTTGGCACTCTTCACGAGGTCAATGGTGGTCCAACAGAACCTTGTTCCGCAAATACCGCGGCCGGTTGGATCATAGCGGTTACCTCAACACACCCGGAAGAGACCTTCATCGTGGCATCCGGCCAGATACGCCGGATGATCCGGAGCACCCGCCTGTTGTCGCCCAGCACGTCCATGCCGACGGTGGTCGCGCCGCGGCCGGCCGCCCTGCCGAGAAGCGTGCCGATCAGCCTTCTCCCGAGACCGCACCCCTGCCACGCGTCGGTGACCACGATCGCGATCTCCACGTCGGCGACGCCGCCCCGATAGCTCATCGCGTGGCCGATGATCTCGCCGTCGTACTCGGCGACGATCGCGTCCCGCTGGCCGTCGACCGCCAGCAACGCCCTGATCAGGCTGGGTCTGGGCGAGGGGATCCCGCTGAAGAAGCGCAGCGTCTGCGTGTGGAGCGACAGGCCCGCCAGGAAGCGTCTGATCCGTTCTTCGTCGTACGGCCCGGCCTGGCGGATCTGAGTTCCAATCACAGACTCAGCATTCCGCGCGGCAGCTGAGTCTGTCAATTGGACTCAGGCGTTCGTCGAAGTACTCTTCAGCTATGAACGTGCGCTTCCGGGTGGACAACTGCTCGATCGAGCGGACCCTGGGCATCGTCGGGGAGAAGTGGACCTTCCTGGTGCTGCGCGAGGCGTTCAGCGGCGTGCGGCGCTTCGCCGACATGCAGGCGACCACGGGCGCGCCGAGGCAGGTGCTGAGCGCGCGGCTGAACCGGCTGGTCGACGAGGGGCTGTTGCGCAAGGAGCCCTACCGGGAGCCGGGCCAGCGCCAGCGCGACGAGTACCGCCTCACGCAGAAGGGGCGCGACCTCTATCCGATCCTCGTCGCGCTGATGCACTGGGGCGACACGTACCTGGCCGACGAGGAGGGGCCGCCCGTGGTGCTCACCCACCGGGGTTGCGGTGCCCTGCTCGAACAGCACTTCAGATGCGCCGACGGCCACGAGGTCGCCGGCCCCCGCGAGGTGACGGCGGTGCCGGGCTCAGGCGCGAAGCTGCAGAGCGCCTAGGGTCCTGCGCAGGTCGAGCATCGACCAGAGCGCCGTGCCGCCCAGCAGCACGGCGACCCCCGCGGTGCGGACCACCAGGAAGGTCTCCAGCGCCTCGTGGAGGAGCATCCACAGTGTGAAGGAGCCGTTGACGAGCTGCGCGCACCCCCAGAGGAGCGACTGGCGGACGAAGAAGCGGCGCATCCCCGGATGGGCGGCGACGTGGTCGGGCAACGGCACCAGGTCCCTCGCGATCCGCTCGGCCAGCGGCCTGCGTCCGCGCAGGCTGATGAAGAAGGCGGCGCTCACGCAGAAGATGCCCAGGGTGGGCTGCAGGAAGAAGAGCACGGCGCTGCCCGACATCATCCCCACCACGGTCCGCACGGTGAGCGTCAGGACCGCCAGCAGAGCCACCCCGGGCACTGGAACGCGCCATATCAGGCGCAGCGCGAGCCCACCGTAGACCCAGAGCGCCGAGGCGGCCATCCCGCCGATCGGCCCACTGACGATCATGCCCAGGTAGAAGGAGGCGACCGGCATGATCATGTTTTCCAGGACCCTGGGCGCGGCATGGCGGACGAGCTGGCCGACCTTCGGGAAGACGGCGGGGGACGCGGCGAGCAGGACCATGGAGAGATACGGCTCCTGAAGGGGGAAAGGCGACAAATGCCGACGGTAGACCATGACCAGGCGAGTTGTCCCGGGTTCGGTGCCGGACCGGTGCGGGCAGTGCCTACCCTAGGGACGTGTACCGGTTCCTCCTGACGCCCAGGTGGCTGGCACTCCACGTGGTGGTGCTGCTGGTCATTCCCGCCTTCGTGCTGCTGGGCCAATGGCAGTTCGGGCGGTACGAGGAACGCTCGTCCAACAGCGACGTCGTCACCAGGAACCTCGAGGCCAGACCCGTGCCCATCGGCGAGCTCGTCGCCCCCGGCCGGCCCGTCGCCGAGGGCGACCGCTACCGGACCGTCACCGTCCAGGGCACCTACGACCCCGGCCACGCGTTGCTGGTCCGCAGGCGTACCCAGAACAGCCAGCTCGGCTTCTACGTCCTCACCCCGCTGGTCACGAGCCCTGGCCAGGCGGTGCTGGTCAACCGGGGCTGGGTCAAGGCGGGCGCGACGGCCGACGCGCTGCCCGAGGTGCCGCCCGCCCCCTCGGGTCAGGTAACTGTCACCGGAAGGCTACGCACCAGCGAGACCGAGGAGTCGAGCGGCATCAAGAACCGCGGGGGGCTGCCCCCGGGGCAGGTGCTGCTCATCAACAGCGACGCCGTCGGGCAGGGCCTGCCGTACCGGCTGGTGGGCGGGTACGTGTCGCTCACCGAGCAGCAGCCGCGCACCTCGCCCGCGCCCGAGCCCGTACCGCCACCCGACGTGGGCGCCGGCGGAGGGCTCAACTTCGCGTACGGCGTGCAGTGGTGGCTGTTCATCGGCGTGGCCGTCGGCGGCTGGCTGCTCATGATCAGGCGCGAGGCGAAGGACAGGTCAGCCGAACAGCGACGCGACGCCGAAAAAGCCGACGCCGGTGACGACGGCGACCGCGAAGGCCACCAGGAACGCACCGACACCATCGAGGCGTGAGCCCCCCGGCGGCAGCGGGTCGTCCAGCGCCCGCCAGATGGGCTGCGGCTCCATCACCAGGTAGAGCAGGGCGCCGACGCCGCCGACGGTGAACAGCCAGAACCAGCCCCAGCGGGTGGCGTAGCGCGGCCTGGACCTCGCCAGCATCACCAGCAGCGTGACCGACCAGGCCAGCGGTACCAGCACGCCATGTCGGGCGGGCACGTCCTCGAACCACTCGGGCGGCCACCTGTCGCGGTCCGCGCGCACCACGGTGACGCCGCGCTCCTCGGCCGCCGCCAAGGCGGCGTCCATGGCGGCCCTGCCGTCCGGGTACAGGCTCCGCCATCCGAGCGGGCCGGTCGACCAGCGCAACTCCCCGGTGTCCTTGACCAGGACCACGGTGTCGGGCCGGTGCAGGGCGGTCCGCAGTTGCTCTGGCGTGCCCTCGGCGGCGACCGTGCTGAGCGCCACCAGGGTCGCTCCCCACAGCAGTGTCACCAGGAGCAGCGTCCTGGCGGCCGATCCGACGACTCGCCACGCGGGCCTGACGCCTGAGGGGCTCTCCATGTCTCCCCGGATCTCCGAGATCTCCCGACTAAGGTGAGGGGGGTGACGCGGCACCTGGACTTCCTGCGGCTCCACAATTTTCGCGACATCGGTGGATATGTCGCCCGGGACGGGCGGGTCGTGCGGTGGAAGCGCTTCTACCGCGCGGACTCCCTCGGCTGGCTAACGGGTGACGATCTCGACAGGTTCCAGGCGCTCGCCATCCGCACGGTGATCGACCTGCGCCACCCCTTCGAGGTGGAGCGCTCGGGACGCGTCCCCGAATCCGACGGCCTCGCCTACCACAACCTGCCCCTCGAGGGCCGCCGGTGGGACATGACCACCTACGATCCCGCCGGCGGCGTCGCGAGGTTTCTCGCCGACCGCTACCTGGAGATCAGCGAGGACGGCGGCGACCGGCTCAGGCTCGCCCTCGAGACCGTCGCCGAGGCCGGCAACACCCCCGTCGTGGTGCACTGCGCGGCCGGCAAGGACCGCACCGGCGTCCTCACCGCGCTCGTGCTGTCGCTCATCGGCGTCGGGGACGACGACATCGTCGCCGACTACGCGTTGACCGGCCTGGCCACCGAACGCTTCATCGCCGACTGGCGGACCAGGCACGCCCACGTCCCGATGTGGGAGGGCTTCGGCATGGCGCCCGCCGGGGCGATGCGGCTGTTCCTCCGCGACCTGTACGAGCGGCACGGCTCCGTCGAGGGCTACTGCGCCGACGTGCTCGACATCGATCGATCCACGATCGGGCGACTGCGTGCCGTACTCCTGGGTAGTGCGGCGGAGGGTTCACCCACGGCACCCTCATCGGGTGAGCCCGAGCCCGGGATCACCGGCCTTCCCGGTGATCCCGGGTAAGGGCCCGATACCAACAGGTGACCGCTCAGCTTGTTCGACGTGATACGCACGTCGTACGGTTGCCTGCGTGACTACGCCGCTCCTTCCCGACCCCGAGCCGAGGCGGCGCGACTACGTGATCATCTCCGCCGATGATCACCTGATCGAGCCTCCCGACATCTTCGAGGGCCGCGTCGCGGCGAAATATGCCGACTTGGCGCCCAAGGTGGTGGAAACCGAGGCTGGTCACCAGGTCTGGCGGTACGGCGGAGCGACCTACCCCTGCGCGGGGCTCGACGTCGGCGCCGGCCTGCCGCGCGAGCAGTGGACCCTCGACCCCGTCAGGTTCGAGGACATGCGTCCCGGCTGCTTCGACATCGAGGCCCGCATCAAGGACATGGACACCGCCGGCATCTGGGCCGCGCTGTGCTTCCCCGGCATGCTCGCCGGGCAGTCCGGCATGCCGTTCGCCAGGACCCGCGACCAGGAGCTCGGCCTCGCCCTCGTCAAAGCGTGGAACGACTGGCACATCGACGTCTGGGCCGGCACCTACCCCGAGCGCGTCATCGGCCTGCAGCTGCCGTGGCTGCCCGACCCCGAGGTGGCCGCCAAGGAGATCCGCGACAACGCCGCCCGCGGCTTCAAGGCCGTCGTCTTCCCCGAGTTCCCGACCCGGCTGCGGCTGCCGTCGATCCACACCCGCCACTGGGACCCGTTCTTCGCCGCCTGCGAGGAGACCGGCACCGTCGTGTGCCTGCACACCGGCGCCTCCTCCTGGTCGCCCGTGCCCTCCCCGGACACGCCCATCGAGGCGATCACCACGCTGATGCCCGCCAGCGCCATGTTCGCCTGCGCCGACTGGCTGTGGTCGGGCATCGCGCTGCGTTTCCCCAAGCTGCGCATCCTCATCGTCGAGGGGGCCGTCGGCTGGCTGCCGATGCTCGCCGAACGCGCCGACTACGCCCTCGACCACCCCGTCGGCACCGAGGCGCTGTGGGAGGGCGGGCTCAAGCCCAGCGAGGTCCTGCGCCGCAACTTCTTCTTCGGCACGCTCGACGACCACGCCCTCTCCGGGGTACGGCTGGCCGTCGGCCTCGACCACGTGCTGCTGGAGAGCGGCTACCCGCACTCCGACTCCACCTGGCCCGACACCCAGAAGGCGGTCGCCCGCAACCTCGGCACCCTGCCTCCGGCCGACATCGCCAGGGTCGCCTACGGCAACGCCTCCCGCCTCTTCGGCCACCCCCTGCCCTCACGCGCCTGGCTCCGCATGGAACAGCTCTGAGGCGTCATCTCGGTGGAGAACATGAGGGCTGCGCGGCGGGCGGCGAGCCCTCCGATCAACTACGTGCGTGACCCGACCCGGCGGGCCCCTCGGCGAACCTGGTCAGGATGTTCAGCGTGGCACGACGGGTGAAGGCGGAGGCGGCGTCGGTCACTCCGTGCCCGCACCGCCTTCCCCGCATCCCGCAGACCCAGCGCATGGTGCCGGAGGCGAACACCCCCGCCCCGCTGGGCGCGGTGTAGTAGGTGGTGTGGGCCGTGGTCGCCCGGCCACCGCAGTCGACCGGCGACTCGGCCAGCACCTTGACGTTCTTCGGCGACTTCACCGACACCCTGTCGGTCTCCGGGCCCACGAGTCCGGTGAAGCGCGTGCCGCGGGTGCCCTGGTAGATCCAGTGGTGCGGCTGACGCACCACGTAGGCGGCGTCAGCGGGGAAGCAGTCGTACATCTGCCCGACCAGGGCGCTCTCCGCCGCGGAGTCCCGCCAGAGCGCGCACTCGCGCTCCTTGTCGCACTCGACGGTCCTGCCGTGGAGCCCGATCCGCCAGTAGACGGCGTTGGCCCCGAGGAAGGCGAGGTTCACGCCATGGTCGCGGGCCTGGGTGACGGCCGTGCGCATGGCGGGCGACCAGTATTCGTCGTGGCCGAGCGACACCACGGCGCGGGCGCCGTCCAGGACGCCGGGCTTGAGGTCGAGGCTGGTGAGGTAGGCCAGCGGCACCCCGCTGCGCTCGGCCACCTCGATCGCGTCCTTCTCGAAGGCGAGGAAGAGCCGCGCGCCCGTGGTGTCGTAGGGCCGGTCGAAGGTGACCGCCCGTGAGCGCCCGGCGAACCCGCCCGGCCCCTCGTACAGACTGCGCCCGCCCCACAGGTTGTAGGCCTGCCAGGTGGTGACCGCGTTCACCAGCACCACGCGGCCAGCGGTGGAGGCGGAGCGCACGGTCATCGGGACATAACGCTGCCCTCCGGTGGAGGCGTCCAGCCTGATCAGGTAGGCACCCTCGGGCCAGCCCCCGGTGTCGACGGTGAGCGAGGGTTTCCAGTTCGCGGCCGTGACGGTGCCCCGCACGGTCGTCGCGGGTGCCTGCCGTACGCCTGCGGTCCTGCCGGACTGCCAGACCCGGTACGGCTTCGCGCCCATCCGGTAGGCCCTGGCGACGAAGCTCGGCGCGGTGGTGGAGACCCGCAGCCGGAACCTTTCGCCCGCCAGCACGCTCACCCGGTCGGCGTAGCCCTCGATCTCGTGCTCGGCGCCGCGCCTGGTGATCCGCCAGCGGGAGTCATGCCGGACTTCCACCGTGGGCTTCGGCCGGGGCTGAGGCCGGGCGGGAGGGGCCGCTGCCGGCGTGGTCACGCCACTGCAGCCGGCCAGCAGCGGAACGAGGACGAGAAGGATCTTGCGCACAGCCGTCCATCTTGGCGGCTCGGCACTCGCCTGGCAGCCCAGCGGCTCGGCAAACAGGTCGAACGCTGGACATGTTCGGGCATCTTCGTGGTGCGCCCGATCTCGGCTTCGTCGTCAGGCCCCGTGGCATGCTCAGGGGAAGCGCCAGCGGGTGGCGGTCAGCCCGTCCGGTCCGTAGCCGAACGCGCGCGTCGGGGTGATCTCGAAGAAGCCGTACTCCGGCGATCCCGGCAGGTCGTCCTCGTAGGCCGAGCCGTTCCGCACGATGAAGTCCCAGTCGTACTTGGCTTTGAGCGCGGCGGCCACGCGGCGCATGGTGGCCTCGTCGGTGGCCCGTCGGGCGGTGCCTTCGACGACCAGGTCGAGGGTCGGGTCCGCCACCGTGATGACGCAGTGCGGGTTGCCGGCCAAGTTCCTGCCCTTGCGGGAGGCCGGCCGGGTGGAGATCCAGACCGAGCCGTCCAGCCAGGCCAGCAGGACCGGCATGGCGTGCGGCCGGCCGTCGGGCCGTACCGTCGACAGCCAGGCTTTCGGGGCCGTCTCCAGGCACTGCCTGGCCTGGCTCCATGGCTTCACCGTCGACTCGTCGGTGCTGATCGGCGTGGCGTCAGCGGGGCTGAACAGGAGCTCGGCGGTGGGCGTTGTCTCGGACATCACAGGCCTCTTCCCTCGATCGATGCGTTCCCTCAGGGAACCCATAGGCAGGACGGTAACAGAGAGAGTTCCCTGAGGGAACTATTCCCTCTAGACTGGCCCCATGCAGCGCACCTCGTTCGGCGACATGGCCTGCTCGATCGCCCGCACACTGGACGTGATCGGCGAGCCGTGGTCGCCGCTGATCCTGCGGAACGTCTACGTCGGCATCACCCGCTTCGACCAGATCCAGGACAACCTCGGCATCTCCCGGAAGGTGCTGGCCGAGCGGCTCAAATGGCTGGTCGGGAACGGCGTGCTGGAGCGGCGGGAGTACTCGGCCCGGCCGCCGCGCCACGAGTACGTCCTCACGCCCAAGGGGCTGGAGCTGTGCGACCTGCTGCTGGTGATGGTGCGCTGGGGCGACCGGTGGACGGCGGGCGAAGCCGGACCGCCGGTGCTCTACCGGCACCAGGCGTGCGGCGAGATCAGCCATGTCGAGCTGCACTGCGCGGTCTGCGACCGGCCGATGCACGCGGGCGACATCGACGTGCTCCCCGGCCCCGGAACGCCGACCGCCGACGGTGGGGCCGGCCCTACCGCGTCAGGGGTGGACGCGTGACTGTGTAGGGACACCGGCCGCGAGAGAGTCGTCGCCATGCGACCTGCCGGGCGTGAGCGTGGTCAGCGGGCGCGACCGGGCGGGGCGCGCGGCCACCGTGTACGTCACGGGCGCCGCCACCACGCCCGTCCGCAACGCCCACCTGCACGCGACTTTCGGCAGCGCCTTCTGCTAGCGGCTCGCCACCCGCCGCGGACGCCGGCGACGCTCGGGCAGGACCCGTCCAGAAGAGCGGACGCCGGCGGCGCTCGGGCAGGACCGCCCGCTCCCGTCCAGAAGAGCGGACGCCGGCGGCGCTCGGGCAGCACCGCCCGCTCCCGCCGAGGAGAGCGGGGTCCTCCCGTGAGGTCCGGGCGTCAGCCGTGGGCGTGGGCCTGCGGCAGGGTGCCGGGCTTCTCGCCCGGGCCGAGGACGACGAACTGCCCCATCATCCCCTGGTCCTCGTGCCAGAGGATGTGACAGTGGTACATGTACGGGCTGCGGGGATCGGTGTAGTCCCGGAAGCGCATCGCGATCCGGGCCCTCGTCCGCGGCTTCACGTAGAAGGTGTCCTTCCAGCCGCTCAGCTCGGGTCGTGGCGACCCGCCGTCGACCGACAGGATCAGGAACTGGACGTCGTGCACGTGGAAGTTGTGCGGCATCTCGTCGAGGTTCGCGACCTCCCACACCTCGACGGTGTCCTTGGCCACCCCGATGTCGATCCGCCCGGGGTCCATGAGCCGGCCGTTGATCGCGAAGTTGGCCAGCTCGAACGTGCGGACGGCGGCGGGCGAGGACGCGTCGAGTTCGGGCCGCTCGCCGAGCGTGGTGGGCAGCGGCGGCGAGGGGTTGAGGTCCGTGGCGGCGCGCAGCTCGAGGATCTCGAGGACGTCAGAGCCACCGGCGAAACGCTGGTCGCCGATGTGGATGCCGAGGTCGGACCGGTAGCTGACGACCGGCAGGCGTTCGCCGGGCCGCAGGCACACGACGATCTCGGCGCGCTCGCCCGGTGACAGCTGCACCCGGTTCGTGTCGAGCGGGGCGCTCAGCAGGCCGCCGTCGGTCGCCACGAGCGCGAACGAACGGTCGTCGGCCATCCCGATGTTGTAGAAGCGGGAGTTGGAGGCGTTGAGGATGCGCAGCCGTATCCGCTTGAACCGCACGTCGACGTAGGGGGAGACGGTGCCGTTGACGGTGATGAGGTCGCCGAGGACGCCCATCCCGCCGACCGTGGGGATCTCCTCGTTGAGCTGGTTGTCGGCGTTGAGCCGCTTGTCCTGGATGATGACGGGGATGTCGTCCTCGCCGTAGCGGCGCGGCAGGGCCAGCGCTTCGGTCTCGTCGATGATGAACATCCCGGCGAGCCCGTGGTGGACGTGGCGGGCGGTCCTGCCGTGCGGGTGCGGGTGGTACCAGAGGGTGGCGGCCGGCTGCCTGATCGTCCAGGTCGGCGACCAGGTGGTCCCCGGCGAGATGAGCTGGTGGGGGCCGCCGTCCATCATGGGGGGCACGTGCATGCCGTGCCAGTGCATGGTGGTGGCCTCGGGCAGGTCGTTGCGCACGTTGACGACCACCGTCTCGTCGCGCCTGGCACGCAGCGTCGGCCCGAGGAAGGGTCCGTTGAGCCCCCACGTCGCGGTAGGCGCCCCCGGCCTGAACTGCATGGTGCCGGGGGCGGCCCGCAGGTCGAAGACGCGCCGGCCCTGCCTGTCGTGATGCGAGCGGGCGAGCGGCGGTATGGCCAGCTTGTTGACGAAGGCCGCCTGCTCCTCCGTACGGCGGCCGGCGGTGGCCCACATGCCGCCCATCGCGCCGGCGGTGGCGATCGCGGGGCCCCCGGCAAGCCCGCATATGAGCACTGATCTACGCGAAACCATGGCCTCCACTCTGCGGCAGACCTGGCGTCATGCCGGAGAACCACCCGCCATGACCCGGCCATGAGATGTTCACGATGCGATCAGGCCCCTACACGCCCCGGCCTCCACCCCTGCCCGGTAGGCCGGTGCGGCCTGCGCTTACGTCTCAGGATTCGCGCCGCCCCGGCAGCGGCGGCGCGGTGGACACCAGCGCATGAAAAGGGATCGGCCGCCGGGACGGGGCTAGGGTCGCTCGGCCCGACCGGCGAGGCGCTTGCGCTCCCATTCGACGTACCGCCCGCTCTCCCCCAGCATCGAGGCCATCAGCCACAGGAACACGCCGAAGTCGTCGGCGACGCCGAGGAGCACCAGGAAGTCGGGGATCACGTCGATCGGCGAGATGATGTAGACCAGGCCGAGCGCCATCATGGCCAGCTTGCCCTTGCCCATGCCCTCGTAGTCGCCGCGCATCACGCCGCCGATCAGGCGGGGGATGGCCCTGACCCTGGTCAGCACGCCGGGCGTGCCGGGCTTGCTCACCTCGCGGTACGTCTTCCAGGCCGCCGCGGCCCTCGATGCCTTGACCATACGAGCACCTCCTCTTCGCGATATAACGCAATACCCGGCGCTTGGGTTCCTACGCATCAGAATCGTGGCCGCCGGACTGCCGAGAAAGCGCTCATCCGCCGGCGCGGCAGCCTGAACAGCCACGTTTCTCACGAGTGCCGCAGCGCCGCGTGCACGAACGGGTGGGCCCGCTCGACCTGGGCGGCCAGCCGCACGAGGAGATCCTCCCGGCCGGCCGCGGCGACCAACTGCACGCCGACCGGCAGCC
Organism: Nonomuraea sp. NPDC003727; assembly: GCF_053586935.1. Lineage (NCBI taxonomy): Bacteria > Bacillati > Actinomycetota > Actinomycetes > Streptosporangiales > Streptosporangiaceae > Nonomuraea > Nonomuraea sp. NPDC003727. The sequence goes on from NZ_JBSFNE010000001.1 coordinate 919,547, forward strand.
CCGCCGCGGTCCGGTGCAGCGGCAGCGAGATCGCCGGCTGCCCCGTGGCGTTGAACGGCGAGGTGAAGGCGACGGCGGGCCCCGTCCGGCCGAACGAGGTGCTCAGGTCGTCGGGAGGGAACCACCCCAGCGGGTACGGCGGGATGCCGAGCGTGGGCACCAGCAGCACGTCGTGGCCGTCCCACCAGGCGGCCATCCGGCGGCGGTAGCGGTCCACCCAGCGCATCGCGACGATGTGGTCGACCGCGCTGCGCCCGCGCCCGGCCTCGGCCATGGTCCGGTTGCGCGGCTCCAGCTCCGACAGCTCCACCGGCCTGCCCCGCCACCTGCCGATGCTCTCCAGCTCGGCGGCCACGTTGCCGGCCACGATCCCGCCGAAGTAGGAGGGGAAGTCGGCGTCGCCGAGCGCGGCCGGCCAGCTCTCCTCCACCTCGTGCCCGAGCTTCTCGAGCAGCGTCGCCGCGCCCGTCACGGCCGCGGCCAGCTCCGGCTCGCCGGGCACGTCCGGCCGGGGATGCTCGCGGGCGAACCCGATCCGCAACCGGCCCGGCTCCACGTCCACCTCGTGCGCGAGCGGACCCGGCAGCGCGGGCGCGGTGTAGGGGTCGCCGGGCACGTAGCCGGTGATCAGGTCGAGCACCGCGGCGGTGTCCCTGACGGTACGGCTGACCAGCCCGAGCGCGGACATGCCGCTCCACCCCTCGCCCTCGCCCGGTCCGTGACTGGCGCGGCCCCGCGTCGGCTTGAGCCCGACGAGCCCGCAGAGGCTGGCCGGAATCCTGATCGACCCGCCGCCGTCGCTCGCCGTCGCCACCGCGACCATGCCCGCCGCGACCGCCGCCGCCGACCCTCCGCTCGAGCCGCCGGCCGAGTAGGCGAGATCGTAGGGGTTGCGCGTGGGCCCGTACGCCACGGGCTCGGTCGTGATCGTGGTGCCGAACTCGGGCGTGCTCGTCCGCCCGAGGATCACGAAGCCCGCCTGCCGCAGGCGGGTCACGGCGTGCGCGTCGGCGTCCACCTCGACGCCGTCGAGCGTGCTCGACCCCGCGTTGTACGGCTCGCCCGCCTGCGCCCAGCCGAGATCCTTCACCAGGATCGGCACCCCGCGGAACGGGGCGTCCTCGGGCAGGTCGTCCAGCTCGGCCAGCGCCCGCTCGAAGCGCGGGTGGACGATGGTGTTCAGCTCGCCGTCGTGCGCCCTGATCGTCGCTATGGCGGCCTCGACCAGTTCCCTGGGGCTCACCCGCCCCTCCCGCACGGCCCGCGCCTGCCCGACCGCGTCCAGCCTCAGGACCTCGTCCACCCATGTCTCCTTCCCGCCGCGAACGTCGCCGCCCCCACCCTCCCCCGCCCGGCGCCCGCACGGAACCCCGCGAACCGCCAGAAGCCGTTCACCGGGCCCAGGACACCCCTTGGCGCCACAGGACCGCCGGACCAGGGCACCGCCGGCCCAAGCAAGCACGGATCGACGGCCACCACGCCCGGCGCCGCCCGCCCGCTCAGGGACCGGCGAGTCGCCGCCGCTCAGGACGTGGACCACTGCGCGACGGGCGGGTCGCCGCGTCAAGGACGTGGACAGCCGCGCGAAGGGCGGGTCGCCGCCTCTCAGGACGTGCCGCGCGAACGGGCGGGTCACCCCGCCAGGGCGTGGACCGCCTCGGGGATCGGCAAGTCCCCTGGGAGGGGTGCCAGGATCGGCGTGTCGAGCCCGTTGGCGACGTACTCCCCCACCCGCGCCCGGCACGTCGCCGCGTCGCCGTGGACGATCAGCGCGTCCACCACCTCGTCGGGGATCGCCTTGAGCGCCGCCTGGCGGTCCCCCGCCGCCCACGCCTCGTGCATGGGCCGCAGCACGTCGCCCCGTCCCAGCCAGTCGTGGAAGGCCGCGTAGGCGGGAACCGTCAGGTAGGCGGCCAGCATCCGGCGGCCCGTCTCGCGCACCCTGTCGGCGTCCTCGCTCACGCAGACGAAGATCCGCGCGATCAGCTCGGTCGAGCCGCCCACCTCGGCCCGCACCCGCCGTACGTCCTCGGGGGACAGCCAGTTGGTGATCGCGCCGTCCGCCTCGGCGGCGGCCAGGTGGAGCATCCGGGGACGCAGCGCCGCCAGCACGATCCTCGGCGCCACCTCCGGCGCCCGCTCCAGCCTGAAGCCCTGCACCTCGAAGGTCTCGTACCGTTCCGACACCTTCTCCCCCGCCAGCGCCTTCCTGAGGAAGCGCAAGGTGTCGCGCGTCCTGGCGTACGGCTTGCCGAACTCGACCGCGTTCCACCGCTCCACGATCGCCGGCGAGGAGGAGCCGATGCCGAGCACGAACCGGCCAGGCGCGAGGTCGGCCAGCGTCGCCGCGGACTGCGCCAGCAGCCCCGGCCCCCGCGTGAACACCGGCACGATCGCGGTGCCCAGCCGTACCCCGGGCGCCCACTCGGCGGCCATCGCGAGCGGCACGAACGCGTCGGCGCCGGCGACCTCGGCCGACCAGATGTCGGTGTAGCCGAGCTCCGGCAGCTCGGCGATCAGCGCCTTGGCGGCGGCGAGGGAGCGGTCGAAGAAGGGGATCGTCATGCCCAGGTTCCGGGTCATCGCAAGCCTTCCCGCGGGGGTCCGGTCGGTACACAGGACCATACCAACCAGACGGTATGCCACTGGCGGCGCATCGCTGCGCGACGGCCGCGACGACACGGGGTCACGCCCTGAGCTCGTGCACCGCCGCGATGAAGTCCTTGGTGATGCCGCGCAGGCCGGGCAGGTTCGACAGACCGACCAGCCGGTCGACGAGCGGCACGCTCACCTCGATCAGCCGGTAGGTGCGCGCGCAGCCGGGCGAGGTGTCGTGCACCCAGTAGAGGACGATCCCCATCGACATCAGCCACAGCAGCTCGGGCAGCTCCTCGCGCAGCTCGGCGTCCATCCGGTCGCGCGCGCCCTCGACCACCTGCCGGTAGATGGCGATGGACGCCTCGCGGGCCGGCGTCGACTGGGCGCTGAAGGGACTGAGCGGGTTGGTGGGCTCGGCCGCGTGCTTGAAGAACTTCACCGCGAACTCGTGGTACGGCTCCGACACCCGCACCCACTCCCGCAGCACGCCCGTCAGCCTGGCCGCGAACGACGCCTCGGAGGCCAGCAGCTCGCGGCAGGCCTCCTCGTGCGCGATCTGGGCACGGTCGTAGTACGCCTGCACCAGCTCGTCCTTGGAGGCGAAGTAGTAGTAGGCGTTACCCACGGAGACCCCCGCCTCCGCCGCGATGGCCCGCATCGTGGTCGCATCGAAGCCGCGTTCCCTGAACAGGCGCAAGGCCGTCTCGACGATGAGCTCTCGGGTGCTCTCCGATCCTCGGGTTCGGGGTTCGGACACGCTCGTCACTTTACGTTAGTCGGCCCCGTGAGGTCATGGAGCCGCACGGTGATCACCGCCACAGGGTAAAGATCGGCGCACGGGAGGGATCACCGGCGCCGAATCGTGGGATTGAACCCTTCGGGCGGAAGGGCATCTCCGCGAAAAAAGGCCATCACATGTGGATACGTTGGTTGGTGCGGCTCTGTGTCGCCGCGCTCATCGCCATACAGACCTGCATCATCGTGCTGTCGGCTGCCGCCTCGGCAGCTCCGGTCCGGCCCGGCTCGACCGTCGAAGAGGACGTCGTCGAGGCGCGCCCGCCGATCATCAGAACATACGCGTTGGAAGGCGTGATCCGGATCGCCCGCTGGTACACGGGCGCCGCGGAACAGCCGAAGGTCGACCTGTCGCGGGCCATGCCGCGCGGGACGATGCGCGTCTCTCACACCTTCGCCATGGACCGTCTCACGTCGGCGGGTCTGCGCTGGAAGTCCAGCGGGAACTGCACCGACAAGAACAACCGCACATGCACGTCGCTGCAGTCCGTCAGGTCCGCCACGGTCACCGGGGCGATCGACCTGAAGCGGGCCAGCGGGTGCAAGATCATGGTCACCGGCGGCACCGAGGCGGGGCACGCACCCGGCCGGTACAGCCACGGGGCCGGCTACAAGCTCGACATCAGCCACAACAAGTGCATCGACCGGTACATCACCGAGACATATCCCAGCGCGGGCGTGCGCTCCGACGGCGCCACGCTGTACCGCTCGGAGACGGGCACCGTCTTCGCCGGCGAGTCCGACCACTGGGACATCCTGTTCCCGTGACCGCTCCCCTCCTACCAGGCCCGGCGCCCGTCATGCGCAACACCGCCGGCCGGGCCCCCTCCTCCTGAGCACTACCGCCGGCCCGGCGCCCCTCATGAGTAACACCGCCGGTCCGGCGCCCCTCATGAGTAACACCGCCGGTCCGGCGCCCCTCATGAGTAACACCGCCGGTCCGGCGCCCCTCCTGTACGGCAAGCCGGTCTGGCGCCTCCGTGGGCGCGTGGTCCCGTCCGTCGCGGGCGCGCCGCCCAGCAGGACTCCGGCCCCCGCCGCAACGGCACCCGTCGAACAACGTGGGACGGCGCGCAGGGGACGGCCCACGACCGGGCGGCCCAGAAGTCCGTCCAGTCGTCTATCAGGGGTCGTCCGTCAGGGTGGTCCGTGGCGGCGGGCAAGGGGCGCCGCACGAGGAGCGTCCCTTCGACGGGCGTCAGCCGGTGACCACGGAGGCGCGTGGAATGGCTTGCCGTACAGGAAGGAGACCACCGGCGCGCTACGCGGCCCCGCTCGGCGGGAAACGGGGCACTGCTTGCCGTACAGGAAGGAGACCTGTGGAAACGGAGAAACCCCCGGCGGGCCGGGGGTTTCTCGGGAGATTGCGGGTCAGAACTCCGTGGCCACCAGCTCGGCGATCTCCGCCGCGTTGAGGGCCGCGCCCTTGCGCAGGTTGTCGCCGCACACGAACATGTCGAGCGTGTTCGGGAAGTCGATCGCCTGGCGGATCCGGCCGATGTAGGTCGGGTCGGTGCCCACCACGTCGACCGGGGTCGGCCACACGCCGTTGGCCGGGTCGTCCATGAGGACCACGGTCGGCGCCGCCTCCAGGATGCGGTGCGCGTCGGCGACGGTGATCTCCCGCTCGAACCGGGCGTGGACGGCCAGCGAGTGGGTGGTCACGACCGGCACCCGCACGCAGGTGGCGGAGACCTTCAGGTCGGGGATGCCGAGGATCTTGCGCGACTCGTTGCGCAGCTTCAGCTCCTCGGAGGCCCAGCCGCCGTCCTTGTACGAGCCCGCCCACGGCACCACGTTGAACGCGATCGGCGCGGGGAACGGCGAGTCGGCCTCGAGCTTGTTGGCCAGCGCCTTGCGCACGTCACCGGCCGTCTGGCCGATCGAACGGTCGCCCGCCAGCGCCTCGACCTCGTCGTACAGCCGCGCGGGACCCGCCACGCCGGCGCCGGACACCGCCTGGTAGGAGGCGACGACGAGCTCCTTCAGCGTGTACTCGGCGTGCAGCGCGCCGATCGCCGCCATCATCGACAGCGTGGTGCAGTTGGGCGTCGAGATGATGTTGCGCGGCCTGGTGCGGGCGGCCAGCGGGTTCACCTCGGGGACGACCAGCGGGACGTCCGGCTCCATGCGGAACGTGCCGGACTTGTCGATCGCGATGGCGCCCCGCTCCGCGGCGATCGGCACCCACGTGGCCGACACCTCGTCGGGGACGTCGAAGATGGCGATGTCGACGCCGTCGAACACCTCGGGCGCGAGCGCCTGGACGACGACGTCCTCGCCGCGGACCTGGAGGACCTTGCCTGCGCTGCGGGCGGAGGCGACGAGACGGATCTCGCCCCAGATGTCCTCACGGGTCGAGACCAGCTCGCGCATCACGGTGCCCACGGCACCGGTCGCCCCGATCAGGGCCAGAGTGGGTCGCTTGCTCATCGTCCTGTCCCTCCGTACACCACGGCCTCCACCTGGTCCGAGTCGAGGTCGAAGGCGCGGTGCGCCGCGGCCACGGCCGCGTCGACGCCGTCCTGCCCCACGATCACCGAGATGCGGATCTCCGAGGTGGAGATCATCTCGATGTTGACCCCCGCGTCCGCGATGGCGGCGAAGAAGGTCGCGGTGACGCCGGGGTGCGAGCGCATGCCCGCGCCGATCAGCGACACCTTGCCGATCTGGTCGTCGAACTGCAGCGACTCGAATCCGACCTGGGCCTGGATCCGCTTGAGCGCCGACAGCGCCGTCTGGCTGTCCGCCGCGGGAAGCGTGAAGGAGATGTCCGTACGGCCGGTCGCGGCAGCCGAGACGTTCTGCACGATCATGTCGATGTTGATCTCGGCCTCGGACAGCGTTTTGAAGATGGCGGCAGCCTCTCCGACCTTGTCGGGAACCCCGACAACGGTGATCTTGGCCTCGCTCCGGTCGTGTGCGACGCCGGAGATGATCGGCTGCTCCATCTCGGTTCCTTCGGTGTAAGGGTCGGCCACGACCCACGTGCCTTCCTTGGTGCTGAATGAGCTGCGCACGTGGATCGGCAGGTTGAACCTGCGAGCGTACTCGACACAGCGCAGGTGCAGGATTTTCGCCCCACAGGCGGCCATCTCCAGCATCTCCTCGTAGGAGATCCTGGGGATCTGCCGCGCCTGCGGCACGATGCGCGGGTCGGCGGTGTAGACGCCGTCGACGTCGGTGTAGATCTCGCAGACGTCGGCCTCGAGGGCCGCCGCCAGCGCCACGGCCGTGGTGTCGGAACCGCCACGGCCCAGCGTCGTGATGTCCTTGGTGTCCTGAGAGACGCCCTGGAACCCGGCCACGATCGCGATCTGGCCTTCGTCGAGCGCCTCGCGGATACGGCTCGGCGTCACGTCGATGATGCGCGCCTTGCCGTGCGTGGAGTCGGTGATCACGCCCGCCTGGGAGCCGGTGAACGAGCGCGCTTCATGGCCCAGGTTGGCGATCGCCATCGCCAGCAGGGCCATCGAGATGCGCTCGCCCGCGGTCAGCAGCATGTCGAGCTCGCGGCCAGGAGGCAGCGGCGACACCTGCTCGGCCAGATCGAGCAGTTCGTCCGTCGTGTCACCCATCGCGGAGACGATGACCACGACCTCGTTGCCGGCTTTTTTCGTCGCGACGATCCGCTGCGCGACCCGCTTGATGCAGGACGCGTCGGCGACGGATGAACCACCGTACTTTTGCACAACGAGCGCCACGAGAGTCTCCCAGTCTGGACTGTGAGCTGCCAGTCTACTGGCGCCTTCTCATGCACCCGGGTGGAAAGCCCACTATGTGGACATTCAGCTGGAGAGGGCCTCCTCAGCCACATCGAGGCGCGTATGGGCCGCGAGCGCCTGGAGTGCCCGCATGGCCGCGCCCGCGTGGTTGCCCCACGTGTTGAAGTAGGAGTACTGCCACCACCACAGCGCCTCCAGCGGCCGCCCCGCGTGGTAGTGACGCAGGCCGTGGATGAGATCGGCGGCCACCGCCGTCAGGTCGTCGGACAGCCGGTACGGCGTGACGGCGGTGTCCTTGTAGGGGTCGAACACCTCGACGTAGTCGTCGACCGCCTCCATCCGCTCGGCCAGCGCCGTACGGACCCCGTCGACGTCGGGGTCCTCGCTCAGCGGCGGCTCCCAGTTGCCGGACAGGATGATGTCCTGGCTGGCGCCGAGCTGGGCGCCGGCCAGACTCACCTGCGCCACCTCGACGAGCAGCAACGACCAGATGGCGTCGCCGCCCTCGCCGCCCGCCACCCTGCTCAGGCCGTCCAGATAGTTCTGCGCGTGCCCTGCGATCTCGTCGGCGAGAGCGCTCCACTGATCAGACATCCAGCAGCCTCCGTCCTTCGAACGCGCGGCCCAGGGTGACCTCGTCGGCGTACTCGAGATCACCGCCCACAGGCAGGCCGCTGGCCAGTCGTGTCACTTTCACGCCCATCGGCTTCACCAGCCGGGCGAGATAGGTCGCCGTCGCCTCCCCCTCGAGGTTGGGGTCGGTGGCGAGGATGAGCTCGGTCACCCGGCCGTCGGCCAGGCGGGTCATCAGCTCACGGATGCGCAGGTCGTCGGGGCCGATGCCGTCGATCGGGCTGATCGCCCCGCCGAGCACGTGGTAGGTGCCGCGGAACTCGCGCGTCTTCTCGATCGCGACGACGTCCTTCGACTCCTCCACCACGCAGATCACATGGGGGTCGCGCCGCGCGTCGCGGCAGATCCGGCACTCCTCCTCCGAGGCGACGTTGCCGCACACGCGGCAGAACCGGACCTTCTCCTTGACCTCGAGCAACGCGTGGGCCAGCCGCTTGACGTCCACGGGATCGGCCGCCAGCAGGTGGAAGGCGATCCGTTGCGCGCTCTTGGGACCGACGCCCGGGAGCATCCCCAGCTCGTCGATCAGGTTCTGGACGACCCCCTCGTACATGGCCTAGAACCCTGGAAGCTGGCCGAGACCACCGCCGCCGAGCCCCTGGGCCAGCGGGCCCAGCTTCTCCTGCTGCAGGTCGGACGCCGCGCGTACGGCGTCGCGAACGGCCGCGATGACCAGGTCGGCGATCGTGTCGGCGGTGTCCTGCGGGTCGTCGGCGTCGATGACGCTCGGATTGATCTTCAGCTCGAGCAGCTCACCAGATCCGTTGACGACAGCCGTGACCAGACCGCCCCCGGCCGAGCCCTCGATCTGCGCATCGTTGAGCTCCTGCTGGGCGCTCACGAGCTGCTGCTGCATGAGCTGAGCCTGCTCCAGCAGCTGCTGCAGGTTGACATCCCCTGGGTTCACCTTCGTGCGCTCCTCGTCGGCTCCGCGTTCATAACTGTCACGAGCCTACGGTGTCTGAGCGCCGACATGTACTGGTGGGCACATGCGTTTCGACTTTGTCGACGATCGCGGCGTCATGGCCGGGTCCCAGCCCCCCTCCAGCGTCCGGGACCCGGCCATCACGCCGACAGGAGCGGCCGCGCCACGCCGGCGTGATGGGAGGAAGCTAGCGCCCACAACGTTGCACACACGTTGCGAGCGATCAATCACCCTGAGCAATCCCCCGAACGGCTTGCGCGAGAGAGGTGATAACACGGATGCTTCGCCGTACAGCATGACTACCTGGAGTGGCCAATGAGTTACGGTCGGCGGCTACGCCGGATCCTGGAGACAGGGGTCGGTGCGCCGCGCCAGCTGATCAACGCCTCCTGGCAGCGCTCGATGGAGGCCGGCGTCGACCCCGAGAGCCAGGCGGCGCCGCTGGTCTACGACGGCTCTCTCATCAAGGACGTCCGCCAGGCGCATCCCCTTCAACCCGTCCTGCCCATGCTCGCGCACACGCTGAAGCGGATGGCCGACGAGTCCGCGCACATCATGATCGTGACGGATGCCGAGGGCCGCATCCTGTGGCGCGACGGCGACTCCGGCACCATGCGCCGCGCCGACCTGGTCGGACTGGCCGACGGGCACCACTGGTCGGAGATGTCCGTCGGCACCAACGGCATCGGCACCGCCCTCGCCACCCGCAGACCCGTCCACGTCTACTCGGCCGAGCACCTGCTGCGCGTGCTCCACTGCTGGTCGTGCAGTTCGGCGCCGATCCTCGACCCCGACAGCGGCGGCGTCCTCGGCTGCGTCGACGTGAGCGGCACCACCCGCAGCCTCCACCCCGCCACCGTCGCGCTGGTCGACACCACGGCCAAGCTCGCCGAGGCGCAGCTGGCGCTCATGATGCACGAACGCGACGAGCGCCTGCGCCGACGCTACGACTCCCTCATGCGGCGCTCCGGCGTCCTGGTCACCGCCACCGGGCGGGTCCTGTCCGGCGACCCGGGCGGCCTGCTCGGCTCCCGCATCCGGCTCCCCGAACCCGGCACCACGGTCTGCCCCGACGGGATCCTCGAACCGTTCTTCGACGGGTACCTGCTGTTCCCTGGCGAACGGCCGGAGGCGCTGCCGCTGCGGCTCACCTTCCTCGGCGAAGGACAACCCACGGTCCGGTACGGCGACCACACGATGACCGTCTCCCTGCGACACGCCGAGATCCTCACCCTGCTGGCCCTCTACCCGCGGGGCCTCACCTCGGAGCAGCTCTCCTGTCACCTCTACGGCGACGACGGCAACCCCGCGACCATCCGCGCCGAGATCTACCGCCTGCGCGCCCAGCTCGGCGGGGCGGTCGCGGCCAAGCCGTACCGGCTGCTCGTCCCCGTGGCCGCCGACTTCCTCGAACTGAAGCGGCTGCTCGGCGGCAACGACCCCGCCGCCGTGGCCCGCGCCTACACGGGGCCGCTGCTGCCCCGCTCCGAGTCGCCCGAGATCCGGTGCGCGCGCGACGAGCTCGAGGTGCAGGTACGCGCCAGCCTCCTCACCGGCGGCACCGCCGACGACCTGTGGGCGTACGCGCAGACGACCAACGGCCGCGACGACCCCCAGGTGCTGGAACGGGTGGCCGCCACCCTGCCCTCCAGCGACCACCGCGCGGCCGCCGCCCGCGCCCGCCTGTCCCCCTGACCGCGGTCCTCCTGAAGCGTCCCCCACGACGCCGGCGGTCGCTCACCTTGCCCGCGCCCGCCTGAAGCGTTCCCCCCGACATCGGCGGTCGCTCACCTTGCCCGCGAAGGCGCCTTCACGCTCGCGTTCTCCGGATCACCGCGTCTCGACCGACGGACGCCCGGCCCCTGCCTGACGGGCGCCGGCCCTTCTGATCAACGGCTCCGCGCGGATCGCAGGACCGGTATCCCGGAACATGCCGATCGGCACGACACGATCGAGCCCCAGCCGTCCGTGCGTCTCACCGCTCCAGCGCCTGTCGGCGAGGTCCGAGCCGTCAACGCTCCCTCGCCCGGCGGCCTGCCCGAGTGCCGATGTCCCCCACCACCGGGTCACTCCACTCCGCGCCCGGTCTCGACCCGACCGCCGCGAGCGGCTCGAGCTCCAGCACCTCCGCCCCGGCTCCGACAGGGCCCGACGCGACCTCCCAGGCAAGTCGAGCTCCCAGGGTCACCCGCGGGCCGGTCAGGTGTGGTCGATCTCGCCGATCATCTGCGCGCCGAGCTCCCGCTGCAGGAGGGCCATGCCGCTGAGCTCGTCGACGTCCGCGTCGGCGTCGTTGAGGGGATCGACCTCGTCGACCTCCGAGCCGCGGTTCCGCCCCGGGATCGCGTCGGGCCAGCCACCCGCCTGCCCGCCGGCCTTTCCGCCGCCCTGCCGCGATGTGGGCTGGCGCGGGCCTGCCTGCGCGGCCGCCTGCGCCGCCGACCTCGCCGCGGCCAGTCCAGGGCTGGGTGTACGGCTGGTCGCCTGGGCCGGGCTGGGCATGGGCGGCGTGCCGTAGTCGTGGTCGTCGGGCGCCTGGGGCCACGACTCGTCGGTCGTGAGCCGCTCCCCGGCCCCGCTCGTGTCGCCTGCGGTCTGTGCCGCCGACCCTGACGCCTGGTCGGATCCGGCCCCGGCCGCCTGGCCCGCGCCGCCTGACCAGTCGCCCTGAGCCGCGCCGCCGCCCGGCCCTTCGCCGCTCTGCGGGCCGCCCGAGACGTCGCTCTGCCCGCCACCCGCCGGCCCGCCACCGGCAGTACCCCCGGAACCGCCGGGGCCGCCAGGGCTGCCCTGTCCACCAGGACCGGCAGGCCCACCGGCACCGCCTGGTCCACCGAATCCACCGGAACCGGCAGCGCCGGCTTCGCCGGCCCCACCAGTACCAGGCCCGTTCGCCCCACCAGTACCAGGCCCGTTCGCCGCACCAGCGCCGGGACCGCCGAACCCACCGCCACCACCGGGACCTGCACCGCCGGAAACCCCGGCACCGCCAGGCCCGAGGCCACCGGGACCAGCACCGCCCGGCCCGATCCCGCCGGAAGCACCAACGCCGCCAGGTCCGCCAGGTCCGCCGGGAACACCAGCATTGCCGGCTCCGCCTGGACCACCGGGGCTGCCGGGACCGCCGGGCCCGCCCGCACTACCGGCTCCGCCCGGCCCACCAGCGTTGCCGGGCCCGCCGGCACCTCCGAAGCCGCCGGGACCACCGCCCTGGCCGCTCTGGGCCGGCGAGCCGTCCGGCTGCGTGGAGCCCATGGATCCACCCGAGGCGTCCCAACCACCCGCCGCAGAACCGGCCGAAACAGCACCGCCCGAGGCGGGACCGCCCGAGGCGGGACCGCCCGGAGCGCCAGGACCGCCCGGCACGCGGGGGGCGGCTTGGGCGTTGCGGCCGCCCTGGGGAACGGGCGCGCCGCCCACGACGGCCTCGACCCGCCACGTGCCGCCCAGCACGTCGCCGAGCGCCCCGGCCACGACGGCGTCCTTGCCGCCGCCGGTGAAGTTCTTCATCGCGCCGACCTGGCTGAACCCGAGCGTGACCAGGTTTCCCTCGACGCCGACGACCTGGGCGTTGGTGTTGACGTTCGCCCAGACGACGATGCTGCGCTTCTTCAGCGCGGCCAGAACGGCGGGCCACTGCTGCTGGAGCGGGCCGACGCCGCTGCCCGTCGCGGCAGGGGCGGAGGCAGGAGTGGGAGCGTGGTGGACGGGCTCGGATTGCTGCGCGGGTGCTCCTGGCCGCACGGGCTCGGGCCAGTCGACGTCGCCCCCGGTGACCCCACCGGAAGCACCGCCACCCGACGCACCACCATCCGATGCGAGGCCGCCCGACGCGGCACCACCGGAAGCAGGACCGCCCGGAGCGGCACCAGCGGAAGCGGCACCGGCCGCGGCGACACCGTCCATGATTGCGCCGCCCGGCCTGGCGCCGCTCGAAGCCGGGCCGTTCGTCGCGAGATCACCGGCAGCCGCGCCGCCTCCAACAGGGCCGCCACTGGCGTAAGAGTCACCGGCGGAAGCGCGGGAGGAAGGGCCGGGAACCGCGGCCGCGGGGCCGCCTGCCGTACCGGAAGACGAGCGGGCGGCCATCTGGGCGACGACCCCGCCGCGCTCCAGGCGTTCGAGGCGGGCCAGCAGGGCCGCCTCCCCCTGGGCGGCGGCGGGCAGCAGCACCCGCGCGCACATCAGCTCCAGCAGCAGCCGCGGCGAGGTGGCGCCGCGCATCTCGGTGAGTCCCGCGTTGAAGACCTCCGCCGCGCGGGTCAGCTCGGCGGGGCCCATGGAGGCCGCCTGGGCCACCAGGCGTTCGAGCTCGTCGGCGGGACGGTCGAGCAGCCCGCTGGAGGCCGCCTCGGGAACGTTGGCGAGGATGACCAGGTCACGGAAGCGCTCGAGCAGGTCGGCGGCGAACCGCCGGGGATCGTGGCCGCCCTCGATCACCCTGTTGACCGTCTGGAAGACCGCCGCCCCCTCACGCTTGGCGAAGGCGCCGACCACCTCGTCCAGCAGGTCGCCGTCGGTGTAGCCGAGCAGGGACACGGCCTTGGCGTAGGTGATGCCGTCGTCCTCCGCGCCCGCGAGCAACTGGTCGAGGATGGACAGCGAGTCACGCGCCGACCCCGCGCCCGCGCGCACGACCAGCGGCAGGGCGGCCGGCTCGAACGGCACGCTCTCGGAGGTGAGGATCTCCTCCATCAGCGCCTTGAGCGTGGCCGGCGGCATCAGCCTGAACGGGTAGTGGTGGGTACGCGACTTGATGGTGCCGATGACCTTTTCCGGCTCCGTCGTCGCGAAAATGAACTTCAGGTGCGGCGGAGGCTCCTCGACGAGCTTGAGCAGCGCGTTGAAACCCTCGCGGGTCACCATGTGCGCCTCGTCGATGATGTAGATCTTGTAGCGCGCGGAGACGGGGGCGAAGAACGCCCGCTCGCGCAGGTCACGCGCGTCGTCGACGCCACCGTGGGACGCCGCGTCGATCTCGATGACGTCGAGGTGGCCGGGACCCGTGGGCGCGAGCGCCACACAGGACTCGCACTCGCCGCAGGGGTCGGGCGTCGGACCCTTCTCACAGTTGAGCGAGCGCGCCAGGATGCGGGCGCTGGACGTCTTGCCGCAGCCCCGAGGACCGCTGAACAGGTAGGCGTGGTTGATCCGGCCGGTGCGCAGTGCCTGCCGCAAGGGGTCGGTGACGTGCTCCTGACCCTTGACCTCGGCGAAGGTTCCGGGCCGGTACTTGCGGTAAAGCGCAAGACTCATGCGACCATCCCGCCTGGGAGGGGGCTTCCAATGAAGAGACCCCTCGCGCACCCGCCAGAGCCCGCTTATCCTTGCTGCCTTCCGGCCCTGGGGAGGTTCACAGGATGACGCCGCGCGAGGGGTCCTCCGACAGTCTAGCCCCGTACGGCAGTGCTCGCTCACGTTGAATGGTGGTCTCTTCAGCGTGAAGAGTCCGGTAAGCTTCTCGACGGAGGATTCGCCTAGTGGCCGAGGGCGCACGCTTGGAAAGCGTGTATAGGGCAACCTATCGGGGGTTCAAATCCCCCATCCTCCGCGCCTGGTTGAGGCAGTAAAACGCGAAGGGGCCGACCATACCCAGTCGGCCCCTTCGTCGTGTCCAGTCTCAGTTTTAGTCTCAGTTGGCCTCTTCGGAGGGCTCGTCCCCCTCCGCGCCCGGTTCTCCTCCGCCAGCTCAAAGGGGCTATGCCATGATCAGTGGCATGGCCCCCTTTGGTTTTGGGTCTCAGCCGGCCTCTTTCAGCGGCTCATCGGGGTCTTCCGCGCCGTACGCGGTTGAGCGCCGCACGGATCGTCCGGTGAACGTGACGCGCCGTGTCAGCAGACTTCCCTGACGCCTGGAGCTTCACCTACGGGTGGTGGGTTGACCGTCACCTGATCAGCGAGGTCTCCAGTAATGGCAATGTCCCAAAGGGAAGATCGCCAGGGTTCCGGCTCACGTCGACACGGGATCAGGTGGATGGGTCAGCCTTGTCTACACGCGTAGTAGATAGCCGGCACCTCTCGCAGACCTTGAGCTCACTCGGGTCATTGGCCCTTCAGTAGCGGTCACCACGGCCGGTTCCGGCCTCGGACGTCGACGGCCCCGCCGTACCCGCAGCGTCTCCTTGTCTAGGTCTGTGGTCACCCACCGGGAGCGACCCGCCCTGGGGCGGCATCGGTCCAGGGCTCGATCGGGTGAGGGTCAACCCCGCGCCTGACGAAAGACGGCCGTGGCGATGCGGGTGAGCGAGCGGATCAACGGGTTGTCGTTGGCGCTGTTCCAGGCGACGACGAGGGGGCTGGGCGGCATGTCGGCCAGGGGGACGGCGGTGAGGCCGTCAGGCAGCGCATGGGCGAGGGGTGCCAGCCCGAGCGTGCCGTTCCACAGAACGGCCTGCAGGCACTCGTGGACGGTCCGCACCACGGGGCCGTCCCGCGGCTCGCCGGCGTTCCAGTAGGAGCGCCAGATCGGATCGGTCCCGTCGGGAAACTGGAACCAGCGGCGATCAGCGAGATCACGCACGTGCAGGACGTCGCGCTGAGCAAGCGGGTCGTCGGTGCGCAGGACCACGCCGACGGGGTCGGAGCGCAGCACGTGGATCTTGATCCCCGTGTCGTCGAAGGGCGCCCTGGTGAGGGCGACGTCGACGAGACCGTGGCGCAGGCCGGTGGTCGGGTCGGTGAAGCCGGCTTCGCGGATGCGGACGTCGACTCCGGGGTGATGCTGCCGGAAGGCGGCGGCGAGGTGGGTGCCCGCCTGTTCGGCGCTGTCGCCAAGAGTCCCAAGAGTGATGGCGTCGGTTGCGGCGGCGACCCGGGCGCGCGCCTGCTCCGCCTGGTCCAGCAGCGTGCGCGCCTCGTCGTAGAGCGCCGTACCGGCGGCGGTGAGCGTTACTCCCGTGGACGAACGGCGCAGCAGGGTGGTGCCGAGATCGCTCTCCAGCTGTTTGACGGCTCGGCTGAGGGGCGGCTGGGTCATGTGCAGACGGGTGGCGGCGCGGCCGAAGTGGCGTTCCTCGGCGACGGCCACGAAGTAACGCAGCAGGCGTAGCTCCATCACCGGCGACGATACCCGCACGGTATCGGGTGTGGGAGATCGGTGTTGGACGCCTCGGGCGATCCGGCGATGGACTGGGCCGGACCGATCGCCCGGACGACCACCTGGCGATCATGGCTTTCCGAGGAGTCGCCGCCATGGCCGAATACCAGCCCGTTGTGCAGATCATCGGAGTTCAGGAGCTCGCGCGCGATCTGCTGGTGATCCCGAACCGGCGTGTGCAGCTGGTGCCCAACATCGGGGTCATCGGTGGCACTCATTCCGCCCTGGTCGTCGAGACCGGGATGGGTCCAGGCAACGCGGAAACCGTTCTCGAGTTCGCCACCGAGTACGCGCGCGGCCGCAAGCTGTACCTGACCACGACACACTTCCACCCCGAGCACGCCTTCGGCGCCCAGACGTTCGCCGGGGAGGCGACGTTCCTGATCAACCGCGCGCAAGCCGAAGACCTGGCCATGAAGGGCCCCGGTTACCTCGACATGTTCAAGGGACTCGGCGAACCGGTCGCCCGGCAGCTGGAGGGCGTCGAACTCGCCACGCCGGACGTCGTCTATGACGACTCCTACGACCTCGACCTGGGTGGCCGGGTGGTACGGCTGCGGGCCACCGGACGGGCGCACAGCAAGGGCGACCAGGTGATCACGGTGCCCGACGCCGGGGTGATGTTCACCGGCGACCTCGTGGAGGCAGGGCAGTTCGCGATCTTCCCGTGGTTCCCGCCACACGACACTGACGTGTCCGGCATCCGGTGGATCGCGGTGATGCAGCGGCTGGCCGAGCAGAGCCCGCGGGTGGTGGTCCCGGGCCACGGCGACATCGGCGGCCCGGAGCTGCTGGCCGATGTCCGCGACTATCTTCATCTGCTGCGCGACGAAACCTGGGTACGCCGCGACTCGGCCATGAGCGAGGAGACGATCAAAGAGGAAGTCACAGCCCTGATGATCGCGCGCCACCCGGAATGGGACGGGCAGGAGTGGATCGAGAAGGGCGTCGGCTGCCTGTGCGCCGAACACGTCGGCGGACCTCATCAACGGCCGCAGGGCCAGGTGGACACGCTCACGGAGTAGTCGCCTCCCGCGTCCGGCGGGAACCAGACCGACATCTCGACCTGAGCGCCCTCGGCACCCTTCACCACACATTCCTCGCCCTCAGGCGAGTCCTCGCCGGCGTGATGCGCGCGTGTCATGGGGACTGGTGTTGTCTTGGGGAGACGGCCAGGTGCCACAGCCGGCGCCAGTCCAGGCGTGGCCGGGCGCGGGCCGTTCCGCGTCGGCTGCTGGCTGGTACGCGCACGCGCAGGACGCCGGGCTGGATACGGCAGTGCACCGGGGTCGCGACCATGAGCGCCTCCCCGTCGACCCCCACGGGGATCTCCGGCACGTCGGCATCGATGACGGCCTCGCGGGCGGTGAGCGAGGTCAGCCCGCCCGACCGGCCCCTGCGGATCAGGCCGGCGGCCTGCACGGCGTTGTCCACCTTGACGCTGAGGACGCCGAGGACCCCCGAGTCCAGGCGGGCACGACGGCCGAGGCCGGCGGGGTCTCCCACGTGGTAGGGGTTGTTGCTCACCAGTACGGCCTGCGGGTCCTCGACGGTCACGGTGTCGGTCCGTACGGTGAGGCGGGGGCCGCGCTGACCAGTAAGGAGTTCGGGCAGCATCTCCAAGGTGGTGTGCGTCTTGTCATCGCGATAGGCGGGGCTTTGCACGATGGCCGCGTAGGCGCCGAAGGACGCGTTGTTGACGAAGACCCGATCGTTGATGCGTCCCAGGTCGACGCGGATCTCCACGCCTTCGTCGAGCGCTGCCAGGCACGTGGAGGGGTCGTTCCGATCCAGCCCGAGGTCCATGGCGAAGTGGTTGCGGGTGCCCGCGGAAATGACCATGAAAGGGACGCCGTGCTCGGCCGCCACAGCGGCCACCAGGGCCTGCGTTCCGTCGCCGCCCGCGACGCCCAGGAGGTCCGCGCCTTCGGCCACGGCCTTGCGCGCCAGCTCGGTCACGTCCTGGTGATGGGCCGGGTCGAGAACCGCGACCTGCGCTCCACGTGCTCGCGCCTTGGCCACCAGGTCGAACGCGCTCACCTTTCCACCGCCCGAGCGTGGGTTCATGATCAGGAACGGACGCCTGAGCGGGAGCGCCGGGAACTCCCGTGAAGAGGCAGGCTCGGAGCCCATGCCGAGAGCGACCCGGCCGATGAGCACGGCCAGCATCATCAGCACGCCCGACATGACCACCGGCCAGAGCATCCCGACGATCGCATACCTGACGAGCACGGCGACGGGGACGGCGATGACCAACACGGCCGCGCACGCGCGTGCCACGCCGCGATGGGTGAGCGCCCACCACAGCGCGGCGACGGTAAAGGCCAGCCCCGCCACTCCGAGGCCGAGGAGCGTGATGCTGCGCAGCCCCGCGGAGGCCATCGGAATCACCGCGGCGGCCGCCGCCGTGACAAGAGAGAGGCGGGCGATCCAGGTCCGCGTCCGGCTGGTGCGGCTTGTGGCGGTGTTCACGGGTGCTCCTGAGACCTGTATCCCCCCATGGCACCGCCATCACGCCAACCGGGCGTCACCCGGCTGAGGTGACTCCCGCGGTACGGCCCGCCGCTTCGCGGAAGTCTGGGGCGGCGCCACGGCACGATCCGGGCCAGGAGCCGGACGCGACGGCGTGCCCGAACAGTCCGCCTGCCGTCCACCCGTCCAGCCCCGGCCGCAGGGACGCGACTCGTACGGGTCCCCCGGTTCGTCGCCTGACGGGCACGCGCTCAGGAAGCGACGGGCCCTCGGGGGCCGGGTGTGAGGTACGGCTGGTCCGCGTAGCGGTAGAGCTGCACCACGAACCAGATGGCGGCGACGAGGGCGGCGAGCGCCACCCAGGGCGTCCCGGGGATCACGTAGCCGGAAAGAAGCTCGGCGGACAGGACGACCGTGACCACCCATCGCAGCGTGTCGAACGTCGAGGCCGTCGGCGGGTCGTTCTGGGCGCGGGCGCGTTTGACGATCCCGTCGGCGATGAACCAGATCGTGAGGATGACGGCGATGCTGTGCAGGAGGCCGATGAAGAGGAACCGGCCGAGCCCGACGAACATCGCCAGCGACAGCGCCATCGCCACCACGGCGCTCGCGTGGGCCGGGCCGAACACCGTGTCGTTCGCGGCCTTCATGCTCGACAGCCCGAGGACGACCAGGAGCCAGCCGACCGGGTCGACGAGGATGTCGAACCCGAACAGGCTCAGGGTGACGAAAGCGATCAGGAAACCGGCCGCGACCCGGCGGAGGGGGAGCACGCGGAAGATCGTCTCACTGCCCGGCCGGATTCTCCAGAGTGGAGATGTCTTCCGGGCTGAGCTCGAGGGTGCCCGCGGCGACGTTCTCCTCCAGGTGCTCCAGGGAGCCGGTGCCGGGGATCGGGAGGATGTTCGGTGACCGGGCCAGCAGCCAGGCCAGCGCCACCTGCGGCACGGTCGCGCGGTGGCGGGCGGCGACAGCGTCCAGGCGCTCGGTCGTGATCGGCTGGAAACCGCCGACCGGGAAGAACGGGACGTAGGCGATGCCCGCTTCCGCGCAGGCGTCGACGAGCGGGTCGTCGTCACGCCTGGCCAGGTTGTAGAGGTTCTGGACGCAGGCGATCGGCGTGATCGTGCGGGCTTCGGCGAGCTCGGCGGCGGTGACGTTGGAGACGCCGAGGTGGCGGATCAGGCCCTCGTCGCGCAGCGCGCACAGCGTTTCCAGGGGGCCGGCCAGCGGTGTCACGGCACGGTCGAGGTCGCCCAGCCGCAGGTTCACCACGTCCAGGCGGTCGACGCCGAGCGAGCGCAGGTTCGCCTCGATGCCGCGGCGCAGGTTGTCAGGGGTGAGACCGGTCTTCTCCGCCGCGGGCAGGGCCAGGTCGGAGCCCTCGACCAGTGCCCCGACCTTGGTCACGATCACCAGGTCGTCCGGGTAGGGGTGCAGCGCCTCCCTGATCAGCTCGTTGGCCGCCACGCCGTCGCGCGCGTAGTAGTGCGAGGTGTCGATGTGGTTCACCCCGAGTTCGACCGCCCGGCGCAGGACGGCCAGGGCCGTCTCCCGGGTGGGCCGGTCGCCTTTCGGCCAACCGGTCAGCTTCATCGCGCCGTAGCCGATCCTCGCCACGCTCAGGTCGCCGCCGAGTGCCCATCGTTCCGTCGTCACGTTCACCCAGCCTAGACGTCGTGCGGGAGGCGCCGGCAAAGGCGCTGTGATCAACTGTCCCCATGGAAGCCGTCATAGCGGGGCTCATCGCCATCGGGGGAACGCTGTTGGGTTCCCTCGTCACCTACCTCTTCCAGCAGAGAGCCACCCAGCGGGCCGAACAGTTCGCGATCTCCGCCCGACTGCGCGAGGAACGCATGACCGTCTACAGCGGTTTCGCCGGTGCCGTTCTGCAGTTCAGGACAGCGCAGTACGACCGCGCCCTGCGCGCCTTCGAAGGCGAGCCGACGCCGGCCTACGACGAGGCCAAGGCGACCTCCTACCGGCTCCGCGCGTCCGCCTGGCATGCTCTCTACCGCGTCCGGCTGCTGGCCGAGGACCCCGAGATCTCGCGTCTGGCGGAGGACGCCATGGCTCTCGCTGCCGACATGCATGAGGCCCGGGACAGGCGAACCCTGACCGGACGGGGCGATGACGTGCGATCCGCCGTCGAGGCGTTCATCGCCACGGCGTCCGCCGAGGTAACGCGGCCACGGCCGCTGCCGTAGCGGTCGTGGCCGTCCGTAACCGGATCCCCTGGCGTTACTCGGGAGCTGCCGGAAGACGCGTGAACGGCCGGCCGCCGGCGGGCCGACCGAGGAGCGCCCGGCCCGTTCTCAGGGCGCCATCGGCGGGGTGACCGAGGAGCGCACGACCAGTCGCGACCTCAGGGTGTGCATCTCGCCGCGCGGATCCGCGCCGCCGATCGTGTCCAGCAGCACCTGGGCCGCCTTGGCCCCCAGCTCGTGCACCGGCTGTTCGATCATCGTCAGCGGCGGCTCCATGACCGCCGCCCACGAGCTGTCGTCGAACCCGATCAGCGCCACGTCGCGCGGGCAGGCCAGCCCCGCCGTCCGCAGCGCCCGCAGCGCTCCGGTCACCGCGTCGGTCTCGGTGCAGAAGACGGCGGTGATGCGGTCGGGCAGGGCGAGCATGCGGGTGACCTCCTCGGTCGCCCGCTCCTCGGTCTTGGGCCCGACCATCACCAGTTCGGGGTCGAAGGGGATGCGGGCGTCGTCGAGCGCGTCGAGGTAGCCGCGCAGCCGCTCGCCGTCCGTCCACAGGTTGCGCGACGCCTCGGCCAGCAGCCCGCGCCTGGTCGCGGGCGCTTCGGGCGCGGGCGGCCCCCACACGAACCCGATCCTGCGGTGGCCCGCCGCGATCAGCGTCTCGACCGCCTCCCTGGCCGCGTCGCGGTTGTCGATCACGACGGCGTCGAGGTCGAGGGCGGCGACCGCGCGGTCCACGAGCACGACGGGGATGCCCCTCTCGACCGCCGCCTTGATGTGGGCGACCTCGCCCTTGCCGATCGCCGCCGAGGCGACGATGAAGCCGTCGACGCGCTTGTCGATGAGCACGTTCGTCGCCGCGACCTCCTCGTCGAGGTCCTCGTACGTGCTCAGCACGATCGTGTCGAAGCCTCTGGCGCGGGAGGTGTCGCAGATGCCGCGCACCACGCCGGCGAAGAACGGGTTGCCGATGTCGGCGACGATCACGCCGAGGGTGTGGCTGACGCCGGTCGACATGCTGCGCGCCAGCGCGTTGGCCCGGTAGCCGAGCTTCTCGGCGGCGGCGAGCACCCGTTCCCGCAGTTCGGGGCTGACGTATCCGTACCCGCCGAGTGTCCGGGCCGCGGTGGCCCGGCCGACGCCGGCCTCGGCGGCCACCTCGGAGATCGTCGGCGGTCCCGCCGCGCGGCCCCGGTCAGCTGGCATGGATGACGTCCCTCATTTCTCGCGTTCGGAGCCTGGCCACATGCTAGCCAGGGCCCGCCGTTCGACGGGCCGCCCGTGGCCGAACGCGCCTTCGACGAAGCACTGCCGGTAGGCGCTGTCAGCGCCGTCGTGCAGGGCCCGCTCGATCATGCGCTCCGACGGTCGCCGGCCGGCCGACCACCCGGCGCGCAGCAGGGAGACGGCGAAGCCGGCCAGGAAGGCGTCGCCGCAGCCCATGGTGTCGACGACGGCGTCCTGCGCGACGGGGCGGGCCGGGGCCGCGACGGTCACGCGGCCGTCGTGGGCGATCGCGCCCGCCACACCGCGGGTGGCCAGCGCCAGGCCCGCGCCCCGCCGTACGGCGTCGGCGAGCAGCGCGCGGGTGGCGCCCTCGTCGAGGTGGGAGCACGAGAGCAGCACCAGGTCGGCGTGCGGGCAGACGCGGTCGAGGTAGGCGGGGGCGCGGTAGTCCTCCTCGCTCGACAGGTCGAAGCTCACGAGCGTGTCGAGCTTGGGCAGCTCGCTCTCGCTGCGGGAGTAGACGCTGGAGTGCACCAGGTCGAAGGACGAGGCGTGGTCGAGCAGTTCGCCGTCGAGCGCGAGCGGCTCCCGGACCGTGACGCCGCCGCCGTTCCAGCCGAGGAAGACCCGGTCGCCGTCGTCGACGCGCAGGGTGGAGACCCCGGTCTCGCCCTGCCGTACGACGCAGTGGTCGACGGCGACGCCCTGCGCGGCGATCGACTCGCGGAGGAAGCCGCCGAGGTCGTCGTCGCCGAAGACCCCCAGGTAGGCGGCTTCGACGCCGAGGCGGCCGGCGTAGACGGCGACGTTCACGCTGTTGCCGCCCGGATAGTCGATGCCGCGGTCGACGAACCGGTCGACGATGTTGTCGCCGAAGCCGAGGACTCTCATGAAGGCTCAGTAGTCCATGACGCGGTAGTAGCGGCGCAGGTCGAGTGAGTGGTCCCGGACCCGCTCCAGGTGCTTGCTCACCCTGCCCATCACGGTGTCGAGCACGAGGGGCGCGAGCAGACCGCGGAACTCGGGGCTGATGCCGTCGAGCGGGTAGTCGCGGGTGTCGAAGACGGTGACGTCCTTGGAGATGCGCCTGGCGAAGGACTCGACGCGGTCGGTGAGGGCGCGCGTCTCGTCCTCACCCTGGAAGACGATCACGCTGGTGTCCTCCTCGAGCAGTTCGAGCGAGCCGTGGAAGAACTCGGCGCTGTGCACCCGCGTGGTGCGCAGCCACTGCATCTCCTCGAGGATGCACATCGAGTAGAGGTAGGTGAAGCCCCAGAGGTTTCCGCCGCCGACGAGGAAGTGGTAGTCGGTGTCCTGGTGGGCCTCGGCGAAGGCCGCGGCCACGGGTTCGGCCTGCTTCGCCACCTCGAGCAGGACGCCGGGGATGCCCGCGAGCTCGGCGGCGAGCTTGTCGTAGCCGTCGAACTCGCCCCTGCGCGACAGCAGGCGTCCCATGAACAGCAGCATCTGGGGGTCGAACGGCCAGGCCTTCGGCTCGGAGACGAGCGCGACGTCGACCTTGGTGGCGACGGGCGAGTCGGGGTGGCCGGTGAAACCGATCGTGTAGGCGCCCTTGGCCTTGCAGTACTCGATGGCGCGGACGCTGTCGTCGGTCGTGCCCGTCACCGAGGTGAAGATCGCCGCGGTGCGCTCGCCCAGACCCGCGTCGCCCGAGGCGATCAGCTCGGCCGCGATCACCGCCCGTACGGCGAGGCGGGACGAACGCCTGGCCAGGTGCTCGTACGGCCACATCTGCGCGTAGGTGCCGCCGGCGCCGACCAGGAGGAGGTTGTCGAACCCCTCCTCCACGAGGCGGTCGGCGACCTCCTCGATCCGCGGGCGCAGGGCCACCGTGCTCGCCAGCTGGGAGAGGAATTCGGGCTCGTTGAAGCCGAGCATGTTCGGGTCCTTTCGGGAGTGACGCGACCTGATACCGGTATCACGCGGGGATCACGCTGGCACAGCGCAACCATCTCCGTCAACTGTTCAGCAGGTCAGAGGTGGCGACCCGAGAAGGAAGATCTTTTCAACTTCCCTCTGGTACCGGTATCAGATCGGCTGTACAGTCGGCCCTCACCACGCGGATCCGAGGTGCCGAGGCACTCCGAGAGAAAGGAAGCCCATGCGTCCTCGCCCATTGACGACGCTGGCCGTACTGGCCGGGTCGCTCGCCCTCACCGGCTGCTCAGGCGGTACGGCGCCGGCTCCGGCCGCCGACGTCACGGCGAAACCGGACTTCTCCGGCACGCTCAGCGTCCTCACCAAGTTCGCGGGCGATCCGCTGAGCCCGTACTTCGAGAAGCTCGCCGCCGCCTACCAGAAGCGGCACCCTGGCGTGAAGGTCGAGCTCATCCAGGAGACCGACCAGAGCATCAAGGACAAGACCAAGACCCTGACCGCCTCCGACGCGCTGCCCGACGTCTACTTCACCTGGACGGGCAACTGGGCGGAGAACTTCGTCCGCGGCGGCAGGGCGGCCGACCTGACGAAGGTGATCGGCCCCGGCACCGAGTGGGGTCGCACCTTCGGCGAGTCCTCACTGTCCGCCTTCGCCTTCGACGGCAAGTACTACGGCATCCCGCTCTACAACAACGGCAAGTTCATGGGCTACAACAAGGCCGCCTTCGCCAAGGCGGGCCTCAAGGTGCCCACCACGTTCGAGGAGCTCGTCGGCAGCTGCCGGGCGCTGCGCAAGGCGGGCTACGAGCCGATCGCGTTCGGCAACAAGGACGGCTGGCCCGCACTGCACTACCTGCAGCAGCTGTTCGCCTACGACGTGCCAGGCCAGACCCGCGAGGCAGACGTCCGCCCCGCCACGGCCAAGCTCGACCACCCCGGCTACCTCGCCGCGCTCAAGCAGTTCAAGACCCTCGTCACCGACTGCACCGACACCGGCAGCGGCACCAACGGCGTCCTGTACACCTCGGCGCAGGAGGCGTTCGCCAACGGCAAGGCCGCCATGTACTACCAGGAGATCCTGGAGTTCGACAGCACGACCGCCGGCCGGGGGCTCACCCCCGAGGACTTCGGCATCTTCCCGCTGCCCGTCCCCTCGGGTGCCGCGGGCGACCCCAAGGTCATCGAGGGCGCGCCGGAGGGCTACCTGATCAACGCCAGGTCGCCGCGCGCCGCGCTCGCCGTCGACTTCATGAAGTTCGTGACCGAGGTCGAGAACGCCAAGGTCCTCTCCTCTCCCCCGTACGGCCAGCCCAGCACCGTCGTCGGCGCCGTCACGCCCGAGACGTCCAGCAAGGCGGTGTTCGAGGGCATCGAGCTGGTCAACGCCGCGCCGCGGCTGGCCAGCTGGCTCGACATGGTCACCGTCCCCGAGGTCGCCGACGCCTGGCTGGCCGGCGGCGAGGCCCTCATCAGCGGCGGCCAGACCCCCGAGCAGGTGCTCGAGAGCGTGCGCCAGGCCTCCCGGACGGCCCGGTAGCCGTGCGCGCCGTCACTCGCCGGGCGGCCGGGCTCGCGTGGGTCGCCCCTGCCCTTGTGCTGGTCGGGGTGTTCGTCTACCTGCCGCTCGCGCAGAACATCGGGTTCAGCACCCTCAAGTGGGACATCTACAGCGGCGGCCAGGAGTACGTCGGCCTGGACAACTACCGCAGACTGCTCGACGACCCCGTCTTCTGGTCGTCGTTCGGCAACAACCTGCTGTACGCGGTGATCTCGATCGTGTTCCAGGTCTTCGGCGCGCTCGTGCTGGCCGCGCTCATCGAGAGCATCCGCAGCGAGAGGTGGCGGCGCGGCCTGCGGGCGATCTACTTCATCCCCTCGGCGATCTCGCTGACCGTCGCGGGCCTGCTGTTCTACTTCATCTACGAGCCGAGCCTGGGCCCGCTCAACCACGCGCTGGAGGCGGTGGGCCTGGGCCAGTTCGACCACTCGTGGCTCGGCCAGGAGAGCACGGCGATGCCGGCGGTCATCGCGATGAGCCAGTGGCAGGGCTTCGGTTACTCCACGCTGCTGTTCGCCGTCGCCATCCAGCGCATCCCGGCCGAGCTGTACGGCGCCGCGGCCATCGACGGCACCGGACCGGTCCGCCGCTTCACGCACGTGACGGTGCCTCTGGTGCGCGAGATGACCGGGCTCATGACGATGGTGACCATCTCCGGGGCGTTCCAGGTGTTCAACGAGGTCATGGTCATGACCAGCGGCGGCCCGAACAACTCGACCCAGGTCATGGGCACGTGGCTGTACCGCAGCGGCTTCGTGCGCAACAACTTCGGCTACGCCGCCGCCATCGCCACGCTGATCTTCGTCATCACGCTCGGCATCGCCATGGCGCAGCTGTGGTTCACGCGCAAGAGAAGGGTGGACTGGTGAGGCGACTGAGCTTTCTCGGCCTGGTCGCGCGGGTGTTCATGTGGGCCTTCCTGCTCGCCCTCGCGGTCGTCGTGGTCTATCCCCTGCTGTGGATGGTCCTCAACGGGTTCAAGTCGAACGCCGAGCTGTTCGGCGACCCGTTCGCGCTGCCCGTCGACTGGAGCTTCGCCAACTACCGGAAGGCGTGGAACAGGGGGGTCGACGACTACTTGACCACCAGCGTGCTGGTCACCGTCACCTCGACGATCGCCACCGTCTTCGTCAGCGCGTGGGCCGCCTACGGGCTGACCCGCGTCAGCATCCCGTTCCCCAAGGCGGTCACCGCGGTCATCCTCGGCGGGCTCATGCTGGCTCCCACCGTGGCGCTCGTGCCGCTGGTGAAGATGTTCCAGGCGATGGGGCTCTACAACAGCTTCTGGGCGCTGCTCATCCTGTACACCGCCTTCCGCGTGCCGTTCACGACCTTCCTCATCCGTGCCTACATGATCGACCTCCCGCGCGAGGTGGACGAGGCCGCGGAGATGGACGGCGCGGGCCGCTGGACCGCCTTCTGGCGCGTCATCCTCCCCATGAGCAAGCCGATCATCACCTCGACGGTCATGCTGCACGTCCTGTTCGCGTGGAACGAGTACCTCTTCGCGATGGTCTTCACCAGCGGCAGCGGCGTGCAGACCCTGCCGGTCGGGCTGACCAGCCTGATGAGCAAGCACGGCACCGACTACCCGGTGGTGTTCGCGGGGATGGTGATCGCGGCGCTTCCCGTGGTGCTGCTGTTCTTCCTCGGCCAGCGCTACATCGTCAAAGGCCTCGCCGACGGCATCGGAAAGTGAGCGGCCGCGGGCCGCCGAGCTGTGTGGTGGAACGCTGCCTGTCCGCGGTACGGCAGGCCCTCGCCTGACGGCCCGCCGGCGAGGGGGCTGCCCAGGCGGACGATTGGACAGGTCAGCGAGGTGCGCTTGATGCTGGGCGCATGGAACAGCGGACATTCGGCAGGACAGGCCGGCGCGTCTCCGTCGTCGGCCTGGGCACGTGGCAGCTCGGCGCCGACTGGGGCGAGGTGGCCGAGAAGGACGCGCTGGCCGTTCTCGACGCGGCCGTCGAGGCGGGCGTGACCTTCTTCGACACCGCCGACGTGTACGGCGACGGCCGCAGCGAGCAGCTGATCGGCGCCTACCTGCGCGAGCGTCCCGACGCGGACGTCATGGTGGCGACCAAGATGGGCCGGAGGGTCGCGCTGGACCCCGCCCTCTACACGCTCGACAACTTCCGCGCCTGGACGGACCGGTCCCGCGCGAACCTGGGCGTCGACCGGCTGGACCTGGTGCAGTTGCACTGCCCGCCGACCTCCGTCTACTCCTCGCAGGCCGTCTTCGACACTCTCGACACGCTCGTCGAGGAGGGCGCGATCGCCGCCTACGGGGTGAGCGTGGAGACCTGCGACGAGGCGCTGACCGCGATCGAGCGGCCCGGCACCGCCGGCGTGCAGATCATCTTCAACGCCTTCAGGATGAAGCCGCTGGAGCGCGTGCTGCCCGCGGCGGCGGACAAGGGAGTGGGGATCATCGCCAGGGTCCCGCTGGCCTCGGGGCTGCTGTCGGGCAGGTACACCAAGGACACGGTCTTCCCCGCGGACGACCACCGGTCCTACAACCGGCACGGCGAGCGCTTCGACCAGGGCGAGACGTTCTCCGGCCTCGACTTCGCCTCCGGGGTGGAGGCGGCGGCGGAGTTCGCGGCGCTGGCTCCCGAGGGGGTCTCGCCCGCGCAGACGGCGCTGCGCTGGGTCATCCAGCAGCCGGGCGTGACGGCGGTCATCCCCGGCGCCCGGGCGCCCGAGCAGGCGCGGGCCAACGCGGAGGCCGCCGCGCTGCCGGCGCTGCCCGAGGCGACGCTGCGGGCCGTACGGGACCTGTATGACCGGAAGATCCGCGCCCAGGTGCACCACCGCTGGTGACCTCCCGTCACGGGGGCGTCAGGAGGTCACCGGCGCCCGCCGTCAGGCGGCGACCACCGCGCGCGAGCGGTCCATGGCCAGGTGGATGGCCATGCCGCCGAGGACGGTGCCCATGAAGTAGCGCTGGACGCGCACCCACAGCGGGCGACTGGCCAGGAACGCGGCCAGCGTGCCGGCGGAGATCGCGATCAGGCCGTTGACGATGGTGCCGATGGCGACCTGGACCGAGCCCAGCGCGAGGCTCTGGAGCAGGATGTGCCCGGCCTGGGGGTCGACGAACTGCGGCAGCAGCGACAGGTAGAGAATCGCGATCTTCGGGTTGAGCAGGCAGGTGACCAGCCCCATGGAGAAGAGCCTGCGCGGCGAGACGGGCTCGAGTTCCCTCGGCTCGAACACCGAGCCGCCGCCGGGCTTGAGCGCCTTCCACGCCAGCCATCCGAGGTAGGCCGCGCCGGCCAGCTTCAGCGCCGTGTACGCCGCGGGCACCAGCGCGAAGATCGCGGTGAGGCCGAGGCACGTGGCGGTCAGGTAGAGCGTGAAGCCGAGCATCACGCCCATCAACGAGATGAGGCCCGCCCGCCTGCCTTGGGTGATCGAGCGAGAGATCAGATAGATCATGTTCGGTCCCGGGGTGAGGACCATGCCGAGCGACACCAATGCAATCCCGATAAGTCCACCCATCATGTGCCCCATTTTGCACAATTACGGAGCGTATTTGACCAATGACCCGGGAAGGGCATCGACATGCAGTTCGAGGACGATGCCGAGCTTGACCCCTCCCAGGTCGAGGACGTCAGAGCCGCCGGGCCCGGACCAGGGCCGGGCCGGGGACCGAGCGGCGGCATGCTGCCCGGCGGCTGCGCCGTCCCGGTCGGCGGCAAGGGCGCCGGCTGCCTGCTCCTGCTGGTCGGCATCGCCGCGCTGTTCCTGTTCCAGATCGTGCCGACGAACATCTCCATCGACGAGCCCGCCCGCCAACCCCAGCAGTCGCTGCCCGCGCCACAGGGGTCGCCGAGCGGCAACCTGGCCGCCCGCTGCCGTACCGGCGCGGACGCCGACCAGTCGGAGGACTGCCGCATCGTCGGCACCGTCAACAGCATCCAGGCCTACTGGCGGCAGGCGTTCGCCGAGCGCGACCGCACCTACACCCCGGCCAAGACCGTGCTGTTCTCCCGGGCCGTCAACACCGCCTGCGGCCCGGCCGACGCCTCGGTCGGCCCGTTCTACTGCCCCGCCGACCAGAAGGTGTACCTCGACCTGACGTTCTTCGACACCCTCCAGCGCGACTTCGGCGCGAAGGGCGGCCCCTTCGCCCAGGCGTACGTGATCGCCCACGAGTACGGTCACCACATCCAGAACCTGGTCGGCACCATGGACAGGGTCGGCCACGGCCGGCGGGGCGCCACCAGCGGCGCCGTCCGCCTCGAACTGCAGGCCGACTGCTACGCGGGCGTGTGGGCCCACAACGCGGTGCGCACCGGCTTCTACACCCAGCCGTTCACGCAGGCCGACATCGACGAGGCCCTCAGCGCCGCCTCGGCCGTCGGCGACGACAGCATCCAGCGCCGGACCACGGGCATGGTCGTGCCCGACGCCTTCACCCACGGCACCTCCGCGCAGCGCGAGAAGTGGTTCAGCACCGGCTACGAGAGCGGCGACCCCGGCCGCTGCGACACCTTCACCGGCGGCATCTGAGCCCGGCGGCATCTGACCCCGGTGGCATCTGATCCCGGTGGCATCTGACCCCGGTGGCATCTGAGCCCGGCGGCATCTGATCGGGGCCGGTCGGCCCGGGTGTCGGACTGATCACCCCGGCCCCGGGCAGATGCGAGGGCATGGATTTCCGAGACCAGGCCGACCTCGACGCCTCACAGGTCGAGGAGCGCACCGGCGGCGGCCGTTTCCCCGGCGGCGGGCTCGCCGTGGGCGGCATCACCGGCATCATCGCGCTGATCGCGGCCCTCGTCTTCGGGGTGAACCCCGGGGACATCATGGGCCGCGAACCTGAAGGGTTACCGCCCACCGCCAACCTGTCCGCGCAGTGCAGGAAAGGCTCGGACGCCGACCAGTCGGACAAGTGCCGCGTCGTCGGCGTCGTCAACAGCATCCAGGAGTACTGGAGCGGACTCGGCGGCTACCGGCCCGCCAAGACGGTCCTGTTCTCCCAGGCGACGAACACCGGCTGCGGAGCGGCCGACTCCTCCGTCGGGCCGTTCTACTGCCCGCGCGACGAGCAGGTCTACCTCGACCTGAGCTTCTTCGACGTCCTGCAGTCCAGGTTCGGCGCCGAAGGCGGGCCTTTCGCGCAGGCCTACGTGATCGCCCACGAGTACGGTCACCACGTGCAGAACCTGACCGGCCAGATGGACCGCGTCGGCCAGGACCGGCAGGGCCCCGACAGCGGATCGGTGAAGCTCGAACTGCAGGCCGACTGCTACGCCGGCGTCTGGGCCAAGCACGCCGTGGACACCGGGTTCTACGAGAAGCCGTTCACCCGCTCCGACATCCAGCAGGCGCTCGACGCGGCGGCGGCGGTCGGCGACGACCGGATCCAGGAGCGCACCCAGGGCAGGGTCGACCCCGAGGCGTTCACGCACGGCACGGCGCAGCAGCGCGTCAGGTGGTTCACCACCGGATACGAGACGGGCTCCCCGGAGCAGTGCGACACCTTCCGGAGGGGCGTCTGACCGTTCCAAAGGGCGTCCGACCTGCGAAGAAGGCGAAAAGGTGGAATCTCTTCTAAAATCGATGGGGTGATCTTTAAGTTGGTCGGCGACGGTCGCCCATATCCAGAACACGGTCTGAGCAATCGCGAATGGGCGCAGATCCCGCCGCGGCAGGTCCGACTCGACTCGCTGGTCACCACCAAGGCGATGCTCGACCTGCACTCGCTGCTGGCCGCCGACTCGACGTTCTACGGCGACCTGTTCCCCCACGTGGTGCAGTGGCAGGGCGAGCTCTACCTGGAGGACGGCCTGCACCGCGCCCTGCGGGCCGCGCTCCACCAGCGCTCGATCCTCCACGCCCGGGTCCTGGAACTGCCCTCGTGACCCACGACGAGGACGACGCGAAGGGCCGTTGATCGCTGACGATCGACGGCCCTTTCCACGATCCGCCACGACCGTGACGATTCCCATGGCCCGCGAGCGGCAACGTTCCAGGTGACGGTTTCCCTGGTCATGGGGGTTCGCCATGGGTCACCCACCGCCTCAGCCCGGCACGCCACCGCCGTACGTCCGCATGGTCGTGCCCGTCCATCCGCGGCACGTCAGGTCGGTCACCAAGCGGCGCGGCCTGAGCCCGGCTACCCACCTGGCGCACTTCGCGCTGACGGTGGCCACGTGCGGTCTGTGGGGGCTGTTCGTGTGGCTGCCCTGGTGGGCTTTCCGCATGCTCGTGCGGCGGAAGTCGACCACGCACTACTACTACTCGTGGCAACCGAAAAGGGCCGCCCGTCGGCGACCCTTCCCAGAAGCGGTCGTGGTGGGATTCGAACCAGAACCGCACGCCTTCTTGGCCTTGGGTGACGCGGATCGTAGCCGGCGGAGCCCGGGATGAGGCCACATGGTTCCGGACGAACTCGAACGGTCTCGGCCGAGCCGTTCCCCCAAATCACGGGAAGCTTGGACCACACTGGCCGTGACGCCGGGCACGCCGCGGCGATGCTGGTGTCCGGGCGAGTGGGATGAGCAGGCGACGGCCGACTTGATCGAGGCGCGAGCGGAGCGGCTGCGGCTGTTTGAGGTCCCTCGCGGGCTGCCGTGACGGGGCACCGTGCCACCCACCTCGGACGCCGAGAAGCAACAGCGGACCGCGGCCCGCGCCTGAGACAGAGAACGCCCCGCCCATCGGGGCGAGGCGTTGGTTTTGCCATGTGCTGGCTATCGGGTGCGGTACTCCACCCAGGCACAGCCAGCGGAGACGGCGCGGCTACGGAACTCGCGACCCTCCTCGACGTACATGGCCTTGTAGAGACGGAACAGCGTCCACAAGGCGGCGAGCCCGGTCACCGCACGCTCTGGCGCCGACGCCCATGCGGGCGCCAGGAGCTCCTCGGCCTGGGCGGGCGTGTGCCCGGCCTCGACCAGGCGCGGCGCGAGCATGACCGCGTCCACCCAAGGGGCGCCGCCGGCAGCGAACCCCCAGTCGATGACCCGCACGCCCTCGGCGGTGACCATGAGGTTGCCGGCGTGCAGGTCGTAGTGCAGGAGCGCGCCACCGGCCAGGGCAGCGACGTCGAACCCCTCGATGGCGGCGGTGTACATCGCCTGGTCGGGCACCTCGTGAGAGGGCTTGGCCATCAGGTGCCTGCCTTTGGCCAGGAGGAACTCGACGTTGTCGGCGACGAGGGGCGCCCCCTGCTCGGGTGCCTTGAGGGTGGCGAGCTTGCCGAGGGCTGCGAGGACCGCGGGCACGTCGGCCGAGCCGGGGGACAGGTCGGCGCGGCGGCCGGCGAGGTGCTCGAACAGCATCGCGATCCAGCCGTTGTCGTCGCCGCTCCACGTCATCCGCGGGGCCGGCGCGCCGGCGGGCAGGATCGTCCCGGCCCAGCGCTCCCGCTCGTACAGGTGGGCGGCCGGGCTGTCGAGCGGGACGGCCTTGAGAAACGCCTTGCCGCCGTCCTCCGTGTACAGGGTCGCGGCGATCCCCGGCATGAGGCCCTGATGCGCCGCCTCCGACTTCAGCACGAGACCGACGACGTCCTGGACTTCGGTGCGCACCGTCGCGGGCAGTTGCTCCCACTGGGGCCTATCCATGTCAGACCTCCGTCTTCGGGTCGTCGACGCAGCCGGCGTAGCACTGGCTGCACTCGCTGGCGGGGATCCACAGTTCGGCGTCGACCTCGAGGCCGGCCGCGCGGATGGCTTCGAC
Organism: Nonomuraea sp. NPDC003727; assembly: GCF_053586935.1. Classification (NCBI taxonomy): domain Bacteria; kingdom Bacillati; phylum Actinomycetota; class Actinomycetes; order Streptosporangiales; family Streptosporangiaceae; genus Nonomuraea; species Nonomuraea sp. NPDC003727. The sequence goes on from NZ_JBSFNE010000001.1 coordinate 952,377, forward strand.
GGTAGCGCCGATGTCTGCGGTGGGCGGGCGTGCTGGGCTACGGCGCGGACGCTCCAGCAGTACGCGATCAAATATCTCGTATGGCCAACCCAAAGGGAGACACGGGCGCCCGTCGAGCAGGATGTGCTCGACCTCACGGCCATCCGGCCCGAGTCGGCGCACCATGCGGCGAGCATGCCGAATCGACGATCACGCCTCTGATGGAGCGCCCCAGTCGCCGCAGCGCGCCTGGAGTGGCGCCTGCCACATCGCGGGCGGAGCACGAGCAGTTGCAGGAGCATGAGCAGCGGCGTGCCGAGCAGCCAGATCGCCAGCCGTTCACCCACAGGCGCGGACGGGTGGCGCAGCACGTCGCGGATGCCGACCGCGTACGACAGGCCGAGCCAGTAGGCGAGGCCCTCCCATACGAGCCCCTGGCCGGACGAGGAACGCCCACAGCATCGCTACCGGTGCGAGGTCCGACATCACCGTGGCGTACACCCGCCACGGCATCGGCAGGCGGCGCAGGTGGGCGACCTCCCATAGCGCATACAGCGTGTAGGAGTGGTACCAGCGGACGTGCGCGGGGTGCGGGTGCGGGGTGCGGTGCGGGCGCGGAACAGCTCGGTCAGCAGTTCCGGTAGCTCACGCGCGATGCGGACGTACTGGACCGCCAGCCGCCAGGTGACGGCGTCGCTGACCTTGGCCCGGAGTTCGGGCAGCGGTCGGACGGGCCCGTCGTGGGCATGTCGTAGGTGGCGATCGCGGCGGACAGGCTGGGGAGCGCCTGCTGGATGCGCGAGCCGGCCTGTGCCCGGTCGGCCAGGAGGGTGGACTGGTCGATGCTGAGGGCGGCTGTGATCGCTTCAAGTACGCCGTCGCCAGGGCCGTGCGCGTCGCCCGTTCCCAACGGTGACCGAATGATCTTGAGATGCGAAGAGCCTCTGAACTGTGTTACCAGGTCAGAGGCTCTTTGTCGTGGCGGTGGTGGTGGGATTTGAACCCACGGATGAGTTGCCCCATCACACGCTTTCGAGGCGTGCGCCCTCGGCCACTAGGCGACACCACCGCGCATGAGCTTACCGGATCCTGCGAGTGCCGAAGAACTCCTTGAGTGTCGCGGAGCACTCGTCCTCCAGCACACCCATGATGACCTCGGGCCGGTGGTTGAGCCGGCGATCGCGGACCACGTCCCACAGCGACCCGACGGCCCCGGCCTTGGCGTCGACCGCGCCGTACACGATCCTGTCGACCCTGGCCAGCACCGCCGCGCCCGCGCACATCGTGCAGGGCTCCAGCGTGACCACGAGCGTGCACCCGGCCAGCCGCCAGGTGCCGAGGGACGCGGCGGCGGCCCGCAGGGCCAGCACCTCGGCGTGCGCGGTCGGGTCGGCGCCCGCCTCTCGGTCGTTGCCGGCCCGCGCCAGCACCGCGCCCGACGCGTCGAGGACCACCGCCCCGACGGGCACCTCACCTCTGGCCGCGGCCGCCGACGCCTCGTCGAGCGCCAGCCGCATGGCCGTGTCCCATGGGGTCACCGCAGCCTGTCGAGCTCGTCGGCGAAGGCCAGCCGCTCGGCGATGACCGACAGGATGTCGGCGGGCAGCACGCCCTCCTCCATGCTCAGCTCGAGCAGCTCTTCCTTGCTCACCCCGAAGTCGCTCAGCAGCTCGAAGTCGCCCGCCGGCCGTACGCCGAGGTCGGCGCTGTCCTTGTCGGGCGCGACGCCGGCGAACTCGGCGAACAGCTCGCCGAGCGCGTCGGACAGGCCGGCCTGGGCGTCGGAGAGGAAGACCCGCGGCTCCTCGTCACCCCGGTAGCGGGCGATGGCGAACCACTCGTCCTCCACCTCGACGCACAGCAGCGCAAGCTCGTCGCCGCTCAACCCCAGACTCTCCTGGACGGCGTCGCCGAGGTCGTCGACGATCTCCGCCTCGCTCAGATCGACTTCGGCCCCGCTCCACCCGTCGGGTGTCCTGACGAACGCGGCCGAGAAGATGGCGCTGGAGGGCATGCCACTGCTCCCGAGATTCAGCCGAAGACCGAGTCGATGGCTCGCTCGAACGGCTCGGAGAAGCCGAGCCGCGCGGCGATGCTGGACAGCACGTCCTCGGGGTGAAGGTCGATGTCACCGGAGAGGATGCCCAGCTCCATCTCGTCCAACCCGAGGTCCACGAAGATCGACAGATCGCCGGCGGGCAGCACGGTGTCCTCGTCCTGGAGGATGTCGTCGAGCTCGTCCTCGTCGGGGACGGGCACGTCGAGGTATTCGAGCACCTGCTGGGCCAGCGGGTAGTCCCACGAGGCGGCGATGTCGGACAGGAAGACGTCGACTCTGTCGCCGAGCACCCGCAGCGCCACGAAGAACTCGTCGCCCACGGCCACCAGGCCGATCGTGCCGCTCTCGCTCGGCTGCTGCTTCAACGCATGGATGAGCCCGTGGAGATCGGAGGTGAGAGCGACAGGGAGCAACTCCGCGTCCCAGCACTCGTCCTCGCGATAGATCACGATGGCGAAGTCGAGCGCATCTTCGTCTGTCATCGTCGTGCTCCCCACCCGGCCTGCCAACGCGGCCTCTACGAGCTCCAATGGTTCCAGAAGCGTCCACTGAGCGTAGGGCCGTCCGGCCAAATTGTGATCAAATCCAAGTACGCGACGTGCCGGTACCTTCCACACAAGATAGCGTTGTCCGTTATGGAGACCCTCGTCGTCGATCACCCCCTCGTCGCGCACAAGCTGACCACGCTGCGAGATGTCCGTACCGATTCGCCCACTTTCCGGCGGCTCGCGGACGAGTTGGTGACTCTCCTGGCCTACGAGGCCACGCGCGACGTCCGGGTCACGGACGTGACCGTCCAGACGCCGGTGTCTCCCGCCCACGGGATCCGGCTGGCCAAGCCGTACCCGCTGGTCGTGCCCATCCTGCGGGCCGGGCTCGGCATGCTCGACGGCATGACCAGGCTGCTGCCCACCGCGGAGGTCGGCTTCCTCGGCATGATCCGCAACGAGTCGACCCTGCAGGCGGAGACGTACGCCACTCGCCTGCCGGACGACCTGTCGGGCCGCCAGTGCTTCGTCGTCGACCCGATGCTGGCCACGGGCGGCACCCTGGCGGCGGCGATCCAGTTCCTCTTCGACCGGGGCGCCGTCGACGTCACCGCGCTGTGCCTGCTGGCCGCCCCCGAGGGGCTGGCCTACATGGACAAGGTCTTCGCCGACTCCGGCCGGCCGATCAGGGTCGTGACCGCGGCGCTCGACGAGCGGCTGAACGAGCAGGGCTACATCGTGCCGGGCCTCGGCGACGCCGGCGACCGCCTCTACGGCGTGGTCTGATCGGCTCTTTCCCCTACATGGCCCCGACCCTTCGTTACATACTGTTGCTACGTGGGTACGAAGAGTAACGAAGGTATCTCATATGCGCCTCCTGCTCCGAGGCGCGCATCGGGGAGCACCATGAGCGAGCTGCCAGCCACGAGTCCCTACGCGGAGGTCGAATCAGCCCTTCGCGACGAGTTCGCGGGGATACACTCCGCGAGCACGGTCACCCGCTGCGTCGAGGCCGCGCATTACGGCGCACTCGAGGTCACCGGCTATGCCCACCCGGGTCTGGTCGAGCGGATCGCTCGCAAGCACCTTCACGTCCTGGCGCTCGTGGCGAGCGACCGGGGCTAGTCAAGATCGAGTTCTGTATCCGCGACGCGTAAGACAGTCGTGGTCTGGAGCGCTTTACCCAGCCACCTGGCTGGGTAATGTATACGGCGGGTGTAGTGGGAATGTGGTAGTGGAGGCGACAGTGCAGGTCAAGAAGGTCCTCACCTATGGTGGTATCGCATTCGTTGCGTACTACCTCTTCGCACGACCAACCGATGCGGCGGACGCGGTGCGTGGCGCGTTCGACACGGTGTTCAACGCGGCCGACTCTCTGGCCCAATTCTTCAACAGCCTCGCATGAGACTTGTGACCCACGGGGACTCTGCTCCGTCGTCGGTCAACCGCTACCTACTCCCCCACGAACACCAGGTCATCATGGTGCGGCGACACCCCGCCGTGCTGCTTCGTCCGGTCGCCGAGGTCTTCGGCGGCCTGATCATCGCTGGACTGCTCAGCAAGTTCTTCGGCGACCAGGGTGGCGGCACCGCCTTGGTGGTCGTGTGGTGGCTGTGGCTGCTGTTGCTCATCCGTTTCGTATGGAAAGTCGCGGAGTGGTCGGTCGACTACTTCGTGGTGACCTCGAAACGGATGTTGCTCACGACGGGCCTCATCACGCGCAAAGTCGCGATGATGCCGCTACAGAAGGTCACCGACATGAGCTTCCAGCGCTCCTTGCTCGGTCGCATGCTCGGTTACGGTGAGTTCATCCTCGAGTCAGCAGGTCAGGACCAGGCCCTGTCCACGGTCGAGTACATCCCGTATCCGGAGACCCTTTATCTCGAGGTCTGTCAGATGCTTTTCCCGAGCAAGGACGAAGGGGACGATTAACCCTCTGTGAAGAGATTTCTCGGGTGGGGATACCCGATTCGGTCGCTTCATGCAATCATTGCGACACATTGACCCTTCCCCGCCCTGAGAGATGAGATGCCGAGTCAGGGAACCATCGGTGACCGCGTCCGAGGACTGCGGCTAAACAGGCGGATGTCTCAGGCCCAGCTGGCCGGGCCCGACCTGTCGGACAGTTATGTCTCACTCATCGAGTCGGGTAAGCGAACACCGACTCCCGTAGTGGCCAGACTCCTGGCCGAGCGACTGGGATGCACCACCGAGTTCCTCCTGCACGGGATCGAACCTCGACAGCGCATCGACACCGAGCTCGGCCTCCGCCATGCCGAGCTGGAGTTGCGGCACGGCGACCCGAACGTGGCCGCCGAGCGCTTCACCGAGATCATCAAGGCCGCCGGCGAGGAGAACGCGATGCTCGCCGCGCACGCCAGACTCGGCAGAGCGCGCGCGCTCGAGGCGCAGGGCAGGCTCGGACCGGCTGTCGAGGCTTATGAGCGGCTGCGTAGGGAGGCTGCCGCTCATCCCGAACGCCTTGCCGACCTGCCGCTGGCCGTCGCGCTCGCGCGCTGTTACCACCTGGCTGGCGACCGGCTGCGCGCACGCGACCTGGGCACCGCGGCGTTCGAGCACGCCACCAGGCTCGCCGTCACGCAGGGTGAGCTGGCGGTGGAGCTGGCCGCCGCGCTCGTGGAGACCCGCTCGGACCCGTCGCCTGAGCTCACCTACGTGCGGCAGGTGCTCGTCTCGACCGGGACACCTGAGATTGTGGACCGTTCCGCTGAGATCCACGCGCTGTGGAAGGCGAGCATCGTGGCCGCGGCCGGCGAAGACTCCGCGCTGGCCGTACGGCTGGCCGACGACGCCATCTCCGCAGGTCGCTCCGCCCGCCTGGCCGTCCGCCTCGGGCAGGTCTCGATGGCGTGGGCGCGCCTCGGGCTCGCCACGGCCGCGGAGGCGGAGGAGTTCGCCACGAACGCGAGCCGGATCCTGTCCGCCTTCGCCGACACGGTCGCCGACCACGCCGAAAGCATGATCGTGCACGGGCGCGTCCGGCTCCGGGCGGGTGACGCCGACGGCGCGAGCGAGCTCGGCACCAATGCGCTCAGCCTGCTCCGTAACGTTCCAGGAACGGTCCCAGCGGTCGCCCACCTGCTGCTGGCCGACGCCACGCTCGCGAGTGGCGGCGACGCGACCGAGCACCTCCGCTCGGCCCGGCTGCTCCTGGACGCGCTCCACGCCCCGCCGTACGGGATCGACAGGAGAGCGGCCAGATGCTGGCGCGAACTGGGCGACCTGTACGGCAGGGCCGGTCATCAGGACGAACAGACCGCGGCGTATCGTAGAGCCCTCGAAGCCGCAGGAGTTCGTTCCGCCATGGCCGGAGTGCGGGTGGACGCGCCACTTTCCCGCTGAAAAAGAACTCCGGGAGCTCCAGATTTGTGTTTTCACGTCTGGAATAATTAGGGTCGACCAGTCATTGACTCATAGGATGATTGGTTTCCCCGGAGGAGGCGGACTGTGAGTCTGCGTACGGCGCAGCGGGCCTCGCTCGTCGACCAGGTGATCGATCAGCTCAAAGAGCAGATCACCTCAGGGTCGTGGCAGATCAACGGCAAGATCCCCACGGAGACCGTGCTCGCCGAGCAGCTCGGAGTGGGACGCAACACGGTTCGTGAGGCCGTGCGCGCGCTCACCCACGCCGGGCTGCTCGAGTGCCGGCAAGGCGACGGCACCTACGTCAGGGCGACCAACGAGCTGTCAGGAGCGATGCTGCGCCGGCTCAAGCAGGCCGAACAGCTGGAGATCCTCGAAGTCAGGCGCGCGCTCGAGGTCGAATCGGCGCGCCTGGCCGCCACCAGGCGCACCGACGACGACATCCGCATCATCGAGGCGCGCCTGGCCGACCGCGACAGGGCGTGGGAGGCCGGCAACCCCGAGGCGTTCGTCGAAGCCGACCTGTCCTTCCACAAGGCGGTCGTGGGCGCGACCCACAACCTGGTGCTGATCGACCTCTACGAGGACTTCTCGGCGGCGCTGCGGGCCAGCATCACGGCGGCGGGCACATCGATGGACGCGCTCAACTCCAGCTACATCCCCCACGACGCGATCGCCCGCGCCATCGCGGCAGGCGACGCCTCCGCGGCCGAACGCGCCGGCCACGCCTGCATGGAACACATCCTCATCGCCCTGACCGACGTCTGACCCCAGCTCCCTCTCCACCGACTCGCGGCTGGGATCGGCCGCCCATCCCCCGCACACGCAACTGCCTTCCGTATGGGTCACGGGACCGGCCGCTTTCCACGTGCGCCGCGGGTCTTGTCGGCGTGTCTCTCGCCCGCGCCATGAGGATGGCCGCCTTCCGCATCGGTGCGTGGAGCCGGTCGTCCTTCCCCCGGCACGCGCCGCCGGGCCGGTCATGCTCCCCCTGCACGCGCCGTCGGGCCTGTCGTCCTTCCTCCCGTACGGCAAGCCACACCAACGGCCACCGGGGTCACTCGCTGGCCGCCCGTCTTTCACGCATACTCCAGCAGGACTCCGGCTGATCGCCGCTACGTCGCCCGTACAGCCGTTCCTCTGGCCAGCCTCGCCCGTACAGCCGCCCCGTAGCCAGCCTCGCTGGGACAGCCGCCCCCGCGGCCAACGCAGCCCATACAGCCGTCCCCGTAGCCAACGCGGGTGGAGCGCAGACCGGCCGGAACGCGGGTGGAGCACGGACCGGCCGGAACGCGGGTGGAGCACGGACCGGTCGGAACGCGGGTGGAGGTACACCTGTGTCCGCGCGTGGGGCGACTGTCCGCGCGTGGGGCGACGCGGGGTGGTCAGACGAGGCGGAGGGACATGACGAGGTAGCGGAAGGCGGGGTCGGCGTCGCCCGGGACGTCGGTGATCATGGCGGGCCTGGTCGGCGACTCCATGTTGATGCGCGCGAACTCCGTCTCGATCCCGGTCAGCCCGTCGATCAGGAACTGCGACTGGAAGGCGATCTGGATGTCGTCGCCGCGCAGGTCGCACTCCACCACCTCGGCGCCGCGTCCGATGTCGCCGCCGCCCGCCTGGATGAGCACCTGGCCCTGCGTGAACGACAGCTTCATGCGGGTGTTGCGCTCCGCGACGAGCGCGACGCGCTTGATCGCCTCCACGAACGGGCCGACGCGCACGTCGGCGCGCAGCGGCCAGTCGGCCGTCAGGCGCGTGCGGTAGTCGATGAACTGCTCGTCCAGCAGGCGGACGGTGGTGCTGCGGCCGACGCTCTCGAAGCCCGCCACCCCGTCGCCCATCGCGATCGACACCTCGCCGCCGCGCAGCGACTTGGCCACCTCGACCAGCACCCTGGCGGGCACCATCGCCGAGATGTTGACGTCGGGCCGGACGGGACGCCAGGCGAAGTCGCGGGCCGCGATGCGGTAGCGGTCGGTGGCGGCCATGGCCACGGAGTCGCCCGCGATGTCGACCCGGATGCCGGTCAGCATGGGCAGCGTGTCGTCGCGGCTGGCGGCGGGGGCCACCTGGCCGACGGCTCCGGCGAACACGCCACCGCCGACCGCGCCGATGGCGGGGGGCATCGTGGGCAGGGTGGGAAAGTCCTCGACCGGCATCGTCACGAGCCCGAACTCGGCGCTGCCGCAGGTCAGCACCGCCTCGGAGCCGTCGGTGACGATCTGGACCGGCTCCTGCGGCAGGCTGCGGCTGATCTCGGCGAGCAGCCTGCCAGGGATGAGGACCTGGCCCGGCTCGTCGATGTCGGCCTCGATGCGCGCTCGCGCGGAGACGTCGTAGTCGAAGGCGGACAGGGTCAGCTCGTCGCCCGCTTCGAGCAGCAGACCGGACAGCACGGGAGCGGAGGGGCGGGTGGGGAGGACTCGGGCCGCCCACGCCACCGCGTCAGCCAGCACATCGCGGTTAACCCGGAACTTCACCTGAGCCATCCCTTCGTCGCCGGTTTCTCACCAAACGTTAGCCGGTGGCACTGACAAACCGGACCGGTGCGAGATGATCCCACCGCAGCTCGGAGGCGGCCCCAGGGGTCCGCCGCGCTCGATGCGCCAGAGACCCCCAGCCCAGCCGCGTGAACGGCGCCGCCAGGCGCGACGGCCGGCGCCGGGCTACGCAAGGCCAGCTAGTGTCGGGCCGTGTTGGAGACGGCTGGCGCCGGGCCGAAGAAGGCTGGCCTCGGGCCGCGCTGAAGACGGCTGGTGTCGGGCCGCGTCGAAGACGGCTGGCGCCGGGCCGAAGAAGGCTGGCCTCGGGCCGCGCTGAAGACGGCTAGCGGCGGGCCGCGTTGAGGTAGGCCAGGACGGCCAGCACGCGCCGGTTGTCGTCGTCGGAGGGGGCGAGGTCGAGCTTGGCGAAGATGGAGGCGGTGTGCTTGCCCACGGCGCTCTCGCTCAGGTAGAGCCGCTGGGCGATGGCGGCGTTCGACCGGCCCTCGGCCATCGCCCCCAGCACCTCCTTCTCGCGTGGCGTGAGCCTGCCGAGCGGCTCGTGCCTGGCCTTGCTGGCCAGCAGCTTGGCGATCACCTCGGGGTCCATCGCGGTGCCGCCCTCGGCGACCCTGCGTACGGCGTCGACGAACTGCTCGGCGTTGAACACCCTGTCCTTCAGCAGGTAGCCGACGCCGCCCGACCCGTCGGCCAGCAGCTCCCTGGCGTACAGCTGCTCGACGTGCTGCGACAGCACCAGGATGGGCAGGCCGGGGATCTGCTTGCGGGCGTCCAGCGCGGCCTGCAGGCCCTCGTCGGTGAAGGTGGGCGGCAGCCGTACGTCGACGATGGAGACGTCGGGCCGCAGCTCGATCAGCGACCGGTGGAGGGAAGGGCCGTCCTCGACGGCGGCGACGACGGTGAAGCCGTGGGCCTGGAGCAGGTGGACGAGGCCTTCCCTGAGCAGGTAGAGGTCCTCGGCGACCAGGACGCGGTTCACCATGCGCCGCGCCAGGGGCGTCTCGGGGTGGACTCGGCCATCCAGCGTTCCCTGTCGTGGCACATCGGCAGGTAGAGCGCCAGGCCGTACATCAGCGAGCCCAGCGCGATCATTCCGATGATCGTCGGCCACTGCCACGGATCGTCCAGGTACAGCGCCAGGAACCACGACTTGATCTCGAGGTCGAGGGCCTTGAAGACGCCCGCGACCAGGCCCTGCGGGAACAGCGGGAGCCAGGCCAGGCCCCAGCACACGACCACGGTCGAGGTCTGCCACCACGGCATGCGGATCTTCGGCTTGCCGTACTCCTCGGGCAGGGCCAGCGGCACCGACAGGGCCACGGTGGTCGGGCCGCCCTCCGGGCTGGACACGGCGAGCACGCCGTCGAAGGCGGCGAGGCGGCGTTCGATGCCGTTCAGGCCGCTGCCGCGCGAGGCGTCGGCCCCGCCGCGCCCGTCGTCCCAGACCAGGACGTTGACGTCGCGTCCGGAGTGGCTGATGTCGACGGTGACGCGTTCGGCGCCGGAGTGCCTGGCCACGTTCGACAGCAGCTCGCTGATCGCGAAGTAGAGCGCGGTCTCGACCGGCGTCTGCAGCCGTACGGGGAGGTCGATCTGCACGTCCACCGCCAGCGGGCTGTCGAGGGCCAGCGCCCGCACCGCGTCGCCGAGCCCGCGTTCGGCCAGGACCGGCGGGTGGATGCCGCGCACCACCCGGCGCAGTTCGGCCAGCGCCTCCGCGGAGGCCTCCCGCGCCTTGGCCAGCAGCGCCACGGCCGCGGCCGGATCGTTCCTGACCAGTTCCTCGACCGCGCCGAGCGTCATGCCGAGCGCGACGAGCCGCGCCTGGGTGCCGTCGTGCAGGTCGCGTTCGATCCTGCGCATCTCGGCCGCCTGCGAGTCGACCGTCGTGGTGCGCGACTCCGCCAGCCGCCGCACCTGGCCCGCCAGCCGGCTCTTGGCCGTCGGCGCCAGCAGCAGCGCCGCCCACCGCCCGTAGACGCGCTGCGCGGGTCCCGGCAGCGCCAGCAGCGGCAGCGCCAGTACCGCCTTCACCACCGGGTCGAGCAGCAGCCAGACGAAGTCCCGCCACGTGGCGGGGTCGCCGAACAGCCACTTCCAGCGGTTGCTCCACCTCGGTACCCGCGGCGACTTGTAGAGCGTGCGGTCGTGGCGGTACCAGCCGTCCGGTTGCGGCACGGGCGGGGGCGGCTCGGGGTGGTACGGCGCCTCGATGCCGGCCATCCTCCTGGTCAGCCCGGTCACGCGCCTGACGAGCATGACCGTGGGCGGGAAGCACGGAACCAGCCCCAGGGCGAACGCGCCGATCAGCGCGAGCATCGACAGCAACGCCACCGGCACCTCGACGGCGACCAGCGCGATCAACACCAGGCTTCTGCGGAGCATGCCCCCAGTCTGGGCGATCGGCAGCCTATGCACACTGCACCTAGCCCCACCCCTGTCGTGCATCCAGCCGCCTTACCGGCGGGCGCGCCGGTTCCTAGCGTCATGGACATGAAGGTCATCGAGGTCGCGAACCTCCGCAAACTCTATGGGGACCACGTGGCGGTGGACGACGTCTCGTTCGCCGTCGCCGAGGGTGAGATCTTCGGCGTGCTCGGTCCGAACGGCGCCGGCAAGACCACCACCGTCGAGTGCGTCGCGGGGCTGCGGACCCCCTCAGGCGGCACGATCAGGGTCGGCGGGCACGACCCCGTCGGCGACCGCGCCGCCGTCCGCCGCATCCTGGGTGTCCAGCTGCAGAGCGCCGCCCTGCCCGACAAGATCAAGGTATGGGAGGCGCTGGACCTCTTCGCGTCCTTCTATCCCGACCCGGCCGACTGGCGGGCGCTGCTCGACACGGTGGGCCTGTCCGCCAAGCGGAACACCCCCTTCGCCAAGCTGTCGGGCGGCCAGCGGCAGCGGCTGTCGGTCGCGCTGGCCCTGGTCGGCAGGCCGCGCGTGGCCGTGCTCGACGAGCTGACCACCGGGCTCGATCCGCAGGCCCGCAGGGACACCTGGGAGCTGGTCGAGCGGGTCAGGGCGGACGGGGTCACGATCGTGCTGGTCACCCACTTCATGGAGGAGGCGGAGCGGCTCTGCGACAGGGTGGCGCTCATCTCCTCGGGCCGGGTCGTCGCCCTGGACACGCCGGACGCGCTCATCGGCGGGGCCGGGGCCGCGCAGCGGGTCAGGTTCCGGCCGTCGGCGCCGGTCGAGGAGGCGCTGCTGCTGGCCGTACCCGGGGTCACGGGGGTGGTCAGGAACGGCGAGCAGGTCACGGTCACCGGCTCCGGCGACCTGGCGCCGGCTGTCACGATCGCGCTGGCGGAGCGCCGGATCGTCCCCGCCGACCTGCACATCGAGCGGACGACGCTCGAGGACGTCTTCCTCTCGCTCACCGGAAGGAGCCTGACGTGAGCAAGATCCTGCTCGTCGAGGCCAAGCTGCACCTGCGCGACGGCGCGTCGCTGCTGTTCACGATCGCCCTGCCGCTGATGCTGCTGGTCTTCCTCGGCCGGGCCGCGGGTCCCGCCTTCCCGGCGCTGATGGTCATGCTGTCGGTGCTGACGCTGTCGTTCACCGTGCTGCCTACGGTGCTGGCCACCTACCGGCACCAGGGCGTGCTGCGCAGGATGTCGACGACGCCGGTCTCGCCCCTGCGCGTGCTGGCCGTCCAGCTGCTGATCAACCTGGTGGTCGCGGTGGTGGCCACCGGACTGCTGATGGTGTTCGGGCCGGGCCTGCCGCGCAACCTGCCCGGGTTCCTGCTGGTGTTCGTGCTCGGCACGGCGGCGCTGATGGCGATGGGGCTGGTGATCGCCTCCCTGGCGCCGAACGGCAAGGCCGCGCCGACCATCGGGTCCGCGGTGATGTTCCCGCTGATGTTCGTGTCGGGCATGTGGGTGCCGCGCGAGTACCTTCCCGAGGTCGTGCGGGTGATCGGCGACTACTCGGTGGCCGGGCCCTTCGCCCGCGCGCTGGGCGACACGTGGGCGGGACAGGCGCCCCACCTGCCCCACCTGCTGGTGCTGGCGGTGGGGTTGGTGGTGTCCGGGGCGCTCGCGGTCAGGGTGTTCCGCTGGGAATGATCCCCCGCACGTTGGTCATCAGCGCGTAGAGCGAGGTGGAGGCGGTGATGAACAGCCAGTTGCCCTTGAGCCCGCCGAAGGTCAGGTTGGCGACCTTCTCGGGGATCGCCAGCCTGCCGATGAGCGTGCCGTCGGGGTCGAAGCAGAGCACGCCGCCGTCTCCCGCCGCCCAGATCCGGCCCGCGTCGTCGAGCCTGATGCCGTCGGAGGTGCCCTCGGCCAGCACCTTGCCGCCCGACAGGGTGCCGTCGGCGTGGACGTCGAAGACGCGCAGGTGCCTGCGGCGGGTGTCGACGACGTACAGCAGGCTCTCGTCGGGGCTGAACGCCAGGCCGTTCGGCCGTTCGAACCCGTCGGCCACCCGGGTCACCTCGCCGCTCACCGGGTCGACGCGGTAGACGTGGCAGCCGTCGATCTCCTGCTCGGCCCGGTGCCCCTCGTAGTCGCTGGTGATCCCGTACGGCGGGTCGGTGAACCAGACCGACCCGTCCGACTTGACGACCACGTCGTTGGGGCTGTTGAGGCGCCTGCCCTGCCACCGGTCGGCGAGGACGGTGATCGAACCGTCGTGCTCGGTGCGGGTGACCCTGCGGTTGCCCTGCTCGCAGGAGACGAGCCGGCCCTGCGCGTCGCGGGTGTTGCCGTTGACGTAGCCGGACGGCCGGCGGAAGGGCCCGACGTGGCCGGACTGCTCGTCCCAGCGCAGCATCCTGTCGTTCGGGATGTCGCTCCAGACCAGGTAGCGGCCTGCCGGGAAGTAGCAGGGTCCCTCGGCCCAGCGGGTGCCGGTGTGGAGGATCTCCATCCGCTCGTCGCCGCCGATGCCGGCGAAGCGCTCGTCGAGAACCTCGAACTTTGCCTGAATCGTGTTCACGGTCGGATCGTAGAAGATTGTCCGTTTAGGCTGGAGCGGTGCAGGTACTCGCGTACGTCAGCGACATCCACAGGGCCGTGACGCCATGACCGCGCCTTGGAACGCGAAGGAGCTGACGGTCGGCCAGCTGTCCGAGCGCAGCGGCGTGGCCGTCTCCGCCCTGCACTTCTACGAGGCCAAGGGCCTCATCTCCAGCCGCCGCACGGCGGGCAACCAGCGCCGCTACTCCCGCGACACCCTGCGCAGGGTCGCCTTCGTACGGCTGGCGCAGCGCATCGGCATCCCGCTGAAGACGATCAAGGACGCCCTGGCCGAGCTGCCCGAGGGGCGCACGCCGACCCGTGGCGACTGGGCCCGCCTGTCGGCCGCCTGGCGGACGGAGCTGGACGACCGCATCGAGCAGCTGCTGCGCCTGCGCGACGACCTCACCGACTGCATCGGCTGCGGGTGCCTGTCGCTCGACAGGTGCGTGCTGGCCAACCCGCGTGACGAGCTCGGCGAGGAGGGGCCGGGGGCCAGGCGCATCGACACCCACCTGCGCCCCTTCCCCTGCACCCCGGCCAACGGCTCCCCGCGGGAGGCCGGGCCCTCGGTGAACGGCTCCCCACGGGAAGCAGGACCGGCGGCGGACGGCCCCCCGAGAGCGGCAGGACCGGCGGCGGACGGCTCCCCGCGGGAAGCGGGGCGGGGCGAGGTGGTCAGCGGCCTTCCGTCGGAGGCACGATCAGCGTCGGGCGCCGAGCGTGGTGGAGCACGTGGTTGCTGACGCTGCCGAGGAGCACCGAGCGCACGCCGCCGAGGCCGCGCGATCCGGTGACGACGAGCGAGGCGTCGATCTCGTCGGCGAGGTCGACGATGGCCTGCCAGATGGAGCTCTTGTCGGCCACCGCGCGGTAGGTGACGTCGGACAGGCCGGAGGCGACCGCCAGCTCGGCCCCCTCCTTGGCGCGCGCCACGGCCTGCGTCTGCGCTTCCTCGACGTTCTCGCCGGGGATCAGGGTGGCGGCTGCCGCGCCGTGCCGGGCGAGCTGCACGATGAGCGGCTCCCACACGGTGACGATCACGGTGGGCTCCGCGCTGAGATGCTTGGCGGCGAACTCGATCGCGTGCCGCGAGTCGGCCGAGCCGTCATAGGCGATGAGGTACGACATGGTTGCGCTCCCTTTCGCGTGTCCTGTCTCCTGTAGCACTGGAGTGATCACGGGGGATTCCTGCGTTCGATGTCTCATACGTCACATTCGTCGGGAGATCTGATGATTTTTCTGGAAATGACGACATCGCTCGACGGGTACGTCGCCGCGCCCGGCGTCTCGCTCGAGCACCCCCTCGGCGAGGACGGCCTGCGGCTGCACGACTGGCTGCTCGGCGACTCCACCGCCCAGGAGAAGGAGATCGCGAGCCGGACCTTCGCCAACACCGGCGCCTTCCTTCTCGGCCGCCGCATGTTCGACGTCGGCGAGGAGCCCTGGGGCGACGACGGCGCCTTCGGCAGGCCGTGCTTCGTGGTCACGCACCGGCCCCGGCCGACGCTGGTCAAGGGCCCCACCACCTTCACGTTCGTCACCGACGGCATCGAGAGCGCGCTTGACCAGGCGCGCGAGGCCGCGGGCGACGCCGACATCTGCGTCGTGGGCGGGGCCGAGCTGGCCCGGCAGTACCTGAGGGCAGGGGTCGTGGACGAGCTGCGCCTGCACCTGGTGCCGGTGATCCTGGGCGGCGGCACGCTCCTCTGGGACGGACTCACCCGCACCGAGCTGCGCACGACCCAGGTGGTGGAGACGCCGCAGGCGACACACCTCACATTCCGGCTGCGATAGATTCGACCAACGGTCAGCGTGTGTTCTGGAGGCCCCATGACGAAGGAGCGGGCCGACCGGATCCTCGACGCCGCCGGCGAGCTCCTGGTCCAGCTCGGCTACCGCAAGGTGACGATCGAGGACATCGCCCAGCGGGCCGGGATCGGCAAGGGCACCGTCTACCTCCACTGGCGCACCAAGCAGCAGCTGTTCGAGGCCCTGCTCCTGCGCGAGGCCGTCGCCTACCTGGAGACGCTCCTCGCCGAGATGCGCCGCGAACCGGCCACCGTGCTGCCCCACCGGATGCTGGCGTTCTCGTTCGTCGACATCCAGGACCGGCCCGTCCTACGCGTGCTCATCACCGGCGACAGCCGGGCGCTGCAGGGCATGATGGCCGACCGGCCGCTGCACAGCCAGGAGCTGCTGGCCACCACGCGCATGTTCGACCTGATGGTCGGCCACGGCCTGCTCCGCGACGACGTGCCCAACCTTCGATACGCGCTGAGCGCGCTCAACGGCGGCTTCTACCTCATCGACGCGCTCGACCCGCAGGCGGGCGAGCTCGACCGGCGGGCCAAGGCCGAGACGCTGGCGTTCGTCGTGCGCCACGCGCTCGAACCCGCCACGCCGCCGCCGGACGAGGAGATCGCCACGGCCGCCGCCGAGTTCATCGCCGCGTTCGAGGACCTCATCCGGCCGTACCGCCAGCTGATCTACGCGAGCTGACCGCGTCCAAGGCCGTCAGCAGTTCCTCCAGCGAGCCGATGACCGTCACGCCGTCCGGTGCCGGCCCGTCCCCGCCCCGTGCCCCCACGGCGCCCTCGCGTTCCCGGCCATCCCCCGCACGCGACCCCGCGGCACCCTCGCCTGCCGATACGTCCCCCGCCGGTCGCCCTGCGGCGCTCTCGCGGGCCGGAGCAGCCCCCACCTGCGGCCCCACGGCGCTCTCGCGGGCCGGAGCAGCCCCCACCTGTGACCCTGCGGCGCTCTCGCGGGCTGGTACGGCGCCGCGGCCCGACCGGTCGAGCCAGAAGGCGCGCAGTCCCGCGTCGCGTGCCCCCAGCGCGTCGATGTCGTACTTGTCGCCCACGAACGCGACCTGCGCAGGGGGCAGGCCGAGCCGCGCGCATCCCTCCAGGAAGATGCCGGGGTGCGGTTTCGCCTGGCCGTACTCGCTGGAACACACGATCGCCGTCGTGCCGAAGTGGCCGAGCAGGCCGAGCGCGGTCAGCTTGGCCAGCTGGTGCGACAGCGTGGAGTTGGTCACCACCCCCAGCCGGTAACGCGGCGCGAGCGCCGCCAGCACGGGGGCGGCGTCGGGAAAGGCCGCCCACGCGGCGTTGACGAGCGCCGAGTAGCCCGCGAACCAGGCCGTCGCCTCCTCTTCCGGCACCGGCCTGCCGAGGAACCTGCTGACCCGGACGAGCCGCTGCTCCTCGAAGGTCAGCTCGCCGACCAGGAACCTGTCGTACTCCTCCTCCATGATCCGTCGCCACCGCGCGACCGCCTCCTCGGGCGACGGGAAGCCGTCCAGCAGGCCCTCGGCGGCCAGATGCTCGAGCAGGCCGGCGCGTTCGGAGCTGGAGTAGTCGAAGAGGGTGTCGTCGATGTCGAACAACACGCCACGGATGAGGTCAGCCACCGTCCCGCCTCGTCGTCGTCAGGAAGTCGCAGTAGTCGCAGGAAGTCGCAGGAAGTCGGATCCAGCAGGCACGCTACCCGGCACCGCCCCGATCGTGCCTTCCGCCCCCCGCGTCGGGGCGCCGCCCCTGATCCGCGGTGCGCGCGCCGGGCGGATCCCAACCAAACCAATGCCCAATTTGCACACTTTTAGGGAGAAATGTGAAGCCGGGGAGGGCATGAACAGAGGACACGCCGGTGATCGACACCGGCGGTGTCGCATACCGGCTTCCGGCCGGTACGGGCGCGCGAAGCGATGGAGGAGGAAGCCGCCGACGGGGTCGACCGCGCTCGCCGTGTGATCGGCCGCGCTTTCGCAACGGAGGACGCAGAGGATGAGCAGCACCGTCTCGCCGGATCCGCGCCGCCCGGGAAAGCCGGAGACCGTCCCGGAGCGGGGGCAGGGGGCCCGTCCGGCATGGCACGCGGTCGATGTCGCGACGGTGCTCCGGGAGTTCGGCGTCCAGCTCGACCAGGGGCTCGGTGCCGAGGCCGCGCGCGAACGCCTCAGGACCCACGGCCCGAACCGGCTCGCCGCGGGGAAGAAGGAGTCCGCGCTCCAGGCGTGGCTGCGCCAGTACCGGGACTTCATGCAGATCGTGCTGCTCGCCGCCGCGTTGATCAACCTGCTCGTCACGCGCGAGGTCGGAACGTCCGTGGTCCTCGTCGCGCTCACCGTCTTCAACGCCGTGGTCGGGCTGCGCCAGGAGGCGAAGGCCGAGGAGAGCGTCAAGGCCCTCTCCCAGATGATGAAGACCATCGCGCGGGTGCGCCGGGACGGCCAGGCCGTCGAGATCGACGCCGAGGAACTCGTCCCGGGTGACGTGGTGCTGGTGGAGGCGGGCAACAGGATTCCGGCGGACGGCCGGATCTGCGTCGCCGCCACGCTGGAGATCGAGGAGGCCGCCCTCACGGGCGAGAGCCTGCCGGTCCTCAAGAGCGTCGAGCCCGTGCCGGGCAAGGAGGTGCCGCTCGGCGACCGGACGTGCTTCGCCTACATGAACACCTCCGTCACCCGGGGCCGCGGGGAGATCGTCGTCACCGCGACCGGGATGGACACCGAGATCGGCCACATCGCCGACCTCCTCGCCAGTACGGAGGCGGACAAGACTCCGCTGCAGAAGCAGCTGGACTCGCTTTCCAAGATCATCGCGACGATCGCCGGCATCGCCCTCGCCCTGGTGGTCGTGCTCGGGCTGCTCCAGAACAAGCCGTTCGACACCCTGTTCGTCACGGGTGTGGCCCTGGCCGTCGCCGCCATCCCGACGGGCCTTCCCGCGGTCGTGACGGCGCTGCTGTCGATCGGCACCCAGAACATCGCACGCCGTAACGCCATCGTGAAACGCCTGCCCGCGGTGGAGACCCTGGGCTCGACGTCGATGATCTGCTCCGACAAGACCGGAACGCTCACACTCAACAAGATGACGGCCAGGGAGATGGTGATCCCTGGCCAGAACCGCTTCACCGTGTCGGGTGAGGGCTACCGTACCGAGGGCGAGATCAAGCACGTCGGCGGGACGAGCGTCGACCTCGACCCGTACCTGCTGCCGATGATCCTGTGCGCGGACGCCGTCCTGGACGGCGAGAACCTGATCGGGGATCCGACGGAAGGCGCGCTGATCGTGCTGGCCGCCAAGGGCGGGCTCGACATCGCCGACACCCGCGCCGCCTACCCCCGGATCGCGGAAGTCCCGTTCGACTCGGACTACAAGTTCATGGCGACCTTCCACGAGATGACCGGCGCGAACGGGCAGCCGGTCGTCCGCTGCTACGTCAAGGGCGCCCCCGACGTGCTCATCGCGCGCGGGACCGCCTACCGCGCGCCGGACGGCTCACGCGTCCAGGTGACGGACGGCAACCGGTCGCTCGCCCTGGACGCGAACGACCGCATGGCGGCGGCGGGCGAGCGGGTCATGGTGGTGGCCGAGCGGGAGTTCGATCCGCGCGCCTTCAACCCGGACGGCGACCTCATCGGCCAGGTGCTCGACCTCACCCTGCTCGCGATGGTGGGAATCGTCGACCCGCCGCGTCCTGAGGCCAGAAGCGCGATCGCGACGTGCAAGAAGGCCAGCATCCGGGTACGGATGATCACCGGCGACCACGCGACGACGGCGGCGGCGATCGCCGGTGAGCTCGGCATCACCGGCCAGGCGATCACCGGGGCCGAGTTCGCGGCGCTGAGCGACGACGAGGCGCTCAGGAAGCTGGATGACATCGGCGTCGTCGCCCGGGTGGCGCCCGAGGACAAGCTGCGCCTGGTCCGGCTGCTCAAGCAGTCCGGCAACGTGGTGGCCATGACCGGCGACGGGGTGAACGACGCACCCGCCCTGAAGGCGGCCGACATCGGCGTGGCGATGGGGATCACCGGCACCGAGGTGTCCAAGGAAGCCGCCGTGATGATCCTCACGGACGACAACTTCGCGACGATCGTGGGCGCCGTGGAGTACGGCCGCTCCCTGTACGACAACCTGCTGAAGTACCTGCGCTTCCAGATGTCGACGCTGGTCGCCTACATCGCGGTCTTCATCGGCGCGGCCCTCTTCGGCATCGCCGACGGGATCCCGCTCAACCCGCTGCAGATCCTGTGGATCAACATGGTGGTGGACATCCCGATCGCCATCGCGCTGGGCTTCGACGAGCCGACACGCGGCCTGATGGACCGCGCGCCCCGGCCGGTCGGCGCACCGGTCCTGTCCCGGGCGAACTGGATCCGGCTGTGCGTCCAGGGGCTCGTCATGACGGTCGGCTCGCTGGCCGCCTACCAGGTCGGCGTGGCGTACGGGGCGCTCGTGGCCTCCACCATGCTCCTGACCACGCTGTCGCTCTTCCACGTCGCGGCGGGAGTGCTGACCAGGGACCAGACGAACACGATCTTCTCCAGGGACGCCATCCCCGGCCCGAACCAGCTGCGCAGGTACGCCATCGCGCTCCTCGCGGTCATCGCGGTGACCGTGGTCGGCTTCCTGCAGAGCATCCTCAGGACCACCGGCCTGAACCTCGCCCAGTGGGGCGTCTGCGTCGGGATCGCGGCGACCCTCGTCGTGATCGAAGAGCTGATCAAACTCGTCGTACGGCACCGCGTGCACGCGAGCCACGCACGGGTGGCGGAAGCGACCTGAGGCGGAGGCGCCGGCCGCTAGTGCTGGGCCATGTCGACGAAGCGGCTGTAGTGGCCCTGGAAGGCGACGGTGACCGTCGCCGTGGGGCCGTTACGGTGCTTGGCCACGATCAGGTCCGCCTCACCCGCGCGCGGCGACTCCCGCTCGTAGGCGTCCTCGCGGTGAAGCAGGATCACCATGTCCGCATCCTGCTCGATCGATCCAGATTCGCGAAGGTCGCTGACCGCGGGACGCTTGTCGGTGCGCTGCTCGGGACCACGGTTGAGCTGGGAGATGGCGATCACCGGCACCTCGAGCTCCTTGGCCAGCAGCTTGATCGACCGTGAGATCTCCGACACCTCGTTCTGCCGGGACTCCGTCTTCTTCGGCGAGCTCATCAGCTGGAGGTAGTCGATGACGACGAAACGCAGGTCGTTGCGCTGCTTGAGACGGCGGCACTTGGCCCTGATCTCCATCATCGACATGTTGGGCGAGTCGTCGATGAACAACGGCGCCTCGGCCACCTCGCTCATCCTGCGGGCGAGCCTGGTCCAGTCGTCGTCGGTCATCATGCCCGAGCGCATCGCGTGGAGCGCCACGCGCGCCTCGGCGGACAGCAGTCGCATGGTGATCTCGTTGCGCGACATCTCCAGCGAGAAGATGACCGTGGTCATCCCGTGCTTGATCGCCGCCGACCTGGCGAAGTCCAGTCCCAGCGTCGAGTTGTGCGTCGGAATCCAGGACCGACTGGCGAGGTACAGGTGCTCCGGGTTGTCCACCTCGACGCAGCGAACCGGAACCGACTCGACTCGCCGTACGGCGACGATGTTCCGGTAGCCGACCTTGGGGCTGGCCTGCGGCCGGTGTCGGGCGGCTTTCCCGCCGAGCTTGAACACCTTGTCGCCAGGGGTGAAGCAGACCTGGTAGCACGTGGAACCGTCCTCTGAGCGGCCGTTGACACGCTTGGTGGCGATGGTCGCCTTGTATCCGAGACCGAGGATCAGTTCCTGCGTGTCGTAGGCCAGTCGCCGGTTGGTGACGGCGAACACGACCGTGCCGCTGTCGTCGACGTACCCGTCGGTGTCCAGCAGGCCGGCGAGCAGGTCCCGGCGCTGTTGTTCGGAGGCACGCAGGTAGATGGAAGGGATGTGCTTGTTCCCCAGCACTCCCATACCGCGGAGAATGTCCTGAGCGGTCCCGTGGTGGTCCCGGCGGCGCAATCCGGTGGAGGGGCCGCCTTTTTCGACGCCTATCCCCTCTTGTTCGATGTAAGCGGCGATCTCCGGGTCCGCCGATGTGAACCTGGCGCTGTCGCTGTTCCCGTCTCCCAGCCACACCCCAAGGGTGTATGGCGGCAACGGGAGGTCGCGCTCGGGCAGCTCCATGGAACCGGCGACGGGTACTGAGTGGTTGAATCGCACGTCGGACGTGTTGCAGAGGAGAGTGGCGGCGATCTCCTCGGTGGTCTTCACCGAAGCACTCCGCCGGCCCGCCCTGCGGGATGCCCGTGTGTCCGTCAGCCACTGATGGGAGCCGTCGGCGACGATCACCGTACCGTCGGCGAACTCCACCTCGTAGCAGGGCCTGCCGTGCATGACGTCCGTCGCCGCGACAACGCGGGTGGGCTTTCCGTCGGCTCCGATCAGATGGTCACCGACTCTCACCTCACCCATGGTGGTCCAACCCGTCGGGGTCGGCAGGGGAGTGTCGAGCGCGAGCGCCTTGCCGATCGCGGGGCGGGCGGCGACGACGATCATCTGGCCGGGGTGCAGGCCGTTGGTGAGCGAGTCGAGGTCCTGGAAGCCGGTCGGGACGCCGACCATCTGGCCGCCGCGGGAGCCGATCGCCTCCAGCTCGTCGAGGGCGCCCGGCATGATGTCGGACAGCGGCGCGTAGTCTTCGGACGTGCGGCGCTCGGTGACCTTGTAGATCTCCGCCTGTGCCCGGTCGACCAGGTCGTCGACCTCTTCGTTCTGCCCGCCGTAGCCGAAGGAGACGATGCGGGTGCCGGCCTCGATGAGGCGGCGCAGGATGGCCTGCTCCCTGACGATCTTGGCGTAGTAGCCGGCGTTGGCGGCGGTGGGGACGACCGCGGTCAGCGTGTGGAGGTAGGCGGCGCCGCCGACCCTGGCCATCTCGCCGCGCTTCTGCAGCTCGTCGAAGACGGTGACGGCGTCGGCGGGCTCGCCCCTGCCGTACAGGTCGGTGACGACCTCGTAGATCATCTGGTGGGCGGGCCGGTAGAAGTCGTCGGACCTGATGATCTCGACGACGTCGGCGATGGCGTCCTTGGACAGCAGCATGCCGCCGAGGACGGACTGCTCCGCCTCGATGTTGCTCGGTGGGGTGCGCTCGAAGCCAGGACCGCCGCTTGGCTCGTCGTCTTCCATGGTCACCGCGCCCCCTCGAAACACCTAGCAGGCGGTCGCACCACCCCCACTTGTAGTCGACCGGGCTGACAGTTTCGCCCGTCGTTAGACGGTACGGCAACGCAGCCTGTGGACAACCCTGTGGTCAAGCTGTGCAGGAACCGGTGGAAGGTGGGGGAGCGCTGTGGACGAGCCTGGGGATAACT
The DNA here is from genome assembly GCF_053586935.1 of Nonomuraea sp. NPDC003727. Taxonomy (NCBI): domain Bacteria; kingdom Bacillati; phylum Actinomycetota; class Actinomycetes; order Streptosporangiales; family Streptosporangiaceae; genus Nonomuraea; species Nonomuraea sp. NPDC003727. Next base: position 974,887 of record NZ_JBSFNE010000001.1, read on the forward strand.
CTGAGCCTGGCTGTGGAAAACCGCCCTGACCAGCGAAAACAGTATCCACCAGCTGTGGAGGAAAGAAAGTTGGCCCGACACGCCAAAGGATCATTACGTAAGGGGCATAATGGCTAAATGCCCATTACTGCCCGGGACAGGGAGATTCTGCGCCTGGCACTCCCCGCCTTCGGGGCACTGGTCGCCGAACCGCTGTTCCTGATCGCCGACTACGCGATCGTGGGCCACGGTCTGGGCACCACCGCGGTCGGCGCGCTCGGCGTGGCGGGGACCGTCCTGTCGACGCTGGTCTATCTCTGCGTGTTCCTCGCCTACGGCACCACCGCCTCCGTCGCCAGGCAGATCGGCGCGGGCAACCACACCCGCGCCATGCGCGACGGCGTGGACGGGCTGTGGCTGGCCTTCGCCATCGGCGTCGCGCTCATCGTGATCTGCTGGCCGCTGTCACCCGCGATCGTCGACCTGTTCGGCGCCGAGCCCGCGCAGTCCGCGGACGCCGCCACCTACCTGCGGATCAGCCTGCTCGGCACCCCCGGCATGCTCGTCGTGCTCGCCGGCACCGGCGTCCTGCGCGGCATGCAGGACACCAGGACACCGCTCGTCGTCGCCGTCGCCTCCTTCACGCTGAACGCCGTGCTCAACGCGTGGTTCGTGCTCGGCCTGCACTGGGGCATCGCGGGCTCGGCGTGGGGCACCGTTCTCGCCCAGACCGCCGCGGCGGGCGTCTATCTGTGGGTCGTCGTCAAGGGCGCCCGGCGCGCGGGCGTACCGCTCACACCCGACCCGGCGGGCATCAAACAGGCCGGTACGGCAAGCGTCGCCCTCCTCATCAGGACGATCTGCCTGCGCATCGTGCTCCTGGTGGCCACCGCCATGGCGACCAGGCTGGGCACCGCCGAGCTGGCCGCGCACGCCATCACCACCCAGCTGTGGACGCTGCTCGCCCTCGCCCTCGACGCCATCGCCATCGCGGGGCAGGCCATCACGGGGCGCTCGCTCGGCGCGGGCGACGCCGCGGGCACCAAGGACGCCACCAGGCGCATGGTGTGGTGGGGCCTGTGGTCGGGGGTCGCGCTGGGCCTGATCGTGGTCGTGGGACGGCCGTTCTTCCCCGGCGTCTTCGACGCCGATCCCGAGGTGACCGCCGAGCTGCTCGGCGTGCTGTGGGTGGTGGCGCTGCTCCAGCCGGTCTCGGGCATCGTGTTCGTGCTCGACGGTGTCCTGATCGGCGCGGGCGACCAGCGCTACCTGGCGTGGGCCGGGGTGTGGACGACGCTCGCCTACCTGCCACTGGCGCTCGCGGCGGGCGACCTGGTCGTGTTGTGGCTGGCCCTGGGCGTGTGGATGGTCGCGCGTCTCGTCACGCTGGGAGCCAGGGCGTACGGCACGCGGTGGCTGGTTACCGGAGGTTGACCACTAGTCAACCGGCCCGTGCTTGCCTGGCACGCTCCACGGCCTGCATGGTGAGAATCCTCACCCCGGCGATTGGTACAGACACGTGCCCCGTCTCCCCCTCGCCGCGGCCACCGGCCCGCGCACCGGTGCCCGGCACCGCCTGCACCGGCTCTACCGGCCTGCCGACCTGGTGATCCTCGGGCTCGGCGTGATGATCGGCGCGGGCATCTTCAGCGTCGCCGGCCGCCAGGCGGTCACCACCGCCGGCCCCGGCGTGATCCTCTCCTTCATGATCGCCGGGATCGCCTCGCTGCTGGCCGCGCTCTGTTACGCCGAGCTGGCCTCCACGATCCCCGCCTCGGGCAGCGCCTACACCTTCTCCTACGTGCTGTTCGGCGAGGTGTGGGCCTGGCTCGTCGGCTGGGCGCTGGTCCTGGAGATGCAACTGGCGGCCGCCGTCGTGGCGCGGGTGTGGGCGCTGTACGCCGCCCAGACGTTCGCCGACCTCGGGGTGCCCCTCCCGGTGCCCCAGGGCGTGCTGACCGCGCTCGTCCTCGGCCTGCTGACCGCCACGGTCGCGATGAGCGCCAGGTTCGGGCTGCGCGCGCTGTGGCTGATCGTCGTGGCCAAGCTCGCCGCCATCGCCGCGGTGATCGCCGTCGGGGCGCTCCACTTCGACCCGGCCAACCTGGGTGACTTCATCGCGCCGCACCAGCCGTCGTCCGGCCCGCCCGACACCCTGCTCGGGCTGGTGGTGGGGCCGGCGGGATCCTTCGGATGGTTCGGGGTGTTCGCCGCCGCTCCCGCGATCGCCTTCGCCTACATCGGCTTCGACGTCGTGGCCACGGCCGCCGAGGAGACGCTGGACGCGCCGCGGGCCGTACCGAAGGGCATGATCCGCAGCCTGGTGATCGCCACCGTGCTCTACATCGCGGTGGCGGTGGTGATGGTCGGCATGGTGCCGTACACGCGCATCTCCGAGGTGGCGCCGCTGGCGGCGGCCTTCGCGGCGGTGGGCGAGAACGCGATGGTGCACGTCATCAACATCGGCGCCGTCCTGGGGCTGACGACGGTGATCATGGTGCTGATCGCGGGGCAGACCCGGATCATGTTCGCGATGGCCCGCGACGGGCTGCTGCCCCGCGGGCTCGGGACGCTCAGCCGCCGCTACCACTCCCCCACCAGGGTCACGCTGGTGATCGGCGTGACCGCGATCCTGCTGGCCGAGCTGGCTCCGGTGCTGATGCTGGAGCAGATCGTGGTGGTCGGGGCGTTGTTCGCGTTCCTCGCGGTGTCGGCCGGGGTGATCGTGCTGCGCCGCCGGATGCCGGACGCGCCCCGCGGGTTCAGCGTGCCGCTGTCCCCGCTGCTGCCCGCGCTGTCGATGCTGGCCACGCTGTGGCTGATGGTGAACCTCAGCGTCCAGACGTGGCTGTCGTTCGCGGCGTGGATGGCGGTGGGCGTTCTGGCCTATCTCGTGTACGGCAGGCGCCGCAGCCCGCTGGCCGCCCCCGTCGCCTCCGGACGCGGCCGCCACCGCCGCTAGGAACGAGGTGCGGGGCCGCCGGCCATGTACCTCGTTCCTAGAAGCGGCCGGACTCGATCACGCTGCGCAGGAAGTCGCGGGTGCGCGGGTGCCGGGGATCGGTGAAGATCTGCTCGGGCGTGCCGCGTTCGAGCAGCACGCCGCCGTCCAGGAAGCAGACCGTGTCGGCGATGTCCCGGCAGAAGCTCATCTCGTGCGTGGTCAGGACCATGGTCATGCCCGCGCTCTTGAGCTCCCTGATGACGCCGAGCACCTCGGTGACCAGTTCGGGGTCGAGCGCCGAGGTGACCTCGTCGAGCAGCATCAGCCGGGGCTGCGTGGCCATGGCGCGGATGATGGCCACCCGCTGCTGCTGCCCGCCCGACAGCTGGTCGGGGTAGGCCTTCGCCTTCTCCGCCAGGCCGAACCTGGCCAGCAGTTCCCTGGCCTGCTCCTCCGCCTGCTTCCTGGACACCCCGTGCACCTGGCGCGGAGCCAGCGTGATGTTGTCCAGGACGCTCATGTGCGGGAACAGGTTGAACGCCTGGAAGACGATGCCCATGCGCTTGCGCACGTCGTCGACGTCGACATCGGGGTCGGTGATCTCCCGCCCGTCGAGCGTGATGATCCCGTCGTCGACGGTCTCGAGCAGGTTCACCGTACGCAGCAGGGTGGACTTGCCCGATCCGGAGGCGCCGATGAGACAGACCACCTCGTGCGGCGCCACCTCGAGGTCGATCCCGCGCAGCACGGGATGGTCGTGGTAGCTCTTCCACACCCCTTCGAGGGTGAGCACGCTCATCGTCCCCTCCGCCTCTGCGACCGCGCGGCCAGGTAGTCGGTGAAGCGCGCCATCGGGATGGTGAGCAGGATGAACAGCAGCGCGGCCACCAGGTAGGGCGTGTAGTTGAAGGAGCTGGACGCGTGGATCTGGGCCTGCCTGAGCGCCTCGATCGCCCCGATCGTCGCCACCAGCGCCGTGTCCTTCTGCAGCGACACGAAGTCGTTCAGCAGGGGCGGGATCACCCTGCGCACGGCCTGCGGCAGCACCACGAAGCGCAACGTCTTGCCCTGTGTCAGCCCGAGCGAGCGGGCCGCGGCCACCTGGCTGGGATGGATCGACTCGATGCCGGAGCGGAACACCTCCGCCACGTAGGCGCCGTAGGAGAGCGTCAGCGCGATGATGCCCAGCGTCGCCTCGTCCGAGGGGGTGCCCTGCAGCCGCAGCGCGGGCAGGCCGAAGCCCACCAGGTAGACCAGCAGGATCGTCGGGATGCCGCGGAAGATGTCGGTGTAGGCGACGGCCAGGCAGCGCAGCGGGAAGAACACCGGGGCGGTCAGCCCGCGGGCCAGCGCCACCAGCAGCCCGACGACGAGGATCAGCGGCTCGGCGATCAGGAAGATCTTGACGTTGAGCAGGAACCCGTCGAGCACGTCCGGCAGCGCGGCGACGAACTGCTCGGGGTTGAAGAAGGTGTCCTGCACCCGATCCCAGCCGGGCGCGTTCGTGACCACCCAGACCACGAGCACCAGGAAGACGATCGTGGAGACGGTGGCGGTGGAGGCCGAACGGCGGGCGCGCCTGGCGCGCACCCGCTCACGTTCGAGCTGCTTTTCGCTCTTGACCCAGGTGGACGCCATCACTTCAGCTCGGGAGCACCCGCCGCCTCGCCGAGCCACTGCTGCTCGATCTTGGCCAGCTCGCCCTTGGTCTTGAGCGCGTCGACCGCCTTGTCGACGCAGGACTTCAGCGCGCTGCCCTTCTCCATGACCAGGCCGAACTCCTCGGGTGTGCCGCCCGAGGCGCTGAACTGGCCGATGATGGCGGAGTTGTCCACCTGGGCGGCGGTCACGTAGAAGGCCGTCGGCAGGTCGACGACGAGCGCGTCGATCTGGCCGTTCTTCAGCGCGTTGACCGCGTCGATCTGGTCGTTGTAGACCTTCGGCTGCTTGGCCGGCTTGATGATGTCCTGGACGGCGCTGAACGCGGTCGTGCCGACCTGCACGCCGATCGCGGCGTCCTTGAGCGCCGCCAGCGACGTGGCGCCCGCGACCTTTGACCCCTTCACCGCGACGACGGCCTGCTTGGCGGTGTAGTAGCCGTCGCTGAAGTCGACCGCCTGAGCCCGCGCGGGCGTGATCGAGACCTGGTTGATGTCGAAGTCGAACTTCTTCGCGCCGGGGGCGAAGGCGGTGTCGAACTTGACCGTCGACCACTGCACCTCGTCGCGGTCGAAGCCCATCTCACCGGCGACCGCGTAGGCGATCGCGCTCTCGAAGCCCTGGCCGTTGCTCGGGTCGTCGTCCTTGAACCACGGCTCGTAGGCCGGCTTGTCGGTGCCGATCGTCAGCTTGCCCGCGTTGACGAGCTTGAGCTGGTCCTTCGTGCAGGCGGTGGAGGCGGCGCCGCTCGGGGCGGCCGTACTGGCGGTGTTGTCGGCTGGGGCGCACGCCACAGTCGCCGTCGCCAGCGCACCGAGAGCGAACAGCATAGAAGGGCGAACCATGGGCGTCTCCACGTCTACTGAATGAACGTGCAAATTGTACGTGGGCCTAATGGCGGTTCCATCCGGGCCTATATGTACGTGCTCTTCGGCTGCCGGACACCGGAAACTGTCAGGGCCCCCGGCGATACTCGGTACCACGGAGCCGACCGGGCGCCACGGGAAAGGAAGAGACATGGCCGAGGTGTTGCTGTTCCATCACGCGCACGGGTTGACGTCCGGTGTCCGCGTGTTCGCCGAGGAACTCAGGCGGGCCGGCCACACCGTCCACGTGCCCGACCTGTTCGAGGGGCAGGTCTTCGCCGACCTCGAGGAGGGCGTCGCCTACGCCCAGAAAACAGGGTTCGACGCGATCGTCGAGCGGGGGCGGGCCGCCGCCGAAGGGCTGCCCGGCGAGCTCGTCTACGCCGGGTTCTCGCTCGGGGTGATGCCGGCGCAGCTGCTGGCCCAGACCCGAGCCGGAGCGAAGGGCGCGGTGCTGGTCCACGCCTGCGTCCCGACCGCCGAGTTCGGCGGCGGCTGGCCCGACGGCGTGCCGGTCCAGGTGCACGGCATGGACGCCGACCCGTTCTTCGTCGACGAGGGTGACCTCGCGGCGGCCCGCGCGCTCGTCGCGACGGCCGCGGACGCCGAGCTGTTCCTCTACCCCGGCGACAAGCACCTGTTCGCCGACCCCAGCCTGCCCGCCTACGACGAGCCGGCCACCACGCTGCTCACCGAACGGGTGCTGGGCTTGCTCAACCGGGTCGCGTAGCCGCCCGCACGGCAGGCGCTCGCCGGCTCGGGTCACGGTGGCGAGCGTCCTTCGGTTCGCGGCGGCGGGCATCGACGGACGCGACCACCCCATCCGCTACGGGAATCCCCGCACGCGAGCCGAGCGAGCAAGCCTGCCCGACCCCGCACGATCCCCGAACAGAACCTAGCGAGTGACCGGCGGACAGCGGGCAGCGCGGGCAGAGCCTCGCGCGTGACCGAGGACTCGCGAGCGACCAGCGGACGGCGGGCGGAGCGGGCAGAGCCTCGCGAGTGAGCGGCGGGCAGCACGGGCAGCGCCGGTGTCCCGGCCACGCACGATCCCCGGGCAGAACCGCGAGAGCGGCTGGCGGACGCCGGGCAGCACGGGCAGGGCCTCGCGAGTGAGCGGCGGGCAGCACGGGCAGCGCCGGTGTCCCGGCCACGCACGATCCCCGGGCAGAACCGCGAGAGCGACTGCCTGAGCGGCGCGAACAGGGAAGCACGCCCTCGCAGGGTCCCCTGACAGAACTGCGAGAGTGAGTGACCGCCTGAGCGCCGGGCGGAGCGGGCAGGAAGCGCGCCCGCCCGCGATCCCCCGGACGAGATCGTGGGAAGGAGCGTGCCTCGGTCCAGGTCGGGCTGAGAGGCCGTGGAATGACGAAAACCCCCGCGGGAATCCCCGCGGGGGTTTTCGCTGGTGCGGAAACCGCTAGCCGGCGACGACTTCGACGTCGAGGGAAGCGGAGACCTCGGGGTGCAGCTTGACGCTGACCTTGTGGGAGCCGACGCTCTTGATCGCGTTGACGATCTCGATGCGGCGACGGTCGAGGGCCGGGCCACCGGCCTTCTGGACCGCCTCGGCGATGTCACCGGTGGTGACGGAGCCGAACAGGCGGCCGGACTCGCCCGCGCGGGTCGCCAGCTTGACCTTGAGGGCGCGGAGCTGGCCGGCGACCTCCTTGGCGGTGCCCAGGTCGCGGATCTCGCGGGCGTCGCGCGCCTTCTTGATCGAAGCGATCTGCTTCTCGCCACCACGCGTCCACTGGATCGCGTAGCCGCGGGGCACGAGGTAGTTGCGGCCGTAGCCGTCCTTGACCTCGACGATGTCGCCGGGGGCGCCGAGGCCGGAGACCTCGGTGGTGAGGATGAGCTTCATGTCGCAAGTCCTCCCTTAGCGCGCGGTGCTCGTGTAGGGCAGCAGAGCCACCTCACGGGCGTTCTTGATCGCGGTCGCCACGTCGCGCTGGTGCTGGGTGCAGTTGCCCGTCACCCGGCGCGCACGGATCTTGCCGCGGTCGGAGATGAACTTCCGAAGCAGCGCCGTGTCCTTGTAGTCGACGTAGGAGATCTTGTCGTGGCAGAACAGGCAAACCTTCTTCTTGGGCTTGCGCAGTGCCGGCTTAGCCATCGTGGTGCTCCTTTCAGAGCCCCGCCGTGAAGCGGGAATGGACTCGGGCTTGTTGACAGGTGGTCAGGCCTGGCGGCCCGACCGGGAAGGGCCCGCGAACGGGCCCTTCGGGTTAGAAGGGAGGCTCGTCGCTGAAGTCGCCGCCGCCGAAGCCGCCGCCACCCTGCTGGCCGCCGAAGCCGCCACCCTGGTTGCCGCCGCCGTAGCCGCCGCCACCGCCACCGCCGAAGCCGCCGCCCTGGGGCGGGGCGGGCGTGGCAGAGGCCCACGGGTCGTCGGCGGGGCCGCCGCCGAAGCCGCCGCCACCACCCTGACGGGAGGTGCGGTTGACCTTGGCGGTGGCGTTACGCAGGGACGGGCCGATCTCGTCGACCTCGACCTCGTAGACCGTGCGCTTCTCGCCTTCCTTGGTCTCGTAAGACCGCTGCTTGAGCCGCCCCTGAACGATGACCCGCATGCCGCGCTGCAGCGACTCGGCGACGTTCTCGGCCGCCTGCCGCCACACGTTGCAGGTCAGGAAGAGGCTTTCGCCGTCCTTCCACTCGTTGGTCTGGCGGTCCATGAACCGCGGAGTGGACGCGACGCGGAACTGGGCCACGGCTTGCCCCGTAGGGGTGAAGCGCAGCTCAGGATCGTTGACAAGATTGCCGACGATGGTGATGACGGTGTCGCCTGCTGCCATGGCTGGAGCCCTTCCTCAACTCTTGGGTTACGGCTCAGACTACGGCCCGCCCCCGACAGAAAATCGGGAGAACGAGCTGCTTAGTGCACGTCCGGGCGGAGAACCTTGGTCCGCATGATGCCCTCGTTGAGGTTCATCTGGCGGTCGAGCTCCTTGACCGTGGCCGGCTCGGCGGACAGGTCGATGACGGCGTAGATGCCTTCCGACTTCTTGTCGATGTCGTAGGCAAGGCGACGGCGGCCCCACACGTCGACCTTCTCCACGGTGCCACCGTCGTTGCGGACGACGGCGAGGAACTGGTCGAGGGACGGCGCCACAGTGCGCTCATCGAGCGAAGGGTCCAGGATCACCATTACTTCGTAACGACGCATGATGGACTCCAACCTCCTCTGGACTCTTGCGGTCACGACAATCTGTCGTGACAGGAGGACGCTGACGTTTTTCCCGGGATCGCCCCTTTCGGCGACCCGGTGGCGGTTGACACAGCACAACGCAGCCTGCTCAGGTTACCAGCCGCGCACGGATGGGAACTCCTTTACAGATGAGGGGGTGGTAGCCATGCCACACGTGCTTCGTCCCGGCGAGAACGAGAGGTCCAGGCTGACGCTCAACAGCGACGGCCGCCCGCACCCGATCGAGAACCTGCTGTCGATCGCCACGCTGGTGTGCGGCCTGGTCGCGTTCGGGTCGACCTTCTTCCCCGACGCCCACGTCGTCTCGTCGTGGGTGGGGGCGCTCGGCTTCGGCCTCGGGCTCTACTCGCAGTACATCTCGGCGACCACGCCGGAACGGGCGCTGAACATCGTGGGGATCGTGGCGTCGTTCGTGGGCGTGGCACTGGGCATCGCGCGCGGCGGGTTCCTGCCATAACACCCCGATGCGGGCGGCACCCCGGGCGGTGCCGTCCTTCCGTGTGCCCGTTGAAGACGTGCCCGTGGAACGGGCTCCTCCGCCCTTGGGCGGCCGCGGCGGAGGAGCGCCGGGCCGGTCTCACCCCAGGTGCAGGTCGCCGCCGAGGAGGAGGACGAACCACAGGAATGTGGCCAGCAGCGCCTCGGCCACGTCCTTCAGCAAAGCCGGGGTGATGTAGTCGTGGATCCAGGCCACGTAGAGGCCGACCAGGACGTAGATCAGAAAGAGGAAACTACCTAAGCGATAGCGGGTCATCTGGCGCTCCTAGCGTCGGGGGGCTGCGCCTCGACTGCCCTGATCCGTGCCGCCGAAACGGATAGCCTGGGAGGCATGGTGCGCATCGGAGCTCATGTCGACCAGGACGATCCCGCGGCCCACGCGGCCGAACGCGACGCGGAGATCGTGCAGTTCTTCCTCGGCGACCCGCAGGGCTACAAGGCGCCCGTGCTGCCCGACAAGCCGGTCGAGGGCGTCGACATCTACATCCACGCGCCCTACCTGATCAACGTGGCGACGACCAACAACCGGATCAGGATTCCCAGCCGCAAGCTGCTGGAGCAGCATCTCAAGGCGGCCGCGGGCCTCGGCGCCAAGGGGCTGATCGTCCACGGCGGCCACCTCAACAAGGACGAGGACCCGCAGATCGGGTTCGACAACTGGCGCAAGGTGTTCGAGCGGATGGAGTGCCCCATCCCCGTGCTGATCGAGAACACCGCGGGCGGCGGCAACGCCATCGCGCGCAGGCTCGACCGCATCGCCCGGCTGTGGGAGGCGCTCGACGGGTTCGACGTGGGCTTCTGCCTCGACACCTGCCACGCCCACGCGGGCGGCGAGGAGCTGGTCGACGTGGTCGACCGGGTCAAGGCCATCACCGGCCGCATCGACCTGGTCCACTGCAACGACTCGCGTGACGCCTTCGACTCGGGCGCCGACCGCCACGCCAACCTCGGTCAGGGGCAGATCGAGTCCGAGCTGATTCTGGAGGTGTGCCGCAGGGCGGGGGCGCCGATCATCGTGGAGACGCCGTTCGCAGGTCAGGCCGAGGACATCGCCTTCCTCCGCAAGAACCTGTGAGGGAAACACACAGCCTGTGGATAACTTCCATGGATTACTTTCCACCGGAAGCGGGTACGGATGTCAGCCGGCCCACGCGCCGGTGAGGAACCTCAGGGTGTTCAGCACCATCAGCGGGCCGAGGAGCAGGCCGTACCCGATGATCCACCGGGTCGACAGCCGGGAGATCAGCACCCACAGCGGGAACCACAGGATCAGGGCGCGCGGCACCGACAGGTAGTAGGCCGACAGCAGCAGCGCGCCCGCCTGCAGGCCGCAGTAGACGAACTCGCTCCACCGGCGCCGCACGAGCAGCCAGACCAGCACCGCGACGGCCACCACGGCGCCGACGATCTCCATCCGGAAGGCGACGGCGAAGTCGTCGGTGCCCATGGCCGAGTTCCAGGTGGTCCGCCACGCCTCCCACGGCCACACCATCTCCCGGCCCCAGCCGGCCTCCTGCGCGTGCTTCCAGGCCAGCCAGTCACCGGTACGGTCATGCAGGTACCACGAGTAGGCGAGCAACGGGACGAAGGGGACGGTCAGCCACGGCAGTTCTCGCCAGCGCGGCTTGCTGAGCACGAACTCCACGATCAGCGCGACCGCCAGGAACATCCCCGTGATCCGGACGGCGGACGCCCCTGCGGCCAGCAGCGCGGCGGCGGCCCACTGCCTCCTGCGCGCCGCCAGCCAGGCGGGGATCGCGAGCGCGAGGAACAACGCCTCGCTGTAGCCGGCGGCCAGGAAGACCGCCGTGGGGAACAGCACCATGGCCAGCACCGCCGTGGAGCCCGAGCCGCCCTCGAACTCCGCGAGCCGCGCCAGCGCCATCGCCGCCACGCCACCCGCGACCAGCGAGATCAGCAGCCCGCACAGCGCCCAGTCGGGGACGACCAGGTGGACGAGCCTGAGCATGGCGGGCATGCCAGGGAAGAACGCGGGCAGGCCGGGGTCACGCGGGGCGCCGGGGTCGCCGCCGTAGCCGTGCTGGGCGATCGTGACGAAGAGGCTGGCGTCCCACTGCTTCCACCTGTCGAGGTAGCCGCCCGCGCCGGCCAGCCATGACGCGCCCATCAGGGTGGCGAGCAGGAGCCCGAGACGGGAGGTGACCCAGATCCCGAGCGCCCTCATCAGGTGAGCGCGAACCTGTCAGGGGCGCGGTCGAAGACGCCGCCCGTCTGGTCGTCGACGCCTGCCTGCCGTACCACGTCCTTGTCAGGACGGAGGATGTCGCGCACCACGAACGCCATCATGATGAGGATCGTGATGACGCGGCCCCAGACGGCGGTGAAGTAGACGTCGTCGCCGATGCCCAGGTGCCTGCTCGCCTCGTCCTGGTAGAGCAGGTAGAGCCAGATCGCGAAGAAGTACCACACCTCGGCGACCTGCCACAGCGCCAGCGGCTTCCAGTTGGGCCTGGCCAGCACGGCGAACGGCACCAGCCACAGCACGAACTGCGGCGACCACACCTTGTTGGTCATCATGAACGCGGCCAGCGCCAGGAAGCAGATCTGCGCCAGGCGGGGCCGCTGCGGCGCCAGCACGGTCAGGACGGCGATGCCGAGACACAGCAGCGCCAGCGAGACCATGCCGAGCAGGCTCGGGTCCATGTCGCCGAGGATCGGCCAGTCCTTGCGCTCGAAGAACAGCCAGGGCGAGCCCCAGTCGACGCCGCGCTCCTGGGAGAAGACGTAGAAGCGCCGCCAGCCCTCCCACGCCAGCACCATGAACGGGACGTTGACGACGAGCCAGGCGGCCACCGCCGAGCCCAGCGAGACGAGGAAGGGCCGCCATTTTCCGGTGCGCACGGTCAGCAGGAACAGCGCGCCGAGGAACATCAGCGGGTAGAACTTGGTCGCGATCGCCAGACCGAGCAGCACGCCGGCCAGCACCTGGCGGCGGCGCGCCCACGCCAGCAGGAAGCCCATCGACAGCGCGCCCGCGATCAGGTCCCAGTTGATGTAGGCGGCGAGGATCACGCCGGGGGCGAGGGCGTACCAGGCGGCGTCCCATCTGCGGGTGGGCCCGGCCACGGCGGCCATCAGCAGCACGCCGATCACGAGGGAGATCCCCAGCAGGATCACCGTGATGTCGTAGAACCGCACCGCCTGGGTCGCCTCGTCCGGCGCCAGCCGGCGCACCAGCCAGGCGATGACCTGCATGACCTCGCCGAGCACGACGGGGTACTCCACCTGCTTGTCGAACGGCACCGCGGCGAAGTACGGGTCCTGCGTGTGCAGCTGCCGGTCGAAGAAGAGCGGGTAGATGTCGGTGTAGCAGGCGTTCGCGTACGTCTGGATGGAGTTGTTCCAGCCGCCCGTCCTGCAGGGCAGCTTCCAGACGTAGGCGAGCACCGCCCCCAGGGCCGCCATGAGCCCCAGGGGCAGGTACGGCACGACCGTCCGCGCCGTCGTCCCCAGCCGTGTCATTCGCTGTCGCGCCTGGTGGATCCGGCCATGGGATCGGGCACGATCGCGCCGCCGCCCATCGGGTCGTCGCCGGAGCCGACGTCACCGAGCCTGTCGGCCTCCGTCTGGCCGTCCTCGGGCAGGCCGTCGTTGTCGTCGTCGCTGTCGCAGCCGAGCAGGCCGCAGTCGTTGCCGTTGTCGTCGCCCCACGGGTCGTCCGGCGTGCCGAACGGGTTGTCAGTGGTCGGCGTCGGCTTGGGCTCCGGCTTCTCCACGATGTTCTCGGACTGGCCGATGTTCGCCCTGGCCGGGAACTGCTCGACCGGCAGCTTCAGCGTCTCGTGGGCGCGCAGCATGAAGGCACGCCACACCTCGGTGGGCGGACCGGCGCCCTCGAAGCCCAGCGACACCTCGTAGGGCTTGGTGTAGACCTTGTTGATCCCGTCGTACTTGCTGTTCTTCTTGCCGTCGGTCACGGGGCAGTTGGAGTGCTGCGGCGGGACGACCTTGCCGGAGGCGGTCCTGCACTCCTCGCGGTAGAAGCCGACCGCGGTGGAGATCTGCGGCGTGTAGCCGACGAACCAGGCTTCCTTCTCGTCGTTGTTGGTGCCGGTCTTGCCGGCGGCCGGACGGTTGCCCAGGCCCTTGCCCGCGGCGGTGCCGCCGGCCTTGAGCACCGACTGCATCGCGGCGGTGGCGTCGGCGGCGGCCTCGGCCGAGATCACCTGTCGCGGCAGCTTCTTCTCGGGGTTCCAGCGGACGCTCTTGTCCGGGTTGAGGACCTTCTGAACCACGTGGTAGTCGGCGTGCTTGCCGCCGTTGGCGAAGATCGAGTAGCCGGCCGCCTGCTCGACGGGGGACACCAGCGCCGAGCCGATCGAGAAGCCGTAGGCGTGGGAGGCGACGTCGTCGTCCATCCGCTTCTTGCCGAGGCCCGCCTCCACGACGATCCGCTTCACGTCCTCCAGCTGGCCGGGCAGCTTGTAGGCCATGGAGACGTACGCGGTGTTGACCGAGGCGGCGGTGGCCTTGACGACATCGACGGCCTGGCCGACGTTGTGGCTGTTGCGGTAGCCGCCGATCTGCTGGCCCGGGATCTCCTTGGGCACGGTCTCGTTGCCCGGCACGAAGCTGTTGAGGCTGTAGCCGGCGTCGAGCCAGGCGGCCAGCACGTACGGCTTGAAGGCCGAGGCCGCCTGCTTGTACGACTTGAAGGGCTCGTTCCACGGGTCGGTGATGTAGTTCCTGCCGCCGTAGAAGGCGAGCACCCTGCCGTTTCGGGGGTCGACGGCGGCCAGACCCGCGTGGAACTCCTTGTTCATGCGCGCGGTCACGCCCTCGACCGCCGCCTTGGCGTCCCTCATCAGCTGCTTGTCGAACGTCGAGACGATCCGGTAGCCGCTGCGCTCGATCTCGTCGCTGCTGATGTTGTTGCGCTCGAGCTCGTTGAGGACCTCCCTGACCATGTAGCCGGTGAGCCCGGACATCTCGCTCTTGTCGGTGGGCTTCTTGACCTTCGGCCACTTGGCGGTCGCCGGCAGGTTGCCGTACTTCTGCGGGAACTGGTCGGCCATGTACTTGATCACGGTGCTCCACCGCGACTTCAGCCGGGGGTCCTCACCGTCCCAGTTGGGCTGCTGGATGCGGGCGGCCAGGTACGCCGCCTGCGCGGGGGTGAGCTTGGCGGCCTTGGTGTTCTTGCCGAAGTAGGCCTCGGCGGCCGCCTGGATGCCGTAGGCACGGCCGTAGTTGATCGTGTTGAGGTAGTCCATGAGGATGTCCTCTTTGGACTTCTCCTTGTTGAGCTTCACCGCGACGAAGATCTCTTTGACCTTCCGCTGGATCGACTGCTCCTGGCTGAGGCCCTCGTAGTAGTTGCGCGCCATCTGCTGGGTGATGGTGGAGGCGCCCTGGACCTGCTGGCGGGTCACGGTCATCCACACCGAGCGGGCGATGCCGGGGATGGAGATGCCGGAGTCCTCCCAGAAGGTCTTGTTCTCGATGGCGATCGTCGCGTCCTTGACCGCGTCGTTGACCTCGCTGAACTTGATGATCTTTCGCGGGATGCCCCAGCGGGCGATCTCGGTCTTGCCGTCCCGGTAGTAGATGATGCTTTCCTGCGCGACCGCGTTCTGCTGGGCGACCTCGGGCAGCGGTGTGTTCGCGTAGGCGACCCAGATCATCCCGAACAGGCCGGCGGCCAGCACGACCATGCTGGCCATGACGATCTTCCAGTTCGGGATGAACCGCTTCCAGCCGCGGCGGCCCTTCCCCGCGTCGCCGCCTTCGCCACCGCCGCCACCGCCGCCACCGCCGCCGCGACCCGGGCCCTCGGGGCCGCGCGGGCCCCGGCCGCCGCGGGAGCGGCGCGGCTCGGGTCCGCCCACCATCGTCTCCTCGGCACCGCGCCGGCGCGACGGGGGTCCGTCCACGGGGTACTGCGCGGTCTGCTGTGGCGGCACCTGCTGCGGCCCCGACGGCCGGGAGGGTGCGGGCGGCTGCGCGTCCATCGCGCCCGTCTGCTCGTAGGCGGCCTCGGGACGGCGTTCCATGCCCCAGCCGGTTTGTGTCGGCTGCGAAGCGGGCACGGGACTCGAGCGACGGCGCCTCCCCTGGCGACCCGTCCCTTCAGCGCGCTCTCCGCGTCCGATCGGCTCGGGGCCATAGCTGCTGTTACTCAACACGTCCTCGCATCGTCGTCATCTGGCACGGCGGGCGCCGTCCTCGGTTCACGTGGTGCCGACGCTGTCAGGCGGCCCGGTGCCGAGGACATAAGAGACGGTCAGGTGGTTCCAGGAACAACCCTGACATACCTCGACCACATAGACCCTGAACTCCTCGTAATCATGGGCCATCTCGAGGATCTCTGATGTGGCCTTTGCGCGACCGGCATGTCGGCCCAGCGCATCGCCGTAGACATAGGTCACGTTGGTGACGTTCTCTCTCGCGCATACCGGGCAGGGACGTTCGGTCGGTTCGCCGAAGTGCCGTGCCGCGCGAAGGAGATAGGGCTGTGCGTCGCAGACATCACGAGTGGAGGCATGCCCGGAGCGAAGTGAGCGCACTGCCGCCCGCTTCGCCAGCCCGTAGTCCACCACCCCTCGCTGAGACCACATGGGCGCCAGACTACGGCTTTTTGCCGATTCCACCCAACCTCTTGGGGAATCCGTTGATTGCGGCGATATAGCGACGCGACGTATTGTGTGGATGTATCGACTCGATACATCGGCGCGAGAGGGGGCGGTTTCCTTGGCCAGCGGACAGGGCAGAGTGCTTGAACTCGCCGTGCTCGGGTCGCTGCATGAGACCCCTCTCCATGGCTACGAGCTGCGCAAACGGCTCAACGCGCTGCTGGGGATGTTCAGAGCCTTCTCCTACGGCTCGCTGTACCCGTGCCTGAAGTCGCTGCTGGAGCAGGGGCTCATCATGGAGGAGCGCCCGGCGGAGGCGGTCGTCGGAGGGCGATCGAAGATCGTCTACAAACTCACCGCCGACGGCAAGGAGCGGCTGCAGGACCTGCTCACCCAGGCAGGCCCGTCCGCGTGGGAGGACGAGAGCTTCGGCGTCCACTTCGCCTTCTTCAGGCACACGGAGGCCGAAGTACGGCTGCGCATCCTCGAAGGACGCCGCAGCCGCCTCGAGGAACGGCTCGACAGCGTCCGCACCGCGCTGGCCCGCACCAGGGAGCGCCTCGACAGCTACACGTTGGAGCTGCAGCGTCACGGTCTGGAATCGGTCGAACGCGAGGTGCGTTGGCTGAACGAGCTGATCGCCACGGAACGCAGGGCCTCACAGGAGCCCGAGAAAGATACGTCATCAGATGAGTAAGGGAGCGAGTGCGATGGGTTCGGTACGCGTAGCCGTTGTCGGTGTCGGCAACTGCGCGGCGTCGCTGATTCAGGGCGTTCACTACTACAAGGACGCCGACCCGGACACACGAGTGCCGGGTCTGATGCACGTCAAGTTCGGCGACTACCACGTCGGTGACATCGAGTTCGTCGCCGCTTTCGACGTCGACGCCAAGAAGGTCGGCCGCGACCTGTCCGAGGCGATCGTCGCCAGCGAGAACAACACGATCAAGATCACGGACGTGCCGCCGACCGGTGTCATCGTCCAGCGTGGCCACACCTTCGACGGTCTCGGCGAGTTCTACCGCGAGATCATCGAGGAGTCCGACGAGGCGCCCGTGGACGTCGTGCGGGTGCTGAAGGACGCCCGGGTGGACGTGCTGGTGTCCTACCTGCCGGTGGGCTCGGAGGAGGCCGACCGCTTCTACGCCCAGTGCGCGCTCGACGCCAAGGTGGCGTTCGTGAACGCGCTGCCGGTCTTCATCGCCTCCGACCCCGAGTGGGCGGAGAAGTTCACCGAGGCGGGCGTGCCGATCGTCGGCGACGACATCAAGTCGCAGGTCGGCGCCACCATCACGCACCGCGTGATGGCCAAGCTGTTCGAGGACCGCGGGGTCGAGCTGCTGCGCACCTACCAGCTCAACTTCGGCGGCAACATGGACTTCATGAACATGCTGGAGCGCAAGCGGCTCCAGTCGAAGAAGATCTCCAAGACGCAGTCCGTCACCTCGCAGATCCCGCACGAGATGGCCAAGGCCGACGTGCACATCGGCCCGTCCGACCACGTGCCGTGGCTCGACGACCGCAAGTGGGCCTACGTCCGCCTGGAGGGCCGCTCGTTCGGCGACACCCCGCTGAACCTGGAGTACAAGCTCGAGGTGTGGGACTCGCCCAACTCGGCGGGCGTCATCATCGACGCGGTACGCGCCGCGAAGATCGCCCTCGACCGGGGGATCGCCGGGCCGATCCTGTCGGCCAGCTCCTACTTCATGAAGTCGCCGCCCGAGCAGTACTCCGACGAGGAGGCCCACGAGTACGTGGAGAAGTTCATCCGCGGCGAGGTGGAGCGGTAGTCCTCCCGTACGGCAGGCCGGCCTGAGCGCCGACGTCTCGTCGTGGCCGGGCGCTGTCCCCGTGCGCCACTCCAGCGCACGGGGTCCCCGCCCCGACGGCGAGACGTTGCGCGTTTCCGGGGTACGCCGTGACGGCGGCCGGCCACGGGCGCTCGGTGAGCGTTTCCCTGGAGGGACGCCGGCCCCGCGCCTCGGGTGGCGCCGGCGGCGGCGTGCCGTAACCGGAGATCCCCCGTTTCCGCGGGCTCAGGAGAGCGGGCGGGCGGCCGGGGGCAGCTCGGCGGGCGCGGCGGGGGACCAGGCGAGCGGGTCGGCCCCGAGGTCGTCGAGCTGGGGCACCTGGTCGCGGCACCACGGCGAGATCGCCAGCAGCCCCGACATCACGCCCGAGGCGAACTCCTTCCACGGCATCCACACCACCTCCCCCACCTCGTCGGGGTTCGGCCGTACCGGCGCGCTCGTCAGCACCCGGTAGACGGGGCACAGCTCGTGCTCGACGACGCCGTTGGCCATCACCGCCCGGTAGGAGAAGCGGGGCAGCATGAGATCGACGCGGTCGACGACCATGCCGAGCTCGTAGGAGAGCCGGCGCAGCACCGCGTCCTGGAGGGGCTCGCCCGGCAGCGGGTGGCCGCAGCAGCTGTTGGTCCACACGTCCGGCCAGGTGACCTTGTGAGAGGCCCGCCTGGACAGCAGCACCCGGCCGTCCTCGTCGAAGACGTAGCTGGAGAAGGCCAGGTGCAGCGGCGTGTCAGGACCGTGTATCGACGCCTTGGGTGCGGTGCCGATCGCGTTGCCTTCGCCGTCGACCAACACCACGAGTTCGTCAGGAGTCACAGTCTGTAGCGTACGTGATCATGACGCTGGGCCGGAACACTTTTACCCACCTGTCACGTGACGTATCTCAGGGTCGACCCCGATGTCCGGACGTGGGGCGAAGGCTAGGCTTGCGTCGTGTCTTATGCCGCCGATCTCCAAACGGTCCTGAAGGGGCGCGACTTCAGGCGGTTGTTCTTCACCCGCCTGGTCTCGCAGTTCTCCGACGGGATCTTCCAGTTCGGCGTCGCGGGTTTCGCGTTCTTCAGCCCGGAGAAGCAGACCACCGCGCTCCAGGTGGCGATCGGCCTGGCCGTGCTGCTGCTGCCGTACAGCGTGCTCGGTCCGTTCGTGGGCGTCTTCATCGACCGCTGGTCGCGGCGGCAGATCCTGGTGGTCGCGCCGATCGTGCGCGGCGGGCTGCTGCTGGTCGCCGCGGCGTTCGTCGCCGCCGGCCTGCCCGACGAGTACTTCTACGCGGCGGCGCTCGGCGTGCTGGGCGTCAACCGGTTCTTCCTGGCCGCGCTGGGCGCCTCGCTGCCGCACGTGGTGCCGAGGGAGCAGCTGATGATGGCCAACGCCGTCACGCCCACCTCCGGCACTGTCGTCACCTTCGTCGGCGCGGGCTTCGGCATCGTGCTGCGCTGGGTGTTCGGGGCGGGCCCCGGCGGCACCGCGCTGCTGCTGGTCACCTCGGGCGTGGTGTTCGGGCTGAGCGCGCTCATCGCCCGCACCATGCACCGGTCCCTGCTCGGCCCCTCCTACGACCCGGACCGGCCGCAGGCGCGCGAGGCCCTGCGCAACGTGGTCAGCGGTCTCGTCGACGGCGCCAGGCACCTGATCCACCACCGCGCGGCCGCCGCCGCGATGGGCGCGATGGCCACCCACCGCTTCATGTACGGCATGGCGACGGCGATGGGCATCATCCTTTACCGCTACTACTTCACCGACGGCGACGCAGACGCCGCCCTGTCGGGCATCAGCATCGTGCTGGTGACCTCGGGCTTCGGCTACTTCCTCGCGGTGGTCATCACGCCGTGGGCCACCGAGCGCATGCCCATCGAGCGCTGGGTGCCGACCATGCTGGTCACCGCGGGCGTGCTGAGCGCGATCCTGATCATCCCGTTCCAGCCGTGGGGCCTGTGGATCGGCGGCTTCGTGCTGGGGGTGACCGGGCAGAGCGTCAAGATCTGCGCCGACACCAGCGTCCAGCGCGACGTCGAGGACGCCTACCTGGGCCGGGCCTTCTCGATCTACGACATGCTGTTCAACGGCATGTACGTGCTGGCGGCGGCGCTGTCGGCGGCGATCCTGCCGGCGAACGGCAAGTCCCTCGTAGCCGTCGCGATCATGGCGGTCGGCTACGTGCTCGGCGCGGTGATCTACCGGATCGTCACGCCGACGCGCTCTCCCCAGACTCTGTAGACCCGCTAGAAGCCGTTCTCCCCCGCCCACTCCAGCAGCGCCTGCGTGGCGGCCTCCTTGCCGATGACGCCCTTGTCGAGGCGCAGCTCCAGCAGGAACTTGTAGGCCTTGCCCACGGCAGGGCCAGGGCCGACACCGAGGACGCGCTGGATCTCGTTGCCGTCGAGCTCCGGCCTGATCTTCGCCAGCTCCTCTTCCTCCGCCAGCCGTTCGATGCGCTCCTCGAGCTGGTCGTAGGTGCGGGAGAGCACCTGCGCCTTGCGCTTGTTGCGCGTGGTGCAGTCGGCCCTGGTCAGCTTGTGGAGGCGCTCGAGCAGCGGGCCCGCGTCGCGCACGTAGCGGCGCACCGCGCTGTCGGTCCACTCGCCGGTGCCGTAGCCGTGGAAGCGCAGGTGCAGCTCCACCAGGCGGGAGACGTCGGCGACGACGTCCTTGGGGAACTTCAGCTCCGCCATCCGCTTCTTGGTCAGCTGCGCGCCCACCACCTCGTGGTGGTGGAAGGAGACCCGGCCACCGGGCTCGTGACGGCGCGTCTTGGGCTTGCCCACGTCGTGCATGAGCGCCGACCAGCGCAGGATCCGGTCGGGCTTGCCGTCCTCCTCCTGGGCGATGGCCTGTTCGAGCACGATCAGCGTGTGCTCGTAGACGTCCTTGTGGCGGTGGTGCTCGTCGATCTCCAGGCGGAGCCTGGGCAGCTCGGGCAGCACGTGCGCGGCCAGCCCCGTCTCGACGAGCAGGCGCAGGCCCTCCCGGGGCATCGCGCCGCAGACCAGCTTGTCGAGCTCGTCGCGGATCCGCTCGGCCGAGACGATCTCGATGCGGTCGCTCATCGCGGCCATCGCGGCGACGGTCTCCGGCGCGACCGTGAAGCCGAGCTGGGCGGCGAAGCGGGCGGCGCGCAGCATGCGCAGCGGGTCGTCGCCGAAGGACTGCTCGGGCGTGCTGGGCGTGCGCAGCGTCCTGGCCGCCAGGTCGTCCCGCCCGCCGTAGGGGTCGACGAACTCGTGGCCCGGCAGCCGCACCGCCATCGCGTTGACGGCGAAGTCGCGGCGCTCCAGGTCGGCCTCGAGCGTCTCGCCGTACATGACCTCGGGCTTGCGCGACTTGGGGTCGTAGGACTCGCTGCGGTAGGTGGTGATCTCGAGCAGCCAGCCGCCCTTGCGCACGCCGATCGTGCCGAAGTCGATGCCGATCGTCCAGACCGAGTCGGCCCAGTCTCTGACGATCTCCAGGACCCGTTCGGGACGGGCGTCGGTCGTCAGGTCGAGGTCGTTGCCGATACGGCCCAGCAGGATGTCGCGCACGGAGCCGCCCACCAGGGCAAGCTCGTGCCCGCGGGCGGCGAAGAGCTCGCCGAGTTCGTTGGCGACGGGAGCGATTTTGCGGGAGATCTCTATTGAGTCGGACAAGCTGGGTAGGTCCTTCTATTGCGGAACATATCCCCCGAGCCACACCGGGTCCGGGTTACCGTCGGTCAGAGACCGTCGGGGGCCCATGGAACGAGGCAAGGAGCGTATATATGAAGGACGCCCTCGCGATCCACCGCTGGCTCCTCGCACACCAGGTCCATCATGAGATCGTACGCCTTCCGCGCCCCATGACGTGCGCCGAAGAGCTGCCCTCGGCGACCTCGTCCGCACCCGGGCGGTGCGTGGCCGTGACGGTGTTCGAGCGCCACTCGAGGCTGGGCCGCGAGGCGGTGGCCGTGGTCTCCACGGTCGCCGACCTGCCCACCGCCCACACGGTGGGTCTGCTGCTGGGTTCGACGAACGTCAGCCCGGCGCCGGCGTTCGCGATCAACGCGTCCACCGACTACGCGGCCGGACTGGTATGTCCGCTCCTGCTCCCTCTCGAGCTGTTTGTCCTTGTGGACGAGCGGATCCCCGCCGACGGCGGCCTCGTCTTCACGCCGACGGGCGAGCGCCACACCGCACTGCGGTTGCACGCCCTCGACCTCCTGCGACTCGTCCGCGGCAAGACCGTGGACCTCGGCCTGATCCGTCCCAGGGGAACCCGTGAGGCGGTCGCGCTCCGGCACTGAGCCCGTACCATGGCGGCGTGCGTCGAACTCCTCCACGGGCAGAAGCGTGATCCGTAAGACCACGCTGCTCCCGGTCCTCATCGCGGCGTTGCTCTCCGCCTTCGTCGTGACGCCGGCCGGTACGGCTGCCGCCGCCACCGTCACGGCGCAGCAGGTCAGGGTGACGATCGAGTCGATCACGCCGGACGTGCCGCGCAAGCCCGCCGACGAGATCAAGGTCATCGGCAAGCTGACCAACACCGGCACGACACCGCTGGCCGCCCCGATGATGCGGCTGCGCCCTGCCCGGCAGCCGTTCTCGAGCAGAGCCGCCATGGAGGAGTACCTGGCGGGCGGCTTCGTCTCCGACTACGGCGCGGCCCACTCCGTGATCACTCTGCCCGCCATCGCGCCCGGCGGCACGGCCGCGTTCGAGCTGAAGACCACTCCCATGGCGCTGACCCTGTCCAGGTTCGGCGTCTACCCGCTGGGCGTCGAGCTGCTGAACGCCGGGCTGCCCGTCACCACCGTCCGCACGTTCCTGACGTACGCGCCGCCGAACGCCAAGCCGCCGAAGAACAGGATCGCCTTCGCGCTGCCGATCATCGATCAGCCGCGCCGCGGTCCCGACGACGTCTTCATCGACGACAACCTGCGCACCTCGCTGCTCGGCAGCGGCCGTCTCGCCGACCTGCTGCGCATCGCGAAGTCCCAGCCGAAGAACGTCACCTGGTTCGTCGACCCGGCCCTGCTCGACGACGTCCATGCGATGTCGGCCGGCGAGCAGTACAAGGTGCGGCCCAAGGCGGGCGGCGAGATCAAGCGGCCGCGCGACACGGCGGCGGCCCAGTGGCTCGACGAGCTGCGGGCGGCTCTCGCCACGCAGAACGTGGTGGCCACGCCGTACGCGGACCCCGACGTCACGGCGCTGGCGCACCAGGGGCTCGACGAGGAGACCGCGAAGGCCATCACGATCAGCGCCGCGAAGGCCAGGACGCTGCTCAAGCGGGACGTGCCCACCGCGACCGCGTGGCCGCCGGCGGGCAAGATCGACGATGACGCGCTCGACCTGCTGACCGTCGGCGGCGTCACCACGGTCCTGCTGGACGCCGACAACCTGACCACGAGCGCGCGGCCGAACCCGACGGCCGACGCGGCCCTGACCGTGCCCCCCGCGGTCACGCCCGACGCCGCGACGACGATCGACAGCGTCTCGGGGCCCGTCAGGGCGCTGGTCGCCGACCCGGGGCTGAGCCGCACGCTGGAGCTCCAGAAGGGCGTGCCGGGCTCGTCGACCCTGCAGAAGCAGCGGTTCGTGGCGGAGACCGCGA
This sequence comes from Nonomuraea sp. NPDC003727, assembly GCF_053586935.1. NCBI lineage: Bacteria > Bacillati > Actinomycetota > Actinomycetes > Streptosporangiales > Streptosporangiaceae > Nonomuraea > Nonomuraea sp. NPDC003727. The sequence goes on from NZ_JBSFNE010000001.1 coordinate 998,022, forward strand.
TGATCGCCGGCGAGCAGGGCGTCAGCGCGCCCCGGTCGCTCGTCGTGGCGCCCCCGCGCCGCTGGAACCCCAACCCGACCCACGTGACCAACCTGCTGAAGACGGCCGCGGGCCTGCCGTGGCTCACCGGCGTGCCGCTCACCTCGATCAAGCAGACCAAGGCGTCCGCCCCGCGCGCGGGGCTGACCTACACCGACGCCGACCGCAAGGCCGAGCTGAGCAGGAAGTACCTCGAGTCGGTGAGGCGGGTCGCGGGCAAGGCCGCGCTCACCTCCGGCATCACCTCCGAGCACGCGCCGTCCGCCTTCGACACGGCGGTGCTGCGGCTGACCTCCTCGGCCTGGCGGGTCAAGTCCGGCATCGGCGCCAGGGAGGCCAAGCAGGTCGAGGCCAAGGTGGGCGAGAGCCTCGCGAAGGTCTACATCACCGGCTCGGCGCAGGGCAGGACGCGCTCCCTGGCCGGCCAGGAGGGCCAGATCCCCGTCAGCGTGAAGAACGGGCGCGACGAACCGGTCTCCCTGACCGTGCAGGTCACCTCCGACTCCACCGACCTGCTGGAGATCGTCAGCGACGGCAAGCCCCAGCGGCTCGACATCGGCCCGGGGCAGAGCGGCACGATCCAGGTGAAGATGCGGGTCAAGGTGAGCGGCGACTCGCTCGTCACCATCCAGCTGCGCACTCTGGACGGCAAGGCCTACCAGAAGCCCGCCAAGCTGACGATCAGGACGACGGGCTACACCCAGATCGCGCTGGTCATCGTCGGCGGGGCGCTGTCGGTGATGCTGGCGGCCGTGGTGATGCGAGTGCTCAGGCGCAGGTCGGAGCGGCGCGTGGCGAAGACGGCGAAATCTAGGGAGAGCGAGCGCGTATGAGCCGCATGCTGCGAGCCAGCGCCATCATGGCCGCGGGCACGCTGGTGTCCAGGGTCACCGGTTTCGTCCGCACGATCATCTTGGCCGCGGCGATCGGCACCGGCCTCATGGGCGACGCCTACCAGGCCGCCTACACGATCCCCTACAGCATCCTCGACCTGCTCATCCTCGGTGTGCTGAGCAGCGTGGTCGTGCCGATGATCGTGCGAGCCCAGCGGGAGGACCCCGACGGCGGCAGGGCCTACGAGCAGCGGCTGCTCACGCTGTCTACGCTCGCGCTCACGGTCGTCGCCGTGCTGGCCGTCCTGGCCGCCCCGCTGCTGATCGACCTGTACACCGACTGGCGGGCGGGCTCGCGGGAGTTCGCGGTCGCGGTCTCGCTGGCCAGGTACATCCTGCCGCAGCTGGCCTTCTTCGGCGTCGGGGCCATCGCCGGCGCCATCCTGAACACCCGGGACAGGTTCGCCGCGCCGATGTGGGCGCCCGTCCTGAACAACGTGGTCGTCATCGGCGTCCTGCTGGCCTACATCGCCGTCAGCACGGCCAGGGGCGACATCTCGAAGGTCACCGAGGGCGATCTGGCGCTGCTCGGGCTCGGCACCACCGCGGGCATCGTGGCCCAGGCCCTCGTGCTGATCGTCTCGCTCAGGCGGGCCGGTTTCTCCTTCCGCCCCCGCTTCGACGTCCGCAACGCCAGGCTCGGCGAGATGGGCAGGGCGGGCGTCTGGACCATCGGCTACGTCGTGGTGACCCAGCTCGGCCTGATCCTCACGACCAACCTGGCCACCGCGGCCAGCAAGGTGGCCCCCGGCCACGGCATCGCCGCCTACAACTTCGCCTTCCAGCTCTTCCAGCTGCCCTACGGCATCATCGGCGTCTCCGTCATCACCGCCATGCTGCCGAGGATGAGCAGGTCGGCGGGCGAGGGCAGGCTCGACGAGCTGCGCTCCGAGTTCGCCTCCGGGGTACGGCTGGTCGGCTCGGTCATGGTGCCGATCTCGCTGCTGCTCATGGTGCTCGGCCCCGCGATGACGGTGCTGATCTTCGGCCACGGCGACACCTCCTCGGAGAGCGCCGTCTACATCGGCAACGTGCTGCAGGTCTTCGGCCTGGCGCTGGTGCCGTTCTCGATCTTCCAGCTCCTGCTGCGGGTGTTCTACAGCTTCGGCGACACGCGGACGCCGGTTTTCGTGGGCGCGGGCACCACCGCTGTCAACGCGGTGCTCATGCTCGTGGCCTCCTTCACGCTCCCCGCGGAGTACGTCGTCATGGGGCTGGCCTTCGCCTACACCGTGGCGTACACGGTCGGCGCGACGGTGGCGTGGATGATGGCCAGCCGGCGCGTGGGCGGTCTGGGCGGCTGGACCGTCGGCTCGGCGCTGACCAGGATGTACGTCGCCGCCATGCCCACGGCCGTGCTCGCGCTCGCCGCCGTCTGGGGCGTCCAGCAGGCCTTCGGCATCCTGGGTACGGTCAACGCGCTGATCATTCTGGGCGTCGGCGGCGGCCTCGGCGGCGCCCTGTATCTGGTCGTCGCGCACAAGATGCGTATCCCGGAGGTCAACTCGATCGTTGGAATGGTCGCGGGGCGGGTAGGCCGGTACTAATGAGAAACGTGGCTATCAGACTGCCGCGTTCCCATGTCGCAGCTGAGCGCCCGTATCGGCAGTCCAGCGGCCACGTTTCTCATTAGTAAGAAGCGCGGGAGGAACCGGCGCGGCACTACCATGGTGCCCGACACGTGGCAAAACGGAAGCAGGAGGGGCGTGGGCGGATCCACCCGACATCGCGTGCCTGCGTGGAGGGACGTCACGCAGGTGATCGAGTCATGAGCGGCGCCTCAACGGTTGAGCCAGGAACCCGCCTCGCGGAGCGCTTCCGTCTGGAGGACCGTGTCAGCGAGTCGGAGGGGGCCACCCTCTGGAAGGCCATCGACGAGATCCTCGCGCGCCCTGTCGCGGTGCACACCTTCGATCCCGACTTCCCTCGCGTCACCGAGGTGGTGACCGCCGCCCGCGCCGCGAGCAGGCTCACCGACCCCCGGCTGACCCAGGTGTTCGACGCCGCCGAGGACGGCGAGCTGGCCTACGTGGTGAGCGAGTGGGTCACCGGCGACTCGCTGTCCGACCTGCTGGCCGGCGGCCCGATGGAGCCCGAGCGCGCCGCCGCCCTGGTCGCCGAGGCGGCCGAGGCGCTGGCCCACGCGCACGAGCACGACCTCCACCACCTGTGCCTGCACCCCGGCAAGCTCGTCTGGACCACCGGCAACACGGTCAAGGTGCTCGGTGTCGCCGTCGACGCGGCCCTCGCCGGGCTCACCACCGACGATCCCGCGCGCGACGACGCCGAGGGGCTCGGCCGCCTGCTCTACGCCGGCCTGACCGGGCACTGGCCGGGCGACGAGGAGGAGGGCGGGCTGCCCGCCGCCCCCATGACCGACGGCCACTTCTGCACCCCGCGCCAGGTGACCGCGGGCGTGCCCGGCTACCTCGACACCATCACGTGCCGGGCCGTGCTGCCCGAGTCGCGCAGGGGGCAGAGCGCGCTGGCCACTCCCGCGGAGATGGCCGAGGCGCTGGCCGACGTCGCCAGGCCGCTGCCGATCCCCTTCACGCCGGCTCCCCCGCCACCGCCGCCGCCCGCCCCCACCGTGGCCTCCCGCTCGGAGGGGATGGAGATCCGGCAGCAGCTCTACGTGCCCGCGCCGCCGAAGCAGCCGAGCACCCTCAACCGGGCGCTGATGACGTTCCTCGTGCTGCTGGTGATCGCCGCCGTGGGCGTCGGCGCGTGGACGCTCGGCCGCAAGCTCGGCAACCCGGGGCAGCAGCCGCCGGTCGCCGAGAGCTCGGCGCCGCCCACGCCGACGGCGGAGCCGCAGATCGTCAAGCCGTCCACCGCCACCGGCTTCGACCCGCTCGGCGACGACCGCGCCGAGCATCCCGAACTCGCCAAGGACGCCATCGACGGCAAGCCCGACACCTTCTGGAACACCACGAAGTACGTCAGCGCCACGCTGGGTAACCTGAAGCCGGGCGTGGGCCTCATGCTCGACATGGGGAAGCCGACGAAGATCGCTGATGTGATCGCGACGCTGTCCGACAGCCCCGGCGCCACCGTCGAGCTGAAGGTCGGCAACTCCGCCGATCTCAGCTCGCTGAAGACGGTGGCCAAGCAGAAGGACGCCTCGGGCAAGGTCACGCTGACGCCGGGGGAAGCCGCAACCGGTCAGTACGTTTTGATCTGGTTTACGCGTCTTCCCGCGGAGGACGGGGCGTTTCGTGGCACCATCTATGACGTAGTGGTGTATTCCCCCGGAACGGCATAAACCTTGTGAATTCCCCACCCGAGCCACCCTCTGACGCCGAGCTGCTCACCCGGCACCTCGACGGGGATCAGCATGCGTTCAGTGAGATCGTCAAAAGGCACCGAGACCGCATGTGGGCGGTCGCCCTGCGCACGCTCGGCGACCCCGACGAGGCGGCTGACGCCGTACAGGACGCGTTCGTCTCCGCCTACCGGAAGGCGCACAGCTTCCGCGGCGAGGCGGCCGTCACCACCTGGCTGCACCGCATCGTGGTCAACGCCTGCCTCGACAGGATGCGCCGCAAATCCGTCCGGCCCGTCGCCGACGACGAGCTGATCGAGGCGGCCGAGCGCGACACCCCGATGCCCGACCAGACCGGCGAGCGCGAGGTCTCCATGGAGGTTTCGGCCGCGCTCAAACTCCTTCCCGCCGACCAGCGGGCCGCGCTCGTCCTCGTCGACATGATGGGCTACTCCGTCGAAGACGCAGCTCAGGTGCTGTCCGTGCCGAGCGGGACGGTGAAGAGCCGATGCGCCCGCGGTCGCGCGAAACTTGCCCCAATTCTTTCGCATCTACGGAACCGAACCGACCTCACTCGCGTCTCATCCGCGAAGGGAGCAGAACTTCGTGACGGGTGATACGCACTACGATCTGGAGATCTTGGCCGAGCTGGCCGAGGGTCTCCTGGACGCTGCCACAGCCGAACAGGTACGCGAACATCTCGCGGTTTGCGACCCCTGCGGGGAGCTCCTGGCCGACCTGGCGGCGGTTCGCGAGGTGCTCGCGGCGACTCCCACCCCGGCCATGCCGATGGGCGTCGCGATGCGAATCGACCAGGCTCTTGCTCGTGAGGCTTCCGGGGGGCGTGTCGGCCTCGTGGAAAGTCCCGACTGGGATGAGCTGACCCGACAGGCACCGCCCGAGCCGGTACGGCTGGGCGTCGTCGCCGACGACGGCAGCATCGTCCCAGCGCGATCCCGACGCTCCGCACGCCGGCGCAGATGGGCCATGCCCGCTGTCGCGGCGGCCGCGGCGGCGGTCGTGGTCGGCACGGCGGCGGTCGGAACGACCATCCTGGCGGGCGGCGGCGACGCCCCTGTGGCGAAGCAGACCATGGCCCAGCCACAGCCGTCCGAACCGAGCCTCGGCTACGTCGTGACGGACACCGACTACAACTGGAGCTCGCAGGACCTGCGCCAGCCGCTGCAGGTCTTCTTCGGCCCCGCGCCCGCCTCCAAGGGCGGCGGCGTCGACGCCAGGGTGACCGCCTGCGTCACCAAGGTGTCCAACCGGAGCAGGCTCAAGCCCTTCATGGTCGACCAGAGCGAGTTCAACGGCCAGGAGGCCCTGATCGTCGCCTCCTGGAAGGACAAGGTCGCCCAGCGCGTCCGAGTCGACGTCGTCGACCCGTTCACGTGCAAGAACATCGTCAAACCCACACTGGGCAGCTGGAACTAGCGCCAAGCAGAAGGGCCCGCCACGGCGGGCCCTTCCTCTTTGTGGGCAGGTGGGAATCAGCGGCGCCTAGGATCTGTTGACGCCACTGGCAAACAGAGAAGGAAGGCGTGGAGCGTTGAGCGACGTCCGGAATGTGATCATCATCGGTTCGGGGCCCGCAGGGTATACCGCGGCCGTCTACTCCGCACGCGCCGAACTCAAGCCTCTGGTCTTCGAAGGCTCCGTGACCGCGGGCGGCGCGCTCATGAACACCACCGACGTGGAGAACTTCCCCGGGTTCCCCGACGGCATCATGGGCCCCGACCTGATGGACAACCTGCGCAAGCAGGCCGAGCGCTTCGGCGCCGAACTGGTCGCCGACGACGTGGTCGAGGTCGACCTGGAGGCCAACCCCAAGGTCGTCAAGACCCACACCGACACCTACTACGCCAAGTCGGTCATCCTGTCGATGGGCTCCGGCTACCGCGAGCTGGGCCTGCAGAACGAGAAGCGACTGTCCGGCCACGGCGTGTCCTGGTGCGCCACCTGCGACGGGTTCTTCTTCCGCAACAAGGACATCGTGGTCGTCGGAGGCGGAGACACCGCCATGGAGGAGGCCATCTTCCTCACCCGCTTCGCGCGCATGGTGACCGTCGTCCACCGCCGCGACGAGCTGCGCGCCAGCAAGATCATGCAGGAGCGCGCCTTCGCCAACGAGAAGATCCGCTTCGTCTGGGACTCCGAGGTCACCGACGTGCTCGGCGACGACAAGGTGACCGCGGTCACGCTGCGCAACATCAAGACGGGCGAGGAATGCGAGCTGGCCACCGACGGCCTGTTCATCGCGATCGGCCACGACCCGCGCACCGACCTGGTCAAGGGGCAGATCGAGCTCGACGACGAGGGATACGTCAAGGTGGCCTCGCCGTCCACCGAGACCAACATCCCCGGCGTGTTCGCCGCCGGCGACGTGGTCGACCACACCTACCGGCAGGCCATCACGGCGGCGGGCACCGGCTGCTCGGCGTCGCTCGACTCAGAGCGCTGGCTCGCAAGCAACGAGAACTAACGAAGGAGCCCACTGTGAAGGCAGTCACCGACGCCTCGTTCGAGGCGGACGTCCTCAAGAACGACAAGCCCGTCCTTGTCGACTTCTGGGCGGAGTGGTGCGGCCCGTGCCGCCAGGTCGCGCCGATCCTCGAGGAGATCTCGAAGGAGTACGGGGACAAGCTGGAGATCGTCAAGCTGAACATCGACGAGAACCCGAACGTGCCTCGCGACTACGGTGTGCTCCAGATCCCGACCATGAACGTCTACAAGGGCGGAGAGGTCGTCAAGCAGATCATCGGCGCCAAGCCGAAGGCCATGCTGCTGCGCGAGCTCGACGGCATCATCTAGCCGTACTCGTCACCGAGCCCCGGGAGTCGACCGACCCTCGGGGCTCGGTCGTTGTCGGGGGCGTCGTCCCACACGTCGCGTCCGCCGCGCGGGAGGCTCCTGCGTGCGGCTGTCCTGGAGGGACGGACATCGCTCCGCCACGTTCGGCCCCGCCTCCAGGCACCCCGAGCCACGCCGGAGACGATCAGGGCCGCCTTAACGCCACGGCTCCCCCCTTCGGAACCCCGGCATAGTCAGCCCCCGCCCTTCGGAAACCCCCAGCCACATCGGGGACGGCCGCGACCGCACACGACCCCGCGCCCCGTCCTCCGGGAAACCCCGGCCGTGCGCGGGACGATCAGGCCACACCCGACCCCGCGACGCCCGCCTCCAGGAAACCCAGGCACACCAGGGATGATCACGGCCGCACTTAACGCCGCGGCCCGCGCCCTTCGGAACCCCGGCAGTGCCGGGGACGGCCGCGACCGCACCCGACTTCGCGACCCCCTGTCCTCCCGGAACCCCGGCCACGCGCGGGACGATCAGGCCACACGATCAGGCCACATCCGACCCCGCGACGCCCGCCCTCCGGGAAACCCCCACCAGGGACGATCACGGCCGCACGCGACTCCGCGACACCCGCCCTTCAGGAGCCCCAGCCGCGCCGGGGACGGCCGCGACCGCACCCGACCCCGCGACGCCTGTCCTCTGGAACCCCAGCCACGCACAGGACGATCACAACCCCACACGACGCAGCAACCCCGTCCTCCAGCAAACCCCGACCGCACCGGGGACGATCACGGCCGCACTCGACTCCGAGACCTAGGCTCTTCGGGAACCCCAGCCACACCGCGATCACGGCCGCACGCCACCCCCGCGACCCCGCCGTTCCGGAACCCCCGCCGCACCCAGGACGGTCGGGACCGCCTCCGACCCCGCGACCCACGCCCTTCAGGAACCTCAGCCACGCACAGGACGATCACGACCCCACACGACGCGGCAGCCCCGGCCTCCAGGTAATCCCAGCCACACCAGGGACGATCACGGCCACACTTGACGACGTGGCCCCCCGACCGGCCTGTGTGGCGGTCGCGGCCGCGCTCGACGGACGCCCTTCGGGGGACCGGCCGGCCGGGGGATGGTCAAGGGTGAGAGCCGTCGCTTGTGCCGTTCAGGAGGCCCCAGCCGACCGGGGACACCTGGCCGTGCGGGGGATCACCGCCGGTCTGGGAACCGTGGTGGCCGTGGCCCAAGCCGTCGGTCGTGCGTGCCCCCGCCGGTTCCGGGCGGTGAAGGGCGCGGCCGAGGCCGTCGCCGTGCGAGCGGCCCCAGAAGCGCGTCAGACGGGGCGGAGGGCGCGCTCCGGGGTCATGGAGCCCAAGAGGCGTTCCAGGGCCACCTCGACGTCCTCACGCCACGAGATGGCCGTCTTCAGTTCCAGCCTCAGCCGCGGGAACCGCAGATGCGGGCGAACCGTCTTGAACCCCACCGACAACAGGTACTCGGCGGGCACCACGCAGCTCGGCTCCTCCCACTTCAGGTCGCCGAACGCCTCGATCGCCCGCACCCCGCGCCGCGTCAGGTCCTTCGCCACTCCCTGGATGAGCATGCGCCCCAGCCCGCCGCCCGAGAACTCGGGGATGATGTGGGCGGTCATCAGCAGGACGGCGTCCGCGCTGACCGGCGATGTCGGGAACGCCACCGACCGCGGGCTGTAGAGCGGCGGGCTGTACAGGACGAATCCGGCGGGCACCCCGTCGACATAGACGATCTTTCCGCAGCTGCCCCATTCGAGGAGCGTCGCCGAGATCCAGGCCTCCTTCTCCAGGCCCGGGTCGCCCGTCTTCACCGCCCGCTCCCCGCTGACGGGGTCGAGTTCCCAGAAGACGCACTGCCGGCACCGGCGCGGCAGATCATCCAGGTTGTCCAGGGTGACATTGGCCAGCCGACGCGACAACTCTGCCCCAATCGTTGCTTGGCGGAAAAGCGCGCGATTACCGCGTCCTCAGCTGGCATCGTAGCTCAGAGGCGCATTCGCCAGAGGACTCTCCCGGTCGAGGGCGAGTCACGGCTTTGACGTACTCTGGTCTCTCGGCCCCCATTTGACACCTAGGAGGTGGACCGTGACGGAAGAAGAGACGGATCACGGTCGGACGCCCGTGACCCAAGGGTCGCGCATCGACGCCTATGTCGATCGGTACGCGGCACGAGCTACCGGGATGGTCGCCTCCGAGATTCGAGCTCTCTTCGCCGTCGCGTCGAGGCCCGAGGTGGTCTCGCTCGCCGGCGGCATGCCGTACGTCACGGCCCTTCCCCTCGACGTCGTGGGCGAGCTGGTCTCCGACCTGGTCGCGCGCCGGGGCCCCGTCGCCCTCCAGTACGGCTCCGCGCAGGGCGATCCGCACCTGCGCGAGCAGATCTGCGAGGTCATGCGGCTCGAGGGCATCGAGGCCAGCCCTGACGACGTCGTGGCCACCGTCGGCTCGCAGCAGGCGCTCGACCTGATCACCCGCATCTTCATCGACCCGGGCGACGTCGTGCTCGCCGAAGGTCCCTCGTACGTCGGCGCACTGGGAACATTTGCCGCATATCAGGCGAAAGTTGTCCATATCGCGATGGATGACCAGGGACTCATTCCCGAATCGCTCGCGCAGACGATTTACGCGTTGCGCGCCGCGGGAAGCCGTATCAAATTCCTTTACACGATCCCGACCTTCCACAACCCTGGCGGCGTCACGCTCAACACCGCCCGCCGCCAGCAGGTGCTCGACATCTGCCAGCGGGCCGGGATCCTGATCGTCGAGGACAACCCGTACGGCCTGCTCGGGTTCGACGGCGACCCCATGCGCACCCTCCGCGCGGACAATCCCGACGGAGTGGTGTACCTCGGGTCGTTCTCCAAGACGCTCGCCCCCGGCTTCCGCGTCGGCTGGGCCCTCGCCCCGCACGCCATCCGCGACAAGCTCGTCCTCGCGATGGAGTCGGCGGTCCTGTCCCACTCGACGTTCACTCAACTCGCCGTCGGGCAGTACCTCGCGACCCAGCCGTGGCGCGAGCAGATCAAGTCGTTCCGCGAGCTCTACCGGGACCGCCGCGACGCCATGCTCACGTCGCTGGAATCGCTGATGCCGCCCGGCGTCACCTGGACCCGCCCCGGAGGCGGGTTCTTCGTCTGGGCGACCCTCCCCGAAGGGCTCGACTCCAAGGCGATCCTGCCGCGGGCGGTGGCCGAACGAGTGGCGTTCGTGCCGGGCACCGGGTTCTTCTCCGACGGCAGCGGGGCCAGGCACATGCGCCTGTCGTTCTGCTACCCGAAGCCGGACCGGATCAGGGAAGGGGTGCGCAGGCTCGCCGGGGTCATCGAACAGGAGATCCAGCTCCGCGACACGTTCGGCACCGGGTCCGTTCCCGCCCCGCACGGCGTGGACACGCCCGGACCTGATCTGGCCTGAGATCCGCTCATCCAGTGGTACGGCCGGCACCCCGTTCGGGGGGTGCCGGCTGTTTCACTTTCTTGCAGGAGAGCGATTCTGCGGAGCGGGAGGTCGAGGGGCTCGACGGTCGGATTCCGCCCGTGGCCCCTGGCAAGACGCGCTACCGGCCGTGGGCTTGGCGGTCCGATCCTGGCCGTGGGCGTGGTGAGCCTGTGGGCGTGGTGAGCCTGTGGGCGTGGTGAGCCTGTGGGCGTGGTGGGCCCGTGGGCTTGGGCGTGGTGGGCCCGTGGGCTTGGCGGTCCGACTGCGCCTGTGGGCTTGGCGGTTCGGTCCTGGCCGTGGCTGAACGGCCAGACGCGCCTACCGGCCGGCCCTGCTTCCCTTCCCCGTTCTCCCGCGGCCGTCGAGGCTCCCCGTTCTCCCTCGGCCGTCCAGGCGCGGCGTCCGGCTGGGCGGCTTTTCGCTTTCCGGGTGGCCAGGTGTGGAATCCGTTTGTCGGTTCGCCGTTGCGGCGGCCGGCCACGTGCGCACGAGGAGCGTCCCTTGGACGGGCGGTCAGCGGTGACTGCGGAGGCGCGTGGGGCGGCGTGCCGTACGGGATGATCCGAGGGCACAGGAGGGCGAACGGGCGGCGCTCGGGACGGGTACGGTGGAACATCGTGCGGCGCCGGCGACATGCGGAGGGGTTTTGATGAGCGACCTGAGTCACGTGCTCGTGCTTGCCGGCGGACTGTCCTACGAGCGGGAGGTCTCGCTGCGTTCGGGGCGGCGGGTGAGCGAGGTCCTGCGCGCGACCGGCATCGACGTCGAGACCAGGGACACCGACGCCTCGCTGGTCCCCGCGGTGCTCGCGGACCGGCCTGACGCCGTGTTCGTCACCCTGCACGGCGGGGCGGGCGAGGACGGCGCGATTCGCTCCGTGCTCGAACTGCTCGGCGTCCCCTACGTCGGCGCGGACCCGGACGCGTGCAGGGTCGCCTTCGACAAGCCGTCGGCGAAGGCGGTCGTCCGGTCGGTCGGTCTGCGCACGCCCGACTCGGTGACGCTGCCCAAGGAGACGTTCCACGACCTCGGAGCCTCGGCCGTGCTGGCGCGCATCGTCGACCGCCTGGGCCTGCCGCTGTTCGTCAAGCCCGCGCGCGGCGGTTCGGCGTTGGGAGCGTCGTTCGTCCGGACGGCCGAGGAGCTCCCGGCGGCGATGGTGGGTTGCTTCGCGTACGGTGACACGGCGCTGATCGAGCGCTACGTGGACGGCGTCGAGGTGTCGGTGTCCGTCGTCGACCTCGGCGAGGGGCCCGTGGCGCTGCCGCCGGTCGAGATCGTCCCCGACGAGGGCGTGTACGACTACGCGGCCCGCTACACCGCCGGGCACACCGAGTTCTTCGCCCCCGCCCGCCTCTCCCCCGACGCCGCGGCCGCGTGCGCCGAGATGGCCGTCACCGCGCACACCGCCCTGGGACTGCGGGACGTTTCCCGTACCGACCTCATCGTGGACGCCGACGGGTTGCCACACTTCCTCGAGGTGAACGTCGCCCCCGGCATGACGGAGACGTCGCTGCTGCCGATGGCGGTGGAGGCCGCCGGACAGGACCTTGGTGTGCTCTGCCGCACCCTCCTCGAGCGTGCCGCCCAGCGCGCCACCACCCCCTGACCTTTCCCTCGCCTCGCCCCCCTGACCCTCCGGCCCGCCCTGCCCCTGCAGGCATGCCAGAGCGCCGCTCTGTGGGGCCCGTTCGCGTTGTTCCGTGAGCACACCACCATGTGCTGCCTTCAAGCACGCCGGCCATCACCGCGCCCGGATGGTTCCGTGCGCTCTCCTCAGGCCGCCCCACTTTCTGCCGCCGTTCGACCTTCCGCAGTACTCCGCGAGCCGCGTCACCCGCTGATCCGGTGTGCGTTCCTCGGGTGCGCCCCACCTCCGCGGGTTCCTAACGCGCGGCCCTCCTGGCGCCGATCGCCAGACACGCAGCAGGCCCGCTGAGCCCCCGCATCCGGGTCCGTCCCCAGTTCGAGGCCGCCCTCGCCCTCGCGCGCGAGACCCGAGGCGGCTCGGCAGAAATCGGGGGCCCCGGTCAACATCCTGCTGACCAGTGACCGTGCCCTCGACCGCCGGCGCTGAAGAGCTCGGTGCACCGAGATGACACCGGCTCATTAGCCTGGCGATGTGCTCAACGACTCCCTGTATCCCAAGAGCTTCGCCAGCGACAACCACGCCGGCGTACACCAGGCGATCCTCGACGCCATCTCCGCGGCCAACGTCGGCGACGCCCCCGCGTACGGTGGCGACGCGGCGACCGCCGTCTTCGAGAGTCAGATCAGGACCGAGTTCGGTGACGCCGCCGAGGGCTTCGCCGTGCTGAACGGCGCCGGCGCCAACATGGTCGGTCTGGCGCTCATGCTCGGCCGGTACGACGCCATCATCTGCGCCGACACCGCCCACATCGCCACCCATGAAGCGGGCGCCGCGGAACGGCTGCTCGGCGTCAAGCTCGTCACCGTTCCAACCGCCGACGGCAAGCTCACCCCGGAGGACATCACCGCTCGCCTCGGCGGCCTCGGCAACCCGCACGAGTCGCAGCCGAAGGTCGTCTCCATCTCGCAGGTGACCGAACTCGGCACGTGCTACTCCCCCGACGAGATCGCCGCCCTCGCCGAGGCGACGCACGAGGCGGGACTCTTCCTCCACGTGGACGGCGCCCGCCTCGCCAACGCGGCGGCACATCTCGGCTGCTCCCTGAGGGCGATCACCACCGACGCGGGAGTCGACGTGTTCAGCCTCGGTGGCACCAAGAACGGCGCGCTGGCCGCCGAGGCCGTCGTGGTGCTGGAACCGTCGTTGAGCCGCGGCGTGCCGTTCCTTCGGCGGCAGTCGCTCCAGCTGGCGTCCAAGATGCGCTTCGTCTCGGCGCAGCTGTCGGCGCTCCTCACGGACGAGCTCTGGCGCGCCAACGCCGCCCACGCCAACGCGATGGCCACTCGGCTCGCCGCGGGGGTGGCGGGGCTGACCGGCGTCGACCTCGCCTACCCCGTGGAGTCGAACGCGGTGTTCGCCGCCCTCCCGGAGAAGGCGACCAGGGCGCTTCAGGAGCGGTACCTGTTCCACGTGTGGGACGAGCAAACGGGGGTCGTTCGCTGGATGACCGCTTTCAACACGACGCCCGAGCAGGTCGACGACTTCGTCCGCGACATCAGGAGCGCGTTGACCGCCTGACCGCGCACCGCCTTCATCAAGTGCCAACGGTTCCGATGGAAACCGGTTGGCCGCAGGCACACTCCCCCGATCCCTCGACCCGCCACCGCCTGAGTTTCACGTGAAACTTGATAGCGCCTGGGGTGCCTGTAGGTTGCCCTGCGGCATCGGTTTCACGTGAAGCGGGACGGCTGGCCCCGTACAGCGCTACGCCTGCATCGCGAGACCGTGCCCGCCGCGGCGGGAGGCGTCCTCGTCGCCGGGCTTCCCTCAGGAGGCATCGCTGTCGCCGCTGAAGCTGTTGGTTTCACGTGAAACCGGCAGCCCCGTTTGGTTGCGCGTGAAACGCAGCGTGCCGCTGTTCACCCTCCCCTCGCGTGCGCGTGCTCGGCCGTTTCACGTGAAACAGCGCCCGTCCCCGAACGAGACCGTTTCACGTGAAACGACGCGCACGTGAAGCGTGGGACATGACGGTGTGCAATCTCGGCGACCGACCGGAAGGCAGTCGAATACGCGACTACGCCGTGTGCCGCACCATGGCCACTGTCAACGCCCACGCCGACCGCTGCACACTCCGCCCCTCCTGCCCGTCCTCGTCCGTACGGCAGGCACGGCTCGGCGCATCCAGTGCCCGGTCTGCCGTGCGGGCCTGTGCCATCAGCGCGTGGCTGAATAGGACTCCCCTGACTCCACGCCACCGCTGACTCCATCCCACCGTTGACTCATCCCACCGCACCGACCCCTGCCAACCGAAGCGGCTGCGTAACTGCGGCACGGCGGATGCGCACCCGCGGCACGCGTGGCTGGGACGGCCGCCCCTTTGCCGCGTTGCCGTCCTCGAAGGCGTAGCCGCGTTGCGACCTCGAAGGCGTAGGGGCACGCCCGCAGGGCGCCCAGCGGGCATCATGCCGCACAGCCAGCACACCATCGCCCCAGGCGAGAGACCCTCGCTAGCAGCACGGCGCCATCGCCGCCAGGCGGAGCCCTCGCAGGACAGCACGGCGCCGTCGCTCCCGGAGGGGGTTCCCTGCTAGAGACAGCACAGCGCCATCGCCGCCGGGCAGGAGAGGCCGCTCAGGCCCAACGCCATGACCGCCACGCAAGACGGCGTCCCCGGGGCCGTCACCATGCATGACCGCAGGGCAGGGTGTTCCTCTGGGCAGCACAGCATCATCACCGCCGGCCGCCACCACCACCGGGCGCCACCGCCGGGCGCCTTCGCCGCCGGGCGCCACCGCCATCGGGCGTCGCCGCCGCCGGGCGCCACCGCCATCGGGCGTCGCCGCCGCCGGGCGCCACCACCACCGGGCGCCACCGCCGCCGGGAGTCACCGCCGCCGGGAGTCACCACCACCGAGTGCCATCGCCGCCGGATGGCATGGCCGTTGGGGCTGACACCATGCCATGACCGCCACGCAAGGTAGCCGCCTGGGGCCCATCGCCATGGGCGCCGGAGAAGATCGCCGCCGGAGCAGACGCCATGGCCGCCGCACAGGGCCGCCGCACAGGGCCGCCGCACAGGGCCGCCGCACAGGGCCGCCGGAGCAGACGCCGTGGTCGTCCGTCTCACGGGATGGCCGCGCAAGGCCCGACGCCATGGTCGTCAGGCAAGGTGCCGCCTGGGCTGCCATCGAGGTCACCGCACACGATGGCCGCCCGAGTCCCGACCCCATGGTCGTCGGGCAAGGTGACCGCTCTGGCATGACGCCATGGTTGCTGGGCAAGGTGGGGCCGCTCTGGCATCACGCCGTCCATGGTCGTCGGAGGCTGGCCGCTGAGCGGCACGACACCATGGCTGCCTGACAGCAGCGCGGCGCGATTGGCCGCTGGGCAGCACGACACGGGGAGCTCAATATGGCGCTCGTGCAGTGCGCAGCCGCCTGGTGCTGCGAGCACGCGGACGATGCGGCTGTGCGGCGAGGAGCCGACTGGCGTGGGTAAGAAGCCGGCAATGGCGCGGGCGAGGAGCCGACGCTGGGTGCGGGCGAGGAGCCGATTGGCGCGGGCGAGGAGCCGACGCTGGGTGCGGGCGAGGAGCCGATTGGCGCGGGCGAGGAGCCGACGCTGGGTGCGAGCGAGGAGCCGACGTTGGGTGGCGTGCAGGTCGCCGGGGACTGGCACAGCGGTCGGCGCGACGGGTGTTTCACGTGAAACGGGAGGCCAGCTTCAGCCGACCTCCCGTTGTTTCACGTGAAACGCGAAGCTAGAACTCCCCGTCTCCGTCGCGCATCGCCTGGGCCGCCTCGGGAGCCATCGCGCTGATGATGCGCTCGAGATCGTCGATCGTGGCGAACTCCACGATGATCCGGCCCTTCCTACGCCCCTGGTCCACCTTCACCTTCGTCTCGAAGTGGTCGGACAGGCGGTCGGCCAGGCGGACGAGTCCGGGCATCGACGGGCGCTTCGCCGTACGGGATCGGGGTTCGGTGCCGGCCGCCTTGGCGCCGCCGGTCGCGACGATCTCCTCCACCGTCCGGACAGAGAGCCCTTCGGCGACGATGCGCTTGGCGAGGTAGTCCATGGCGCGCGGGTCGTCGAGGGTGAGGAGGGCGCGGGCGTGCCCGGCCGTGATGATCCCGGCGGCGACTCGCACCTGGACATCGGGCGGGAGGTTGAGGAGGCGGAGCGTGTTGGTGATGTGCGGACGTGACCGGCCGACCCGCTGGGCGAGCTGCTCGTGGGTGGCGCCGAAGTCGTCGAGGAGTTGCTGGTAGGCGGCCGCCTCTTCAAGGGGGTTGAGCTGCTCGCGCTGGAGGTTCTCGATCAGGGCGTCGCGGAGCAGGTCGTCGTCCTGGGTGTTCCTGACGATGGCGGGAACGGGGTCGAGCCCGGCGAGGTGGCAGGCGCGCCACCTGCGCTCCCCCATGATGAGTTCGTAGCTGCCGGCGCCCACGGCTCGTACGACGATCGGCTGGAGGAGGCCGACTTCCTTGATCGAGGCGGCGAGCTCGTCCAGGCGCTCCTGGTCGAACACCTCGCGTGGCTGGCGAGGGTTCGGGGTGATGGCGCTGAGGGCGACCTCCCTGAAGTACGCCCCGGCGATGGGCTGCGGGCCCGCTTCCTGAGGGGAAGCGGACGTGGATGGCACCGCGCCTGTGCCGTCAACGATCGGGCCGGTCGGGATGAGCGCCCCGAGTCCCTTGCCCAGTCCCCGCCGCTGCTGACTCACTGCGTCTCCTCATCCACCCGGCCGCTCCTGTCGCTTCTGGAGAGGTTACCGTCGAGAGCGTGTCGGAGTGCCCGCTCGCCACACGCAGTTCGGTCGGGTTTGCCACATCCCACCCGAACCGGAACCGGAACGGCACAGAGGTGTGGCGTCGGTGAAGAGTTGACCGGGGAGTGGACGCGATTGGGGCAGTCACCCGCAAGCCGGGAGCCATCGGTCCCCCTTGGCCCCTCCTGGTCCCCCTTGGTTGCCCCACACGCGGTCATCGGGCTGGATGGGGTTCGGGGATGGGACGAGCGAGGGATGCCCTGTGGTCGGGCTTCTCGCGGGCCTGATGTCCATCCGCCGATTGCCGCGGAAGGCGGCCGTCAGGCGTTCCAGGCGCGGTAGCGGCGCCCAGCGTGGACCCAGGCAGGACCGACCGTAAGCAGCGCTCGGTGCGACCGATGGGCCTGGAAGCGGCGTCTGGGACGGACGGCAGGCAGGTGTGGGAGCCGCGCGCCCGGCGCGGGCTCAGGCAGGCTACAAGCGGTGCCCGGTGCAGCCGGACGGCGTAGAAGCCGCGCCTGGCCCGGACCGCACGGGAGGCGCGGAAGCGGCGTCTGGCGGGGACCCCGGCGCGGCGCGCAAGCGGCGCCCAGCGCGGGCTCAGGCAGGCGCGCAAGCGGCGTCTGGCACGGACCGCACGGGAGGCGCGGAACCGGGTCTTTAGCGCGGGCGGCGTGGAAACGGGACCGATGCGGGCACCGGCAAGCGTGGAAGCGGTGTCTGGCGCGGCCAGACGGCGCAGACGGGGTGCCCTGGCTCGGCGGCGTAGAGGCGGTGCCTGGCGCGGCCAGATGACGCAGACGGGATGCCCTGGCTCGGCGGCGT
The DNA here is from genome assembly GCF_053586935.1 of Nonomuraea sp. NPDC003727. Taxonomy (NCBI): domain Bacteria; kingdom Bacillati; phylum Actinomycetota; class Actinomycetes; order Streptosporangiales; family Streptosporangiaceae; genus Nonomuraea; species Nonomuraea sp. NPDC003727. The sequence continues at coordinate 1,015,674 of NZ_JBSFNE010000001.1, forward strand.
AGAGGCGGTGTCTGGCGCGGCTGGACGGGCGCTGGACGGGCGCGGAAGTGGGACCGGGCGGGCGGGGCCTGGGCGTGCCGAGCCTGAGGCCATGGAGGCGGGTCGGGGTCCGGGCGACGTGGAACTGGGACCGACGCGGGGCACAGGCAAGCGTGGAAGGGCGCCTGAAACTGATGCGGATGCAGGTCCGGCGTAGGCAGGGATTGTGTACGGCGCGCGCATGGAACGCGCGGGAAGTGCGCTACCCGATGTGAAGCGCGCGAAGTGTGCGGCCGCGGCAGCGCCCCAGGTAGGCGCGGAGCGCGGCTGTCGAGCCGTGCAGGCCAGGAGCAGAGCGCGCCAACCAGTACGGCCGGCGGCGAGGAGAGCCCTCATGCTGAAGGACTCCCCTGTCCGCGTGGCCCGTCAGACGCTCACCGCGCGGTAAGCGATCTCCCGCGCCGCGTCCATGTACGCCATCGCCCCGCTGGACCCCGGGTCGTACGTCATCACGGACTGCCCGTAGCTCGGCGCCTCGGACAGCCGCACGCTCCGCGGGATCACCGTGTTCAGCACCGTGTCCCCGAAGTGTGCCCGCACCTCCTCGGCCACCTGGGAGGCCAGGCGCGTCCGCCCGTCGTACATCGTCAGCACGATCGTCGACAGGCTCAGCGTCGGGTTGAGGTGCGCCTTGATCAGGTCGACGTTCCTGAGCAGCTGGCCGAGTCCTTCGAGGGCGTAGTACTCGCACTGGATCGGGATGAGCACCTCGTCGGCCGCCACGAGCGCGTTCACGGTCAGCAGTCCGAGCGACGGCGGGCAGTCGATGATGATGTAGTCGAGTTCCACCGCGTCAAAGGCGGTCAGCGCCCGCCGCAGCCGGGCCTCGCGGGCCACGAGGGAGACCAGCTCGATCTCGGCTCCCGCCAGGTCGATGGTCGCGGGCGCGCAGTACAGACCGGGCATGTCGGGCACGGCCTTGACGATGTCGGCCATCGGGAGGTCATCGACGAGCACCTGGTACACATCGGGGACATCACCGCGGTGCTCGGTGGCAAGGGCGGTCGACGCGTTGCCCTGGGGGTCGAGGTCGACGACCAGGACGCGCTCGCCGTTCATCGACAGGGCGGCAGCGAGGTTCACCGACGTCGTGGTCTTGCCGACACCGCCCTTCTGGTTGGCAACGGCGATGATGCGAGTCTTGGACGGGCGCGGCCAGGAGTCGTCACCCGGCGTTACGGTGTCCGCTGTCTGAGTCGCAGATGTTTCACGTGAAACCACGGAGCTGAGTGCCTCTCGTACCAGCGGCGAATCGCCGGGGTTAAGGGGGGTCTGGGTCACGATGGCCATCCTTTCAACCAGCGGCCGGGTCCTGCCCGTCATCCGGTGCCGCGACACGCCCAAATCCGGCCAGCCGACACCCTCGAGGCTCTCGGGACCGGGCTCACCCGGCCAACCGAGTCCACTGGACGTGCCCGGCACAACCGTCACCTCTTTCGTCGGCGCCGACCTGGCTCTGGCGCGCGACCCGCGACCACGCGGACCAAAGTTGCAGGCGGCTCGACCTTACCGTGCCCGACCGTGATCAGCTCAGCCGTCTGTGCCCCGCTGGCCCGCAATTGGGCTTCGGCCTCGGCGAGTTCCTCCGCGGCCCGCTCCCCCTTCATCGCGATCAGCTCGCCGCCTTCGCGCAGGAGCGGCATCGACCACTTGAGCAGCCGGTCGAGCGGCGCCACGGCGCGGGCGCAGGCGACGTCGAACACCCGCTTGCCCGCCAGTTCCTCGGCTCGCCCGCGCAGCACCTCGACGTTGTCGAGCTTGAGCGTGTCGACGCACTCCTCGAGGAAGACGGTACGGCGCAGCAGCGGCTCCAGCAGCGTGACCGACAGGTCCTGCCGTACGATCGCCAGGACCAGGCCGGGCAGCCCGGCGCCCGAGCCGATGTCGACCAGGCGGACGTCCTGGGGGACGGCCTCGGCGACCACCGCGCAGTTGAGCAGGTGCCGGTCCCAGATCCTGGGCACCTCGCGCGGGCCGAGCAGCCCGCGCACGACGCCTGGACCGGCGAGCAGCTCAGCGAACTGCCGCGCTCTGTCCCAGGCGTCGCCGGTGAACACCTCGCGCGCTATCTGCGGGGGAGCCGTCAGCTCGTCGCTCACTGATCCGGTGGCCTTTCCTGAAGATGCGTGTTCTTGGGGTGGTACGGCGGAGCGCCGGTAAGGACGAAGACTAGCCGTCTCCGCCGTCGCTCCGGTCGAGGCGCGGAAGCCGGGAGCCAGAACGGTGTGATCTCAAACGAAAGGCCGCCAGCCCCGAAGGAGCCGACGGCCTGGCGTTGGTGCCTGCCGTACCCGGTGGAGGGTCAGGCGGGCAGGACCACGACGAAACGGTTGGGCTCCTCGCCCTCGGACTCGCTGCGCAGCCCTGCGGCCGCCACCGCATCGTGCACGATCTTGCGCTCGAAGGGGGTCATCGGGTGCAGGGACTTCGGTTCGCCGTTGCGCTTGACGGTCTCGGCGACCTCGGTGCCGAGCTTGCTCAGCTCGGCCCTGCGCTTCTCGCGGTAGCCGGCGACGTCGAGCATGAGGCGCGACCGCTCCCCCGTCTGCCGGTGGACGGCCAGCCTGGTCAGCTCCTGGAGCGCCTCGAGGATCTCGCCGCCGGGGCCGACGAGGTCGGTGCCCTTCACGCCGACGACGGAGACCAGCGCGCGGTCGCCCTCGACGTCCATGTCGATGTCGCCGTCGATGTCGGCGATGTCGAGCAGCCCCTCGACGTAGTCGGCCGCGATCTCGCCTTCCTGCTCAAGCGCCGCAAGATCGGGAGCCTTCTCCTGCTCGGCCTCGGTCACGTCAGGCCTCTCTTTCGTGCTGGTGGGTGAGGATCAAGACTTCTTGCTGCCCGTGCGCTTGCTGCGGGTCTGCTTGGCCGGCTGCCGCCGAACGATCTTAGGCTCCGTCGGCGCGGGCGGGGCCTCCTCCTCGGCGACGGCCGGGCTCTTTCGCACCTTGGACAGCAGGCTCGGCTTGGGCTTGACGGGGATCACGTTGCCCTTGGCGTCGTACTCCGGCATGGGGTGCCGGGAGTAGAACCAGTGCTGCTGGCCGAGCGTCCACAGGTTGGTGGTGACCCAGTAGAAGATCAGGCCCAGCGGGAAGTTGAGGCTGAAGAAGGCGAACAGCGGAGAGACGTACATCAGGATCTTCTGCTGCTGCGCCATCGGGTTGTCCGGCATCTGCTGCATGGAGCGGGTGACGGACTGCCTGACGGTGAGGAAGGTCGTGAGCGAGCTGATCGCCACGAAGATCGCCAGCACGATCTTGGTCTGCAGCACGCCGGCGTTGAAGGACTCGATCTGCTCGGCGCTCATCCAGAAGTTGGCCGGCAGGGGCGCGCCGAAGATGTGCGCGGCTCGGGCGCTGTCGACGAACTCCTTGGTCATCCCGAACTTGACCTGGCCGTGCGCCATCGCGTTCAGCACGGTGAACATCGAGATGAAGATGGGGAACTGCGCGACAACGGGGAGGCAGCCGCCGAGGGGGTTGGCGCCGGCGCCCCGGTAGAGGTTCATGACCTCTTCGTTCATGCGCTGCTTGTCGTTCTTGTAGCGCTTGCGGATCTCCTGCACCTTGGGCGCGAGTTCCTGCATCTTGCGCGAAGAACGCATCTGCTTGAGGAAGAGCGGGAAGATCGCCAGCCGCATGAGGACCGTGATCGTGATGAGGGTCAGCGACCAGGTCAGCCCGCTGTCCGGGTCGAGAACGGTGCTGTAGGCCTGGTGGATCCAGGTCAGGATTTGGGCGATGGCTGTGTAGAGCCAGTTAAGCCAGGACAGCTCCACCGAGCTAGCTCCCTTGCGTTTCGTCGGACGGAACCGGGCGTGGGGGCACCGGGTCAAAACCTCCGGGGTGGAATGGGTGGCAACGCCCGATTCGCCGGACAGTCAGCCATATGCCGCGCAAAGCACCATGTACGGCTATCGCCTCAAGCCCATAAGCACTGCATGAGGGGTAGAAACGGCAACGCGGACCCAGCATCGGGCTGATGAACGCCCGATAGAACCGGATGGGGGCGATGAGGATCCGAGCCGGTAGGCTCGGCGCCCCTTGCGTCTGCTCCGTCATCGTTGTTGTTCTCGCCTTGACAAACGATCCAGCGCGGCATCGAGGTCAGCGGCAAGGCGCTCGTGTCGCGCGGACGCGGCAGGTGGATTAGCGCGTACCACAAGCAGGCTACCTCGCGGCAGCCGCACTATACGGTCCCGCACCAGGTGTCGGAGCCGCCGCTTGACCTTGTTGCGCACGACAGCACCGCCCACGGCCTTGCTGACCACGAAGCCGACCATCGGTGGCCGGTCTTCCTCGGTCAGTTTCAGATGCAGGACGAGGGTGGGACGGCCGGCGCGGGCACCGCGCTTGACCGCGGTGGAGAAGTCTTCACCCCGCCGCATGCGGGACTCTCGCGACAACACGTCAGACGCCTATCGCCCGCCGACAAGCAGCGCCGGCGGGCGACCAAGCTGAGACAGGACGACCGTCAGGCCGACAGCTTCTCGCGGCCCTTGCGGCGACGAGCGGCGAGGATCGCGCGGCCGGCCCGGGTGCGCATACGCAGCCGGAAGCCGTGGGTCTTCGCGCGGCGACGGTTGTTCGGCTGGAAAGTACGCTTGCTCACGAGTGGGCTCCAGGCTTGAAAGTGCGCCCCCACCTGCAAGCGAGAGCGCGTGACACACATGGCTGGCCTGCCGAGCTCGCGAGGGCATGCAAAAGAGCCGTCACGTGACAAGCCGACCGTCGTACGTTACGGGTCAGGCAGGGCCGAGGTCAAACCGGCGGGGTTTTCCACGTTTCCACAGGCAAGTTTTCCACCGTGGATAGCACGTCCACAGTCTGTGCACTCAGGTGCCACTAGGCTGTGGACAACGACTTGAACACAGGTGTGCACAACTCCCCGAGCCCGGCCGTAATGGTGGGATCACTCTGTGCACAGCCTGTGGATCTCCTGTGGATCACGTGTGGATCGTCTGCGGAGATCGCTCGAGACACACCTGTGGATAGACACGCAATCCGCGATCATGGCGGTTGCGATCTGTGGAAAACGACGGAGGGGAAGCCACACCATGAACGAGGACGACCTCGGGACGGTATGGGCCCACGCGCTGGCCAACTTCCTCAACGACAACCTGCCGATCCAGCAGCGCACCTGGCTGGCGATGGTCAGGCCGATCGCCATGGCGGGCGACACGATCGTGCTCGGCGTCCCCAACGAGTTCCTCAAGGACCTGATCGAGGGCAAGCTGCGCACGCCGGTGAGCCACGCGCTGTCCCACGAGCTCGGCAGGCCGGTGCGCGTGGCCGTGATGATCGACACCACCACCCCGGACCAGCCCGTCGCCGAGCCTCATCCCCAGCCCGCGGCGCCGAGTTATCCCCAGGCGCCGGAGCCTGTGCCGGGTTATGCACAGCCCGCCTACCAGGCGCCGGATCCCTCTCTCTTCTTCGCCCCACCGTCGGAGCCGTCGCAGATATCCACCGAATATCCACAGGCGCAGCCCGAGCCTCCACAGAACCGGTGGGAGGCCAAGAGCACCAAGCCGAGCGAGCCGGCCAGGCTCAACCAGAAGTACACGTTCGAGACGTTCGTCATCGGCGCCAGCAACCGGTTCGCGCACGCGGCCGCCGTCGCGGTGGCCGAGGCGCCCGCCAAGGCCTACAACCCGCTGTTCATCTACGGCGACTCGGGCCTGGGGAAAACCCACCTGCTGCACGCCATCGGCCACTACGCGCAGTCCCTGTACGACGGCGCCAGGGTGCGGTACGTGAGCTCGGAGGAGTTCACCAACGACTTCATCAACAGCATCCGCGACCACAAGGCCGACGGGTTCCGCAGCCGCTACCGCGCGATCGACATCCTGCTTGTGGACGACATCCAGTTCCTGGAGGGCAAGGAGCAGACGCAGGAGGAGTTCTTCCACACCTTCAACACCCTCCACAACGCCAACAAGCAGATCGTCATCTCCAGCGACCGGGCGCCCAAGCAGCTGATCACCCTGGAGGACCGGCTGCGCAACAGGTTCGAGTGGGGCCTGATCACCGACGTCCAGCCGCCCGAGCTGGAGACCCGCATCGCGATCCTGCGGAAGAAGGCCATCCAGGAGGGCCTGGCCGCGCCGCCCGAGGTGCTGGAGTACATCGCCAGCCGGATCTCCACCAACATCCGCGAGCTCGAGGGCGCGCTGATCAGGGTCACGGCGTTCGCCAGCCTCAACCGGCAGGGTGTGGATCTCCAGCTGGCCGAGGTGGTGCTGAAAGACCTCATCACCACCGACGCGAGCTCCGAGATCACGATCGCCACGATCATGGCCAAGACGGCCGAGTACTTCGGCATCTCGATCGACGACCTGTGTGGAAGCTCGCGCAGCAGGGCGCTGGTCAGCGCCCGCCAGATCGCGATGTACCTGGCCAGAGAGCTGACCGACCTGTCGTTGCCGAAGATCGGGCAGCAGTTCGGCGGCCGTGACCACACCACGGTGATGCACGCCGAACGGAAGATACGCTCCCTCATCGCCGAGCGCAGGTCGATGTACAACCAGGTCAACGAGCTGACAATGCGTATCAAGCAGACATCCAAAGCCTGATTGTGCACAGCCTGTGGATAACTCTGTGGACCAGCTCAGACGGCCTTTCCGGGGCCAGATGAAGATCAAAAAGCGCGAACGCCGCCCACAGAGCCTGGGGATAAGGCTGGGGACATGTTGGGGACAACCTGGGGACAGCTCGTGGACAACCTGTGGACGCCCTGTGAACATCGGAAACGGGAGCTCCAGGTGACCCCTTCTACCCCGTGGATAACCTGTTGAAACCCAGTGGATAACCGGTGGATGAAGGCCCCCAGATCTGGGGACGGCCTGTGGGCAACGATCCGTCATCCCCAGGCGGCGAAGTTCTCCCCAGGCTTCGCCCACATGGGCAGTGGATGAACATCGACGGGATGAGCTGCGGAAACGCCGGTTATCCACAACATCCACAGCCCCTATGAAGATGACTCCACTTATCTCTAACGAAGAAATTCAAAGACCCATAGAGGGGTTCTCCCCGAGCTCATGTGCGGGAGAGTGAAGACTTGACAACCAGCGACGACCAACCAGGAGGGTGATCCCCGTGATGTTCCGGATCGAGCGCGACGTGCTCGCTGAGGCGGTCGCATGGACGGCACGCAGCCTGCCTGCGCGCCCGTCCGTGCCCGTCCTGGCAGGCATGCGCATGGAAGTCACCGATGCGGGCCAGCTGAAGCTGTCGGGCTTCGACTACGAGGTCTCGGCCGAGGTGACGCTCGAGCCGCAGACCGGTGAGGCGGGCGTGGTGCTCGTCTCCGGCAAGCTGCTCGCCGAGATCACCCGCGCGCTTCCCGCACAGCCTGTGGATTTCGTGGTGGACGGCGCCAAGGCGGTCGTCACGTGCGGCAGCGCTCGATTCACCCTGCTGACCATGCCTGTGGAGGACTACCCGTCCCTTCCCACGATGCCGCCCGCGGCCGGCCGGGTGGGCAGCGACGTGTTCGCCTCCGCCGTCAGCCAGGTCGCCGTCGCCGCAGGCAGGGACGACACGCTGCCGATGCTCACCGGTGTGCGGATGGAGATCGAGGGCGACACCGTGACCCTCGCGGCCACCGACAGGTACCGCCTGGCCGTACGGGAGCTGAAGTGGCAGCCGGGACAGCCCGACTTCTCGGCGATCGCCATGATCCCCGGCAAGACGCTGGCCGACACCGCCAAGGCACTGGGATCGACCGGCGCCGAGGTCGAGATCGCGCTCAGCTCCGTGGGCGGCACCGGCGAGGGGATGATCGGTTTCTCCAGCGCGGGCCGGCGCACCACCACGCGGCTGCTGGACCCCGAGTTCCCCAAGTACCGCTCGCTGCTGCCGACCGAGTTCTCCGCCAAGGCGGACCTGTCCACAGGCCCGTTCGTCGAGGCCGTCAAGCGTGTGGCGCTGGTCGCCGAGCGCAACACCCCGGTACGGCTGGCCTTCCGCGGCGGCGAGGTCGTCCTGGAGGCGGGCAGCGGCGACGAGGCGCAGGCCGTCGAGGTGCTGCCGGTGGACTACGAGGGCGAGGAGATGAACATCGCCTTCAACCACCAGTTCCTGCTGGAGGGTCTCGGCGCGATCGACTCCGATGTGGCCAGGCTGCAGATGACCACCTCGACCAAGCCCGCTATCCTCACTGGCGGCAAGCCTGTGGACGACGGTGGCACGCCTGACTACCGTTACCTGATCATGCCCATCCGCTTGTCCAGCTGACCAGGCCATCAGAGATGATGGAAGCCTGACAAGGGGGTTATCAACATGCAGATCGGCATGGTCGGGCTCGGGAAGATGGGCGGCAACATGGCCGAGCGGCTGCGCCGCGGCGGCCATGAGGTGGTCGGCTACGATCGCGATCCCGAGGTCAGCGACGTCGCCAGCCTCAAGGAGCTCGTCGAACGCCTCCAGACGCCCCGCGCGGTGTGGGTCATGGTCCCGGCGGGCGGTCCCACCCAGCAGACGATCAACGTGCTCGGCGAGCTTCTCGAGCCGGGCGACCTCGTGGTCGACGGCGGCAACTCGCACTATGTGGACGACCAGCGCCACGCCGAGGAGCTCAAGACCCACGGCATCGGCTTCGTCGACTGCGGCGTCAGCGGCGGCGTGTGGGGCCTGGAGAACGGCTACGCGCTCATGTGCGGCGGCGCCGAGGCCGACGTCCAGCGGCTGATGCCCGTCTTCGAGACGCTCAAGCCCGAGGGCGAGAACGGCTTCGTCCACGCCGGCGAAGTCGGCGCGGGACACTTCGCGAAGATGGTCCACAACGGCATCGAGTACGGCATGATGCAGGCCTACGCCGAGGGCTGGGAGCTGCTCGAGGCCTCCGACATCGTCAAGGACGTCCGCGGCAGCTTCGCCAGCTGGCGCACCGGCACGGTGATCAGGTCGTGGCTGCTCGACCTGCTGGTGCGGGCGCTCGACTCCGACGAGCACCTCGACAAGCTCAAGGGTTACGCACAGGACTCGGGCGAGGGCCGGTGGACCGTCCAGGCGGCGGTCGACCACGCGGTCCCGCTGCCGGTGATCACGGCCGCGCTGTACGCGCGGTTCGCCTCGCGGCAGGACGACTCGCCGGCCATGAAGATGGTCGCGGCGCTGCGCAACCAGTTCGGCGGGCACGCGGTCGTCTCGGAAGCGGGCGCCCACGCGAAGGGCGCCGACTCCCCCGGCGCCGACGTCGTCCCGCCGAAGGAAGCCGAGTAACCCGGTATCCCGTTCGCTCCCCCGGTTCGTCCACAGGGCGCGCCGGGATGTGGACAGGGATCCACCGGGCGCGGCAGGTTGTGCACAGGGTGCGGCGGGCCATATCGGTTTTCCACAGGGGAGCCCGACGGTGACCCCAGTGGTCGGTGTGGCCCACTAACCTTCGTGGGGTGCACGTCGCCCACCTGTCGCTGACCGACTTCCGGTCCTACGCCTCCGTGGAGCTCGGCCTGGAGCCGGGCGTCACGGCGTTCGTCGGTCCCAACGGCCAGGGCAAGACCAACCTCGTCGAGGCCATGGGCTACGTGGCGACGCACTCCAGCCACCGGGTGGCCACCGACGCCCCTCTCGTCCGGCAGGGCGCCAGCAGGGCGATCATCCGCTGCGCCGTCCACAGGGACGACCGGCGCGCGCTGATCGAGCTGGAGATCAACCCGGGCAGGGCCAACAGGGCCAGGCTCAACCGCTCCCCCGTCTCCCGGCCCCGCGACGTCCTCGGGCTGCTCCGCACGGTGCTCTTCGCCCCCGAGGACCTCGCGCTCGTCAAGGGCGACCCGGGCGAGCGCAGACGCTTCCTCGACGACCTGCTCGTGGCCCGCGCGCCCCGCTTCGCCGGGGTCAGGGCCGACTACGACCGGGTGCTGAAGCAGCGCGGCGCCCTGCTGCGTACGGCCGCCCAGGCGCGCAGGGGGCGCGGTGGCGGGCGCAGGGCGGAGCGGGATGCGGCCTTCGCCGCGGCGGGCGCGGGAGACGTCCTGAGCACGCTGGAGGTGTGGGACGCGCACCTCGCCCGGCACGGCGCGGAGTTGCTGCGCGCCAGACTCGATCTGATCGAAGCGCTGCGGCCACTGGTCGCCTCCGCCTATGCTTCGCTGGCGCCCACGAGCGCTCCCGCGCGGCTGGCCTATCGCAGCACGTTGTCCACAGGCGGGGATGCCGTGGACGGCGAAGAGGCCGGTGAAGCCGGATCTCCCGATGCACACACGTTATCCACAGACCTGGGGAAAACCCTTGAGTCGAGGTTGAAAGAGCGGCTGATCGAGGTCCGCGAGGCCGAGCTGGAGCGCGGCGTCACCCTGGTCGGCCCGCACCGCGACGACCTCGTTCTCGGCCTCGGCGACCTGCCCGCGCGCGGCTACGCCAGCCACGGCGAGTCGTGGTCGTTCGCGCTGGCGCTCCGGCTGGCCGCCTACGACCTGCTGCGCGCCGACGGCGGCGATCCCGTCCTGATCCTCGACGACGTCTTCGCCGAGCTCGACAGCCAGCGCAGGCGCAGGCTGGCCGAGATCGTCGCGCCCGCCGAGCAGGTGCTGATCACCGCGGCGGTGGCCGACGACGTGCCGAGGGAGCTGACCGGTGCCCGATTCGATGTAGCAGGGGGGAGCGTGACCCGTGTCAGGTGACGACAACCCGACCGCCCGTGGGGCGGCGCTGGCCAGGGAGAAGCTCGCCCAGGCCAAGGCCGACGCGGCCAGGCGGGGGCAGTTGCCGCGCCGGGAGCCGCGCCGCCGGTCGGTGGCCCAGCGTGACGCCGGCGACCCCCAGCTGTTCGGCAAGGCGATCACCGACCTGCTGGCCGCCCGCGGCTGGGAGCGCTCGGCCGCGGTCGGCGGCGTCTTCGGCAGGTGGCCCGACATCGTGGGCCCCGACCTGGCCGCGCACACCAAACCGGAGGCGTTCGAGGACGGCGAGGTGGTCATCGCCGCCGACTCCACCGCCTGGGCCACCCAGGTCCGGCTGCTGGCCCGCACGCTCATCCACAGGCTGAACGAGGAACTCGGCCCTGGAACGGTCAAGAAGGTCAAGGTCAGAGGCCCGCAGAACGGGCCGAGGCCGTCCGGGGGGCTGCGGGTCACGGGCAGCCGAGGCCCGGGCGACACGTACGGCTAAATCCCGCGTCGGGCGATCAGAAGGCCGCAGACGGGAGCGGCCCTCCTCCAAGAGGGGGGATGCTCGACAGGGGGGAAAACGAGCTACAGGGCATCACAGGCGCGTTCGATGCCACCTTCGGCGCTCAGAGCCGGTAGAATGAAAGCGGATTCCGGACACGTCCGCTTGCGTGTCACCCGCGGCATGCGAGCCGACTCCCCTGGGTGACCGCGCATCGGGGCACTCACGACGGTGACGGGCACGGCAGGGGCAGCTGGCGGTTGTCGCCTCCCCGGCCGCGTGTCCGCGGCAGGAGGATTTCGCACTTGTCCTACGACGCTAGCTCAATCACCGTACTCGAAGGGCTTGAGGCGGTCCGCAAGCGCCCGGGTATGTATATCGGTTCGACCGGTGAGCGCGGTCTGCACCATCTCGTCTACGAGATCGTCGACAACTCCGTCGACGAGGCCCTCGCGGGTCACGCCGACCGCATCGACGTGACGCTCCTCGCCGACAACGGCGTGCGGGTCGTCGACAACGGCCGCGGCATCCCCACGGGTATCCACCCTGTGGAAAAGCGCTCCGCGGTCGAGGTCGTGCTGACCACGCTCCACGCGGGCGGCAAGTTCGACGGCAAGTCATACGCGGTCTCCGGCGGCCTGCACGGCGTCGGTTCGGCGGTCGTCAACGCGCTGTCGACCGCCATGGACGTCGTCGTCGAGCAGAACGGCCACGTCTGGCGCCAGCGCTTCGAGATGTCCAAGCCGGTGGCTCCGCTGGCCAAGGGCGAGACCACCGACCAGAGCGGCACGTCGATCACCTTCTGGGCCGACCCGGCGATCTTCGAGACCACCACGTGGAACTTCGAGACGCTCTCGCGCCGCTTCCAGGAGATGGCCTTCCTCAACAAGGGCCTGACGATCACACTGACCGACGAGCGGCCCGACCACATCAACGGCGAGGTCCACAAGGTCCACTACCACTACGAGGGCGGCCTGTCCGACTTCGTCAGGCACCTCAACTCCAAGAAGGAGCCGGCCCACGCGTCGGTCGTCGACTTCGAGGCCCACGGTGAGGGCATCTCCGTCGAGATCGCCATGCAGTGGAACAACTCCTACTCCGAGTCGGTCTACACCTTCGCCAACACGATCAACACGGCTGAGGGCGGCACCCACGAGGAGGGCTTCCGCGCGGCCCTGACGTCCATCGTCAACCGCTACGCGCGCGAGCAGAAGTTCCTCAAGGAGGGCAAGGACGACAACCTCTCCGGTGAGGACGTCCGCGAGGGCCTGACCGCGATCGTCTCGGTCAAGCTGGCCGACCCGCAGTTCGAGGGCCAGACCAAGACCAAGCTGGGCAACACCGAGGCCAAGTCCTTCGTCCAGAAGGCCTGCAACGACCACCTGCGCGACTGGTTCGAGCGCAACCCCGGCGAGGCCAAGGACATCATCAACAAGTCGCTGCAGGCCGCCCGCGCCCGCCTCGCGGCACGCCAGGCCCGCGACCTGACCAGGCGCAAGTCGCTGCTGGAGTCCGGCAGCGGCCTGCCGGGCAAGCTGGCCGACTGCCAGTGGAACGAGCCCGACAAGTGCGAGCTGTTCATCGTCGAGGGCGACTCGGCCGGCGGCTCCGCCAAGGGCGGCCGCGACTCCCGCTTCCAGGCGATCCTGCCCATCCGGGGCAAGATCCTCAACGTGGAGAAGGCCAGGATCGACAAGGTCCTGAAGAACAACGAGGTCCAGGCGCTGATCACCGCGCTCGGCACCGGCGTGCACGACGAGTTCGACATCGCCAAGCTGCGCTACCACAAGGTGATCCTGATGGCCGACGCCGACGTCGACGGCCAGCACATCAACACGCTGCTGCTGACCCTGCTGTTCCGCTTCATGCGGCCGCTGATCGAGGCCGGTCACGTCTACCTGTCGTGCCCGCCGCTCTACAAGATCAAGTGGGACCGCAAGGGTGACGACGCCTCCTACGCCTACTCCGACTCCGAGCGCGACGCGGTCATCGCCGAGGGCATCGCGGCGGGCAAGCCCGACCCGCGCCCGCGCGACAACGTCCAGCGCTTCAAGGGTCTGGGCGAGATGAACGCCGGGCAGCTGTGGGAGACCACGATGAACCCCGCGACGCGGCTGCTGCGCCTGGTCACGCTCGACGACGCCGCGCAGGCCGACGACCTGTTCAGCGTGCTCATGGGCGAGGACGTCGAGGCCAGGCGCGACTTCATCATCCGTAACGCGCGTGACGTCCGCTTCCTCGACGTATAGCGGTAGCCGTACCAGAAAAAAGGATCTTCACCTGTGACGGAAGTGAACACCACTCCCCCGGCTGACCGCATCGAGCCTGTGGACATCCAGTCCGAGATGCAGCGCAGCTACATGGACTACGCGATGTCCGTCATCGTGTCCCGTGCGCTGCCCGACGTCCGCGACGGTCTCAAGCCGGTGCACCGCCGGGTGCTCTACGCCATGTACGACGGTGGCTACCGTCCCGACCGCGGCTACTTCAAGTGCGCCCGCGTCGTCGGTGACGTCATGGGCACCTACCACCCGCATGGCGACACCTCCATCTACGACGCGCTCGTACGGCTGGCGCAGCCGTGGTCGCTGCGCTACCCGCTGGTCGACGGGCAGGGCAACTTCGGCTCGCCCGGCAACGACCCCGCGGCGGCGATGCGCTACACCGAGTGCAAGCTCGCGCCCATCGCCATGGAGATGCTGCGCGACATCGACAAGGACACCGTCGACTTCCGGCCCAACTACGACGGCAAGTCGCAGGAGCCCGACGTCCTGCCCGCGCGCATCCCGCAGCTGCTCGTCAACGGCTCGGGCGGCATCGCGGTCGGCATGGCCACCAACATCCCGCCGCACAACCTGCGCGAGGTGGCCGCGGCCGTCAAGTGGTGCCTGGAGAACCCCGACGCCACTGACGAGGAGCTGCTCGAGGCGGCCATCGGGCTGGTCAAGGGGCCCGACTTCCCGACCCACGGCCTGATCGTCGGCCGGCGCGGCATCGAGGACGCCTACCGCACCGGCCGCGGCTCCATCACCATGCGGGCCGTCGTCGAGGTCGAGGAGGACGGCAAGGGCCGCCAGTCGCTGGTGGTCACCGAGCTGCCCTACCAGGTCAACCCGGACAACCTGGCCCTCAAGATCGCCGAGCTGGTGCGCGAGGGCAAGCTGACCGGCATCGCCGACGTCCGCGACGAGTCCTCCTCGCGGGTCGGCCAGCGCCTGGTGATCGTGCTCAAGCGCGACGCGGTCGCCAAGGTCGTGCTGAACAACCTCTACAAGCACACCCAGCTGCAGGACACCTTCGGCGCCAACATGCTGGCGCTGGTCGACGGCGTGCCCCGCACGCTGCGCCTCGACCAGTTCATCCGCCACTACGTGGCGCACCAGATCGAGGTCATCGTCCGCAGGACCCGCTACCTGCTGCGCAAGGCCGAGGAGCGCGCCCACATCCTGCGCGGGCTGCTCAAGGCGCTGGAGCGGATGGACGAGGTCATCGCGCTGATCAGGCGCTCCCCCTCGGCCGCTGAGGCGCAGGGCGGCCTGATGACGCTGCTCGACATCGACGAGGTCCAGGCCCAGGCCATCCTCGATATGCAGCTGCGCAAGCTGGCCGCCCTGGAGCGCCAGGCGATCCAGGACGAGTACGACAACCTGATGACCCAGATCGCCGAGTACAACGCGATCCTGGCCAGCCAGGCCCGCCAGCGCGAGATCATCAACGACGAGCTGTCGGAGATCGTCGCCAAGTACGGCGACGACCGGCGCACCGAGATCATCGCCTACGACGGCGACATGTCGATCGAGGACCTCATCGCCGAGGACGAGATCGTCGTCACGATCACCCGCGGCGGCTACGCCAAGCGCACCAAGACCGACCTCTACCGGGCGCAGAAGCGCGGTGGCAAGGGCGTGCGCGGGGCGCAGCTGCGCCAGGACGACATCGTCGACCACTTCTTCGTCACCACGACCCACCACTGGCTGCTGTTCTTCACCAACAAGGGCCGCGTCTACCGGGTCAAGGCCTACGAGCTGCCCGAGTCGGGGCGTGACGCGCGCGGCCTGCACCTGGCCAACCTGCTGGCCATGCAGCCCGACGAGACCGTCATGGAGGTCCTCGACCTGCGTGACTACGACGTCGCGCCGTACCTGGTGCTGGCCACCCGCAGCGGCCTGGTCAAGAAGACGAGGCTGGCGGAGTACGACTCCCCCAGGTCCGGCGGCCTGATCGCGATCAACCTGCGTGAGGACGACGAGGTGATCGCCGCACGGCTGGTCTCCGAACAGGACGACCTGCTGCTCGTCTCCAAGGGCGCGCAGGCCATCCGCTTCACCGCCACCGACGACGCGCTGCGCCCCATGGGCAGGGCGACAAGTGGTGTCATCGGCATGAGATTCCTAGAAGGTGACGAACTTCTCGCCATGAATCGCATGGGTGATGGCGAAGACGTGCTTATCGCCACCGAGGGCGGGTACGCGAAACGGACAGCTGTTGAGCAGTATCCGGTCCAGGGACGTGGCGGCAAGGGCGTGCTTACTGCGAAGATTGTTACCTCTCGTGGCAAGCTGGTCGGAGCCGTCATGGTCAACCCGGAGGACGAGGTCTTCGCGATCACATCCAACGGCGGGGTGATCCGGACGAGTGCTGGGGAGATCAAGCAGTCTGGCCGTCAGACCATGGGAGTGCGCCTGATGAATCTCGCCGAAGGCGACAGCGTCGTGGCCCTCGCTCGGAACGCCGAGTCGATGGAGACTTCGGCGGAAGCTGAGGAAGACGGGGGAGGAGAGTAGTCCATGAACGCCCAGGGCGGTTCCGCGAAGACGACATCGTCTCGGGAGAACGGGCAGAAGCCTGCCAAGCCCAATGAGACGGAAGTCCTTGACATCACGGAGGACCAGGCCCAGGACGAGGCGGAGCGGAAGAACGAGACGGTCCGTCTCCGTCCGTCTCTGACCTCCGAGGCCCCACCGCCGCCGGCCGTCGAGCTGCCGAAGAAGAAGGCGGCCGCAGCGGCGGCCCGCCTGCCTCGCAAGGCGCACCTGGTGCTGCGGCGCGTGGAACCGTGGTCAGCGATGAAGTTCAGCTTCGTCGTCTCCCTGGTCTGCTTCGTGATCCTGTTCGTCGCGGTCGCCGTCCTGTACGGCGTGCTGTCGGCCATCGGGGTCTTCGACTCGATCGTCCAGACGGTCAACCAGCTGACCCAGGCCGACGGGCAGAGCTCGGGGAGCTTCGACATCTCTGCGTGGTTCGAGCCGGTCAGGATCCTCGGGTACACCGCGCTCATCGGCGCGGTCAACGTCGTGCTGATCACGGCGCTGTCGACGCTGGGCGCGGTCATCTACAACATCGCCGCCGACCTGGTGGGCGGCGTCGAGGTGACGTTCAGCGAGGCCGAGTAGGCCCTTTGCCGTGTCCCGGACGCGGCGCGAGCAGCGCCCGGGACACGGTAAGCTTTCCTCGTACGAACAACCGGTTCGCCTCCGGCTGACGGATGCGATAACGTTCTTTGTGCGCGGGGCTATAGCTCAGACGGTTAGAGCGCTTCCCTGATAAGGAAGAGGTCCCAGGTTCAAGTCCTGGTAGCCCCACCCAGCTCAGAGGCCATTTCTCGTAATGAGAAGTGGCCTTTTTGATCTTCCGAGTGACTAACTGGGTGACTAAGGTGGAACACTGAGCCTCCCCGTCCCGAGGCCCGCCCGGAGGATGAGCGGTTGTGGGGTCCTGGGGGATATAGGCGATGAAGCACCGCGCGCTGTTGTGCTGGATGGGTGCCGTCCTTCTGTCCACCCTTCCTAACTGGGCTTCGTTACCAGTGGATACAGAGATCTACATCTGTGCCTACCTGAACACCGAAGACGGATACACCGGTCGTGATGTGCTCGGCCTGGGCTTCGGCGCGATGGCCACTCTTCTTCCCCCTGCCTTGATAGCGCTGGCCGTGGCCGCATGGCGATCACTGCCCCAAAGGCGCCGACTCTTGGCCTGGACAGGAGCAGGCGGAGCGCTCGCGACAGCCGCTTACTACGCACTGTCGACCATTGCGTTCTTCTCCCCCTATTGCCCTGAGGGTTCGCAGGGGCTTGGGTTCGTGATCCCGCTCTACGGCGCTATTGCTGCGCTCATCCTGATCGCCGGCGTGCCACGAGCCGAAGACAAGCCCAACGCGGAGGCCGAGACGCGGACATGAACAGCGTTTAAGCCTGCGGGAAGATCTGATCCATCGCCTCGGCGCCTTCCAGTAGTACCGGGCGGAGCTGTTTCCGGTAGACCTTCTCGGTCACCACAGTGCCCTTGTGGCCGACCA
This sequence comes from Nonomuraea sp. NPDC003727, assembly GCF_053586935.1. Classification (NCBI taxonomy): domain Bacteria; kingdom Bacillati; phylum Actinomycetota; class Actinomycetes; order Streptosporangiales; family Streptosporangiaceae; genus Nonomuraea; species Nonomuraea sp. NPDC003727. Next base: position 1,033,128 of record NZ_JBSFNE010000001.1, read on the forward strand.
GGCGGGAGATGTTCTCCAGCGCTCGATCTTGGACGGCGCCTCAGGTGCGGACTCCCGCGCCCTCCAGAGAGCGATCAGCTCATCCAGGATCGCGACCGGCGAAGCAGGGCCCCTCGTGGGCCGCTCGGCTGCGAGCTCCCCCACAGCGGCCCAGAAGCGCGCCTCCAGGGCCGCGCAGATCTGCTTCTCCATCTCGTCCGAGACGTGGGTGTAGATCGTCTCGATCTTCTATGTCTTGTGCCCCATCCGCCGGTTGATCGCCTTCTGTGCGACCTGATCGCGAGCACCCGCCCCCTCCTGCCCACCACGACGAACTGACACTCGCTGCCCGCGCCATCCTTCAATGTTGGAGCGCACCGCTGAGGCGATCGGCGCGTCCCCGGCGCCCGTACGCGTGCCGGTCGTCGATCTGCTGTCGCCTCCTGGCCGGCGTTGGCCGCCTGGGTCGGGGTGCTCGGCCTCATGGACTTGCGGATGAGTTCGTCGGGCGAAGGCGAGCTGCCCCCATGCAACCCGCCGCACCGAGCCACGCCGCTCTGAACGACGTGGGCGACTCGACGGATGCAGCGGCAGCCGCGCGGACCGGGCGTCGTCGCGGTCCGATGAAGGGACGAGGAGAGGGAGCGTGCCCGATCGGTGAACCGAGGACTGCGGCGCGCCGCTCCATCACCCGGTCCTGCGGTTCTTGTTGTATTCCTCGACCAGCTTGAAGAACTCGGATTCCGAGTCGGCGAACTTCGTGATGCCCTTCTCCGGATCGGTCGTCACGAAGAACAGCCAGGGCCCAGCGGCCGGCTTCAGGGCAGCCTCGATGGCGTCGGCGCCCGGATTGCAGATGGGACCGGGCGGCAGGCCGAGGCGCGCATAGGTGTTGTACCGCGACCGGCTCTTGAGATCCTCGTTCGAGGCCCTGGCGCCGAACTTGTTCAGGCCGTACAGGACCGTGCTGTCCACCTGCAGCCTCATCTCGGGCGTGTGGTTCAGCCGGTTGTAGACAACTCGCGCGATCTTGGGCATGTCGCGCTTGTTGGCCGACTCGGCCTGGACGATGCTGGCGATGGTCAGGATCTCCAGTGGCGTACGGCCGACACGCCTGGCACCGTCCACCAGGTTGCTGTCCTCGGCGGTGCGATTGAAGCGTGTCACCATCGCGGCGAGGATCTCGTCGGGGCTCGACGTGGGCGAGACCTCGTAGGTTCCGGAGAAGGCGAATCCTTCCAGCGCGCCCTTGGCGTAGGCCGGAAGGCCAAGCGCCCTGCCGTCCTTGGCGGCCCGCTCGAACTCCACCAGCGGTCTGCCGGTAGCGGTCGACAGCTGCTCCAGGATCTGTGAGAGCCGTAGTCCTTCTCTCACCGTCAGGGTGGTCTGTCCCTGTTGGGTCTCCGCAAGCGCCTCGCCGGAGCCCTGCTCGGCGAAGTCCTTGGAGACCCCCACCCGAGAGGACAGCCCCTGGACCACGAGCGTGGATCCGACCGCCATCACGGTTACGGCCGCGGCCGCCGCCAGGGCGAGGCTGCGCCAACGGGATCGACTCCGGTCGACCTGGAAGAACCGGCTCGGTGAGGGTGGCTGCTCCTCACGGGCCATGTCGGAAAGGGTCTCACGCAGCAGATCCTCGATGTTCATCCGAACTCCCTCACGGTGTTCAGTTCAGGTGCGGCCTTCTTCAGACGCTCCAACGACCGGTAAATCTGGCTGCGCACCGACCCCACCCTGACACCGAGCAGCCGCGCGATCTCGGTCTCGGACAGGTCTTCGAAGTAGCGCAGCACGAGCATGGTCCGCTGCCGGGGTGTCAGCCGGGCAAGAGCCGCGCGCATCACCAGGCGGAGATCCACCATCTCGGCGTGCCCGTCGCCGATCTGTTCGGGCAGCCATCCAGTGGACACTTCCGCGATGCGGGAACGGCGCCGCCACCAGCTCACCTGCTCGTGGTACATGGCGCGGCGGACGTAGCCCTCGATGGCCGCCGGGTCGCGCAGGCCGCGCCACTTCGCGGCGGTCTTCGCCAGCGCCGACTGGATCAAGTCCTCAGCGGCGTGGCGGTCACCGGTCAGCAGGTACGCGGTACGGAACAGCGCCCCTGATCGACCGATGACGAACTCCCGGAAGTCCGCCTCAAATCCTGGATCCACCCGTCCTCCTCAGATGTCACCAAGCAAGGACGCGGAAAGGGCGTCGATCTATGCCGGCATGGCCGCACTGATCTGCATCAAGGGCCGCATGCCTGCATCATCTACCTCCGCCGCTTGCGGGCCTCAGCCTGAAACGACTTTCGAAGGGCGAAGGGCGCGGAGTGAGTTCTCGACGAGGACGCGGTCCTGGATCGGTGCTGCCCTCCCGATCGCCTGATGGTGGCCGATCTCCGTTCAGGGCCGGGGTGATCTTTAATCAGCATCCTGCTCATGGTCATCGGCCGGAACCGCACCGCACGCACGGTCGATCTCTCCCGTTTCGATCATGCCCCGTACGGCGTCGGCCATCGAGGCGAAGCCCGGCTCACGGATGACGATCAGATCGGAGCACCAGAAGTACCGGCCGTTGAGGCACTCGCCCGTGTCGCGCCACCGGTCCATGGTCCTGCCGATGACATCGAGAGTCATGAAGGTCGCATGACGACGAGTGCCGTCAGGAAGGGTGATGGTCGCGTCGGCCTCCTTCGCGGTCTCAGGGTCATGCCCTTCCCACTGCGGGATCAACATCTCGAAGCCGGGTTCGATGACGCGATAGAAGGGACCCTCGGTCTCGATCACGCAGCTCACTCTGCCGGTGGCTTCGAGATGCTGCAACGAATACTGCAACAGTCAGTGAGCACTGGTCGCGGGCAGGCAGTGAGCCGCTGATCTCGCCGCGGACAGTTCTGATAGCTCCCGGGTTCACGCCGAGGAAGATCAGGTCCGTTCTCCTGCCACGACTCCCCCGCCTGCGCTCAGGCGGGGGCGCCGTTCAGGGTTTCGACCTGGCCGGTGTCCAGCGAGTAGTACGCGCTGACCACGGCCAGGCTTCCGTCGCTCACCAGCGGCGCGAGGTCTCGATTGCCGCGCAAGTTGTCCGCCGTCAACCTCACCTGGGCTCTGGCCATCGTCTCGACGGGGTCGGCGCCGGGGTTCCTGATGGTCTGTTCGTATGCCGGACGGAGAGCCTGCGCGATCGCCTGCAGGTTGCCCGGAAGCGGCTTGCCTTCCCGCAGGGCCTTGTACGCGGCGGAGACGGCGCCGCACCGCTGGTGTCCGAGGACGACGATGAGCGGGGTACCGCTGGTCATCGGCCCGTACTCGACGGATCCCGTGACCACGGGCCCCACGGCCAGCCCGCCGGTACGCATCACGAACAGGTCGCCCAGCCCGGTGTCGAAGACGAGCTCGGGCGCGACCCGGGAGTCGATGCACGACAGCACCACTCCATAGGGCTGCTGCTTGGCGGCCAGCAGCTCGCGGCGTGTGGGATCGCGATCGGGGTGCTTGAGCGCGCCGGTCACCCAGCGCCTGTTGCCCTCCATCAGCCGTTCGTAGGCGGCCTTCGGCGAGTCCGGAGCCGGCCCCGTGGGCGACGCGGGCACCGTCCTGTCCGCATCGCTCACGGTGTGCACCGCATCGGCAGTCGAGCAGCCGGCGAGGTTCGCCGCCACGAGAGCCACGCCGCCCGCCAGCAGCGTGCGCCGTGCCGGGCCATCAGCTGGGACGCTCATGACCTGTATCCTTCCTCTCCCCCAGCAAGGCCCCGGCAACGAGCGCGGATCGACTCGTCACGATTTCTGAGGCCGATCGTGAGGCAGCACAGCAGGTCGATCACCGGGTGGCCAGGACGCGGATTCGCTCCCTGGCGGCGACCACGAGCATGGCCGCGGAACCCGGGAGGGCTCACCCGACAAGATCGGCACCGCGCCGCGCGATTTCATCCGCACGCTTTGCGCTCACCCAGGCCCGCAGCGGCGCACCAGCCGGCCCAGCCAGGCTGGGCGGGTCAGGCTGGACGGGTCAGGTCAGGCGGGTCAGGCCGGGCCGGGCGGGTCAGGCCCGCTGGTCGGCGGGCGAGCTCAGTTGCCGAGGGCGGCGAGGGTCAGGCGCTGGGCCACCGCCGCGGCGCCGTTGCCGGAGGACGAAGAGGTGCCCATCGAGTAGACCGCGCGCAGGCTGAGGTCGCGGGTGGCGAAGACGCCGCTGCGGTAACCCGGCTCGGAGCCCGTCTTGCCCCACAGAAGCGAGCCGTCGGGCAGCGGCACCGACATCAGGCCGACGCTGAAGCAGGCCGTGCCCTTGCCGGGGCCGGTGTTGCAGTAGGAGCTGTCGGCGTACGGCAGCGGCTTGCCGTCGGCGCCCTTCGGCACGGTGAACAGCTCCGCGGCCTGTGCCGGGCGCAGCAGCCGGCCGTCGAACAGGCCGGAGATGAAGCGGTCCATGTCGCCCGTGATGGAGGTCATGCTGGTCGGCAGCCCGCCCTGCACGGTGACGTCGACCAGTTCGCCCGACCCTGACCCCGCATCAGGAGAACCCTGGCCGGCCGCCCACGCCGGCGACCGGCAATGTCCCCGCGCCTTAGTGCGCCCCCGGTAGCGGGCCTGCCCGGTGGGTGTATCTGTGCTTCCAGCCGAGATCGAGGGCGACGCTCACCACCAGTACGGCCAGCAACGTGAGGATCGACGCGGGCTCGTGCACGAGCGTGGTGAAGACGAAGGTCAGCAGGACGGCGCCGGCTGATACGACGGCCAGTCCGAGGACGAGGGTGTTGGCGCCGGTCTGGGTCCGTACCCGGAAATGCGCCACCGTGATGAAGATGAAGACCAGGAGGGCGACGGCGCTGCCGATGGAGGCGATCGCGTCGAGTTTGAAAGCGACGGCGAGCACCACGCATACCGCCGCCTCCACCAGCAGCCCGGCTGATGCTCGTCCACCGATCCGCCGTGCCATCAACGGCGGGAACTGCCGCGTGTGCGCGAGCCGCTCGCACAGGCCGGGTGCCGGGTACAGTCCCGCGTTGGTTGCTCCCGCGGTGGCGAACAGGGCGGTCACGCTCATCAGCCAGTAGCCGGCCGTACCGAGGGACGGCTCGGCGGCCACGGCGAGCGCGGTCCCCCCGGAGGCGATGACCTCCTCCGCGGTGAGCGTGCCGAACACGCCTACCGCGATGGCGACATAGATGACCGTCGCGATCCCGAGGGCGAGGTACATGGCCTTCGGAAGCTGGCGTGTCGGATCGGCGAGATCCTTGGCCGTGAACGTGATGATGCCGAATCCGAGGAACGCGAAGAACGTCAGCGCGACGCTGGCGACGATGTCGCGGAGCGGCGGGTATCCGGACGGCGCCAGCAGCGACAACCGCATGTTGGCGATCGTCACCACCGCGAAGACGACGAGGATTCCCAGGACGACGTACACGATCACGGTCTGTGCCTTGGCGACGAGCGTCGATCCGATGATGTTCACGGCGGTCATCGCCAGGATGATGAGCACGGAGAACGCCTTGGCCCATGTCGCGTTCGCGGCGGTGAACATGGCGCTCGCGTAGCTGCCGAACGACACCGCCACCATCGCGGTGACGATGGCGTTGGCCACGTAGATGAGCCAGGCGGTGATGCCGGTGATGTGGCCTTCACCGAAGCCCTTGGCCACGTACTCGAGCAGGCCTCCGGCCGAGGGGTACTTGGCGCCGAGCTTGGCGAACGAATAGCCCTGCAGGGCCGCGACCACGCCCGCGATGAGGAACGACAGCCACACGGCCGACCCCGCCACCTCGCCGGCCGCACCCAGGAGTGCGAAGATGCCGGCTCCCACCATGGCGCCGACGCCGATGAACGCGGCCTGCCGTACGGTCATGAATCTCGACGGCGATGACATCAGCGGCAGCCTCCCTCTCATGGCGCGGCCTTGCCCAGGGCCTCGACCGCTCCGCTCGGCCGGCCGGGCCTGTGCCACGGCGGCACCGCCGGCCGCATTCCGGGTCACTGCGGCACCGCCGACCGGTTTCCGGGTCGCGGCGGGACCGCCGGCCGGTTTCCGGGTCACTGCTGGACCGTCGGCCGTTTCCGGCGTCACAGCGTCAGCTACGGCCGCTTTCCGGCGTCACAGCGTCAGTGACGGCCGGACGGTGTTCCCGTACACCCCTTTCAGTCGGCGCCGTGCGGGCGGTTGGGCTTCGCGGCTGTGAGAGCCGCCTCGAGTTGCGCCTCGACTTCCGCGCTGAGCGTCGTGCGGATCACGTGCCCGCGCTGCTGGATGAGCGGGAGGACCTTCTCCGGCGTCATGTCGCGGACGAGGACGATGAGCGCGGCGCTTCCGGGCGGCAGGTTCGCGCTGAGCTCGTTGACGAAGTCCTGTGCCCCGCCGGTGGAGCCGAAGGTGCTCTTCCATATCGTGCCGCCCGCGACCGCGCCGACCGCCATGCCGAACAGCGGCGCCAGGAGCAGCAGGCCGATCATGCCGCCCCAGAGGGCTCCGCCGGTGGCCGCCGCGCGGACGCCGGTGCCGCCCTGCTGCACCTCGATCTTGCCGTCCTGGCCCCTGATCATGACGACGACGTCCTCGATCTGGACCGAGCCCTCCGCGCCCGATCGGCGGAGGCGCTTCTCGGCCTGCTCGACCGCCGCCCGGTCGGGGTACGCGATCGCTATGAGATCACTCACTGGCGCCCTCTCACCGGATCATCGAGCACGTGCGGCAGTGGATGCAGGGGAAGACAGGCCCCCGCCTCGGTAGGCGTCAGTCACCCTGGCCGCCTCTTGCCGCACATTCTACTCCGCGCGTGTTCCCTCCGGATTTGTCCCGCGACCGTGCGTGACGATCAGTCAATCCCGGCGGATCCGCGGGTCTCGGGACCGGTGCAGGATCTGGCCCGAGGGGATGGTGAATGCGGTGGTACCGCCGTCCGGCCCCCGAGGCGTGCCGGCGGAGTACGGTCATGCCATGTCCCCTGACGTCGAACTGGCCTGCGAGCAGTTGGTGAAGGCCCTTCGCGATCTTGCCGCCGGGTCGTCCCAGGAGGAGGCGGTCGCCACGGTGAGATCCACCGCGCGTGCCTATGCGGACGCGATCGCCGAGGTCACCGGATGGACGGACGTCTTCGCCGACCTGGACGAGGAGGACAGCGAACCTCATGACGAGGTCGAGCGGGTCAGCGTGACAGGACGATGGGACTTCGTGGTGGAGGACCCCGAAGCTTTCATGCGTCACGCCTACGATCGCCTGATCGAGAACGGCTGGCCCGAGGATGCCGCGGCGGAGCATTCGGAGTCTCCTGCCGCAGCGCTGGACACGCTGCTCAGCCTGGACGGCTGGGACGCGCGGCGGTACGACCGGCATGGCGCCAAAGCATCCGGACAGATCTGGACCGCACGCCATGTCGACAGGACCCTGTGGGAGATGAGCCACACCGAACAGTGGAGAGCCCGCTTCTGACCGGCGCCCGACGCCACGCACCCCTGGTGAAAGCGCGAACCAGGGGAGGCCCATGGTCGTCTCACCCTTCGATGTCTCGGATGTCGCTCTAGTCACGGGGGAGTCATGGGTATGGGTGGAAGCATGATCTTCCTGAGGCGGGCGCTCCGCATCGCTGTCTTCACGCTTGTCGTCCTCCCCCTCACCGCTGTCATCGCCACCCAGCAGGCGGCGGCCGACTCCCGCAGGCAGCACCAGGCCGACGCGGGGACGGCCCGCCGGATGCTGGCCCAGCTGAAGGTCGCCCGGCCGTTATCCCTGCGCGGCTACAGCCACCGCCGGTTCCAGCCCCGGTGGGCGCACCACAAGGGCAGGTGCGACGCGCGGGAGACGGTGCTGTCCCGCGACGGGCGAGGCGTGCGCAGGAACGCGGCCTGCCACCCGGTCAAGGGCGTCTGGTACAGCCCGTACGACGGCAAACGGCTGAGAAGCGAGAAGCTGGTCGACGTCGACCATGTGGTGCCGCTGGCGTACGCCTGGCGTACCGGCGCCCGCACCTGGAGCCAGGCGCGGCGGCGCGCCTTCGCCAACGACCTCACCCGGCCGGAACTGGTCACGGTCAGCCACTCCGCCAACATCGCCAAGGGCGGCCAGGGCCCGCAGAGCTGGCGGCCGCAGCGCCGCGGCTACTGGTGCCGTTACGCGACCTCATGGATCACCGTGAAGCATCACTACCGGCTCTTCGTGACCCGGAAGGAGAAGGTCGCCCTCCTCAACATGCTGCGCACCTGCAGCAGGTCCTGACCCTTTCCCGGAGACCACGGGCGGAACGGCGGTCGCCGAGCCGGCGAACGGGACATGAGGGATCTCGGGGGAGCAGCCTGAGCGTTCTACACTCCTGCGACGAGTTGATCATTCCCCCCCTCTGTGTGAGGAACCATGAGAAACGTCTTCGCGGCGACCGTCGCCACCGCCTCCCTTCTGCTGGCCGTCCTTCCGCCCGCCGCCTCCGCGGGCACCACCGCGCGGCCGTACTGCAACGAGAAGCATCCGCCCAAGGACCGGTACTACTACAAGCACAAGAACCACTGGGACTGTGTCGGCGAGCACTTGACCTGCTCCAAGGAGCAGCGCGGCGCCTACGGCTACTCGATGAACCATGCACCGCACACCCGCCGGCTCAGGTGCGTCTTCTGGACGGACGCCTACCGCTGGAAGCCTGCCCCCACGCGGTAGGAGCGCTCATGTGCGCCGAGATCGACAACGTCCGCGTGGCCCGTGCCTGCCTCGAACGCGGTATCGGCTACGTGGACGTCTCGGCCTCCCACCACGTGCTCGCCGCGATCGAGGACCTCGACCCGCTGGCCAGGCGGCGCGGTGCGGCGGCCGTCCTCAGCGTCGGACTGGTCCCCGGCGTCACCAACCTGCTGGCGCGGATCTGCGTCGAGCGTTCGCAGGCCGACGACCTGCGCGTCGGCGTGCTGCTCGGCTCGGGCGAGCAGCACGGGCCTGCGGCGCTGGCGTGGACCCTGGACGGCCTGGGCCGGCTCGCGGGCTCGTGGACGATGCGCTTCCCACCGCCGTACGGCACGCGCACCGTCCACCGCTTCCCGTTCTCCGACCAGTACACGCTTCCCGGCACGCTCGGCGTCGCGTCGGCGGGCACGGGGCTGTGCCTCGACTCCCGGCTCACCACCGGCCTGCTGGCCGCGGCAGGCCGGCCCGCCGTCGCCCGGCTGCTGCGCCGTCCCAGGGTTCGCGAACTGCTGCTGACCGCGCTGGCGAAGGTGCACGTCGGCGGCGACGGGTTCGCCGTGACCGCCCGCTGCGGTGCCGTCCAGGCGGCCTTCAGCGGGCGGCTGCAGAGCCGCGCCACCGGACGGACCGCCGCGCTGGTGCTGCGCCGGCTGTCCGGCCTGCCGCCGGGGGTCGGACACCTGGAGCAACTGGTGGACCCGGTGGCCTTCCTGACCGAGCTCGCCGCCGACGGGTTCCGCCTCGACCTGCGCACCGCCGCCAGGCCCGCCGACCACGCCGCCTGACGCCGACGGGCGGCCTGACACCACCTGGCTGCTGCCTGGACGGCGCTCCTATGGGGGTGGTTTTACCCCTGATAGTTAGACGCCTTACTATCAGAGGCGAGATCACTGCAGAGGAGTGCCGACATGCGTACCCTGATCACCGACGTGAGCGTCTTCGACGGCGAGCGCGTCCAGCCCCGGGCCACCGTCCTGATCGTCGACGACCTGATCGCCCCCTCCGACGGCCGGCCCGCGGACCTGGAGATCGATGGCTCGGGCAAGACCCTGCTACCCGGCCTGATCGACGCGCACACCCACGTCTCGGACGGCATGCTCGCCCAGGCGCTGACCTTCGGCGTCACCACCGAGCTCGACATGTTCTGCCTGCCGTCCAACCTGGCCCGCCAGCGCCGCCTCGCCGCCGAGCGGGACGACGTGGCCGACCTGCGCAGCGCCGGAGTCCTGGCGACCGCGCCGGACGGGCACCCGAGCCAGATCATGGCCGCCGAGGCGGGGGCGCTCGACTGGCTGGGCGACGCCGTCGGGCCGTTCGACACGATCGCCGACGCGGCCCACGCCACGGAGTTCGTCGAGAAGCGGCTGGCCGAGGGCATCGACTACCTGAAGATCGTGGTCGACGACGGCCGCACCGCAGGGATGGACCTGCCGGTCATGGGCCCCGACGTGGTCGCCGCGCTGGTCGAGGCGGGGCACGCGGCGGGGCTGACGACCATCGCGCACGTGGCGACGGCACGCGACACCGTCATCGCGCTGGACGCGGGCGTCGACGGCCTCGCCCACGTCTTCCACCACGGGGAGCCAGGCGACCCGACCGCAGAGGAGCTGGCCGCCCGGATCGCCGCGCACGGCGTCTTCGTGGTTACCACGCTCTCCTACATCGAGACGATCACCCAGGACCCCGCCCAGGTCGAGCTGGTGCGGGACGAGCGCATCGCCTCGCGCCTGCCCGAGGGGGCGCGAACGGCCATCGACAGGGACTACACGGCCGTGCCCGTCCACCCGGAAGGCGTCGCCAACGCCCTGCGCGCGACCACGGCGCTCCACGCGGCCGGGGTGCCGCTGCTGGCCGGCACGGACGCGAACGCCTTCGCGCCCCTGCACGGCGCCGCCATGCACAGGGAACTGCTCCTGCTCACCCGGGCGGGACTGGCCCCTGAGGCGGCGCTGGCCGCCGCGACCAGCGTCCCGGCCCGGCACTTCGGCCTGACCGACCGCGGCAGGATCGCCCCCGGCCTCCGCGCCGACCTGGTGCTGGTGGACGGTGACCCGACCAGCGACATCACCGCCACCCGCGCCGTCGCGGAGGTGTGGCGCCGCGGCGCCCGCCAGTCCCGCTGACCCCGTCCCCACGACGGATACCGCCACCCGGTCCTCCACCCGGTCCGGTCTTCCACCCGGTCCGGTCTTCCACCCGGTCCGGTCTTCCACCGACGGCCTCCCGGCGAAAGCCCTGGCGGGGGAGGTACCGGACACCGGCCAGGGGGACCGGTGGCGCCGACGGCTGAAGGCGGTGAGAGACCGGGCTGGGCGGCGCGGTCGATCGATGGCACCATGAGCGGGTGGATGTCGGCCGGCCTCTCATCCGCGCGCTGCGCGCCGCCGTGTTCGCGGTGGCGTGCGTGCTGGTGTCGGCCGTCCTGCACGTGCTGGCCGGAGGCGCGGGCGTCCGTCTCGAGACCATGGCCGGGGCCCTGACCCTCACCTGGGCGGGGGCCTTCCTGCTCGGCCGCCGCCAGTGCGGCGTCGAGGTGCTCCTGGCGGCCTGCTTCGCCGCGCAGTACGGCATGCACCACCTGTTCACCGCCGGCGCCCCGCCCGCGGTGTCGGCGCCGGCCACGCACGGCCACGGCACCGGCCTGGGCATGCTGCTGGTCCACGTCGTGGCGGCGGTCGGCTCGGCCTGGTGGCTGGCCCGCGGCGAGTCGGCCCTGGCGACGCTGCTGCACCTGGCGGGCGCTTCCGTGAGCATGGCGTGGGCCGCCCTGCTCCTCCTGCCGGCCGTTCCGATCGAGTTCGGGCCGGCCGTCCGGGTCACGCCCTGGCGCGGGCCCGTCCCGCCGCGGCGCGCGCCGTTCGCGGTGGTGGTCTCCCGGCGTGGACCGCCGGTGTCGTTCTCCGTTCTCTGACCGGGCACCGCTGCCCGGATTCTGGCCCCGCCTGTGTCGCCGGGCCTGTTCGGCGTGGCCGCCATCTCGCGGCCACGCGTCGAAATCCTCGCCGAGACGGCGCGTACCTCGTTGTGGCGCGCCCTCTCACCGAACGGAGAAACGTCACCATGACCTCATCCACCGACGAGCGACCCGAGGCGACGGCGGCCGAGCCGCCCGTCCGGCGCGCCACCTGGGCGGCGCTGCGTCCCCTGGTGCTGCGGCTGCACTTCTACGCCGGTGTCCTCATCGCCCCCTTCCTGCTCGTCGCCGCGACCACCGGCCTGCTGTACGCCGCGTCGTACCAGATCGAGCAGATCGTCTACCGGCACGAGCTGACCGCGCCCACGGGCGGCCCGCAGCTGCCCCTGAGCGGGCAGATCGCCGCGGCCCGCGCGGCGCGGCCCGACGGGACCGTCACCGCGGTACGGCCCGCCGAGCCGGGCACGACCACGCGCGTGCTGCTCGACGTTCCCGGACTGGCTGACAGCACCCAGCTGGCCGTCTTCGTCAACCCCTCGACCGGACAGGTGCACGGCGTGCTGGAGAGCTACGGCAGCTCGGGCGCGCTGCCCGTGCGGGCCTGGATCTCCACGCTGCACCGCAGCCTGCACCTGGGCGAGCCGGGCCGGATCTACAGCGAGCTGGCCGCGAGCTGGCTGTGGGTGGTGGCCCTCGGCGGCCTGCTGCTGTGGGTCACCAGGCGCCGCCGCGAGGGGCGCCGCCTGCGCGGACTGGCCGCGCCCGAGCGTGGCGCCACCGGCCTGCGGCGCGTCCTGTCGTGGCACGGCTCCCTCGGTCTCTGGGCGGTGCTCGGCCTGTTCTTCCTGTCCGCGACCGGCCTGACCTGGTCGGCGTACGCGGGGGAGAACGTCGACGAGGTGCGCGCCGCGCTCGGCTGGACGACCCCGTCGATCTCCACCTCGTCCGGCGACCACGCCGCCCACAGCGGGGGAGGCCATCAGCACGCCGGGCCGTCGGACGCCGGCGTGGACCGCGTCGTCCAGGCGGCCGCGGGCAGGGGGCTGTCCGGCCCGCTGGAGATCGTCTGGCCGAAGGAGACCGGCGGTTCCTACGTGGTCAAGGAGATCGACAAGGAGTGGCCGCAGCGGCTGGACCAGGTGGCGGTCGACGCGGGGACCGGCCAGGTGACGGACGAGCTGCGCTTCGCCGACTACCCGCCGGCCGCCAAGCTCGCACGCTGGGGCATCGACGGCCACATGGGCCTGCTGTTCGGCCTGGCCAACCAGATCCTGCTGGTCGCGCTGGCCGCCGGGATCATCACGCTGATCGTGCTGGGCTACCGGATGTGGTGGGCGCGGCGGCCGGGCCGCGGATTCGGCGCGCCGTACCCGCGGGGTGGCTGGCGGCGGGTGCCGGTGGTGGTCCTGGCGCCGCTGGTCGTCGCCGCCGCGGCGGTGGGCTGGTTCCTGCCGCTGATGGGCCTCTCGCTGGCGGCGTTCGTCGTGCTCGACGTCCTGCTCGGGCTGCGCTCCAGGAGAACGGCCGCGCGCGCGGAGTGACACCGGCGGCGGCGCGCGCGTGGCGATACCCCCGGCGACACGCGGGCGGAGTGACATCGGCGGCGGCGCCGTGCGGATGGCGTGGCGGGCGGTGGTGGAGCGGGGGCCCGCCCGCTCCACGCGTCACACGAGGAGCGGGCGGTCGTCGGGGCCGTACCACTCGGTGAGCAGCACCGCGGCGTCGTCGTCGAGCCGGCCGTTCCGGTAGGCCAGGATGCTCTTGATCAGGCGGCGGAGGGTCTCCGGCACGGGCAGGTCCGAGGCGGTGTGGCGGATGATGAAGTCGACGAACCTGGTCAGGCCGAACTCCCTGCCCTCCCTGGCGCCCGCCTCGACGATGCCGTCGGTGTAGAGCAGGATCCGGTCACCGGGTTCGAGCTGTTCCCTGCACGTGACGACGGGGATGCCGAGGTCGAGGCCCATGGGGTGGGCGGGCGGGCAGTCCACGGGGAACGTCCAGCGGCCGCCCCTGATGATGATCGGCAGGTGGTGGCCGCGGTTGACGCAGGTCAGCACGCCGGTGGCGAGGTGGAGGTCGGCCAGGATGCCGGTCACGAAACGGGTGCCGCGCCCGAACTCGTCGATCAGCACCCGTTCGATCAGCTCGCTGTTGGCGGCCAGCGGTATGTCATGCCGGCGATGGTTGCGGGAGGCCGTCATGGCCAGGTTGGCGGTCACGCCGGAGGAGACGTCGTGGCCCATGGAGTCGAAGACGGCCAGGTGGAGGATGTCGCCCGCCAGGGCGTAGTCGAAGGCGTCCCCGCCGACCTCGTAGGCGGGTTCCACCACCCCGCTCACCACCACCCTGCCGGTGGAGAAGGTCAACGGGGGCATGAGGTGCCACTGCAGCTCGGCTGCCAGGTTCATCGGCCGCGAGCGGACCACGCGCGGATGGGCGTCGCTGTGCGTCCGCTGGCTCACCAGCAGCAGCGCGACCAGCGACGCCAGGTGCCGCATGGCGTCCGCGGCCTCCTTCTTGCCGGAGGGAGCGGTGACCCGCAGGACGCCCAGCCGTTCGGTGCCGTCCAGGAGGGGCACCCACCAGTCGGTCGCGCCGTCGGCGCCCGCCTTGCCCAGGACCCGGACCTCCTGGAACGCCCGTCCGGCCAGGGTGGTGTCGATGTCGAGTTCCTTCGGCTCCTCGCCCGCCGGCTCGCCCCGCACCGCCAGCAGCCGCAGCATGCTCTGCTGGAGATCGGCCAGGTAGATCAGCACCGTCTCCAGCCCGGCGCCCGCGGCGTACCGGTTCACCAGCACGGGCAGCTCCTCCAGCGTGGCCGTGTGGCTGCGGTCGAGCAGTCCGGTGAGCATGCCCTCGATTCCGTGGGAATCGTCCATGGCGGTCACCCCCCGATGCGCCGGCGACTGGCACCTACAGGCATACCCACTGTGGCGTCCCTGTCGTGATCGAGGTCTGTTCACTGACACGAGATGGCAGGGGAGGGGGCCTACCGTCCACCGCATGAGCGACTTCGACTTCTTGACCGGCACCTGGGACGTCACCAACCGGCGGCGGACCGACTTCCTCGAGGAGTCGTGCCTTCTCGGTGAGGCGACCGACTGGGAGGAGTTCCCCGGCGTCAGCCGCGCCTCCCGGCACTTCGGCGGCGGCGCGAACATCGACGAGATCGAGTTCCCCACGAAGGGGGTCAGCGGTCTCACGGTGCGGCTGTACGACCGCGAGAGCGAGTGCTGGTCCCTGTACTGGGCCAGCAGCAGCACCGGCCGGCTGTTCCCGCCGGTGGTGGGCGGGTTCGCGGCCGGCAGGGGCGAGTTCCACGGCGACGACGTGCACGCGGGCCGTCCGGTCAGGGTGCGCTTCGTGTGGTCGGACATCTCCGACCGGTCGGCCCGCTGGGAACAGGCCTTCTCCGTGGACGGCGAGCGCACCTGGATCACGAACTGGAGCATGGACTTGACACGTCGCGAATGACCAAATCTGCGGCACTAGGCGCGTAACGGGAAAAGAGGTACGTTCCAAAAGGCGTGCGCTCGGGGGATCTTGCGCACGCCCGGTTCTTTTTGAAGGAGCTTCATGCGCCTGTCCTTAGGCAGGGCCATCACCACGGCCGCCATCCTCGCCCTCCCCCTTTCCGCGATCGCCGTCCCTTCCGCCGCCGCCGGCCCCGTGGACGACGCGTTCGCCAAGCTCCTGGTCAAGAAAGTCCAGGGCGCCAACGTCAAGAAGCACCTGGACGCGCTCCAGGCCATCGCGACCGCCAACGGCGGCAACCGCGCCGCAGGGACGGCCGGATACGACGCCTCCCGCGACTACGTGGCCGGCAAGCTCCGCAAGGCGGGCTACAAGGTCACGCTCCAGCCGATCAACTACGTCGACAGCTGGACCGAGAACACCCCGCCGGTGCTGGGCTCCTCCGTGCCGAACGAGGACTTCTTCACCTTCCAGCCGTCGCCCGCCGGCGACGTCACCGCGCAGGTCCAGGGCGTGGACCTGACGCTGCCGCCCACCCCGACGCCGACCTCCACCAGCGGCTGCGAGATGTCCGACTTCTCGGGCTTCGTCGCCGGCCGTATCGCGCTCATCCAGCGCGGCACCTGCCCCTTCGCCACCAAGGTGCGCAACGCGGGCCAGGCGGGAGCATCGGGGATCATCGTCTTCAACGAGGGCCAGCCGGGCAGGACCGAGGCGTACCCGCTGGACCTCGGCGAATGGCGGGCCGGGATCCCGATGGTGTTCGCCGACTTCGCCGTCGGCAACGCGCTGGCCGGCACGCCGGGCGCCACCGTCCACCTCAAGGTCGACTCCACGCTCGTGCTCGGCACCGACGAGAACGTGATCGCCGAGACCAGGTTCGGTGACCCGCGCAACGTCGTCATGGTCGGCGCGCACCTCGACAGCGTGCCCGAGGGCCCCGGCATCAACGACAACGGTTCGGGCTCGGCCGCCATCCTGGAGACCGCGCTCCAGCTGAAGCAGTTCCCCGTGCGCAACAAGGTGCGCTTCGCCTTCTGGGCCGCGGAGGAGATCGGCCTGCTCGGCTCCGACCAGTACGTCGAGAAGCTGTCCCAGGAGCAGCGCGACCGGATCAAGCTCTACCTGAACTTCGACATGGTCGCCTCGCCCAACCACGCCTACAAGCTCTACGACGGCGACGACTCCGACAACGCCGGCTCGCCCGCGGGCCCGCCCGGATCGGCGGAGATCGAGCAGCAGCTGAAGGCCTTCTTCACCGGCCGCAGCCTGCCCACCGTCGGCACCGACTTCGACGGCCGCTCCGACTACGGCCCGTTCATCGCGGTCGGCATCCCCTCGGGCGGCATCTTCACCGGTGCCGAGCAGCTCAAGACCGCCGAGGAAGCCGCCATGTTCGGCGGTACGGCGGGCGTCGCCTACGACGCCTGCTACCACGCGGCGTGCGACGGCATCGCCAACATCAACGCGACGGCGCTGGACGTCAACGCCGACGCGATCGCCGACTCCGTCGCCCGCTACGCCTTCAACACGCGCGACATCCCCGACCGGCAGGCCGCGTCGGCGGCCCGCGCCGCCGTATCGGCCGCGACCACCGGTAGCGCCGCGAGCTGAGCACACCCGTGAGGGAGGGCGGTCTCCCACCGGAACCGCCCTCTCTCCATCGCACCCTCTGTCCACCCCCCACGGAGGAACCGATGAAGTCCCGCCTCCTGGTCGTGGCCGCCGCGCTCGCGCTGGCCGCGCCCCAGGCCCAGCCCGCCTCGGCGGCCGCCGTGCAGTTGGCGCCGCCGAACATCTCGCTGGCCAACGTGAAGGCACATCTCAGCCAGCTGCAGTCCATCGCCTCCGGCAACGGCGGCAACCGCGCCCACGGCCGCCCCGGCTACCTGGCCTCGGCCAACTACGTCAAGGCCCAGCTCGACGCGGCCGGGTTCCAGACCACGCTGCAGTCGTTCACCTACAACGGCGCGACCGGCTACAACGTCATCGCCGACTGGCCCGGCGGCGACCCCGACGACATCCTCATGGTCGGCGCCCATCTCGACAGCGTGACGGCCGGTCCCGGCATCAACGACAACGGCTCGGGCAGCGCCTCGATCCTGGAGACCGCCCTGGAGGTGTCGCGTCAGGCGTTGCAGCCGACCAAGCACCTGCGGTTCGCCTGGTGGGGCGCCGAGGAGCTGGGCCTGCGCGGCTCCCAGTTCTACGTCGGCAACCTGTCGGCCACCGACCGGGCCAAGATCAAGGGGTACCTGAACTTCGACATGGTCGGCTCGCCCAACGCCGGCTACTTCGTCTACGACGGCGACAACTCCGACGGCGTCGGTTCCGGTCCCGGCCCGGCGGGCTCGGCGGAGCTGGAGCGGACGCTGCAGGACTACTTCGCCTCCATCGGCGTGCCGACCAGGGGCACCGACTTCGACGGCCGCTCCGACTACGGCCCGTTCATCTCCCGCGGCATCCCCGCGGGCGGCACGTTCACCGGCGCCGAGGGCATCAAGTCCAGCGCCCAGGCCCAGCTCTGGGGCGGTACGGCGGGGCAGGCCTTCGACCCCTGCTACCACCGCTCGTGCGACACGACGAGCAACATCAACGACACGGCGCTGGACCGCAACGCCGACGCGGCGGCGTACGCGGTGTGGACGCTCGGCACGGCCGTGCCGCCGACGACCGTGTGGTCGGACGACTTCGAGACCGCCACGGGCTGGACCGCCGACCCCGGCGGCACCGACACCGCGACGACCGGCCTCTGGGAGCGCGGCGACCCCGAGGCCACCACGTCCAGCGGCACCAAGCAGGTGGGCACGACGGCGAGCGGCGTCAACGACCTGGTCACCGGACGGCTGGCGGGCGCCGCCGCGGGCGATCACGACGTCGACGGCGGGACCACGTCGATCCAGTCGCCGCCGATCACGTTGCCGGCCTCCGGCGTGCTGCGGGTGTCGTTCTCGTGGTACCTGGCGCACGGCAGCAACTCCTCCAGCTCCGACTTCTTCCGGGTGAAGGTCGTGGGCAGCACGACCAGCACGGTGTTCCAGCAGCTGGGGGCCGCTTCCGACCGTGACGGCGCGTGGGGCTCGTCCACCGCCGACATCTCGTCGTTCGCGGGGCAGACGGTGCGAATCCTGGTCGAGGCGGCCGACGCCTCGGGCGCCAGCCTCGTGGAGGCGGGCGTCGACGACGTCAAGGTGACCCGCCAGTAGCACGCACGGCCCGGCGCCGCCCCTGACCGGGGGCGGCGCCGTTCCATTGGTATGGAAAGTCACGTATATCCCCTATGTCTGGATAGTTGTTTTCCGTTCTCTTTGTCGCTTGTTACAGCGGGCGCGGTGTGCCGGGAAGTCTGGTCGGCGGTTGAGTGGAGGTTGACCAGGGGTTTGTGGAGGCATGCGATGGTGAGACCAGGGGGAGAGGCCGCCGACAACCGCGCGGCACACCTGATCATGACCGCGCTGCCGTACGCCATGATGGGGATCGTGGCGGTGCTCAGCCTGCTGTCGGGACCGGAGTTCGGGTTCTTCTCCCTGCTGGCCCTCGGCCCCGCCTTCGCCAGCCTCGTGGGGACCGTCCGCCGCACCGTGGTCATCGGCGGCATCGCGCTGGTGCTCTCCCTCCTGCTGGCCGCCCACGACAACCTGGTCGGGTCGCGCCAGAGCTACCAGAGCCTGCTGGTCATCGCAGGCGTCACCGCGGCGAGCCTGGTGGCCACGGTGGGCAGGCAACGGCGCGAGCGCGAGCTGGCCAACGTGCGGTCGGTGGCCGAGGTGGCCCAGCGGGTGCTGCTGCGCCCGCTGCCGCGGCGGGTGGGACACCTGCGGGTCGGGCTCTCGTACTCCTCGGCCGCCGCCGACGCCCGCATCGGCGGCGACCTGTACGAGGTGGCGGCGGGCCCGAAAGGCGTCAGGGTGATCCTCGGTGACGTGCAGGGCAAGGGCCTGGAGGCGGTGGAGACCGCGGCCATCGTCCTGACCGCCTTCCGCGAGGCCGCCCACGACGAGCCCGACCTGCTGGGCGTCAGCACCCGCCTGGAGAAGGCGCTCAACCGGCGGCTCGAAGGGGAGGACTTCGTCACCGCCGTCCTGCTGGAGGCCACCCCCGACGGCACGATGACGCTGCTCAACTACGGGCATCCCGCGCCGCTGATCCTGCACCCCGGCGGGCAGGTCAGCTTCGCCGAGCCGGACGAGACGGCGCCGCCGCTCGGCATGGGGGCGCTCGACGTCGAGGGTCCGCTCCCGTACCGGATCCGGTTCCGCCCGGGAGACCAGATGCTGCTCTACACCGACGGGGTGATCGAGGCGCGCGACCCCGAGGGCGGGTTCTACCCGCTGGCCGAGCGCGCCTTCCTGCTGAAGGACGACAACCCGGAGGCGGCGCTCGAGGCGCTGCGCCTCGACCTGGTCGCGCACGTCGCCGGACCGCTGCACGACGACGCGGCCATGCTGCTGCTGCGCCCGTCCGGCAGGGACCTCAAGAGCTGGGGCAGAGCCGCTGCCCCGCTCATGGGGTGATCGCCATGCGGGACCCGGACGTCGGAAAGACGATCAACCATCCGCGTGCCTACGACCTGCTCTCCTCCATCGCCTTCCTCGGGCGGCGGAGGGAGGTGTTCACGCGGATCGCGGCGCTGTCCGGCGTCCGTCCCGGCGACAGGGTGCTGGACGTCGGCTGCGGCACGGGCTACCTGACCCGCGTGCTCGCCCCGCTCGTGGATCCCGGCGGGCAGGTGACCGGTGTCGACCCCGCACCGAAGATGATCGCGTACGCCAGGGCGCGGGCGCCCGGCGCCTGCTCCTACCTGGTGGGCCGGGCCCAGGCGCTGGAGCTGCCCGACGCCTCCTTCGACGTCGTCGTCTCCAGCCTCGCCGTGCATCACGTTCCCGCCGCCTCCCGGGGCGCCGCCGTCCAGGAGATGGCCCGCGTGCTGCGGCCCGGCGGGCGGCTGCTGATCGTGGAGTTCAGCCCGCCGACCACCGGCCTGGCCGCCACGCTCGCCCGGCCGGTCACCCGGCACGCCCTCCAGCCGAGCCCCGAGGACGTGCTCGACGAGCTGATCCCGCCGGCCGGAGGCAGCGTCAAGGTCAGGGGCACCCTGCCGCCGATGCTGTACTACGTGAGCGCCGTGGTAAAATGATCTCGATGGTGAGGCCGCTTCCCGCGTGACGGGGGCGGCCATTCTGCTTTTGACGTACTTTCCCGTACCGAAGGAAGTGGAATGACCGGCACCTCACTGCCTCACCAGATCGCCCGCACCAGACGCTTCACCCTCGGCGCCCCCTCCGCCTTCACCGTGTCGCCCGACGGCGGCACCGTCTTCTTCCTGCGCACCAGGGCGGGCGACGACCCCGTCTCCTGCCTGTGGGCGCTGGACGTCGCGACCGGGAGGGAACGGCTGCTCGCCGACCCGCTCACCCTGCTGGCGGGAGAGGAGGAGCGGCTGACCGCCGAGGAGCGGATCCGCCGCGAGCGCGCCCGCCAACTGTCGTCGGGAATCGTCGGCTACGCCGCCGACCGCGCCTGCGAGCTGCTGGCCTTCGCGCTGTCGGGACGGTTGTGGACGGTCAGGACCCGCGACGGCGAGGTCCGCGAGCTGCCCGCCGCCGGGCCGGTGGCCGACCCGCGTCCCGACCCGACGGGCCGAAACGTCGCCTACGTCAGCGGGGGCGAGCTGCGGGTGGTGGCGGCCGACGGCTCGGCCGATCGCGCGATCGCGGTGCCGGAGGGTCCCGAGGTGACCTACGGGCTGGCCGATCACATCGCGGCCGAGTCCATCGGCAGGCGCCGCGGCCACTGGTGGGCGCCGGACGGCCGGTCCCTCCTGGTGGCGCGGGTGGACACCACGCCCGTCCAGCGGTGGTACGTGTCCGACCCGGCCGACCCGACCCGGCCGCCCGTCGCCATCCGCTACCCCTCCGTGGGAACCGCCAACGCCGACGTGAGCCTGTGGATCACCGACCTGGACGGCGACGGCGTCGCCGTCCGGTGGGACAGCCAGGCGTTCGAGTACCTGACGGCCGCGGGCTGGGACGCCTTCGGGCCCTACGCCGCCGTGCAGAGCCGCGACCAGCGGCACGTCCAGGTGCTCGGCGTCGACGCCGCGACGGGCGCCGTCGAGGTGCTGGCCGAGCAGCGGGACGCCGCGTGGGTCACCCTGGTCGGCGGGCTGCCCGCGCGCACCGCCTCCGGCGCGCTGCTGACCTGCGCCGATCTCGGCGACACGCGCACGCTGCTGCGGGAGGGCCACCCCGTCACGCCGGACGGGCTGCAGCTTCACGAGGTCCTTGCCGTGGACGGCGAGACCGTCCTGTTCACCGCGTCGGACGAGCCCACCGAGACGCACCTGTGGGCCCACGACCCGGACCACGGCCTGCGGAGGATCAGCGCGGAGCCGGGCGTGCACGGCGGCGCCACGCGGGGCGGCGCCACGGTCCTCGTCTCCCACACGACCAAGGGCGCCCGCGTCACGGTGCGGCGCGAGGAGGACGAGGTCGAGATCGCCTCGCGTGCCGAGCGCCCGGTGCTCGAACCCAGGATGGAACTGCTCAGCCTCGGCCCGCGGGCCCTCAGGGCCGCCCTGTTCCTGCCGTCGTGGCACCGCGAGGAGGACGGCCCGCTGCCGGTGCTGATGGACCCGTACGGCGGGCCGGCCATGCGCAAGGTGACCGCGTCGCTGTCGTGGCTGGTGTACGTGTCGCAGTGGTTCGCCGAGCAGGGCTTCGCCGTCCTGGCGGTGGACGGCAGGGGCACGCCGGGCCGGGGTCCCGCGTGGGAGCGGGCCATCCACCTCGACCTGGCGGGGCCCGTGCTGGAGGACCAGGTGGAGGGGTTGCACGAGGCGGCGCGGCTGCGGCCCTGCCTCGACCTGACCAGGGTGGGCATCCGCGGCTGGTCGTTCGGCGGGTTCCTGGCGGCCATGGCGGTGCTGCGCCGTCCCGACGTCTTCCACGCGGCGGTGGCGGGGGCGCCGGTGACCGACCAGCGCCTGTACGACACCCACTTCCGCGAGCGCCATCTCGGCCACCCCGACGAGCATCCCGAGGCCTACGACCGCAGCTCGCCCATCAGGGAGGCGGCGTCGCTGAGCCGTCCGCTCCTGCTGGTGCACGGGCTGGCCGACGACAACGTGGTGGCGGCGCACACGCTGCGGATGTCGGCGGCGCTGCTGGCGGCGGGCCGGCCGCACGAGGTGCTTCCGCTTTCCGGCGTGAGCCATCAGGCGCTGTCCGAGAACGTCCTGCTCCACCAGCTGGAGTTCCTGCGGCGCGCGCTCGGTCTGGAAGTGCTTCCCTGAATCTAGGCTTTTTGTGGTAGCGATATCGGCCTCCCGCATGATCGAGAAGCGTGTCCGGACGTATCGGGAATGGGGTAAGTTACCGACTCACTGATCGCCCGCATGCCGACAAGGCTGGAGGTCGAGGTCGTGAACGCGGACAGTCCCGCGTGGGAAATACGTAGCGCCGTACGGGTGATCGCACCCGTACAACCGCGCAAACTGGCCAAGGTGCCCTTCGTCGAACTGGCGGACGGCCGGCTGCAGGGCGTGGTGTCGAGCGGTTCCGACATCGCGAGGGTGTACGTCTCGTCGATCGCCGCGACGACCCATGAGTTCAACTGCAGCACGAACAACAACCGCCCGTGCGGCGGCCTGTACGGAGGGCCGTGCAAGCACCTGGAAGCGCTCGTCGACGAGGCGATCGTGCAGTACGGCCTCGACCGGGTCGCCAGGTACCTGCGCGTCGAGGTCGGCGAGGGCGAGCGCCTGATCCGCAAGCTGCACGGCCAGCACGCGCCGGCTCCCGCCGCCATGGTCTTCAGCCGCTTCCTGCGCCACCTGGCCTATCTGGAAGTGCCGGAGTCCACCATGCCCGTCCCCGAGATGCATTGGTTCCGTTGATGCGACTGGACGCTCCCCCCGCGGGAGTCGAAGAGGCCCTCGAGGTCGTGACCGGGTTCGACGAGGCCCTGACGCACGGGTTCGCGCGGTCCGGAGGAGAGCGGCTGAGGGCCCTGGCGGGCGCGCTGGCCACGACGCCGGTCGGTCAGCGCGTGGCCGAGGCCACCGAGAAGATCGCCGCGGGCTCCATCGGCGAGGAGCACCTGACGGTGCTGGCGGCCGGCCGGTCCGCGCTGCTCGGCGCGGTCCACGACGCGCTCCTCGGCCAGCTCGACACCGCGCTCGGCCGGCAGCGGGCCGAGCACGTCGCCGGCGAGAGCGGCTCGAAGGCCGCCGAGAGCTGCCGGTCGTGGCTGAGCGAGCTGGCGATCACCGGCTGGCGCGGGGTCGACCACGACCTGGTCTCCGCCTCCTCGCAGGTGGTCGAGGGACTGCTGGCCGACCCCGGCTCCCGGCGCCTGGCCGTCCTGCTCGACGGGCTGGCCGCCGAGCTGAGCGCGTCGGCTCCCGTGGCGACGATGGAGCACCTGCCCGCGCGGCGCTGGGCCGACCTGTGGTCGAGGGCGCTGCTGCTGTCGCAGGGCGGCTGGCCCGAGGCCGCCGCCGAGGAGGTGTCGGGACGGCTGCTGATCCTCGGCGTCGAGGTGCAGGAGCACGGCACCGCCGTTCAGGTGCAGGTCCACGGGGTCCTGGAGACCACGGGGCAGAACCTGCTGGTCCGCACCAGCGTGGTCGTCGCCAAGGTCGACACGATCGTCGGGCTCGCGCTGTGGCCGCTGCTCGGCGGCTACCCGCTGCTGCTGAAGGCGCTGGCCGAGCAGCGTGCCGTCGAGGTCAGGGGCCTGACCCTGCTGAGCGGGGGCGACCTGCTGTGGCAGGAGGACAAGGTCGCGCTGCAGGATCCGGCCGACCCCTTCGTGACAGCCAGGGTGCTGCTGCCCGAGGCGGTCGCGCCCGGCGTGGCGCCGCTGGAGCGGCACCCGGTGCGCATCGCCGAGCCCGTGCTGATCGAGGGCAAGCTCGCCGACTACGACATCGAAGGACTGACGGCCGCGGGACCGATCACCCCTGAGCTCGCCGCGGGCGCCACGGCCTGCGTCGGCCTCATGCGGTGGGACGGCGGGCGCTGGGTCCTGCAGCCGCTGGCGGTGCAGAAGGGCAAGAAGGCGCCGCACAACGCCGAGCCGGCGCTCAGCCCCAAGGCCACCAAGGCGGGCGAGGCCGTGAACGTGCTGCGGGAACGAGCGGGACGGCTGCTGCGGAAATGAGCGACGAGAACAGAAGGCAGGTGCTCTACTGGCGCCTCCTCGCGCGGCTGTTCGAGCCCGACGAGCAGCCCTCGCTCGAGTCGGCCGGCGTCGCCATCGTCGACGACCTCGGACTGCCCGCGGCGCTGCTCGACCCGTCGATCTCGATCGACAACCTGACGCAGCGCTTCCCCGACCTGCGCGACCAGCTCGACAACCTTCACGACCTCGACTCCGTCCGCAAGGCCGCCCTGGTCAGCAAGCTGCTGCTCAACGTCTTCAACACCGGCTCGGGCACGGTCACCGCGACCCAGCTCGACACGTGGAAGAAGGACGCGGCCTGCTTCCAGCAGGTGATCGGCGACGAGTCCGGGCAGCTGGGCCAGATCGAGGCCGATCTGGTGAAGCGCATGCACCTGAGGGAAGTGCTGGCCGACCCCAACCTGGCCAGGCAGCTGACCCCGAGCATGTCGCTCATCGAGCAGCTGCTGCGCGACAAGGCCAACCTGTCGGGCATCGCGCTGGCCAACGCCAAGGCGCTGATCCGCAGGTTCGTCGACGAGGTGGCCGAGGTGCTGCGCACCCAGGTCGAGAAGACCAGCGCGGGCACGATCGACCGGTCGGTGCCGCCCAAGCGCGTCTTCCGCAATCTCGACCTCGAGCGGACCATCTGGAAGAACCTCACCAACTGGAGCCCCGAGGACGAGCGGCTGTACGTCGACCGCCTGTTCTACCGCCACACGGCCAAGCGGACGACGCCCGCGAAGATGATCGTGGTCGTCGACCAGTCGGGCTCGATGGTCGACGCGATGGTCAACTGCACCATCCTGGCCTCGATCTTCGCGGGCCTGCCGAAGGTCGACGTGCACCTGGTCGCCTACGACACCCGTGCCCTCGACCTGACGCCGTGGGTGAACGACCCCTTCGAGGTGCTGCTGCGCACGACGCTGGGCGGCGGCACCGACGGGACGGCCGCCATGGCACTGGCCAGGCCGAAGATCACCGATCCGCGCAACACCGTCATGGTGTGGATCTCGGACTTCTACGACAACCGGTCGCTGATCACCGACTTCGAGTCGATCCACCGCTCGGGGGTGAAGTTCATCCCCGTCGGCTCGGTGAACAGCTCGGGTCACGCGAGCGTGGACCCCTGGTTCCGCCAGAAGCTCAAGGACCTGGGCACTCCGGTAATTTCCGGACATATCCGCAAACTTGTGTTCGAGCTCAAGAGCTTTCTCTCCTAGGAGACCCTGTTGCTGCGCGCACCCGCTGAAACCAAGTACGCCGACGAGCTCGACTACCTGGAGTCGATCGACAAAGGCCCCAAGCCGTTCTCGTGGCGGCTCAGCCCCCGCATGGTGCGGATCTTCGTGCTCGGCTCCGAGCGCTCCGACGGGATCGAGCGCGAGATCCCGCAGAAGTGGTTCGGCGACCGCAGCTTCGTCGAACGCGCCATCGTCACCCTGGCCTCCGACCGCGGCCTGCTGCTGATCGGCGACCCCGGCACGGGCAAGAGCTGGTTGGCCGAGCTGCTCGCCGCCGCCGTCTGCCGCAACTCCACCCTGGTCGTGCAGGGTACGGCGGGCACCACCGAGGACCACATCAAGTACTCGTGGAACGTCTCCATGGTCATCGCCAAGGGCCAGTCCCGCGAGTCGATGATCCCCTCGCCGATCATGACGGCGATGGAGCAGGGCGTGATCGGCCGCTTCGAGGAGCTGACCAGGTCCACCAGCGACGTCCAGGACGCGCTCATCTCGATCCTGTCGGAGAAGTACGTCTCCATCCCCGAGCTCCCCGACGGCGACGACAACATCGTCTTCGCCCAGCCCGGCTTCTCGATCATCGCCACGGCCAACAGCCGCGACCGGGGCGTCAACGACCTGTCCTCCGCGCTGAAGCGCCGCTTCAACTTCGTCCGCATCCCCGTCGTCACCAACAAGAAGAGCGAGGCGGAGATCGTCCGCTTCCGCACGACGGAGCTGCTGCGCAGGCACCAGATCGAGCTCGACGTGCCGCCCACGCTGCTGGACATCCTGCTGCAGAGCTTCTCCGACCTGCGGGCCGCGGCCGCCTCGGCCACCAGCGACGACGAGAAGCTGGAGTCGGCGCTGTCCACGGCCGAGCAGATCGGCGTGCTCGAGGACGCCATCCTGCACAGCACCTTCTTCGGCGACACCAGGCTGCGGGCCCAGACCCTGGCCGGCTCGCTGGTCACCTCGCTGGCCCGGCGCAGCCCCGAGGACCTCGCCATCCTCAACAAGTACTGGCACGGGGTCGTCGAGCCGCGCAGCAAGAAGGAGGGCGGCGACTGGACGGAGTTCCTCGAAGGCGGCCGCCAGGCGATCGCCACGCTCTCATGAGCGGTCCCTTCGACCCGCTGCGCGAGCAGCTCGCCGCGGCGGCCCAGGAGTTCGCGGGCGTCGGCATCCTGCCCGGGATGGTCGACGACGTCGAGCGGGCGCTGGCCGAGGAGCTGGAGATCTTCCCGGTCTGCCACCACTCGCCGGCCTCCGCGCTGGCGATGGTGCGCAGGCTGAGGGAGAAGCAGCCCAAGGTCATCTACCTGGAGCTGTGCGAGGACCTGCGGCCCGTCCTCGACGAGCTGGTCAACTGCCGCCTGCCCGTGGCGTTGCAGGCCTTCGCCACCGACATCGACGGCTTCCCCGCCGAATGGGCGCCGCTGAGCGTGATCGCGCCCATCACCGAATCGTCGGCGGAGTACCAGGCCATCGCCTACGCGCTCCAGACGCCCGGCGTGGAGATCGTCCTGGTCGACCGCTCGGTCGACCACGTCTTCCAGTGGGCGCCGCGCGAGCGCGACGGCGACCCGGCCGCGGAGAAGACGGTCGAACCGGTGGTCGACACGGTCGGCGTCGAGATCGGCGACCTGCGCCCCCGCTTCGCCGAACTCGAGGAGCACCTGCTCCACCACGGCAAGGTGCGGCACTGGTCGGAGTGGTGGGACCAGTACGTCGAGCAGCCGCTCTCCGGCGCCGACTACGACACCTACCGCCAGGTCATGGTGCTGATCGGCAGCCTGTTCCGGCGCCTGCGCCCCGACGGCAACGAGGTCGACGAGGACCGCGAGCGCTACATGTGGACCCGCATGCGCGAGCACCTGGCCGCCACCGGCGCCGACCCTGCGACCTGCCTGTACGTGTGCGGCGCCTTCCACGCCGCCAGCCCCGTGATGGGCGAGCACCTCGACATCACCCCCCGTACGGCCACGCAGTGGCTCTACGGCCTCATCCCCTCCAGCCACTCGCAGATCGAGCGGCAGTTCGCCCTGGCGCCAGGCTCGGTGTCGATCGCCTCGGCGACGTGGGAGAAGGCGGTCAAGCGCACCGGCGTCACGCCGTTCAGGCTCGGCGGCAAGCCCAGGAAGGGCAAGGCCACGCCGGCCACGCCCAGGCCCGTCAGCGACCGGCTGTCGGACTTCCTGCGGCAGCCGCCCTCCCTCGACAGCTTCGACGAGGCCGAGCTGCTCGACTGGTGCGTCGAGATCGTCCGGCTGGCCCGCCGCAACGGCTACCAGTCCAGCACCGCCGACGCCATCGCCGTGTACGAGACGTCGATCCTGCTGGCGGGCATGCGCAACAGGAAGCGGCCCACGCCGTACGACTTCCAGGACGCCGCGGTCACCTGCATCGAGAAGGACGTCGTGCCGGGCCGGCGCGACGTGCGCCGCCTGTGCGAGATCATGCTCGGCGGCGACAGGATCGGCCAGGTCGGCTACGACTCGCTGCCGCCGCTGGCCCGCGACGTGCTCGACCGCCTCGCCCCGCTCGGGCTCGACCTGCAGAAGCGCACACTGTCCAGGGCGCTGATGAACCTCGACACCGACCCCGAGCTGGTGCCGTGCTCCGACCTGCTGTGGATGCTGCGCTACCTGCTGCCCGAGGGCGCGGTGAAGCCCATCATGGGCTCGCGGGTGCTCGGCGAGCGGTCCATCCAGGAGAGCTGGGACCTGTGGCTGGGCAAGTACCAGCGGGAGCTGATCGAGCTCGGCTACGAGGGCGTGACCATCGAGCAGGTGCTGGAGCAGCGGCTGCGCGCGGCGGCGTGGGACCAGAAGGCGACCGCCGCCACGGTGCTCGCCGCGGTCGAGGACTCACTCCTGTTCCTGGGCAGCCGCAGGTTCACCGAGGAGCTGGGCGCGCGGGCGGTGGAGCTGCTGGCCGCCGAGCGGACCGTGGACGACGCCCCCGAGGTGCTGCGGCGGATCCGGCGGCTGCTGGCCTACTACCGGTCGGCGGGCCACGGGCTGCCGGCCTGGTGCGAGGCGTTCGTCACCGCGGGCTACGCCCACTACTGCACGCTGCTGCCCACGGCCTTCGTCGACGAGGAGTCGGGGGTCAGGCAGGTCGGCGCGATGCTGGGCTTCCTGTTCTCCATGGAGAGCCTCGCGCTGTCCCTGGGCTGCGACAGGGCGCAGCTGGAGCTGGCGGTGCAGCAGTCGCACCCGGAGGCGCCGCCGAAGGTGGCGCTGCTGTGGACGGCCAAGTTCCAGCTGGGCCTGCTGTCCATGGCGGACCTGCGGGCGCTCACCGCCGACCTGCTGGACAACCCGCTCGTCGTGCCGTCGGTGCCGCTCTACGTCTCCGGCTTCGTGCAGGCGCTGGAGTCGGCTCCCGCGCTGACGTCCTTCGTGGTCGAGGTGCTGTCCGGCGCGTTCGGGCGGCTGCCCGACGACGTGCTGATCCCGTGGCTGCCGAAGCTGATCGCCGCGCTGCGCAAGGAGGCGCCCGAGCTCGTGCCCGTGCTGGTGCGCGAGGCGGGCCGTACCTTCCCCGGCACGCTGGCCGCCGTCGACGCGTGGGTGGCGCCCTGGTCGGCCCAGGCCGCTCCGGCGGTGCCCGCGGCCGTCGCGGCAGGACCCGTCGGGGAGCTGCTGGCCGCGCACCCCGCCGCCACGGACGCCCTCGCCGCGCTGCTCGGCTGCTCGGGCGAGTGGCAGCAGGCCGGCGGGCCGCCGGTCGCCGAGGGGAACCGCGAGGTGGCGACGCTCCTGGCCGCCCATCCGCAGACCGCCGCCGCCCTGGCCGCCCTGCTCTAGGGGGGCTTGCCGCCCTGCTCTCCACGGGCGGGGCGGCTGCGGCGGTGGTGTCATCGGGCGGTGAGGCCGCGCACCCCCGGCGACAGCAGCGCGGCCAGCGCGACGGCGACGATCAGCGCCGCGCAGCCCAGCAGTGCGGGCGCGGGCCCGGTCGCGACGGCGACCGGGCCGGCCACCAGCAGCCCGATCGGCCCGAACATCAGCGAGCCGAGCGCGTCGTAGGAGCTGACCCGCGACAGCGACGCGGGCGGGATCTCCCGCTGCATCGTGGTCTGCCACAGCACCCCGAAGACGTCCATGCAGACACCCATCAGCACCGCGCCCAGCACCACCGTCCACAGCGGCGCACCCAACCCCAGCAGCAGGTACGGCAGCGCCGTGGGGATCATCAGCAGCGTCCCGAGCAGGATGGGCCGCCGGGGACGCAGCCGCATCGCGACCACGACCCCGCCGATCATGCCGACCGCCTCACCCGCCAGGACGGCCGACCACGCCGGCGGGCCACCGAGGCTCTGCTTGGCCAGCAGCGGGCCGAGCACGCCGTGCGCCCCCTGCATCGCCATCACCATCACGGAGAACTGCGCCACGACCACCCACAGCCACTGGCGGGAGATGAACTCGCGCCAGCCGTCGCGCAGGTCGGCCAGCACCGAGTGACCGGGGGTCAGCATCCGCTCCGCGGGCGGCAGGCTGATCCCCGCCACGCAGGTCGCCCCCAGCGCGAACATCACGGCGCTGGCGACCAGCGCCCACCCGCTGCCCACCAGCGTCACCACGGCCCCGCTGAGCACCAGCCCGATCACGCGCCCGGCGTTCGTGCCGAGCCCGAGCAGGGCGTTGGCGGTCTGCAGCCGCTCGGACGGCACCACGTCGGGCACGATCCCCGTCAGCGCCGGATACATCATCGCCATCGCGACGCCGCTGACCGCCGCGGCGATCACCAGGGCCGGCACGGGTGTCCAGCGGGTCAGCAACATCAGGGCCAGGGCGGCGAAGGCCGCCGCGCTGGTCGCGTCAGCGGCGAGCATCACCCTGTTCCGCGGCAACCGGTCCGCGATCACCCCGCCGACCAGCATGAACACCACCATCGGGACGGCCTCGGCGGCCAGCACGACCGACAGCGTGGTGGCGTCGGCGCCGGGCAGGCCGAGCACGCCGAAGGCGAGCGCGACGGGCGCGAAGGCGCTGCCGAGGACCGAGACGAACCTGGCCGCCAGCAGTAACGCGAAGCGGCGCTCACGCAGCAGGCCGAGATCCTTCACCGTCGCCCCCTGTCTCCGGCCGCGAACAGCCTGCGCAGTCCCTCGTCGATGTGTTCGAGTGAGATGCCACCGTAGCCGAGGACGACCCCCCGCTGCGCGGGGCCCGCGTAGTAGGTCGTCAGGTCCTCGGCCGCGACCTCGGGCGCCGCGGCCGGATCGACCTCGCCCTTCGCGCACAGGTGCAGCCCCGCCGCCGAGGGCACCAGGTCGAGCCGGTCGTCCAGGAAGGCGGCGATGCGCGCCCGCCGGGCGGCGTACTCCTTGGTGGCCTTGCGCACGTGCCTGGCCAGCAGCCCCTCGTCGATGAACCGGGCGAGCGCCGCCTGCGTGGTGGTCTCGCTGTGCCAGTCGGTCAGCTGCTTGGCGGCGCGCAGCGCGGGCTGGAGCGACGCCGGGGCGACGAGGAAGCCGAGGCGGAGCATCGGGGCCAGCGTCTTGGAGAACGAGCCGACGTAGACGACCCTGCCGCTGCGGTCCAGGCTCTGCAGCGGTTCGAGCGGCCGGTCCTCGAAGCGGAACTCGCTGTCGTAGTCGTCCTCGATCACCAGCGCGTCGCGCCGTGCCGCCCACGCCAGCAGCGCCGTACGGCGGGCCAGCGACATCGGCGTCCCGAGCGGGAACTGGTGCGACGGCGTGACGTAGACCAGCCTGGCGGCGGTGGGAACGGCCGTCACGTCCACCCCTTCGGCGTCCACGGGAACGCTCACGACGCGGGCGCCCAGGGAGCGGAACAGGCGCCGGGCGGGCGGGTAGCCGGGCTCCTCCACCGCCACGCAGTCGCCGGGCTCGATCATCACCCTGCCGATCAGGTCGAGCGCCTGCTGGGCGCCCTGCGTGACGATCACGTCGTCCGGCGCCGCCCTGACCGACCGCGAGATCCCGAAATAGCGTGCTATCGCGGTACGCAGGCCCTCGTGGCCCTCGGGCGGCAGGTACCCGGCCACCCTGACCCGCAGCTCCCTGGCGACCAGCCGCCGCCACGTCTCCAGGGGGAACAGCCGGAGGTCCGGCGTGCCGACGGTGAAGTCGAAGGCGGGCGCGGACCGCCCCGCCAGGGGCGCGATCGACCGCCACACCGCGCGCGGCCGCACGCCGCTTCCCTGCGGAGCCCTGCGCCCCGTCTCGACCCTGGCGGGGGCGCAGACGAACGTGCCCGCGCCCGCCCTGCCCACCAGGAAGCCGTCGGCCATCAGCCGCTCGTAGGCCACGGCCACGGTGTTGCGGGCCACGTCGAGGCCGCGTGCCAGCTCCCGCGTCGGCGGCAGCCGCTCGCCCTGCCTCAGCCGCCCGTCGAGAATGGCGTCGCGCACCTGCCGGTAGATCTGCGCGGCCAGATCGCCTCTGCCGGAGAGGCTGACGTGGAAGTCCACCTTGGCCCCATCAGTTAGCTCGAAATTGGAGCTTACAGACGGCCAAGTCGCGCCCGTAGCCTCGCCTGGTGACGAACCCCCGCCGCCTCCTCACCCTCGCCCAGCTGTCCAACGCCATCGGCGACGGCGCCTACGTCGTCACCTCCACCCTCTACTTCAGCCGGATCGCCGGCCTGTCGCCCGCCGAGATCGGCCTCGGCCTGACCATCGGCTGGGCCGTCGGCACGGTGGCGGGCGTCCCGCTCGGACACCTGGCCGACCGGCGGGGGCCGCGCGGCGTGGCGGTGCTCCTGGCCGTGGCGACGGCGGCGGGCGTCGGCTCGTTCCTGCTGGTGCGCTCGTTCCCGCTGTTCCTGTTGGCCGTCTGCCTCTACGCGGCGGCGCAGACGGGGCTGTCGGCGGCGCAGCAGGCGCTGCTCGCGGGTCTGGTGCCGCCCGCCGGGCGCACCCACGTGCGGGCCGTCCTGCAGTCGACGCTGAACGCCGGGCTGGCCGTGGGCGCCGGGCTCGGCGGCCTCGCGCTCCACTTCGACACCACGGCGGCCTACCTGACCGTCTTCGCCGTCGACGCGGCGAGCTACCTGGTCGCGGCGGCGGTGCTCACCCGGATGCCCGCCGTACCGGCGGTGCCGCGGGTGAAGGGAGAGCCGCGCCTCGCGGTCCTGCGCGACCGGCCCTACGCGGTGGTCACCCTGCTCAACACGGTCATGCTGCTCTACCGGCCGCTGATCAGCCTGGTGCTGCCGCTGTGGATCGTCCAGCGGACCGACGCGCCCGCGTGGACCGTCTCCGCCGTGCTGGTGCTCAACACCGCGTGCGTCGTGCTGTTCCAGGTCCGCGTCGCGCGCAGGGTGCGCGACCTGGTCTCGGCCTCCCGCTCGGTACGGCTGGCCGGCCTGGTCCTGTTCGTGTCGTGCCTGGTGTTCTCGC
Source organism: Nonomuraea sp. NPDC003727 (assembly GCF_053586935.1). Classification (NCBI taxonomy): domain Bacteria; kingdom Bacillati; phylum Actinomycetota; class Actinomycetes; order Streptosporangiales; family Streptosporangiaceae; genus Nonomuraea; species Nonomuraea sp. NPDC003727. The sequence goes on from NZ_JBSFNE010000001.1 coordinate 1,065,908, forward strand.
AGGGCGACACGGTCGTGCTGCTGCTGGCCGCGGCGCTGTTGCAGGTGCTCGGCGAGATGCTGCTGGCCGCCGGCGCCTGGGAGATCGGCTTCGGCCTCGCGCCCGCCCACAGGCAGGGCCAGTACCAGGGGTTCTTCGGCTCCGGCACCGCCGTCGCCAGGATGGCGGGGCCGGTCCTGCTCACCACGCTCGTCATCGGCTGGGGCACGCCCGGCTGGCTGGTGCTCGGCGGGATGTTCGCGGCGGCCGGCGCCGCGATGGCGCCGGCCGTCCGCTGGGGACTACTTGAAGCCGCGAAGGCGCAGGCTGTTGGTGACGACGAAGACGCTGGAGAACGCCATCGCGGCACCGGCGATCATCGGGTTGAGCATTCCGAGCGCCGCCAGCGGGAGCGCGGCCACGTTGTAGGCGAAGGCCCAGAACAGGTTGCCCTTGATGGTGGCGAGCGTCCGGCGTGACAGCCTGATGGCGTCGGCGGCCACCCGCAGGTCGCCTCTCACCAGGGTGAGGTCGGAGGCCTCGATCGCCGCGTCCGTGCCGGTGCCCATCGCCAGACCGAGGTCGGCCTGGGCCAGTGCGGCCGCGTCGTTGACGCCGTCGCCCACCATGGCCACCGACCGCCCCTCGGCCTGCAGCCGCTTGACGACGTCGACCTTGTCGGCCGGCAGGACGTCGGCGATGACCTCGTCGATGCCGACCTCGGCGGCGACGGTCCTGGCGACCGCCTCGTTGTCGCCGGTGAGCAGCACCGGGGTCAGGCCCAGCGCGCGCAGCTGCGCGATCGCCTCGGCGGAGGTCGGCTTGACGACGTCGGCCACCACGAGGACCGCGCGCGCCTTGCCGTCCCAGCCGACCGCCACCGCGGTACGGCCCGCCTCCTGCTCCCGCTCCACCGCCTCGGACAGCTCGGCCGGCAGGTGCTGCGACCACTCGGCCAGCAGCCTCGGCCGGCCGACCAGCACGGCGTGGCCGTCGACGATGCCCTGTACGCCCAGCCCCTCGATGTTGGCGAAGTCCTCCACCGTGGCCTGCGACCGGGCCGCCCTGGCCACGGCCTGCGCGATCGGGTGCTCCGAGGCGTGCTCCAGCGCGCCCGCCAGGCGCAGCACCTCCTCGCGGTCCTCGCCCTCGGCCACGTGGACCGCGGTCAGCGTCATCCTGCCCTCGGTGACCGTGCCGGTCTTGTCCAGGACGACCGTGTCGATCTTCCTGGTCGACTCCAGCACCTCCGGCCCCTTGATCAGGATGCCGAGCTGCGCGCCCCTGCCGGTGCCGACCAGCAGCGCCGTCGGCGTGGCCAGACCCAGCGCGCACGGGCAGGCGATGATCAGCACCGCGACCGCGGCGGTGAAGGCCGCGCCCGCGCCGCCGCCGGTGCCCAGCCAGAAGCCGAGCGTGCCGACCGCCAGCGCGATCACGATGGGGACGAAGATGCCCGAGATCCGGTCGGCCAGCCGCTGGACCTCCGCCTTGCCGGTCTGCGCGTCCTCGACCAGCTTGGCCATCTGGGCCAGCTGGGTGTCGGCGCCGACCCTCTCGGCCCTGACGACCAGCCGGCCGCCCGCGTTGACCGTCGCGCCGACGACCCGGTCACCGGGACGCACCTCCACCGGGACGGACTCGCCGGTCAGCATCGAGGCGTCGACCGCGCTCGAGCCCTCCTCGATCACGCCGTCCGTGGCGATCTTCTCGCCCGGCCGCACGACGAACCGGTCGCCGACCTTGAGCTGGTCGGCTGGGATCCTGCGCCCGTCGACCAGCTCGACGTCCTTGGCGCCCAGCTCCAGCAGCGCCCGCAGCGCGGCGCCCGCCTTGCGCTTGGACCTGGCCTCGAAGTAGCGGCCCGCCAGGATGAACGCCGTCACCCCGGCCGCGGCCTCGAGGTAGATGTTGCCCGAGCCGTCGCTGCGCGCGATCGTGAACTCGAACGGGTGGGTCATGCCGGGGATGCCGGCCGTCCCGAAGAACAGCGCCCACAGCGACCAGGCGAAGGCGGCCAGCGTGCCGATGGACACCAGCGTGTCCATGGTCGCCGCGCCGTGCCGCAGGTTGGTCCACGCGGCCTTGTGGAACGGCCAGCCCGCGTACACCACCACCGGCGCGGCCAGCGTCAGCGACAGCCACTGCCAGTTGGTGAACTGCAGCGGCGGCACCATCGCCATCGCGATCACCGGGACGCTGAGCACGAGCGCGGTGACCAGCCGGTTGCGCAGCGGCCTGAGCTCGTCCTCCTCCGCCTCCTCCTGGGGCCGCTCCTCGGCCCGCGGGCGGGGCAGCTCGGCGGTGTAGCCCGCCTTCTCCACCTCCGCGACCAGCAGCTGCGGGTCCAGCCCTTCGGGGACGGTGACCTTCGCCTTCTCCGTCGCGTAGTTGACCGTCGCGGTCACGCCGTCCATCTTGTTGAGCTTGCGCTCGATCCTGTTGGCGCAGGAGGCGCAGGTCATGCCGCCGATCGAGAGTTCGACGGCTGTCTCGGTGGCCATCACCTTCTCCTTTCGGCTGCGTCTAGTGGCCGTGCCCGTGGGGCGCGGTGGTGGTGGGTGTCCCGCTCGGGGCGGCCGCGTCGGCCTTCACGGTGAACGCGGCGGTGCGGACCTTGTCCTGGTGCTTGAAGTCGAGGAACAGACGATAGTCGCCCCTGCTGGGCACCTCGGTGTAGAAGGTGAGGCTGTTCTCCTCCGGGTGCACGTGGAGGTAGGCGAGATCGCCCGCGCGCAGCGCCACCAGGTGGCCGAGCGCGCCCAGGTAGGGCTGCACGTCGGTGACCGGCTTGCCGTCCTTGGCGACCGCCAGCGTCAGCTTGGTGGTCTGTCCCGGCACCACGTCTCCGGTGAGCGTCACGGTGTATCCGTCGACCTCGGCGGTACGGCTGACCGCGGGAAGCTGCTTCGGCGCGAAGTCGCCGCCGGCGAACAGGTCGACGCCGAGCGTCATCGCGCTCCCGCCCGCGGGCAGGATGTCGGCGTAGGCGCGGTAGACGCCCGCCTCAGGCAGGTTCAGCTTGACCGTCCACACGCCGTCGGCGCCCTCCTCGGGGTGGAGGTGCTGGAAGCTGTTCAGGTCGCGGGAGACGACGATGAAGTGGACCTTCTTCTCGTGCTGGACCTCGAAGCCGGTCACCGGCTTGCCGTCGGGGCCCGTGACGGTGAAGCTGAAGTCGGCAGGCTTGCCCGGCTCCAGCGTGGTGGTCGCGGGCGTGAGCGTGTAGCCGTTCTCGGACACTTGGAGCCCCCCGGGGATGTCCTCGGGCGCCGTGTCCTTCCCGGCGCTCTCGGTGTGACCAGCTTCTTCTGTGTGGCCTGCGGCTTCGTCGTGACCCGCGGCCTCGGTGGTGCCGGCGGTCTCGGCGTGGCCTTCCGTCGCGGCGTGACCGGTGGTCCCGGTGCTCGCCCCGGTGTGGCCTGCGGCCTCGGCGTGGGCGCTCGCCTGGGGCGGCGCGCCCACCTGGCCGACCGCGCTGCCCACGCCCAGGGCCGCGCCGAAGACGACGGCGAGGCCCAGAGCGTAGGCGCCCAGCTTGGCGGGAGTGTTCATCACTGATGGGCCACTTCGTATCCGGCCGCCTCGACGGCGGCGACGATCTGGTCCTTGTCGAGGGGGGCGGCGCTCTCCACGGTCAGCAGGCCCGTCGACAGGTCCACCTCGACACCGGTCACGCCCTGGACCTCGCCGACCTCCTCCTTCACGGAGCTCACGCAGTGGCCGCAGGTCATTCCCTTGACGGTGTAGGTGGCGGTGCTCATCTGATATCTCCCTGTCGATGTGCTTCGTGTGGTGAACTCGGTTACGAACGGACGAGCCGGGCGATGGCGTCGGAGGCTTCCTTGACCTTCGCCTGCGCCTCCGGGCCGCCCTTCAGGGTGGCCTCGGCGACACAATGGGCGAGGTGCTCTTCCAGGAGGGAGAGGGCGAAGGACTGGAGCGCGCTCGTGGTGGCCGACACCTGGGTGAGGATGTCGATGCAGTACTTGTCGTCCTCGACCATCCGCTGCAGGCCCCTGGCCTGGCCTTCGATCCGGCGCAGGCGCCGGAGGTGGTCGTCCTTGTTGCCGGTGTATCCAGCCATGGTTCTCGCCTCCCCTGTTCACTCAGCATAACACCGTACCCCCCTAGGGTATTCCGGCGAGGCTGGTTTTTCTGGCGTCGAGGTGGACGTGCGCGGCTTCGGTTTCGGTTTGCGTGTGAGGCTCGTGCGCTCGGTGAGGCGTGTCCCTGGACCCTTCTCACGTACCCCGGCCAGGTATGCAAGACGTGTCCATAATGGGACGCGCCGCGGATCCGCGTCGCCGTTGGCGCCGTCGTATCGGAAGATTGGGTAGAACTGGATAGGTCCGCACCCGGGGGAGCAGAGCCAAGCCTTGCTAGGCTGCTGTGCAACCGTTGCAACCGGGCGTTGTCTCACCCCGGCAAGGTGAGACCGTCGAAGAAGTGGGGTCACACCGTGAAGAAGCTGCTCGTTCTGGCGCTGCTCGCCCTCGGGGGGCTGCTCATCTGGCGTAAGGTGCAGGCCGACCGGGCCGAGCTCGATCTCTGGACCGAGGCGACCGGCAGCGAGAACTGACGATCGTGGCGACGAGGGTATGACCGAGTCCGGCCCCATCACGCTGGTCTGTCTCGACCTCGCCGGCACCACGATCGGCGACATCGCCACGGTCGAACGAGCATTCGCCGAGGCGATCGCCACCCAGGGCATCGTCCCAGGGACCGGTGCGTACGCACGGGCCATGGTCCACGTGCACCGGTCCCGCGGTTGCCCCAAGATCGATGTCTTCCGCGGGATCTTCCCTGGCAACGAGGCCCAGGCGCAGGCCGCCAACCTGACGTTCGAGCGTTCCTACGAGGGCGCCATCGAGCGGGCAGGTCTCCTTCCCGTGCCCGGAGTCGTGGAGGCGCTCGACAAGATCCGCGGCTCGGGCCTCCGGACCGCGCTGATCACCGGCTTCAGCCGTACCACCCTGAGCAGGGTGCTGAGCGTGCTCGGCTGGCACGACAAGATCGACCTCGCCATCAGCCCCGAAGACGCGGGCCGCGGCAGGCCCTGGCCCGACATGGTGCTCCACGCGGTGCTCCGGCTGGGCGTCGAGGACGTACGCCACGTCGCCGTCGTCGGCGACTCCGAGAACGACATGCTGGCCGGACGGCGCGCCGGCGCCTCGGTGGTCGCCGGGCTCATGACGGGCGTCCACAGCCGCGACCGCCTGCTCAAAGGCGGCGCGACCCACATCCTCCACTCGCTGGCGGAGTTCCCCGAACTACTCCTCGGCGGCGAGTACGACCCGCCCGCGGTGGCCGTCGCGCAGACCTGACGTTAGTCACTCTCCGTAATCGGGTATGTCGCGTCTCGTGATCATGCATGATCACGACGGATACACCTGTGAGAGGTACCCATGCGTCTTGCGCACGCACTTGTCGTGCTGGCCGCCAGCAGTGCCAGCCTGTTCGCCGTCCCGGCCCACGCCGCCCCGCTGCCCACCTACGGGTGCTTCGACATCCAGAAGAGGGACGGGGCCGCCGCCGTCATGGCGGTGTACTGCGAGTCCATGAACGGAGCACCCACCTTCGGGGAGATCACGACCGCGTTCAGGATCGTCCCGAACGACAGCCAGGAGAACGTCACCTACGTGTGCAGGATCCCGGCGGGCCGAATGGTGTCGGGGTACGCGGGCGGCTACCCGGGGGCGATCCTCGGGTTCTCCTGCAGGGAGCGGGAGAGCCTCCCGGCCGACCAGCGGACCACCCAGCTCGAGCAGCCGCAGCCGCTACCGCTGCAGCCGGCTCTGGTGCTCGACCCGATCAGGGTGTTCCTCCGGTAGCCCTTTCGCCTCGTGGCGGACGGCCGGGGCCACTGACCCCCGGCCGTCTCGGCCCCGCATCCGTTCGGCCTCCGGACCAGGGCGACCATACGGGTCCGGCGGTCCAGCAGCCCGCTACGCGACCTCGGCCGCAGCGTCCGGCGGCCGAGCAGCCCGTCCTCTACGCGACCTCGGCCGCAGGCGCCGTCCAGGTGTTGCACGAGCCAGGATCCCCGGTGGCGAAACCGCGCCCGACCCACAGGCGAACGTTGGCGGTCTTGCCGTACAGCCTCCGATGCCCGGGGGCGTCACCCTGCACGATCGACAGGAGATACTTCCAGTCGCGCGAGGACCTTCCCTCAAGGGGCCAGACGCTCTTGACGAACGCGCCCGACAAGCAGGCGGCCTGCAGGTTGTAGCGGCGCACCCGCTCGGCGCGCTCGGTCTGGCTGTCGTAGAAGGCCTGGCCGTCCACGCTGTAGACGATGTCGACGAGCCGCTGCACGTGGTGGGCGTAGATCGTGGCCGTGTTGTGCAGCAGCCACAGGTCGGACGGATCGTCGAGCCAGGACCGGCCGAGCTTGAAGACAACCGCGCGGGCGTCGTGGCAGTAGACACTGTCGGAGTCCCACTTGGGGTTGATGTCGCAGTAGCCGCTGCTGACGAACTTGAGGCGGGCACCCTCGAACCGCACGCCGTTCTCCGACAGGTACTGCTCCCAGGTGGCCTCGAGGCACTGCATGACCCCGCCGATGTACCGCTTGGCCGCCGCACGGTCGTCGCGCGCGACCGGCTGCTCCTCGCACGTCGACTTGGGCAGCTTGCCCATCCTGTACAGTCCGTTCTCGGTGAGAACCTTCTGCTTGACGGGATACGCCTCCGCCGTCGCGGTCCCGCTCAGCCCCAGGGCCGCGACGCAGGACAAGGCGGCGATCAGACGAAGCTTCATGATCGGGAGACTAGAACACATGAGCTACGGCGGTCGATCCACGCCCCCTCGATGTGCGCCCTGACCGGCCTCCCCTGAGGGTCCACCACTAGATGAGGCGCCCCCGGCCGGCGCCGACGAGCCCCCGGCAGACCATCGCCCACGCAAGGATTTCGGAGCGGTCAGCGGACCACTGCCCCCAGCCGGGCCAGGAACGACGCGCGGCAACCGAGTGGCGAGAAAGCCCATGGTGTTGGTACGGTGTACAGCCGGGGCAAGTTTGACCATGCAGACGTTTCCGCAGGTCAACAGGCCCTTTTGAGGGGCCTTAGCTCAGTTGGCAGAGCGCCTGCTTTGCAAGCAGGATGTCAGGAGTTCGAATCTCCTAGGCTCCACCTCTCTTCACCTGTGAAAAAGCCCAGGTCAGACATGATCATCTGCCCTGGGCTTCTATGTGTCTGGGAGGAATTTGGGAGGCGTGCCCGTCACGTGCCCGATGGCTTCTTGAGTGCTCCTCGGGCGAGGTGATCGAGCTTGCGTGCCACCTCGCGTTGCCGTTCGTCGGTGGAGTGCTGGTAGATCATCGCGGCGCGTGTGCTGGAGTGACCCATGCGGGTCATCAGCTCGCGGATCGAGGCGCCGGCGTTGGCGGCGAGGTTGTTGCCGGTGTGCCGGAGGTCGTGAAAGTGGATCTTCGGTAGGCCCGTGTCTTCGAGTGCGGTGGGCCAGACCCGGCGGTTGAAGTTGCTGTTGCAAATCGGGGCGTCGTCGGGTCCGACGAACACCAGTCCTTCGTCACCCTCCTGGGCGAAGTCCTTCAGGATCAGCTCGGGGATTACGACCGTTCGTTTGCCTGCTGCGGACTTGGGGTCGGTGAACACGAGCCCTTTGCCGGTGATCTGTATGAGCTGGCGTTCCACACGGATGGTTCCGGCGTCGAGGTCGAGGTCTCTTCGTTGAAGGCCGGCCAGCTCGCCCCATCGCAGGCTCGCGAAAGTACCGAGCAGCACCAGGGCGCGGTATCGCTGCTCGATGACCTCGATGAGCTTGTAGACCTGGGGACCGAGATGACCCGGCGCTCGGCGGACTTCTCCTGTCCCGCGCCCTTGATGCGGCATGGGTTGCGTTTGATCAGCTGGTCATCGACGGCGGTGGTGAAGATGGCCTTGAGAAGCCGGTACGCCTTGGCCGCGGTGCTTAGGCGAACAGCCAGTGGGCCGCGGTGGCGTCATCGAAGATCTTGCCGCGCTTCCACCGGGCAGCGTCCAGGTCGGATCGTTCGGCTGCGCGGACCTGGCGGATGAGTTCTTCAGGGCCGTGGTGTTCAAGAAGGTCAAGGCACTGTCGCCAGGTGGTTAGGTGGAAGCGGTCGACAAGCCGCGATGCCCCGTCGCTGAGAACGGCTGCGGCGCGGATCTGGTCGACGGGCGCGGAGCCGGTCAGTGCCTGCTCGGCTGCATGCGGGTTGGTGGCGGCGACCCAGAAGCCCCCGTCGATGTTGCGATGTGCGCGCATGGCGCTCATATAGGCGCTGAGTGCGTCAGCATGCTCCGAAGTCCCGCCGAGCGTTGCGTTCATCGGCGCGCGGTACTGCCTGCCGACCATGGATTCCCGCTCATCGCAGATCACCATCGGCTCGGCGCCGATGACGTCGAGGACGAGAACCGAGTCGGCCAGGATCAACCAGTTCAGGGTGGCCCCGGTACGGCGCAGCATCACCACGGTCGCCGAAGGGGTGCCAGGGTGGTCGAGGTCGCACGTATCGTGCTGCGCGGCGGTTTCCTTGATCCCGCTGGCCAGGATCTCGGTCAGCGGACCCGTGTTCTGCGTGATCCCCGCGACCAGGGTGGAGCCGAGCGTGTGGGAGAACCAGGCCACGCCGTGCGAGCACCCGGACTCCAGATCGGCCGGGGTGCCGGCCCCGTCCAGAAGGACTATGGCGTTCGGTGTGGCGCCGATGAAGTCCTCATTGGGACGGTCAGGGTAGGCGGATTCGGTCGCGAGGGTCAGGCGCACGTCAGTCGTCCTCGTGTCGGTAGAGGGGGCTGGCCAGGGCGGTGCGGACGGGCTCGTCGGTCTCGGGGTCGTACTCGACGCTGACGACGGTGGAAAACCGCTTGTCGCCGACCTGGCCCCAGAAGGTCGCGATCTCGGACGTCAGCAGGTCGACGACGCCGAGCGAGCCGTTGGTCCTGATGCCGGCGATCGCGAGGAAGGTCCCGTTGCCGTCGGGGCGGGGCAGCCGGCCGAAGTACGCCGAGTCGGTGGGCTGCTCGGGGTCGAGCTGGGTGCCGGTGCGGTAGGCGGCGCCGGTTCTCGTGTCCCGGAGCAGCCAGCCGAGTTCGTCGCGCTCCCAGCGAATGACGGGGTCGGTGTCGTAGGCCGCGTGCATCGCCTCGGACATGCGGGGGCCACAGACGACGATCAGGTTCGGCCGGTTGAGGTCGATGACGCCGTCAATGGTGACCTTGTCGGTCTCGACCGCCAGCCCGAAGGACTTGGCCAGTTCCTCCAGGCGCTGACCCGAGCGCATGTCGTCGAGGGCCAGGACGGGACGCTTCTTCTCCGGGTCGAGCCGGAGCGGAGTGACCACGGTGACCGTACCGGTGCCCAGGAACGCGCCCTCGGGGGCGGGGCCTGTGTGCTTGATCTGATGAATCCGCCCCCGGGACAGCCCGGCTTGCTGCGCGATCTGAGCATAGGAGATGCCCTGCGCATGCAGTTCCTGGATCACGCGGCGCCGTAGCCGCGCCAACTCGGTGACCTCCTGCTGCGCCGCGCTCAGTCGCTCGGTGGCCTGGCGGATCAGCAGGTACGGGTCGTCGATCGCGGCGATCCGCTCAAGGTCACTCGGTGGCACGGTGGTTCCCTTTCCGTGGTGCTCCGCCGAGTCTAGGGCCCTAGACGAAATGCCGTCTATCCCCCTGGACAAGACGGATTTGAGCGTTTCGCCGGTAATTCGACTTACTGCGCGGATTGCTGACCGTCGTTTGGGGACGCCACTCGTCAACGCGCTCGCCCGGTCAAGAGGGATATCCACAGCCTGTGGGCTTCCACCCAGATGACTCGCCCAGTCTCGGCCGGGCGCTCGCCTCGGACCGCCCTATGGAGGTAGTAGAGACCGCCCGACCTGCGCAGTTCGTAGACGACCTTGCGACAGTCACAGGTCCACTCGACGACGCGGACCCGTCCGTCCTTGCGAGGTTCTTCCCAGTCAATCTTCTCGTGGTCCGGCCATAGCGGCGCCGGATGTGGAGCGAAGCACATCAGGACCGCGCGAAGGCGAAGGGTGATGCCTCCAGGACGGCCCAGACTGTACGGCCGTGGTCGTCGCCGGCCACACCCCACTTCACGGACAGGCCCGAGACTAGTGCCAGTCCCCGCCCTCCCATCTCTGTCGGGGACAGCGGGAGCAGCCGCGGAGTGCGAGGGCCACCCTCATCCTGTACGGACAGACCGAGGGTGGAGTCGACGATTTCGAGGGAGACGACGAAGCGGCCACTGGGGCGGCCGCTGTTGGTGTGCCGTACGGCATTGGTCGCCAGCTCGCTCACGACGAGGATCGCGTCATCCAGGTTCGGCCAGGTCGGGAGGAAGGCGGCGACGAAGCGGCGAGCTTCGAGCACTGAGATGGCGGAGCCGAGGAACATGCGCGATACGCGCCAGGAAGGCAGGGACGTCTCCGATGTCTAGGGGGCTATACATCCATGCGATCAGCGTATGAGCAGCAGTGGAACAGACTCAAGGCATTCGACGCATAAATACGTCAGATGGGGAAGCGGGTTTCGAGTTCCTCGTAGTCGGTACTGATCTGCCGCAAGAGTTCTCGCAGCGCATTGCCGTACAGCGCCACAGCGGCGAACAGGTCGAAGGCGTCAGAGTGGGCCTCGATCGCTGCTGGAACGGTCAGAGGGAGGTCGCCGGTGAAGCTGTCGATGGTTCCGGCGTCGCCGTCCAGGAGCGTGAACCCATGCAGGGGGAGGGCCGGCGTCTCCACTGTCCATGGCACGATGCCGAGGCTGACGTGCGGCAGCGTGGAAACCTGCGCCAGGCGATCGAGCTGTCCTCGCATCATGGCGGGCGACCCGAGCCAGGTCCGCACCGCCCCCTCGGTGAGCACGAACGAGAACTGTCGCCCGGACTCGAACAGCAGGCTCTGTGCCTCCACCCGAACAGCCGCAGCCTTGGCTGCATCCCCCATGTCAACATCACGCTCAAGGGAAAGCGCCAGACGGGCATACTCCGACGTCTGCAGCAGCGAGGGGATCACGGCCGACTGGAACACCCGGACATGCCGAGCTGACCGCAGTCGGGCAGCATTCGCCGCCTCACGACCAGCCAGGCCACCTTTCAGCCGGGATACCTGGTCACGTAGGCGTTCCAGGAGCTCATCCAGCTGGCGACGCGCGCCTTCATCCAGCGCCAACGCCTCAGTCAGGCGCTCTACCGTCTCCGGAACGGGAAGCAGTTGCCCAGTCTCGATTCGAGAGATCGTCGGCTGAGCCACCCCCGCCAGCACCGCAAGATCCTTACCGGTCAGCCCGGCGCTCTTGCGGAGTTGCCGAAACATCGCACCCAATGCGCGCAGTCGATCGCGACGATCCTCCACACCCAGCGTTCTACCACTGTCTCTGTGACGCGCGGAGTGGAGAGTTGGATCACTGCCGAATTGTTCTCATTGGGATCAAGGGCGGCGCTCCGCGCCGCCTCGCGGCCCGTCGCCCGCTCGGCGGTCGGGCATGCGGCCTGGGGGGCCGGTCCCGGCCGCCGGCGGCTCGGACCGCGCACGCAAGCGTTCCCATGACTTCACCGCAGGTGTGATTAGCTCACTGCCGAGCGTGGCCGCACATCGCTTCGAAGCGCTAACGGTAGGCGTGAACGCAATGAACGTTCCCGCATGCGACTGTGCCGCCTTCGAGATAGCAACGGATGGGCTGAGCGACAACTTTCGAATGGCTAGCGGCGGCTAGCGGAGACGTCGATTTCGACGACTTCAGCAGGAGCAGCCCGGGAGTTCTCTCAGAAGGCTAAAGAAGCGGGTGTGCCACCCAATTAGCTTGACCATTTCGATGGACTTTGGCGCTGATGGTGCAAATCCATCGAGATCTTGCGGGGATGAGCATTCGGAGTGCAATCACCTTCCGCGTCAACAACTGCTCGACACCTTGCGATGGACACAACACACCTCTTCGAGGCGGCGGGCCCTATCCGAGCAGAGGTAGTCATTTTCTTCTACTGATCGGGGCCGATGGGAACTCCGCCGACCCCGATCGGATATCGCGCACAGGCACTGGTGCGTCGCTGCCGGCCGCGAGCATTTTGTCGTCCTGGCGGACGCTATCGGCCGTGCTGGCCGTCACCCGGTCGGGGCTGTGCCAGCCGACGAACCAGTGCCCACGCACCACGAGGCGCTACATGCCTGTTTCGTAGGTCATGTTCGTTTGGCCCGTTTTCACCTGGCCGGCGATGTGGAGGTTCCCACTGGAGTCCAGGATCGCGATGATCTTCTTCTGCGACCCGTGGTGGGTCGTGAAGTAAATCTTGTCCGCCTCTTGAGAGCTGGAAAGGTTTGTGTTCACCGAAAGCTCGATGCTCACCGGTGAGCTTATGAGCACGTCCTTCTTCGGAGAGGTCGGGTAGATCTGGTTCTGGCGCAGCTTGATTCGGCCGTGAGTGTCACCTTCATCCCAGTCGGTGGCCACCCCGAGGTCGATATCCGGCATGTCGACTCCCTTCGCTTCTCTCCGTTTGGAACGACCCTTTTGGATCGTGCCATAGCGAAGGATATGTGGTTCTTAAGAGATTTTCTAGAGTTCTTCCAGGCACTTCCTAAATATGGAAATTTGGCCACCTAATATAAATCTGAGGCGTTAAATTCCCTTATCTGCTATTTGTCCGAATGTGATGAGTGGGGCAAGGCATCGAGTGCGAAGTCGAGATGCCTCCGGCGGGGGCACTCCGGCTCCGGGATGATCATTGGTCGTATCCTGAAGGCCGTAGCTAGCTGAGGTGAGCCCGATCGTCCCGCCCGCCGTCGTCCCGGACAAGCCGAGCAGACCAGGGGCCAGGGGTGAAGGTCGTTCCTCCAGTCGGGGGCTCCACCTTCACCCCTGGCCCCTGGCCCGCTCCCCTGGCGGGCGGGACGACGGCACACGGGACGATCGGGCGGGGAGGTGCGCGCGTTCGCGCTGCAACCTGACGCTCCTCACCGCTGATAGGTGCCGCGATGGAGGCCGGCGCGGGCTGCCAATGAGGTGGTTCCGGAGACGCCAATACCCTTCGGAGGCTCCTCCTCGCTGGTCAAGTGTCCCGGCCGTACCCGCCGAATCAGCCACCGTGCCCGTTGCATGCCCGATGGAGCGGTGATCAAGGGGGAGCAGCAGGGACTCAGGGGGAACGCGATCAGTGGCCCCAGCAGCAAAGACGCAGACCAATCATGATCGGCTTACGTCTTTGCAAGCAGGATGTCAGGAGTTCGAATCTCCTAGGCTCCACCAGTACAAACGCCCCGACACCGATCATGGTGCGGGGCGTTCGGGCCATTAACGGGCCATTAGCCGTCGTTGATCTTCCTCTTGCGGGGCTTCCCGGCCTTCTTCTGCTCAGCCCGAACCCGAGCGCTGAGCGCGTCAGCGATCCTCTGGTCGGCGTCCCTGGTCGCGTGCTGGTAGATCAACGCGGCCCGGTCGCTGTCGTGTCCCATCCGCGCCTTGAGGTCGGCCAGGCTCGCGCCTGACTGTGCGGCGAGGGTGTTCCCCGTGTGCCGAAGGTCATGGAAGTGCAGCCCCGTGAGACCCATCTCCTTCAGCGCCTCTTCCCACTTGGCCGCGCGTCGGAAATTACCGCCCCGCAGGAAGCCGCCCTTCGCGCCGAGGAAGACGAACGCATCCTCTTCAGGCCCGACGTGGGCGGCCAGGTGGTCCACCAGAGCGGGGATGATCGCTGCCGGGATGGAGACCGTACGGCGGCCCGCCTTGGCCTTCACCGGACCGAGCTGCATGCCGATGCCGTCGAGTTCGAGGAGCTGTTCGCGGACCCGTACCGTTCGCGCCTTCACGTCGATGTCCCGTCGTCGCAGCGCCGTCACCTCACCCCACCGCAGGCTCGCGAAGGTGGCGAGAAGGATCATGGCGCGGAAGCGCTTGTCGGCCATCCGGTCGGCCAGCTCGAACACCTGGCTCAGGGGGATCACGGGACGTTCCGGCGTGTGCTCGTGGCTGGGGCAGGTGTGCTCTTTGATCCGCACCCGCTCCACGCGAGGGACCGCCGGCTGCCAGACCAGACGTTCATACCCACGCTGAAGCGGTGCCAGGTGGAGCGTGTGGTGGTCATCCCCGGGTTCGCTCTGGTCGCCCACGGCCTTACCGCAGCTTCTCTTGGTCCTGGAGGAGTCGGACGAAGGCTTCCATGTCGTCGGCGCAGACTGTCCGCTGAAGACCCGAGTCGATCTGCTGATCTGTGAGCATCTCGCCTCGTCGAGTCGCGTAGAAGGTGCCCGCGTCGCTGCGGAAGACCGACCAGGCCGGGAAGGCGTTGCGGATCACACCGAGGTCGTAGGTCACGGAGGTCATGCTCCGACAGTAGGTCAACCCATTCCTAGGAATTCCTGTTCTATGTTCGCAGGTGGGGGCATACCTAGAGTCGTCTTGTGATCGATGGGACCCCAGGCTGTACAAGTGGGAGCAGATAGCGAAGGTTGTCGCCGAGCGCATCAAGGACGGCACCTATCCGCCCCTGACGTTGATCTCCGAAGTGAAGCTTCAGGAGGAGTTCGACGTCGCCCGGGTCACCGTTCGCAAGGCGATGGAGGCCCTGCGAGAGCAAGGATTGATCACGACCAAGCCTGGCAAGGGATCGATCGTTAGCCCTGCCGACGGCTCATGAACAGATAGATCGCCGGTCCTCGCTCGCCGGGCCGGAGTACCAGGCTAGACATCGGAAACAGTCAGCAATCCCCTCGTCGGTGAACTACCGGCGCCCGTTGTGTCGGTCGGTGCTGCGAGCATCGCGTCATGATCGCGACTCCTGACGACTACGCCTGGCTCACCGAAGCGGCGGACAATTGGTGCTTCACCTACGTCCGCGGCCTGACGCCCGAGCAAGTGGTGATCCGGCGCGGCGGCCGCCTGGAGGACTTCACGCCCATGACGTACGACGAATTGGGCGATGCCGCCTTCTCCGGTTCTTCCGGACCTGGAGCGTTCATCGGCGTGACGACCATCGGCGACTGGGCGTTCGTCATCGAGCCCGACTGGCACGGCATCGCCGAAGGGGTGATCATGCCGCTGTCAGCGGGCACCCGCCTCGTCTCCCACTACCTCATGACGATCAAGGCCCTCGACTACTTCTACTGGATCGAGGACGGCGAGCTCCGGTTCTGCTTCGTCGCCCAGGAGGGCTACATGGAGGAGGTGCCGGACGAGCTCGTGGAGACCATGGGACGGATCGATTCCGTCCATTCCTCCTTCCCCAACCTCCACGACGGGCCGGCGTTCCTCCTGGCCGAGCGCCTCACCGGGATCACGCTGACGCCGCAGCTACTGGAGGAGTCCACCTATCTGTGCGGCGTCGTCCCCGAACCCCGGTCTTGGAGGATGCCCAGCCCGTGGTGAGCCGGATCCAGCGGGAACAGCCCTAACTAGTCAAGATCATCGAAGCTTGCGGGCTGCGGATGAGAACTTTCTCTACGTCTTCAAGGGCGTGCCGCCTGCGGCGACCCGCCGCGCGTAGGCGGTCGCTGGCCGCGCTGCGGCTCTTCGGCCGGTCGCGGCCCGCCCCGCCTACGCGCTTATCGTCCTTCCTGGGTGAGCATGCCCTACGACGCCTCTCACGACTGGGCAAACTTCTTGTCCGACGCTCGGGTCGGAAGCTTGGTGGGGTGTTGCCCTATCTATCGGCCTCGCGGCGAGGTTAAGGGGCGTATTTGTCCCCCACGAGAACATATGGATGTGAAATTCGCGTATCGGACTATTCAGACATGTATAGTTTGGTTACTACGGAGAACTTGAGATAACTAGAAATTTGAGGTTACCCTGCAAAGCATCAGGAAGGGGAAGCTCTCTCCTGATGAAGCATGCGGGCGCGCAAGCCAAAGCGTTGGCATGCTAAGGCAACACGCGCAACGCACAGAGGTGAATCTCGAATGCATCAATTGAGAAACTCGCAGTCCACTAATTGCATGGATAGCTCTTTTGTTCGACTAAGATGAAAGGGGGAAGATTGTTGACTCAACGTGAATTGGCGGAGTGATGAATGAGCTGCACACGAGGTAAGGCAGACCCATCGCAGCAGACACGGTATCGATTGTTCGCTGACTCGGCGGGACGATGCCAAAATCCAGCCTGCCTGATTCCGCTGTAGCTATAACTATCGATATGGTCAGCCATCATGAGTGTCTGGCGGCAGCTCATGTCGCTGCTGACATTGGTCGGTCCGCCGGAAAACGGATGGTCATGCTGCCGCGGGGCTTCCGTTCCTCGGGCCTGGCGGCCCTGCGGTACGGGTCCCCTTGCCCTCGGGATGACGGGGTGGGTCGCCGGCCGGGGTGCTGTGTACAGCAGGGGGTACAGCAATACCGGCTTACATGATCACACGTCGCCAGCCCGCATCTGCCGCCTGACCAGGCTTAAGGCCTCGCCGCAGGGTGACCGGCTCCCGTTTGCCAGCAGGATGTCAGGAGTTCGAATCTCCTAGGCTCCACCCACAGAAAGCCCAGGTCGAGGCTGGGGTCGTGATCTTCCTCGAGCCGATTTCGGTCCCTTGTCCGATGACAGGGAGCGCACCGCGCACCAGCCTGTTGAGATCGTGCGTCGCCTATCGCTGACGTTCCTGGGTGGCGGTGTCGGTAGGAGCGCGGTCCTGCGTGCAGACATGGCATATCCGTCTTGAGTTGGCAAGGGCCGTTCTTGACCGAGAGTGGCTGCATCCAGTCTGGGCTTCGAGGTCGACCACGCCCGGGCCGGTTCTGCGCTCTATGGGTGTATACCATTCGCTATACTGCACCGTGTGGCCGCCGAAGAATGGGACGTCTACATCGTCGATGAGGTGCGTGAATGGATCGAGCAACTCGACGACGCGACACACATGCGCGTTGTGCAAGCGATCGACGCGCTCGCCGATGGAGGGCCAGGTCTGGGACGGCCGCTGGTCGATACGATCACCGCGTCACGGCTTCAGAACTTGAAGGAGCTCCGACCGGGTACCGTGCGCATCTTGTTCGCTTTCGATCCGTGGCGATCAAGCATCCTGCTGGTCGCGGGTGACAAGGCAGGGCGATGGAACGCCTGGTATAGGCAGGCCATCCCGCTCGCTGAGCAGCGCTATGAGACCTATCTGAAGGAACGTCAGGCGGAGGAGGGCAGATCATGACGGGATACGCGCGTTGGAAGGACATTCGTGCCGAGCACATTGAACGTGCCGGTGGCGAGGAAGCCGTGGAGGCGGGCAAGCAGGAACTCCTCGCCAAGGTGCAAGGACACCGGCTCGCCGAGATCCGTCGCGGTCGCGGGCTGACCCAACAGGACATCGCGCAGCGCATGGGGGTTACCAAAGGGCGCATCTCACAGATCGAGCAAGGAAAGATCTCTGGGCAGGATGTTCTCGCCCGGTACGCCATCGCCCTCGGCGGTCGGCTCCATCAGTCGATCTACTTCGATGACGGTGACATCGCTGCTATTGCCTGAGATTCGAGCGAGAGAACCCTTTCGTCTGGGTCCACTGTTGATGTCACACGGTCGAGTCCAGGCTGATCGACCGTGCATAGCTCCTCTGGCGAGGCGGTCGAGCTTGCGTGCCACCTCGCGTTGGCGTTCGTCGGTGGAGTGCTGGTAGATCATCGCGGCGCGTGTGCTGGAGTGGCCATGCAGTCATCAGCTCGCGGATCGAGGCGCCGGCGTTGGCGGCAAGGTTGTTGCCGGTGTGCCGGAGGTCGTGAAAGTGGATCTTCGGTAGGCCCGCGTCTTCGAGTGCGGTGTGCCAGACACGGCGGTTGAAGTCGCTGTTGCAAATCGGGCCGTCGGCGGGTCCGACGAACACCAGTCCTTCGTCACCCTCCTGGGCGAAGTCCTTCAGGTGGGCGCGAAGCTGATCGATGATCAGCTCGGGGATTGCGACTGTTCGTTTGCCTGCTGCGGACTTGGGTCGTGAACACCAGCCCCTTGCCGGTGATCTGGATCAGCTGGCGTTCCACGCGGACGGTTCTGGCGTCGAGGGTTGACATCACGTGGTTGAAGGCCGGCCAACTCGCCCTATCGCAGGCTTGCGAACGTGCCGAGCAGCACCAGGGCACGGTATCGCTGCTCGATGACCTCAACGAGCTTGTAGACCTGGGAACCGAGACGATCAGGCGCTCGGCCGACTTCTCCTGTCCCGCGCCCTTGAAGCGGCATATGTTGCTTCAGAGTCGGCAAGGAGCACTCTTTCTGGGTGATGACCGAATAGTAGTCGGCGCAGTGGTGAGGGCCGGATTCGAGGTTGTGAACGTAGGTCACGCCGGAACGACGGAAGGGATGTCAACTCGGGTATCGCATTTGCAGCTCGTCCATTGCGAGGTCCCAGAAGGACCTGTAACGGTTAGCGCCGGGTTTCCACGGCGCGAGATACCAGGCTTCCCATTCACCGTCAGCGGCGCGGATGTGGGGATTGAGGAGAGCCACTCCGTCATCCCAATATCCGATCAGAAGGGTGTCGGGCACATACTCCCCTCTGTAATGGATGGAGTCCTGTTCCAGTCCGTAGACGAAGTAGAGCTCGTCGGGCACGCTCCATGAGTTCTCCCGCTTGGGTGCTGACCAGCTCTCGGCGATCGAGGGATCGGCATCACGGAGCCAGCCGACTTCTTCGACCCGCAGTAGGCAGCAGTCATCGTCGCTGCCCCATCCGTTGGCGAACAGGAGAAACTGCCGGTAACTCGGGGGCAGCTCCACACCCAGCCGCTCTTCAAGCTCGCGAACCTCTGCTTCGGTAGCCGGGGGATACAGATTGCCGAGTGGACTGACCGCCGGGTGATCAGAACTTTTGGTCACCTGATGTCTTGCAGGGAAGCGTTCAGGCCATGCGTACTGGGCACTCATGGCGAAGAAGATATCCCGTTTCGAGTGGCTGCTGCACTTGCAGCACAAAGCTAGGGCTGCCCCTCCCGATAACCTCCAGGTGTGGGACATACGCGAGATGATCAAAGCATGGCTCTATCGATGCTCAGCATCCCCGAAGGTCACCCAGCACACCGGACCACAGGAGCGCCACCCTCCTAATGCGGTGCTCTTTTGGCTGTCGCGCGGCTTCCGTTCTTCGGGGCTGGCGGGCCTGCGGTACGGGTCCGCTTGCCATCAGATGACGAGGCAGGCCGTCGGCCGGAGCGCTGTGTACAGCAGCGGGATACAGCAACACCGTCTCGCGGGAGCACACGTCACCAGACCGTATCTACCGCGTGACCAAGGCGAAGAGTTCTCCGCGTCGTGACCAGCTCCCGTTGGTTGCGTCCATGGGAGTGGTGTACGAGTTTGACCTGGTCACAGGCGTGGCGGCGTGAAATGGCGACGGCCATCGCGTGATCCTTCGATTAGCGAAGATCAAATTCGAAGGAGAACACGCGATGGCCGCGGACAACAGTGTGTCGCCCCAGCAGTGGCTGGCCAAGCAGATCGAGACCGGCGATCCAGACTTGTTGCGATCCATGGTGAAGACCATGGCCGAAGCGTTGATGTCGGCCGAGGCC